>NZ_JAKCNS010000018.1 GCF_021440345.1 Kluyvera intermedia
TCGCCCCTTTGGGGAGAGGGTTAGGGTGAGGGGAAAACGGGCTCCTACGCTAAATCTTCGCCGTTGCTGGCAATCACTTTTTTATACCACCAGAACGATTTCTTGCGCGTGCGCGCCAGCGTACCGTTGCCCGCGTCGTCGCGGTCGACGTAGACAAAGCCATAGCGTTTACTCATCTCGCCGGTTGACGCAGCCACCAGGTCAATGCAGCCCCAGGTGGTGTAGCCCATCACCGGAATACCATCCTCAATGGCGTCGCCCATGGCGCGGATGTGCTCGCGCAGGTAGCTGATGCGGTAATCGTCGTCAATTTGCCCGTTGGCATTCACCACGTCTTTTGCACCCAGGCCGTTTTCTACCAGGAACAGCGGCTTCTGGTAGCGGTCGTACATCATGTTCATGGTGATGCGCAGACCCAGCGGGTCGATACCCCAGCCCCATTCGCTGGCCTCGATATAGGGGTTTTTCAGTGACTTAACGATATTCGCCACGTTGGTATTATTGGCGTTCATCTCCGCCGACGCGCAGCGCGAGGCGTAGTAGCTAAACGACACGAAATCGACGGTATGCTTCAGCGCCTCGTCATCACCCGGCTCTTTGGCGATGGTCACGCCTTTCTCGCGGAACACCCGCGCGGAATAGGCCGGATAAGCGCCGCGCGCCTGCACGTCGATAAAGAACAGATTCTCGCGGTCTTTCTCCAGTGCCGCCCACACGTCTTCCGGCTTGCAGGAATACGGGTAGAAATTACCGCCCGCCAGCATACAGCCCACCTGGTTTTGCGGGTTCACCTCATGGGCGATTTGGGTCGCCAGCGCGCTCGCCACCAGTTCGTGGTGCGCCGCCTGATACTTCACCTGATCCTGATTCTCGCCCTCTTCAAACACCAGCCCCGCGCCGGAGAACGGGCTGTGCAGCATGATGTTGATTTCGTTGAAGGTCAGCCAGTATTTCACCAGCCCGTCGAAGGCCTCAAAGCAGGTCCGCGCATAGCGGGTGAAAAACGCCACCATTTTGCGATTGCGCCACGAGCCATACTCGGTGACCAGATGCATCGGCACGTCGAAGTGGCAGAGAGTCACCAGCGGCTCAATGCCGTACTTTTTGCATTCGCGGAACAGGTCACGATAGAAGGCGATGCCTTCTTCGTTTGGCGTCAGCTCATCGCCATTTGGATACAGGCGGCTCCAGGCGATGGAGGTGCGAAATACGCTAAACCCCATCTCGGCCATCAGGGCAATATCCTCTTTGTAGCGATGATAGAAATCGATCGCTTGATGGCTCGGGTAGAACTCATCGTCACGTAGCGCAAAGCGCTTCTCCTGGCCGAGTTTAACCGGCAGGCGGTTGATTCCGTGGGGGATCATATCCACGGTGGTCAGACCTTTGCCGCCCTCAAGATAGGCCCCTTCGGCCTGGTTGGCGGCTAGCGCGCCGCCCCAGAGAAAGCCTTGCGGAAATGTCGACATGCGTTACCTCGCTTAAAAAATCAGGAAATTTGTGTGGCCGTGTTGCCCGCTGGCTGAGTGGCCTGACGCTTGCGCGCGTCGGCGGCGGCGTCCTCAAGCGGAATATCTTCAAAGCCCAGAATCAGCGTCAGCACGAAGGACAGCACCACCGCCAGCGCCATCACGCCGAAGACCCAGACGATAGTCATCGGATTTGACGGGTCGAAGAACTGCACGCTGGTAAACAGGCCTGGTGCGGCCATTGAATGGCTGGCAAGACCGGCTGCACCGGCGATACCGCCACAGATAAAGCCGCTAATTAGGCTGGCAATCAGCGGGCGCTTCAGACGAATGGCGACACCGTACAGCGCAGGCTCAGAAATACCGGCCAGAATGGCGGACGCGGCTGCGGCCAGTGCAGTCTGACGCAGCTCCGGGTTTTTGGTTTTCCAGGCCACCGCCAGCGACGAGCCGCCGAGCGACAGGTTGGCGCCAATTTCTGACGGCATTACCATCCCTTCTTTGCCGGTTTCGGCGATGGTCTGAATGATGGTAGGGGTAAAGACGCGGTGCATCCCGGTCATCACCAGCAGCGGCCACAGCGCGCCCATAATGGCGACGGACAGCCAGCCGAGATAGCCGTGGATGGTGTACACCAGCGCGGAGATAGCGCTACCGATCCAGATACCGATAGGGCCGATCAGCAGGATCGCCAGCGGCGCGGCAATCAGCACAATCAGCATCGGTTTGAGGAAGTTTTTGGTGACCGCCGGGGTGATTTTATCCACCCAACGCTCGATGTATGACAGACACCAGGTCATCACCAGCGCCGGGATCACCGTGTAGGTGTATTTCACCGCGGTCACCGGAATATAGGCGAACTCAACGTGCTCACCCTGCGCGGCTTTGGCCATCAGCTCGATAAAGCTCGGGTGCACCAGCACCCCGGCGATAGCGATAGCCAGCGACATGTTGGTTTTGAATTTAACCGCCGCAGAAGCGGCGACCATCAGCGGCAGGAAGAAGAATGCACCGTCGCCAATCACCGTCAGGATGGTGAGCGTCGGGGCACCTTTTGGCAGCACGCCGGTCATCTCGAGGATCATCGCCAGCAGTTTGACCATCGATCCGCCGATAATGGCGGGGATCAGCGGCGACATGGTGCCGATCAGCGCGTCGAGGATCCCGGCGCCGATGCGTTTTAAGGTGAGTTTCGGTTTCCCAACCGGCGCGGCAGGCTGCATATCGCCCGGCAGCAGGCTCACCACTTCACGGAAAGCTTGCGAGACGGTATTGCCGATAATCACCTGGCACTGATTGTCGTTACGTACCACGCCCATCACGCCGCTGATGCCTTTGAGGGTCGCGCTATCCACCAGCGTATCGTCTTTCAGCACGAAGCGCAGACGGGTCATGCAGTGGGTGACGGCGGTGATGTTATCCACCCCGCCCAGCGCGCCGACGACGGATTGCGCCAGAGCCGCATAATTTTTAGACATCGGATTTTATCCTGTTTTATCAGTAGGGTACTTTTCGTCCATTGCCGGGAATGAGGCGCAATGAAACGCTGTATAGGAAACCGGTTCCACATAATCATCATGTGTTTATTTTGCGATCTCAAGAGTTAAAATTTGTTTTTAATTTATTCGTGAAACCGATCACACAAACCCTTCGGTACTGACTTTCCGTGTTTTCCGCAGTTGCTGAAAATCACCAAACGGTGAAGTACACTGCGGGCAAATGATTTTTCAAGGATATCTATCATGACGACGATGCTGGAGGTGGCACGACGGGCGGGCGTCTCGAAAGCCACCGTCTCCCGGGTGCTGTCGGGAAACGGCTACGTGAGCCAGGAGACCAAAGACCGGGTGTTTCTGGCGATAGAAGAAAGCGGCTATCGGCCGAATTTGCTGGCGCGCAATCTGGCGACCAAAAAGACCCAAACGCTGGGGCTGGTGGTGACCAACACGCTGTACCACGGCGTCTACTTCAGCGAGCTGCTGTTTCACGCGGCGAGCATGACCGAAGCGCAGGGGCGGCGGCTGATTCTGGCCGATGGTAAACACAGCGCGCAGGAAGAACGCGAGGCGATTCAGTATCTGCTCGACCTGCGCTGCGACGGCATCATTATTTATCCGCGCTTTTTAAGCGTCGACGAAATTGACGATATTATTCAACAGCAGCAACAGCCGGTGCTGGTGATTAACCGTCGGCTCCGGCGCAACAGCAGCCACTGCGTCTATTGCGATCAGAAATCGGCCAGCCAGCAGGCGGTGGAAAAACTTATTGCCCGCGGCCATCGCGATATCGCTTTTATCACCGGTTCGCTGGATTCACCGACCGGTATTGAGCGTCTTTCCGGCTACAAAGATGCCCTGACAAAGCACGGTATTGCGCTACGTGACGAACTGATTGTCGAAGGAAAATGGACCCCGGCCACCGGCGCGGCCGGCGTGGATACGCTGCGTGAGCGTCAGGCCAGCTTTAGCGCGCTGGTTGCCAGCAACGACGATATGGCGGTCGGGGCCATCAAGCAGCTTCACGCCCATGGCGTCAGCGTTCCGCAGCAGGTGTCGGTGATTGGCTTCGATGATATTGCGCTGGCGCCCTATATGATTCCGGCGCTATCCAGCGTGCGTATCCCGGTCACCGAGATGATTAAAGAGACCATCAACCGGCTTATTTTTATGCTCGACGGCGGTGACTTTAAGTATCAACAAACCTTCCCCGGCGAGCTTATCGAACGCGATTCGATAGTCTCAGGCCCGCACGCCTAATTTCGTCAGCTGTCATCGTCATTAATGTCGATGACAGCCATTCCTGCCGTTACCGCCAAAAAATATCCTTAATAATCAGCTTAATAAAAGTTGGCTCGATTAATGCATTCTCCCGCACAATTCATTGTCATTGCTGGAGAAGTTGATGAACCGTTTCATCATTGCTGATGCGAGTAAATGTATTGGCTGCCGGACATGCGAAGTCGCATGTGTGGTTTCCCACCAGGAAGATCAGGACTGCGCAGCCCTGACGCCACAATCTTTCCTGCCGCGTATCCACGTTATTAAAGGGATGGATGTGTCCACCGCCACCGCTTGTCGCCAGTGCGAAGACGCCCCGTGCGCCAACGTCTGCCCGAACGGCGCGATTATCCGCGACAAAGGTTTTATTCACGTCATGCAGGAACGCTGCATTGGCTGTAAAACCTGCGTCGTGGCGTGCCCGTACGGCGCGATGGAAGTGGTGGTGCGTCCCGTTGTGCGTAACAGTGGTTCCGGACTGAAAATTCGTGCGGAGAAAGCAGAAGCCAACAAGTGCGATCTGTGCTTCCACCGCGAAGCCGGCCCGGCCTGTATGGAAGCCTGCCCGACCCACGCGCTGTTCTGCGTTGACCGCGACAAGCTCGAACAGCTGAGCGCTGAGAAGCGCCGTCGTACCGCGCTGGACGTGGCGACGTCGATCTCTTTCTAAAATCCCTTAATTTCTCTTTTAACAGGTCTGTTACTGATGAAAAAAATCACGAGTGTATGCCCTTACTGTGGCGCGGGTTGCAAGCTGAAGCTGGTTGTCGATAACGGTAAAATTATCCGTGCTGAGGCCGCTGACGGCCAAACCAACCAAAACGAACTGTGTCTGAAAGGCTACTACGGCTGGGACTTCCTTAACGATACCAAGCTGCTGACGCCACGATTAACACAGCCGATGATCCGCTATGAAAAGGGCGGCAAATTCACTCCCGTGAGCTGGGATGAGGCGATTCGCTACACCGCGAAGCGTCTTGGCGATATCAAAGCCAAATTCGGGCCGCGCGCGATTATGACCACCGGGTCATCGCGCGGCACCGGCAATGAAACCAACTATGTGATGCAAAAATTTGCCCGCGGTGTGCTGCATACCAACAACGTCGACTGCTGTGCGCGCGTGTGCCACGGCCCGTCGGTGGCGGGGTTGCAGGATGTACTGGGCAACGGCGCGATGAGTAACAGCATTGGCGATATCGAAAACTCGCGCTGCCTGCTGGTCTTTGGCTACAACTGTGCGGATTCGCACCCGATCGTGGCGCGTCGCGTCATTAAAGCTAAAGACAAAGGGGCCAAAATTATCGTCTGCGACCCGCGGCGCATTGAAACCGCGCGTATCGCCGACCAGCATCTGCAAATGCGCAACGGCAGCAATATGGCGCTGGTGAACGCCTTCGCCCATGTGCTGCTGGAAGAAAATCTCTACGACCAGGAGTACGTATCTCGTTTTACTACCGGGCTTGATGAGATGCGCGAAGTGGTCAAAGACTACGCCCCGGAAGCGGTAGAACATCTGACCGGTATCCCGGCGCAGCAGGTGCGTCAAGCCATGCGCACCTACGCCGCTGCACCGTCCGCCACCATTATGTGGGGCATGGGCGTCACTCAGTTTGGCCAGGCGGTTGACGTGGTGAAAGGGCTGGCAAGCTTGGCGTTGTTGACCGGCAATCTCGGGCGTGAAAACGTCGGCGTTGGCCCGGTGCGCGGGCAAAACAACGTCCAGGGGGCATGCGATATGGGCGTGCTGCCGAACCAGTTCCCAGGCTATCAGGACGTGGTTGACCCTGCCGTACGCGAGAAGTTTGCCCACGCGTGGGGGATTGATGCCAGCCTGATGGACGACAAAGTCGGCGTGCGGATCACCGAAGTGCCGCATCTGGCGCTGGAAGGGAAGGTGAAAGCCTACTACATCATGGGCGAAGACCCGCTGCAAACCGAGGCTGATTTAGGGCTGGTGCGCAAAGGGTTTGAAGCCCTCGACTTCGTGGTGGTGCAGGACATCTTTATGACCAAAACCGCCGAGCAGGCGGACGTGCTGCTACCAGCCACCTCATGGGGCGAACATGGCGGCGTCTTTACCTGCGCCGACCGCGGCTTCCAGCGTTTTGAAAAGGCCATCGAACCGACCTACAACGTGAAGCGCGACTGGGAAATCATCAGCCTGCTGGCCCGCGAAATGGGCTACCCAATGCATTACGACGACAACCAGCAAATCTGGGACGAAATGCGCGAGCTGTGCCCGCTGTTCTACGGCGTCACCTACGAGAAAATGGGTGATATGGGCCATGTGCAGTGGCCGTGTCCGACGCTCGACCATCCGGGTACCCAGTATCTGTATGAAGACAACCAGTTTGCGACGCCGGACGGCAAGGGCCATCTGTTTGCCGCACCGTGGCGCGCACCGGCTGAAATCCCGGATGCGGATTTCCCGCTGGTGCTCTGCACCGTGCGCGAAGTGGGCCACTACTCCTGTCGTTCAATGACCGGTAACTGCGCGGCGCTGCAATCGCTGGCTGATGAACCCGGCTTTGTGCAGATAAACCCAACGGATGCGCAACTGCTGAACATCCGCGACCAGCAGCTGGTGTGGGTCTCTTCGCGTCGTGGCAAAGTGATTAGCCGCGCCAACGTCAGCGAACGTATCAACCACGGCAGCGTGTACATGACCTACCAATGGTGGATTGGTGCCTGCAACGAACTGACCCAGGATAACCTCGATCCTATCTCGAAAACGCCGGAAACCAAGTATTGCGCGGTGAAGGTTGAAGCGATTGACGATCAGCGCTGGGCCGAAAACTATGCGCAAGAAAGCTATCAGTCGATGAAAACGCGTCTGAAAGTGGCGGCGCTCGGGTAAACAAATGCGTGCAAACGGTGTGCAGATCCGCATCTGCGGCAAAGTTCAGGGGGTGGGTTTTCGCCCCTTTGTCTGGCAACAGGCGAAACGGCGCGAGCGTCTTGGCGATGTCTGTAATGACAGCGCCGGCGTGCTGCTGCGACTGTACGGTGATGAGGTGGACTTTATCGCCGCGCTGTATCAGCACTGCCCGCCGCTTGCGCGCATTGATAGTACCCACGTCGAGCCCTATGACTGGCCGACGATCCCTACCGATTTTGTGATTCGCGAGAGCGGCGCGGGGGCGATGAGTACGCAAATTGTCCCCGACGCGGCAACGTGCCCCGCCTGTCTCGCGGAGATGAACGACCCCGGAGAGCGTCGCTACCGCTATCCGTTTATCAACTGCACCCACTGCGGGCCGCGCTTTACCATCATCAACGCCATGCCGTACGACCGGCCGCTGACGGTGATGGCGGCGTTCCCGCTGTGTAAAAGCTGCGAGGCAGAATACCGCAATCCTTACGACCGACGTTTTCACGCCCAGCCGGTGGCCTGTGCTGAATGCGGCCCGTGGCTCATGTGGCAAAGTGCTGAGCAAAAACTGCAAAAAGAAGCGGCGCTGCAGGCCGCTGTCGCCATGCTGGACGCGGGTGGGATCGTCGCCGTGAAAGGCATTGGCGGTTTCCATCTGGCCTGCGACGCGGAGAATTCGCAGGCGGTGGCTACGCTTCGCGCCCGTAAACATCGCCCGGCCAAACCGCTGGCGGTGATGGTGCCCACTGCCGACGCGCTGCCGCTGGAGGCCGCGTCGCTCTTAACCACCCCCGCCGCACCGATTGTGCTGGTGGCTAAAAATCAGCTGCCCGGCCTGTGCGCCGGGATTGCGCCAGATCTGGCTGAAGTGGGCGTGATGCTCCCTGCCAACCCGCTTCAACATTTGCTGATGCAGGCGCTGGGGCGCCCGCTGGTGATGACTTCCGGCAACCTGAGTGGCAAACCACCGGCGTTGACCAATCAGCAGGCGCAACACGATCTCGCCGATATTGCCGACGGTTTTCTGCTGCACAATCGCGATATCGTCCAGCGTATGGATGATTCGGTGGTACGCCAGAGCGGCGAAATGCTGCGCCGTTCCCGCGGCTATGTGCCGGACGCGCTGCCGCTGCCTCCGGGTTTTCACGATGTGCCGCCAACGCTATGCCTCGGCGCAGATATGAAAAATACCTTCTGTCTGGCGCGTGGCGACCAGGCGGTGGTCAGCCAGCACTTTGGCGACCTGACCGATGACGGCGTGGAAAGCCAATGGCAGCAGGCGCTGCGCCTGATGCAGGCGATTTACGACTTTACCCCGCAGGCCGTGGTAGCCGATTTTCATGACGGCTATCGCTCATCGCAATGGGCGCTGGCCAGCGGTCCGCCCGTCCAGCGCGTGCTGCATCACCACGCGCACATTGCCGCCTGTCTTGCCGAGCACGATTGGCCGCTGGACGGCGGCGAAGTGATTGCGATGGCGCTCGACGGTATTGGCATGGGGGAGTCTGGTGCTTTATGGGGCGGCGAGTGCCTGCGCGTGAGCTATCGCCACTGCGAACATCTCGGCGGGCTGCCGGCGGTGGCGCTGCCGGGCGGCGATCTGGCGGCGCGACAGCCGTGGCGCAATCTGCTGACACAGTGCCTGGCGTTTGTGCCGGACTGGCAGGCTTTCGCCGAAACTCAAAGCGTGCAGCACCACAACTGGCCGCTGCTGGCGCAGGCGATTTCGCGTGGAATAAACAGCCCGCGCGCCTCTTCCTGCGGCCGTCTGTTTGACGCAGTCGCCTGCGCGCTGGGCTGCGCGCCGGAAACGCTGAGCTATGAAGGGGAGGCGGCCTGTCGTCTTGAGGCACTTGCCGCCACCAGTCATAGCGTGGCGCACCCGGTAACGATGCCGGTTGTCGGCAATCAGCTGGATCTGGCGACCTTCTGGCAACGCTGGCTAAGCTGGCAGGCCGCGCCCGCCGAAAAAGCGTGGGCGTTTCACGATGCGCTGGCGCGCGGTGTGGCCGATATGATGCGGGCACATGCGCAGCAGGCCGGTATTTCTACGCTCGCCTTTGGCGGCGGCGTGCTGCACAACGCGCTGCTGCGCGCCCGGCTTTCGCACTATTTATCCGATTTCACGTTGCTCTTTCCGAAGCGTTTACCCGCCGGTGATGGGGCGATTTCATTCGGGCAGGCGGTGATCGCCGCTGCCCGAGCTCAGGCGTAAGGAGTTCTCATGTTGTTCAATGCGCTTCGCCAGCAGCCGCGTGCATCGCTGCTGGTGCTGGTTTTGCTGCTGGCGAATTTATTGGCCTGGGGCTGGGCGTGGCAGGCATTTGGTCATAACGGCGCGCTGATGGCCGCCAGCCTGCTGGCGTGGGGCTACGGCCTGCGCCATGCGGTGGATGCTGACCACATTGCGGCGATTGATAACGTCACCCGCAAAATGATGCAGCAGGGCAAGCGCCCGTTCGGCGTCGGTGCCTGGTTCTCGCTGGGACACTCGTCGATTGTGGTGCTGGCATCGGTGGCCATTGCCGCCACGGCGACCGCCTTCCAGCATAAGATGAGCTGGTTCCACGACACCGGCAGCATTATTGGCACCGCGGTGTCGGCGATATTCCTGCTGGCGATGGCGCTGGTGAACCTGATTATCCTGCGCAGCGTGTGGCGCAGTTTCCAGGCGCTGAAAAAAGGGCAGCGCATCGATACGGACGCACCGGTTGCCGGTGGGCTGATGAGCGCGCTGTTTAGTCGTACCTTCCGCCTGATTGGCAAAAGCTGGCATATGTACCTGGTGGGTTTTCTGTTCGGTCTGGGTTTTGATACCGCCACCGAAATCGGCGTGCTGGGGATCTCGGCGGCCAGCGCTTCCAGCGGGATGTCGATGTGGTCGATTATGGTCTTCCCCGCGCTGTTTGCCAGCGGTATGGCGCTGGTGGATACCCTCGATAATATCCTGATGGTTGGCGCCTACGGTTGGGCGTTCAATAAGCCGCAGCGTAAGCTCTATTACAATATGACCATCACCGGAGCCTCGGTGGTGGTGGCACTGTTTATCGGCGGGCTGGAAGCGCTGGGGCTGATTATGGATAAGTTTGCCTTAACCGGCGGGCTGTGGAGCGACGTGGCGCTGCTGAGCGATAATCTTGGTAACGCCGGTTTTGTGGTGATTGGCCTGTTTGCGCTGTGCTGGCTAGTGTCGATGGTCAACTACCGTTGGCGCAACTATGACGCGCTGGTGGTGCGTTAAAAATTGCGTCTGGGCGAGCGCCCGCCCAACGTCAGGCAAAAAAAAGCCCCGGGGCAGCGGGGCAAGCATGCGACTTTTGCGCTTCCTTGCGCATGAGGTTAAATCAAACAGTGGACAAAGCGTTTACCGATTAACTGACCAACGACTTCAACAAGCCAAAGGCCTCTTTCATTCTTTCTTCGCTAACCACGAAAGCCCGTAGCTGCTGGTTTTGGTCGTAGCCTTGCGCCAGCATACCGTCGGCGCGTGTCTCAATAGTCCAGCTCAGATCCTGACGGCGGGTTTCCCCCGCCAGGTGCAGCGGCAGATCCGGCGTTTTCACCTTCACCAGCATATTCGGCAGCTTCAGCTCGCCGGACTGGCCGAGCAGATTTTTTGCCAGACACATGGCGCTCATCAAGATGGGCTGCAGGAATGGCATCACCGCGCCGTTGATCTCGGCGCAGTCACCCAGCGCATAGATATCCGGATGGCTGGTTTGCAGCGTGCTATCGACTTTTACGCCGCGGTTAATCTCCAGACCCGCCATCCGCGCCAGCGCCGTTTCCGGGCGCAGGCCGGTGGCGGCAACCACCGCATCGACTTCCACGTGGCGGTCGCGGTCAAAGCTTGCGCGAATACCGGTCGTCGTCTGCTCCAGCCCCTGCAGCTGGCTTTTCAGCAGCAGGTGAATGCCCATATCGGTCAGACGATGCTGCAGACGGCTGCTCACCTCTGGCGGCATGAGCGAAGCCAGCACGCTGGCCGAGTTATCCACCACGGTGACCGCTTTGCCGGCGCGGCAGAAGTCCATCGCCAGCTCGCTACCAATCAAACCGCCGCCGATAATCAGCACCCGTTTAGCATCGCGCAGCGTACTTTGCGCCGCGCCAAACTCCTGCTGGCTGTTGAGGGTCAGCATCAGCTCTTTGCCCGGTACCGGCGGCACGATGGCTGACGCACCGGTCGCCAGGACCAGTTTGTCGTAGTGCCATTCGTGGTTTTGGCTTTTGACCACGTGCGCCTCGGCGTCGATTCCGGTCACCCAGGTCTGCGGAAACAGATTCAGGTTGTACTGTTCGGCGAACTCACCGGCGGTTTGCAGGGTGAGGTCGGCCGCGGTTTGCCCGCGACTGACCACGTGGCTTAAGTCCGGTTTGTTGTATTCGTCGATACTGTCGGCGGCGATGAGCGTCAATTTGACGCTCATATCCTGCTTACGGATATTTTTCACCAGTTGGCGGGCGGCGAAGCCCGAGCCAACGATCACGATGCCATGATTCATTTTGCCTCCGTTGCCATCACGTCGAAGACATCTTTGCCTAACGAGCATTCCGGGCACAGGAAGTTATCCGGGACTTCACTCCACGGTGTACCTGGCTGGACGTCCTGGTTCGGTTCACCTTTTGCTGGGTCGTATACCCACTGGCAAACGCTGCACTGCATGCTTGGGCCAAGGTCGGCGGCTGCCGCTGCGGCACAGGCGCAGTCGTCTTTTGCTGAGTCAGTTTTCGCCGTCGCTTCCGGCAGCGGTGCCAGCGCCCACTGGCGGGCAATTTCACGGCCGTGCTGGCGACAGACTTCCAGCGCATCGAGATCCGGGCGCCATTTGGCTTTCAGGCTCAGCGACATTTCAAAACCGGCATCCTGCAGACGGGTGGACAGACGGTCTACCGCGCCGCCGCTCCAGCCGTGGGAGCCAAAGGCACTGGCGCGTTTATTACGAAAGCGCAGGCCGGTCATCTCTTCGACCAGGCCGGCGATTTTCGGCATCATCACGTTGTTCATGGTTGAGGTGCCGACCAGCACGCCTTTTGAGCGGAACACGTTGGTCAGGATTTCATTTTTATCGCTGCGGGCGACGTTGAAGATTTTCACCGCCACGTTCGGGTCAACTTCGTTGATGCCCTGAGCAATCGCGTCCGCCATCATGCGGGTGTTGTTGGACATGGTGTCGTAGAAGACGGTGATGCGGTCTTCCTGATAGTCGGCGGCCCATTTCAGGTACAGCTCAACGATCTGGGTTGGGTTTTCACGCCATACCACGCCGTGCGAGGTGGCAATCATATCGACCGGCAGGTTAAAGCCGAGGATCTCGGTGATTTTTGGCGTCACCAGGCGGCTGAACGGCGTCAGAATGTTGGCGTAGTAGCGCTGGCACTGTTCAAACAGTTCGGTTTGGTCAACTTCATCGTTGAACAGGCGTTCGTCGCAGTAGTGCTGGCCGAAGGCGTCGTTACTGAACAGAACCGCATCGCCGGTCATGTAGGTCATCATGCTGTCTGGCCAGTGCAGCATTGGCGTTTCAACGAAGATCAGCTGTTTGCCGTTGCCAATATCCAGCGAGTCGCCGGTTTTCACCACGTGGAAGTTCCATTCCGGGTGATGGTGATGGCCGTTGATGGAGTCAATGGCGTTGGCGGTGCAGTAGATTGGCGTGTCCGGGATCTGCGCCATCAGTTCGGTCAGCGCACCCGCGTGGTCTTCTTCCGCGTGGTTAATGATGATGTAGTCAATGTCTGCGAGGTCGATTTCGCCGCGCAGGTTTTGCACGAATTCGCGGCTGAACTTATGGTCGACGGTGTCGATCAGGACGTTTTTCTCTTCACGAATAAGGTAGCTGTTGTAGCTGCTGCCGCGCAGTGTTTTATATTCGGTGCCGTGGAAATCACGAACTTCCCAGTCACGTTGGCCAACCCAATGAATGTTATTTTTAACCAGAATAGACATAGCAACCTCAATAATTAATTCAGCGTTTTTCAAAAAAGATGTTTTGCTTATTGCAGGCTGCGTGCCAACTTTTTAATTTATTGATTTATATAATATTAATAATTTATACCTCTTTGTTGTTAGTCAAAATGACTATGCTAAATATTGTCAATATGACATCATGCATTGTCAAAATGACTGTGAGGTTGCCATGAGCTTTTCCGTAGACGTGCTGGCAGGCATCGCCATTGAATTACAACGCGGTGTCGGTCATCAGGACCGTTTTCAGCGGCTGATCACCACGCTGCGTCAGGTGCTGGAGTGCGATGCGTCGGCGCTGCTGCGCTATGACGCGCGGCAGTTTATTCCGCTGGCGATTGATGGGCTGGCCAAAGATGTTCTCGGCAGACGCTTCACGCTGGAAGGGCATCCGCGTCTGGAGGCTATCGCCCGCGCCGGTGATGTGGTTCGCTTCCCGGCGGATAGCGATTTGCCCGACCCCTACGATGGCCTGATTCCCGGCCAGGAGAGCTTAAAAGTCCACGCCTGTATCGGCCTGCCGCTGTTTGCCGGACAAAATTTAATTGGCGCGCTGACCCTCGACGGCATGTCGCCGGACCAGTTCGACGTGTTCAGCGATGAAGAGCTGCGGCTGATTGCCGCGCTGGCGGCGGGAGCGCTGAGCAATGCGCTGCTGATAGAACAGCTGGAAAGTCAGAACATGCTGCCCGGTTCGGCGAGTGACTTTGAACAGGTCAAAGAGACACAGATGATTGGCTTGTCGCCGGGCATGATGCAGCTGAAAAAAGAGATTGAGATTGTCGCAGCCTCTGATTTGAACGTGCTGATTAGCGGTGAAACCGGCACCGGCAAAGAGCTGGTGGCGAAAGCGATTCACGAAGGTTCGCCGCGCGCGGTTAGCCCGCTGGTGTACCTGAACTGCGCCGCGCTGCCGGAAAGCGTCGCCGAAAGCGAGCTGTTTGGTCACGTGAAGGGCGCCTTTACCGGTGCCATCAGCAACCGTAGCGGCAAGTTTGAAATGGCGGATAACGGGACGCTGTTCCTCGATGAAATCGGCGAACTGTCGCTGGCCCTGCAGGCCAAGCTGCTGCGCGTTTTGCAATATGGCGATATTCAGCGCGTGGGTGACGATCGCAGCCTGCGCGTGGACGTGCGGGTGCTGGCTGCTACCAACCGCGACCTGCGTGATGAAGTGCTGGCGGGTAATTTCCGCGCTGACCTGTTCCATCGTCTGAGCGTATTCCCGCTGTTTGTGCCGCCGCTGCGCGAACGTGGTGACGACGTGGTGCTGCTGGCGGGCTATTTCTGCGAGCAGTGTCGGCTGCGCCTGGGGCTGTCGCGTGTGGTGCTAAGCACGGCCGCGCGGGTGCATCTGCAAAACTACGGCTGGCCGGGAAATGTGCGCGAGCTGGAACATGCGGTGCACCGTGCGGTGGTTCTGGCGCGGGCGGCCCGCAGCAGCGGAGAAGTGGTGCTGGAGGTACAGCACTTTGCGTTCCAGGAAGGGGCAATGAGTACGGCGGTTGCCGAAATGCCTGCGTCAACGCCTATCGCGGCGGTCAACAATCTGCGTGACGCTACGGAGCATTTTCAGCGGGAGATGATTCGCAACGCGCTGGAAACGCATCAGCATAATTGGGCGGCGAGCGCGCGGGCGCTGGAGACAGACGTCGCCAACCTGCACCGGCTGGCGAAACGTCTGGGGCTGAAGGATTAAAGAATTCCGGCCTGGTAGAAGTTGTGTAAATTGATGGCGCCGACCAGACGGTGGTGTTCATCGACCACCGGAGCGGCGCTGATTTTCAGCTTCATCAGCTGTTCTTTGGCATCAATAGCGCGCGCCTGATCGTTAAGCGTCACGCCGCCTTTGGTCATCGCATCAGTCACAATATCAGCCAGCGTGCCGCCGCCGACGAGCCAGCGACGCAGGTCGCCGTCGGTAAAGACGCCTTGCACCTGAGACTGATCGTCGCAGACCGCGACCATCCCCATCCCGGTACGGCTGAGTTCAAGCATTGCATCCATAACGCTGGCGTGGATGCTCACCTGTGGGGTATCGACATCCTGGCGCATCAGATGATGCACGCGGTTTAACAGGCGTGCGCCAAGCGCCCCGGCGGGATGCGAGCGGGCAAAATCTTCTTCGTTGAAACCACGAGCCTGCATTACGGCGATAGCCAGCGCGTCACCCATCATCAGCGTGTTGACGGTGCTGGACGTTGGGGCAAGGTGCATCGGACAGGCTTCACGTTCGACGGCAATATCCAGCACGGCGTCAGCCGCCAGCGCTAGCGGAGAGTTGGCTTTGCCGGTCATCGCCAGCAGCACGACGGATTTCTCTTTCAGGCGGGGAATGATGTGATCAAGTTCTTTCGCGCCGCCGGAGTAGGAGATAAACAGCATCACGTCGCGGCTTTCTACCATCCCTAAGTCACCGTGCAGCGCTTCTGCCGGGTGAACAAAAAAGGCTGGGGTGCCGGTGCTGGCGAGCGTGGCGGCTATTTTCTTGCCGATATGACCTGATTTACCCATACCGGAGACAATCACTTTGCCATCACAGTGGATAATGGTTTTGGCTGCGCGAACAAAATCATCGCCCAAACGCTCCGGCAGACGGCTGGCTTCTTGTAATTCCAGCATCAATGTCTGACGGCCCGCATTTAGTAGTGCATCACTCATTGCTTTCTCCGGTTATGATTACTTCAATCCCTTTTTCTTCCAGCGCCTGACGAAACGCTGGATCGATACCTGCATCGGTAATCAATTTATCGACGCTTTCCAGACTGCACACCACATTAGGGCTTTTACGTCCGAATTTTGATGAGTCTGCCATCAGAATCACTTCGCGAGCGGCGTTGCACATCGCTTTACTGACGGTATAGACCTCGTTAAAAGTGGTCACTCCGGCGTTAAGATCGATACCATCGGTGCCCATGAAGAGTTTATCAAAACTGAACTGCGCGAAGGCATTTTCTGCCAGCTGTCCGTGAAATGACGCCGATTTTTTGCGGAAAGTCCCGCCGGGCATCAGGATTGTCTGCTCGTTATCCAGCTCTGCAAGCGCGTTAACAATATGCAGGCTGTTGGTCATCACGGTGATGTTACGAAAGCGGGCCAGCATTGGCACCATCTGCAAAACGGTGCTTCCGGCATCAAGAATGATTGAGTCACCATCATGAATAAAGTCGATGGCGGCCTCGGCGATCAGCTCTTTTTTACGGGTATTAATCAGCGTTTTATGATCGATTGGCGGGTCGGATTCATCTTTATTCAACACCACGCCCCCGTAGGTACGAATGACGGTTCCGGCATCTTCCAGAATGACCAGGTCTTTGCGGATGGTGGTGCCAGTGGTGTCGAAGTGCAGGGCAAGTTCTTCGACCGAGCATTTCCCCTGTTTTTGCAGGTGCTCTAAGATGGCGGCCTGGCGCTGACGAGGTTTCATAGATGCGATTACCCTGAATTAAATTATCGAAATGATAACTTCGCAAGCTAATAGCATTCACAACGAAATTATCAATGTTTCAGTTTAAGCGCTAATGATAGAGCATTCTGCAATAGCGGATCATGGGGAAAGATCACATCAGGCTGTAATTCATCAATATGTTTGCCCAATATGGTGGCAATTTTAGTCGGCTTGGCAAACACGGTAAGCCCTTTCATAAAGAGCGTGTCTGCGACATGCAGTTGCTCATCAAGTGCAATGGCGACGATAACGCGCGGTTTAAAACGGCCACCGGAGCGTCCTACGCCGACTCGCCCAAACTGGCAGAGCTTATCGAATGCACGATTAAAACGATAAATTTGCCAACCTCCCAAAGCCAGCTGCGCGCACCAGGCAATAATGGCGACGGTAATCAGTGCTGAGATCATATCGAACTCCTGGTTGTCAGATGACCGCTGCGCCTTTCTGGCCGATACAGGATGCGGTATCGGCAGGTTTCCTGGCGCAGCGCCATCGAACATGACTTCTCTTAGAACATAACCTGGCCGCCGGTGACGTTGATCGATTGTCCGGTGCAGTAGGAAGCTTTGTGGCTGGCGTAGAACAGCAGCATATTCAGTACATCCTGATAGTCGCAGCCGCGCTTAAGCGGCACTTTATCAATGTAATACTGTTCCACTTCGTCAGTCTTGAGGCCGAGCTTGGTCGCATACTGCGGTAGTAAAGACTGGAACATAGGGGATTTAAGGAGGTTCCCGAGCATCAGAGAATGGACGGTAATCCCATACTCAGCCAGGTCTAATGCCAGCGATTGCGTTAAGCCCACACCGCCAAATTTTGCGGCACTGTAGCCGGAGTTGTGTTTGCTACCCACTTTGCCGGATTTTGAGTTGATCTGGATAATGCGTCCCTCAATACCGTCGCGGATCATCAGCCGGGAGAACTCTCGAGCGCACAGGAAGTAGCCCACCAAATTAACCTGTAGTGAACGGTCGAAATCGCCGAGTTGGAAATCGCTGATGAACGCCGCTTTGGCAATGCCCGCGCTGTAGACCAGCAGATCGGCGCGGCCAAAAATCTCATCGACTCCGCGTGACAGTGCCAGAACGCTCTGTTCACTGGTGGCATCAGCGCCAAAGCCGTATGCCTTACCCTCACCAAATTCACTGTTAATTTCCTGCGCGACGTTTGCGGCTTTATCGCTCTGGATATCGACGATCGCCACGCGGTATCCCTCTGCGGCAAGCCCACGGCAGAGGAATGCCCCGAGGGTTTGGCCTCCACCAATGACAACGGCAACCTGATTCATTTTTCTCTCCTTAAATTTAAGCCATAAACTTCAAAGTACAGCCCGGCACGATAGTGCTCGGTACCGGCCCCGCAACGTGTACGGTGCCGGGAAATTTCGCTTCGATCATTGCGTCAAAGCACACGGTGATATGCCCCAGTTCTCGCAGATTTTCCTCTACCACGCTGCCTACCGCAGTGACCGGATAGCGTTGTTCGCCGAGTTCAAACTGTGCACCGGGTTGCAGATGACCCTTGAGTTCTCCGTGACAGTGGAGAAAGCAAAAATCTTCGATATCCGCTGGTGCTCCTTCACGGAAGGTAATCAGCATTTGGTCATCCAATGCATCCGGTGCGTTCTGACCAATGCGGGTAATAGTTGTCTGATAAATCACGGTCATATCGGGATCTCTTATTGATAAATAAAGCCGGAAACAAACCAGGCGATGAGCACGGTTGGCGCGCCGGTCAGGAAGCGGCTCACCAGCACCGATGGGACGCCGACACGGACGGTATCCTGACGGGCTTCCGCCAGCGATAAGCAAAATCGCATGCGGCCTGGGCGTTAATCGCAAACAGCGCTGGAAGCGCCAGATGGGGGGGAATATTGCCCATGCCAATCTGTACGCCAATTAGCACGCCGATAACCTGAGCGATGACCGCGCCAGGGCCGAGGAATGGCGATAGCAGTGGGAAGGAACAGATGAGTGCCAGCGTGACTAATCCCAGCGGATGGCTGGCAAGCGGCGCCAGACCATGGGCAATCCAGTCACCAAGGCCAGAGGCCATAATGATGCCGATAAGCGCTGAGACAAATGCCATGAATGGCAGAATGGTTTTCAGCACCGTATCGATGGTGTCGCGTCCGGCCTGAAAGAGCACCGCAACGGCGGAACCCATGCCCATACCGACCTTTGCCAATAGGCCATCGCTTTGTTCGGTTATCTTCTTGCTGGCGTCGTATTCGCGCCCGGCCTTGGCTTTTGCGGGGCGCGGGGTTTCTGAGGACCCGCTAACGACGCTGATGTTTTGTTCTCTCACCCCGGAGACGTAAATGTCCTCCACGATGTACTGTGCCAGCGGTCCGGATTTCCCAGTTGAGTGAATATTGATGGTCGGAATACGTCGCTTGGGATAGATTCCGCAGCGCAGCGTACCGCCACAGTCGATGATAGCGATGCCGATCTCCGACTCCGGCGGTTCGCCTTCCTTAAAACCATCTACCGCTTGCCAGCCCGTTAACTGCGCCAGTTTGTCGACGATAGCTGGGCGAGTGCCCGCGGTGATATAGACAATTTTCTTGCCGTCGATGACGTCCAGCTCAAGTGGGCCTCCCCAGCCGCCAGCGCCTTTTTCAATTCGGATGCGTGTCATGATGTAGCTCCCGCCAGACTGACTTTCTGCTCAAGTTGGATACCCATTTTTTTCTCGAAAATAGAGGTGGTGAGATCGGTCACCCAGCCGCGGAAGAAGTTAGTTACCAGACCGAGTAGCAGATAGCTCACGGCTAGCGGGCCAAGAGGAAGCCCCAGCGTTGTCAGGCCGCTGGCAATTCCCAGATAAACAAAAAGCTCACCTGGGTTGATGTGGGGGAATAAACCGTTCATCGAATGACAGCTGTAGGATGCAGCGGCGTAGTAGCTCGGCTTGTATTTCTCCGGCATAAAGCGGCCCAGGCTTAGGGTCATTGGGTTACAAAACACGAACGTACCAATGCAAGGCAGCAGCAGGTAGCGGGATACGGGGTTGCCAGCGCAGCGCTGAGCAAAATATTCAATACGTTGCTGGCCGATAAAATGAATCAGCGCATTCATGATGACCAGCAGACTAATCAATAGGGGAATAATGCCAGCCACCATCCCGGTGAACACCTCTCCGCCTTTTTGGAATAGCCCGATGAACCACTCCGCACCATGTGTAATGGTTTCGATCATTGTTTTCTCCTGTAGTGAATTATCGTTATCTTTCCAGATGTGAATCATTTTAATCAGATCGAAAGGTTTTAAAGTGTTATTTTGATCTCAATTTGAAAGATAAATATTTTATTGTGAAAGTTTTCACGATGCGCATCGCACTTACATGAGAAAAAGAAGAAGGGGAATGAGAAATTCTGCGAGGAGGAACGACAACCGCTTCCTTGTGTGGCAGCGGATGCTTTACCATATTTAACTCTTGCTGATATTGTTAAATGGAAGTCTCATGTTGAAGCGTCGTGTTCTGGCTTTACTCCCTCTGTGTGTCCTGCTCGCTGCCTGTAGCAGCAAGCCGAAAACGGCTGAATCACCGGCAACTACTTCCGGCGGTTTTCTCCTTGAACCCCAGCATAATGCGTTGATTCCGACCGGTGATTTTGCCAATAACCCGGCGGCAGAGCAGTTCATCGATAAGATGGTGAGCAAGCACGGATTTGACCGGCAGCAGCTGCACGAAATCCTCTCGCAGGCCAAACGTCTGGATTACGTTTTGCGCCTGATGGACAAACAGGCGCCGACCGGCCTGCCGCCGACTGGCCCAAATGGCGCCTGGCTGCGCTATCGTAAACAGTTTATTACCCCGGATAACGTGCAGAACGGCGTGGCGTTCTGGAACCAGTATCAGGCTGCATTGCAGCGTGCTCAGCAGGTTTATGGCGTACCGCCGGAAATTATCGTCGGGATTATCGGTGTAGAAACGCGCTGGGGCCGCGTAATGGGCAAAACGCGCATTCTCGACGCGCTGGCGACGCTCTCCTTCAACTATCCGCGCCGCGCGGAGTACTTCTCCGGTGAACTGGAAACGTTCCTGCTGATGGCGCGTGATGAAAAAGATGACCCGCTGGATCTGAAAGGTTCTTTCGCGGGAGCGATGGGCTACGGCCAGTTTATGCCGTCGTCTTATAAGCAGTATGCGGTGGATTTCAACGGCGACGGTCACATCAACCTGTGGGATCCGGAAGATGCGATTGGCAGCGTGGCTAACTATTTCAAACAGCACGGCTGGGTGAGTGGTGATACGGTTGCGGTGCAGGCGATGGGCCAGGCGCCGGGGCTGGATAACGGCTTTAAAACCAAATACAGCGTTTCGCAGTTGGCTGCGGCCGGTTTAACGCCGATGCAGTCGCTGGGCAATCACCAGCAGGCGAGCCTGCTACGTCTGGATGTGGGTACCGGATACCAGTACTGGTACGGTCTGCCAAACTTCTACACCATCACCCGCTACAACCACAGTACCCACTACGCGATGGCCGTCTGGCAGCTGGGGCTGTCGGTGTCTCAGGCTCGCGGACAGTAAATCCTTCCTTCGGCATCTCTCCGCCCGGAGAGATGCCAGTTACATTTTGCATCATTTCCTGCCGTTTACATCTTCGCGTTAATCTCATATTGTTATGTTATAACATTTAATTTAGAGGCGAAGATGTTTACTCCTGTTTTTATGGCGTCTGCTGTGACCCGGCTGGCGCTGGCCTGCGCACTGCTATTGCTGCTGTGGTTAGCGGTCTGGTGGGCGGTAGTGCTGCCATGATCGAACTGGATAATCTGGTGGCGGGCTATGAAGGGATGGCGATTACACCATCCCTGAGCGGCGTGATCCCCAAAGGCAGTATGACGGCGATTGTTGGCCTGAACGGCTGCGGCAAATCCACTTTATTAAAAACGCTCGCTGGTTTTATTCCTCCGGTCAGCGGCGTTGTCCGCTGGATGCCGTCGCGGCCGGTCATCGGCTGGCTGGCGCAGCGACACTCGCTGGAGTCGCAGTTTCCACTGACGGTGCTGGATGTGGTGAGCCAGGGGGCGTGGCCGCAGGTCTCGCTGTTGCGCGGTCTGCGCAGCGATGTCCGCGAGCGTATTCGTGCAGCGCTGGTGCGGGTGGGGCTGGCTGCGCTTGCGAAAGCGCCAATAGAAGCGCTTTCCGGCGGCCAGTTTCAACGCATGCTCTTTGCCCGCGTGCTGGTGCAGCAAGCGCCGCTGGTGATGCTCGATGAACCTTTTACCGGTATCGACGAAGCGACCAGCCGCGACCTGATGGGCGTGATACAGGAAATGCATCAACAAGGGCAAACCGTCCTTGCGGTTCTGCATGACAACAAGCGCGTGGCCGAGTATTTCCCGGAGACGCTGCTGCTGACGCCGAACCATGCCTGTTGGGGACATACGGCTGAAGTTCTTCCGGCCTTTCAATCCGCGAGGCAGGCATGATCTGGCATACCTTTTTTCAACCGTTTATTGAGTTCGGTTTTATGCGCCGGGCGCTGGTGGTTTGCCTGGCGCTTTCTTTAAGTACCACGATCCTCGGCGTCTTTTTGCTGCTGCGGCGGATGAGTCTGATGGGCGATGCGCTGTCGCACGCAATTTTGCCCGGCGTGGCGGTGGGCTATCTGGTGAACGGGATGTCGCTATTAGCAATGACCGTTGGCGGGTTTATCGCCGGGATCGTTGTCGCGTTGGTGGCAGGGTGGGTGAGCCGACGTACCCCGCTCAAAGAGGACGCCAGCTTTGCCGGTTTCTATCTTGGATCGCTGGCGCTGGGCGTCACGCTGGTTTCACTGCGCGGTTCCAGCGTCGATCTCCTGCATCTGCTGTTCGGTTCGATTCTGGCGGTGGATAACGACGCGGCGCTGTTCGTGGCGGGAGTCGCCAGCCTGACGCTTATCTGCATCGCTCTGTTTTACCGTGGGCTGGTGAGTGAAGCGTTCGACAGCGACTGGCTGCAGGTTAACGCTCGTTGGTTGCCGGTGGCGCTGCACGGCCTGTTTCTGGCGCTATTGGTATTGAATCTGGTGGCCGGATTCCAGGTGTTGGGCACGCTAATGGCGGTGGGCGTGATGATGCTGCCGGCCATCGCAGCGCGCTGCTGGGCGCGAACGTTGCCCACTATTTTGCTACTGGCGGCGGGGATTGGCAGCGTATGTGCGTGGCTGGGATTGAGCCTGTCGTGGGCGGCGAATCTGCCCGCCGGGCCATCTATCGTCCTTACCGCCAGCGGCGTCGTTTTTGTTTCGGTATTTTTTGGCACGCATAGCCGCCTGACCGTTGGCTGGCGAAAATTAATGGGATGAGGGGAAAGTGATGAAACGTAGTGGAATGATTCTGGCGCTGGCGTTAGGCCTGGTGGCACAAGGGGCGATGGCAAAAACGCTCAACGTCGTCAGCAGTTTTTCGGTGTTAGGCGATATGGTGCAGCAGGTGGGAGGGGAGCACGTACATGTGGATACGTTGGTCGGCCCGGACGGCGACCCGCACACGTTTGAACCATCTCCTAAAGATAGCGCGCTACTCAGCAAGGCGGATGTAGTGGTGGTGAATGGCCTGGGTCTGGAGGGATGGCTGGACCGGTTGATCAAAGCTTCTGGATTTAAAGGTGAGCTGGTTGTCGCTTCAACCGGCGTGAAGACTCATATGCTGGATGAAGACGGTAAAGCAGTGACCGACCCGCATGCATGGAATAGCGCGGCAAACGGCGCGCTGTATGCACAGAATATCCTTAATGGGCTGGTGAAAGCCGACCCGCAGGACAGCGCGACGCTGAAAGCCTCCGGTGAGCGCTATATCGGCCAGCTTAATGAGGTGGACGGCTGGGCAAAAAAACAGTTTGATGGCATCCCACAGGCTAAGCGTAAAGTGTTGACCAGCCACGATGCGTTTGGCTATTTCTCTCGTGCCTACGGTGTGACTTTCCTGGCTCCACAGGGGCTGTCATCGGAAAGCGAAGCCAGCGCCGCACAGGTGGCCGCGCTAATCTCGCAGATTAAAGCCGACGGCGTGCACACCTGGTTTATGGAGAACCAGCTCGATCCGCGCCTGGTGAAGCAAATTGCCACGGCGACGGGTTCCCGGCCGGGCGGTGAACTGTATCCGGAAGCGCTGTCGAAACCGGGTGGCGTGGCGGATAGCTATGTGAAAATGCTGCGTCATAACGTTGAGCTGATCGCGGCCAGCATGCGCTAAGCACAACCGGCCCGAAAAGGGCCGGTTTTCTATTGCCCGTGTGGTTCATTGCGTAGCGCATGGATGATTTTGTTTTGCTTAAAACCCATCACCAGGCTGCTCATGCCGAGCAGGGTTTCTATCCCTTCATACAATAGATTGAATGGCCGGGTGAAAAAATGCATGACAACGGTCAGCAATATGCAGATACCGCAGGCAATTAAAATGTTGCGTAGGCGTATGGCCTTATTGAGTGTAGTGGTGTTGGGAGCTGTGCTAATCATTCCTGATAACCTCATGGCGGAGCCTTCCTTGTGTCGTCTGATTGTGCCACTCGCGCTAGCGGGCTGCTATCTGAAAACGTCGAATTAGCGCACCGTTGCCATTTTCTGAATCCCCCTCGTAAAATTGTTATCCCGTCCCCATATCTCCCCTGAAAGTGCTATCTTTGATGGCCTCTTTATCTGGCGAAAGCGGAGCGATAATGACAGATTCCGAATTAATGCAGCTGAGCGAGCAGGTTGGCCTGGCGCTTAAAGCGCGCGGGGCAACGATGACCACCGCAGAGTCCTGCACCGGCGGCTGGATTGCCAAAACGATCACCGATATTGCCGGTAGCTCCGCGTGGTTTGAACGCGGCTTTGTGACCTACAGTAATGAAGCCAAATCGCAGATGATTGGCGTGCGAGAGGTGACGCTTTTGCAGCACGGCGCGGTCAGCGAGCCGGTGGTGGTTGAGATGGCAATTGGTGCGCTGCGTGCAGCGCGCGCCGACTACGCGGTATCCGTAAGCGGTATTGCCGGGCCTGATGGCGGCAGCGCAGAAAAGCCGGTGGGAACCGTGTGGTTTGGCGTCGCCAGCGCTAACGGGCAGGGCGTTACTCAGCGCGAATGCTTCTCTGGCGACCGGGAATCGGTGCGCCGACAGGCAACGGCTTATGCGCTAAATCTTCTCTGGCAACAATTTCTACAAAACACTTGATACTGTATGACCATACAGTATAATTGCCTCAACAGAACAGAATTCACTATCCGGTAACACCCGGTATGACAGGAGTAATAATGGCTATCGACGAAAACAAACAGAAAGCGTTGGCGGCAGCGCTGGGCCAGATCGAAAAGCAATTCGGTAAAGGCTCCATCATGCGTCTGGGTGAAGACCGCTCCATGGATGTGGAAACAATCTCCACTGGTTCGCTTTCACTGGATATCGCGCTGGGCGCAGGCGGCCTGCCAATGGGTCGTATCGTCGAAATTTACGGGCCAGAATCCTCCGGTAAAACCACCCTGACGCTGCAGGTTATCGCTGCAGCACAGCGCGAAGGTAAAACCTGTGCATTCATCGATGCTGAACACGCGCTGGACCCGGTTTATGCTCGCAAGCTGGGCGTTGATATCGACAACCTGCTGTGTTCTCAGCCAGATACCGGCGAACAGGCTCTGGAAATCTGTGACGCTCTGGCGCGTTCAGGTGCAGTAGACGTTATCGTGGTCGACTCCGTAGCGGCGCTGACGCCAAAAGCTGAAATCGAAGGCGAAATCGGCGACTCTCACATGGGCCTTGCGGCACGTATGATGAGTCAGGCAATGCGTAAGCTGGCCGGGAACCTGAAGCAGTCCAACACGCTGCTGATCTTCATCAACCAGATCCGTATGAAAATCGGCGTGATGTTCGGTAACCCGGAAACCACCACCGGTGGTAATGCGCTGAAATTCTACGCTTCCGTTCGTCTGGATATCCGTCGTATCGGTGCGGTGAAAGAGGGCGACAACGTCGTCGGCAGCGAAACCCGCGTGAAGGTTGTGAAGAACAAAATTGCAGCACCGTTCAAACAGGCTGAATTCCAGATTCTGTACGGCGAAGGCATCAACTTCTTTGGCGAACTGGTAGACCTGGGCGTGAAAGAGAAGTTGATTGAAAAAGCAGGCGCATGGTACAGCTACAACGGCGACAAAATTGGTCAGGGTAAAGCGAATGCTATCTCCTGGCTCAAAGAGAACCCGGCTGCGGCGAAAGAAATTGAGAAGAAAGTGCGTGAACTGCTGCTCAACAACCAGGACTCTACGCCAGACTTCGTTGTTGATAACAACAGCGTTGAAGAAACTAAAGAAGACTTCTGATAATCTCAGAAATCAGAATTAAACAAAGGGCTGCTTATGCAGCCCTTTTGCATTTATTGGCTGGAAGAGAATGACTGAAACTACCCCGCGCCGTTCTGCCTATGCTCGCCTATTAGATCGCGCTATCCGCATTCTGGCGATGCGTGACCATAGTGAACAGGAACTGCGGCGCAAACTGACCGCCCCGGTGATGGGGAAGAACGGGCCTGAGCCGATTGATGCGCCGCCGGAAGAGGTCGAAAAAGTCGTCGCCTGGTGCTTTGAAAATCGCTATCTCGACGATGGCCGGTTTGTGCAGCAGTTTATGGCCGGACGCAGCCGTAAAGGCTACGGGCCCGCACGAATTCGCCAGGAGCTGGGGCAAAAAGGCATTGCCCGTGAGGCCATTGAGCAGGCGATGCGCGAGTGCGAGGTTGACTGGATGCAGCTGGCGCGCGACCAGGCGTTACGAAAATATGGCGACCCGCTACCGACCGCCTTTACGGAAAAGGTCAAAATCCAGCGCTTTTTACTCTATCGCGGCTATCTGATGGAAGATATCCAGGAAATATGGCGAAATTTTGCTGATTGACCGCACTGGGGATTTTACTTCCCTTTAAAGAAAACTTATCTTATTCCCACTTTTTCCGTCCGGCGCAGGTGGTTTTTTCAGCCACTCGCGTCTGCGACGAATATCCCTTAGCTTGATTTCAGGATAATTATGAGCAAGAGCACCGCTGAGATCCGTCAGGCGTTTCTCGACTTTTTCCATAGTAAAGGCCATCAGGTAGTCGATAGCAGCTCCCTGGTGCCGCATAACGACCCTACTTTGCTGTTTACCAATGCCGGGATGAACCAGTTCAAGGACGTGTTCCTCGGTCTAGACAAACGTAACTATTCACGCGCGACCACGTCGCAGCGTTGCGTACGTGCGGGCGGTAAACACAATGACCTGGAAAACGTCGGTTATACCGCACGCCACCACACTTTCTTCGAAATGCTGGGTAACTTCAGCTTCGGCGACTACTTTAAACACGATGCAATCCAGTACGCATGGGAACTGCTGACCGGTGAAAACTGGTTTGCCCTGCCGAAAGAGCGTCTGTGGGTCACCGTGTATGAAACCGATGACGAAGCTTACGAAATCTGGGAAAAAGAAGTTGGTATCCCGCGTGAGCGCATTATCCGTATCGGCGACAATAAAGGCGCGCCGTTCGCATCGGATAACTTCTGGCAGATGGGTGACACCGGTCCATGCGGCCCGTGCACCGAGATTTTCTTCGATCATGGCGACCACATCTGGGGTGGCCCTCCGGGAACCGCGGAAGAAGATGGCGATCGCTATATTGAGATCTGGAACATCGTCTTCATGCAGTTTAACCGTCAGGCTGACGGCACCATGGAACCGCTGCCGAAGCCGTCCGTGGATACCGGCATGGGCCTGGAGCGTATTGCCGCAGTCCTGCAGCACGTTAACTCTAACTATGAAATCGACCTGTTCCGCAAGCTGATTGACGCGGTCGCCAAAGTAACGGGCGCTACCGATCTGGGTAATAAATCCCTGCGCGTCATTGCGGATCATATTCGTTCCTGTGCGTTCCTGATTGCCGATGGTGTTATGCCGTCAAACGAAAGCCGTGGCTACGTGCTGCGCCGCATCATTCGTCGCGCAATCCGTCACGGCAACATGCTGGGCGCGAAAGATACCTTCTTCTACAAGCTGGTTGGCCCACTGATTGAAGTGATGGGTACTGCCGGCGAAGAACTGAAACGTCAGCAGGCTCAGGTTGAGCAGGTGCTGAAAACGGAAGAAGAGCAGTTTGCTCGTACGCTGGAGCGCGGTCTGGCTCTGCTCGATGAAGAGCTGTCTAAACTTTCTGGTGATACGCTGGGTGGTGAAACCGCCTTCCGTCTGTATGACACCTACGGCTTCCCGGTTGACCTGACGGCGGACGTTTGCCGTGAGCGTAACATCAAGGTTGATGAAGCTGGCTTTGAAGCGGCAATGGAAGAACAGCGCCGTCGTGCGCGTGAATCCAGCGGTTTCGGTGCTGACTACAACGCAATGATTCGCGTTGACGGAACATCTGAATTTAAAGGCTACGACCATCTGGAACTGAACGGTAAAGTGACCGCGCTGTTTGTTGATGGTAAAGCGGTAGAGTCTATCGCTGCGGGCCAGGAAGCGGTTGTTATTCTTGACCAGACGCCATTCTATGCAGAATCCGGCGGCCAGGTGGGCGATAAGGGTGAACTGAAAGGCGCGGGCTTTAGCTTTGCGGTCAGCGACACCCAGAAATACGGCCAGGCTATTGGTCATCTCGGTAAGCTGTCTACCGGCGCGCTGAAAG
This sequence comes from Kluyvera intermedia, assembly GCF_021440345.1. Lineage (GTDB taxonomy): Bacteria > Pseudomonadota > Gammaproteobacteria > Enterobacterales > Enterobacteriaceae > Kluyvera > Kluyvera intermedia_A. The sequence continues at coordinate 28,155 of NZ_JAKCNS010000018.1, forward strand.
TTGGCGATGCGGTACAGGCAGACGTTGATGATGCACGCCGTGCTCGCATCCGTCTGAACCACTCTGCAACGCACCTGATGCACGCAGCGCTGCGCCAGGTACTGGGTACGCACGTTGCGCAGAAAGGCTCGCTGGTTAACGACAAAATCCTGCGCTTCGACTTCTCCCATAACGAAGCCATGAAAGCGGAAGAAATTCGCGAGGTTGAAGATCTGGTCAATGCCCAGATTCGTCGCAACCTGCCAATCGAAACCAACATCATGGATCTCGAAGCGGCAAAAGCGAAGGGCGCTATGGCGCTGTTTGGCGAGAAATACGATGACCACGTGCGCGTACTGAGCATGGGCGATTTCTCAACTGAGCTGTGCGGCGGTACCCACGCTTCACGTACCGGTGATATCGGTTTGTTCCGCATCGTTTCTGAATCCGGTACGGCGGCTGGTGTGCGTCGTATTGAAGCGGTAACGGGTGAAGGCGCGATTGCGACTCTGCACGCGCAGAGCGACCGTTTAAGCGATATTGCTCAGTTGCTGAAGGGCGATAGCCATAACGTTACTGAAAAAGTGCGTACCGTGATTGAACGTACCCGTCAGTTGGAAAAAGAGCTGCAGCAGCTTAAAGAGCAAGCGGCGGCCCAGGAAAGTGCGAATCTTTCCAGCAAAGCTGAGACGATCAATGGTGTGAATCTGCTGGTGAGTGCGCTTGAAGGCGTTGAGCCTAAAATGCTGCGTACCATGGTCGACGATCTGAAGAACCAGCTAGGTTCTGCGATTATCGTCCTGGCGACGGTTGATGAAGGTAAGGTTTCTCTGATTGCAGGCGTGTCTAAGGATGTGACCGACCGTGTGAAAGCAGGGGAACTGATTGGTATGGTCGCCCAGCAGGTGGGCGGTAAAGGGGGCGGTCGTCCGGATATGGCGCAAGCTGGTGGTACCGACGCGTCTGCTCTCCCTGCTGCATTGGCCAGCGTGAAAGGCTGGGTAAGCGCTAAATTGTAATAATGATAATCGCATGCGGGCGCCTTAACGTTATATGTTACGGCGCCTTGCATATGCGGTACTGATAACGATAAAGTCAGGTTGAAGTCATGTAAATCGGCTAGACTTACATTTAACAGAATGTGATGCCGTGACTGCTTACACGTAAGGTGTTTGTCATCGCTGACCTTTTGGCGTTATATGATGGAGAATGCCGGGATACAGAGAGACCCGACTCATTTAATCTTTCAAGGAGCAAAGAATGCTGATTCTGACTCGTCGAGTTGGTGAAACCCTCATGATCGGAGATGAGGTCACTGTGACAGTTTTAGGGGTAAAGGGTAACCAGGTACGCATTGGCGTAAACGCCCCGAAAGAGGTCTCCGTTCACCGTGAAGAGATCTACCAGCGTATCCAGGCTGAAAAATCCCAGCAGTCCAGTTACTAAGTTCTCGCGTCTCACCCAGCGGGTGAGACGCAACTCTCCAGATTTTTCGCGTTAATCTCTCTCTTCTTTCCTCTTCTTTCCTCTTCTTTCTCTCTATTCGCCATTTCCGTCACGCTAATCTCTCTTTGTACCGCTTTTTCTTCATCTCGTTTTACGACGCTAATCGCAATTTATCTGTTGATAAAACGCCCATTTTGCCTTTTTAAACGCCTTATTGCGTGTGAAATGTGCAATCGATAAAAATCTGCGGAAAATTGTTTGACTTATAAGTCCCAGAAAGTAATATGTGCGCCACGCAGCGACGAGAAGCTCTTAACGAGAAACTCGAAGCACTCGCAAGAGGCGTGTTGGTGAGGTGGCCGAGAGGCTGAAGGCGCTCCCCTGCTAAGGGAGTATGCGGTCAAAAGCTGCATCCGGGGTTCGAATCCCCGCCTCACCGCCATTTGCATCCATAGCTCAGCTGGATAGAGTACTCGGCTACGAACCGAGCGGTCGGAGGTTCGAATCCTCCTGGATGCACCATCTTTTACTTTGTACGGCATTAGCGGTATAGAGTATCAGTAGTAAAGCAGTAAATCCTGATGCATCCATAGCTCAGCTGGATAGAGTACTCGGCTACGAACCGAGCGGTCGGAGGTTCGAATCCTCCTGGATGCACCATCTTTTACTTTGTACGGCATTAGCGGTATAGAGTATCGGCAGTAAAGCAGTAATCCTGATGCATCCATAGCTCAGCTGGATAGAGTACTCGGCTACGAACCGAGCGGTCGGAGGTTCGAATCCTCCTGGATGCACCATCTTTTACTTTGTACGGCGTCAGCGGTATAGAGTACCGGCAGTAAAGCAGTAATCTGATGCATCCATAGCTCAGCTGGATAGAGTACTCGGCTACGAACCGAGCGGTCGGAGGTTCGAATCCTCCTGGATGCACCATCTTCTCAAAATCCCAAAAACTTCCCTTTCTGCAGTATCTCATTTATTTCTGAACGTTAAATTCACACTTTTCTCATTGGCAACCTATTCTTTCCTCTATAATTTATCGCTGTATACGCCCATTTTTCGGCGACATTACTGCAAGGAGAGAAATCCATGAAATGGTTCAAAGCAATGGCGGCGTTTTGCGCAACGCTTTTGGTGGCTGTCTCGCTGTCTGGCTGCGCGGGTTCGTCAACCAAGGAAAGTACCGGTGGCTACATTGATGATACGGTCATCACCACCAAAGTGAAAACGGCGCTGTTTGGCGACAAAGAAATTAAATCCAGCGAAATTAATGTGCAGACCTTTAAAGGCCGCGTGCAGCTGAGTGGTTTTGTTTCGTCATCCACCGATGCTAAGCGTGCGGTAGAGCTCACGCGGCAGGTGCAGGGCGTACGGCTCGTTGAAAACGACATGAAAATTAAATAATTGTCGAAAGTCAGAAAGTGAAAGGCGCCTAATGGCGCCTTTGTTGTCTCTATGGCTGTCAGCGACAATGCGCACCTTTTGCGATAAAGTAACAAGACATTATCCGATGGGTGAGAAGACGATGTACGAGCGCTACGCTGGATTGATTTTTGATATGGATGGCACCATCCTTGATACCGAACCGACGCATCGTAAGGCATGGAAAGAAGTGCTGGGTCGCTACGGTATGCGTTTTGATGAGCAGGCCATGGTGGCGCTTAACGGCTCGCCGACCTGGCGCATTGCGCAGGCTATTATTGAGAGCCATGAGGCAGATCTGGATCCCCATCTTCTCGCGCGAGAAAAAACGCAGGCCGTTAAAGAGATGCTGCTGGATTCCGTTACGCCTTTACCGCTGATTGAGGTGGTAAAAGCCTGGCACGGTCGCCGCCCGATGTCGGTAGGGACGGGGAGTGAAAGTGCGATTGCTGAGGCTCTGCTGGCTCATTTAGGCTTGCGCCACTATTTCGCGGCCGTCGTTGCGGCCGATCACGTCAAGCAGCATAAACCTGCACCGGATACCTTCTTACTGTGTGCTGAACGTATGGGCGTGGCGCCAGAACGCTGCGTGGTATTTGAAGACGCTGATTTTGGCCTTCAGGCAGCCGCTGCGGCGGGGATGGATGCCGTTGACGTGCGTCTGCTGTGAATGAACTTCTGGCGCTGGGGTCGCTGTTTGCAAGCAGCTTTCTCAGTGCGACGCTGCTGCCAGGAAACTCTGAAGCGGTATTGGTTGCATTGTTGCTTTCCGGGGCCAGTAAACCTTGGCTTTTAGTAGCAATAGCAACAATGGGTAATAGCCTTGGCGGGGCAACTAACGTTATTCTTGGTCGTTTTTTCCCATTACGCAAAACATCGCGTTGGCAGGAAAAGGCAGTTGGCTGGCTACGTCGTTACGGCGCGGCTACGCTACTGTTGAGCTGGATGCCAGTCATTGGCGATTTGCTGTGCCTGCTGGCAGGGTGGATGCGCATTTCCTGGGGACCGGTACTCTTTTTTTTATGCCTTGGTAAAGCGTTACGCTACGTCGTTGTGGCGGCGTTGACGCTCCAGGGCATGACGTGGTGGCACTAATTGGAGGGTTGGTGGACGAGTCCCCATCTCCGCGAAGACAATTATGCTTAATAAAATGAATTCGACAGGCGGGAGGTCAATTTGATCCCGGACGTATCACAGGCGCTGTCCTGGCTGGAAAAACATCCTCAGGCTCTTCAAGGGATCCAGCGCGGTCTTGAGCGTGAAACTCTTCGTGTTAATGCCGATGGCTCATTGGCAACAACCGGTCATCCGGAGGCGTTAGGCTCCACGCTGACCCACAAATGGATAACCACGGACTTTGCCGAAGCGCTGCTGGAGTTTATTACTCCTGTTGATGGCGATATTGACCACATGCTGACGCTATTGCGCGACGTGCACCGCTATACCGCACGGCAGCTAGGTGATGAGCGTATGTGGCCGCTGAGCATGCCGTGCTATATCGCACCGGGTCAGGATATCGAACTGGCGCAGTACGGTACCTCTAACGTTGGGCGTTTGAAAACGCTGTACCGTGAAGGGCTTAAAAACCGCTACGGTGCGTTGATGCAGACGATTTCTGGCGTTCACTATAACTTCTCGCTGCCGATGGCATTCTGGCAGGCGAAATGCGGCGTGCACGATAAAGAGGCGATTTCTGCGGGCTATTTCCGTCTGATTCGTAACTATTATCGCTTCGGCTGGGTTATTCCGTATCTGTTCGGTGCCTCCCCGGCTATTTGCTCTTCATTCCTGCAGGGCAAACCGACGACGCTGCCGTTTGAAAAAACCGACTGCGGCATGTACTACCTGCCTTACGCAACCTCGCTGCGCCTGAGCGACCTGGGTTATACCAATAAGTCGCAAAGCAATCTCGGAATTACGTTTAACGAATTGCATGAATATGTGGCAGGATTGAAGCGGGCCATTAAAACACCGTCGGAAGAGTATGCGCGCATTGGTCTTGAGAAAGACGGTAAGCATCTGCAGATCAACAGCAACATTCTGCAAATTGAGAATGAGCTGTATGCGCCGATTCGTCCAAAACGCGTAACCCGCGACGGCGAAACACCATCTGATGCGCTGCTGCGCGGCGGCATCGAGTACATCGAAGTGCGCTCGCTCGACATCAACCCGTTCTCGCCGATTGGCGTTGACGAACAACAGATCCGCTTCCTGGACCTGTTTATGGTGTGGTGCGTGCTGGCCGATGCGCCGGAAATGAGCAGCGATGAACTGCTGTGTACCCGTACCAACTGGAATCGCGTGATTCTGGAAGGGCGTAAACCGGGTCTGACGCTGGGCATTGGTTGTGAAACCGCGCAGTTCCCGCTGACCAAAGTTGGTAAAGACCTGTTCCATGACCTTAAACGCGTTGCACAGACGCTGGACGGCATGAACGGCGGTACTGAGTATCAAAAAGTCTGTGATGAACTGGTGGCCAGCTTTGATAACCCAGATTTAACCTTCTCCGCGCGCATTCTGCGTTCTATGCTTGAGAGTGGAATTGGTGGTACCGGTAAAGCGCTGGCGGAACAGTACCGCACGATGCTGCGTGAAGAGCCGTTAGAAGTGCTGAGTGAAGAGGATTTCGCGAAAGAGCGTGATGCGTCCAGAGAGCGTCAGCGTCAGATTGAAGCAGCGGATAGCGAATCGTTTGAAGCGCTGCTGGCGAGACACGCTTGATACAAAAGAAAAAGGCCACATCACTGTGGCCAAAATATACATCTCTAAATCAGGGATGATGATAACAAATGCGCGTCTTTCATATACTAAGACTGGCATTGGAACAAAGAGTTCAGTTTATTTTAAAAAAAATCACATTATCCTGAAGCAGAACGAGACGTATTGCATAAAGTTGATTCTACTCAATGAGTTGTGTTTATAACTTGATAGAAAAAAGTGCAACGTTCGGGAGCATGAAGGTGATATCGGAGGTTACGAAATGCCGTTGTTAGATAGCTTCACAGTCGATCATACCCGTATGGAAGCCCCAGCCGTTCGCGTGGCGAAGAAGATGAATACCCCGCACGGCGACGCAATCACGGTTTTTGACCTGCGTTTTTGCATACCAAACCAGGAAGTGATGCCGGAAAAAGGCATCCACACTCTTGAGCACCTGTTTGCAGGTTTCATGCGTGACCATCTGAACGGTAACGGCGTTGAAATTATCGATATCTCGCCGATGGGTTGCCGTACTGGCTTCTACATGAGCCTGATTGGCACGCCGGAAGAGCAACGCGTCGCGGATGCCTGGAAAGCGGCTATGGCCGATGTCCTGAAAGTGAAGGATCAAAACCAGATCCCTGAACTGAACGTTTATCAGTGTGGCACCTACCAAATGCACTCGCTGAGCGAAGCGCAGGACATTGCTCGTCACATTATTGACCGCGGTGTACGCATCAACAGCAATGATGAACTGGCGCTGCCAAAAGAGACGCTGCAGGAACTGCACATCTAGTTTCTCAACCAGAGACAGATAAAACCCGGGGCTTTCCCCGGGTTTTTTTATTATTGGCGATGTGTACGGATGACGCGAAGGGGCGGGCATTGATTGCCGATGGAGGCGTTGGCCACAGATTTTTGGCTGAAGTCATAAAAAAAGCCAGCTCGTTTGAGCTGGCTTTTCGTTAGTGAGCGCCTCCGCCACCACCCCCGGCACCGAACGGCGGCTTGGCAAACCACACCAGCCCCAACAGCACCAGGAAGATCCCTGCCGAAATCCAGAAGATCTCGTTGGCAGAAACAATCAGCCCCTGATTGGTTATCTGCTGGGCTATCCAGCCGGAAGCCTGCTGCTGCGTCATCCCCATGCTTTGCAGCTGATCGTACATCTGCTGAGCATTAGGGTTGAACGGCGTCACGGATTCCGTGAGCTGCGCGTGGTGCATAGCCTCGCGGTTGGTCCACAGCGTGGTGGTTATCGATGTGCCGATAGAGCCTGCCAGCGTACGCGTAAAGTTAGACAGGCTCGATGCGGCCGCCAGACGCTCAGGCGGTAGCCCGGAGAGCGTGATAGTGGTCAACGGCATGAAGAAGCACGCAACGGCGAAGCCCTGAATAAACTGCGGCCACGCCGACGCGCCGAAGTCCATCCCCGGCTCGAAGGTATAAGCACGCCAGTAGAAACAGACGGCATACATGATAAAACTGAACGTTACCAAACGGCGCATATCCAGCTTATGGGCAAAGCGGCCGATAATCGGCGACAGGATGACGGGGATTATCCCAACCGGCGCAGACGCCAGACCTGCCCACGTGGCGGTATAGCCGTAGACCTCCTGCAATAGCTGCGGTAGCAGAACAATGGCACCGAAGTAGAGCATGTAGGCCAGACTGATACACAAACAGCCGATGGTAAAGTTTCGCGATTTAAACAGCGAGAGATCGACTATCGGGTTGTCGTCGGTGAGTTCCCAGACAATCAGGAAACTTAGCGAGACGACCGCCACCACGGTCAGTACGATTATCTCGGTTGAGTTAAACCAGTCGAGCTCTTTCCCCTGGTCGAGCATGACCTGAAGGCTACCGATCCCCAGCACCAATAGCGCCAGGCCGATGCCGTCGATACGACGCTGCTCGGTTCGCGTTTCGCGTCCACGCAGGCTCTGAAGGCTCAATAACACCACCAGAGCACCGATAGGCACGTTGATGAAGAAGATCCAGCCCCAGTGGTAGTTATCGCTGATAAAGCCACCGAGGATTGGCCCGCAAATCGGTGCCACAATCACCGTCATCGACCACAGCGCCAGCGCAATAGAGCGCTTGGCCGGTGGGTAGTTGCTCAGTAGCAGACTCTGCGACAGCGGAATCAGCGGCCCGGCGACAATCCCCTGGATGACGCGGAAGAAGATGAGCATGCTGAGGCTGTTGGACATCCCGCACGCCCACGACGCGATGACGAAGGCGACGGTTGACCACATGAAAAGTCTGACCTCACCGACGCGCTTCGCCAGCCAGCCAGTAATCGGGATCGAGATGGCGTTGGCCACCCCGAATGAGGTAATAACCCATGTCCCCTGGCTCAATGACGAGCCAAGGTTCCCGGCAATCGTGGGGATAGCCACGTTGGCGATGGTGGAGTCAAGCACCTGCATGAATGTCGCAAGCGACAGCGCAATGGTCATAATGACCAGCTGCGCGCCTTCTAGCGGTTTTTGCGGTTGCATTACGCGCACCCCAGCATTAGTTGGCGTTGGCCTGGACGATGTCGTTAATCAGCTTGTTCACCGGTTCGAGGCTGATTTCACGCGCATTGCTTTCGTATACCGGGCTGGTGCGGATCTGGTTAGCCAGCATCTGCCCTTCACGGTTGGAGGTGTCCACTTTAACCAATGTCGACAGGCCAATACGCAGCGGGTGTTTCGCCAGCTGGTTGGCATCCAGTTCAATACGCACCGGCAGACGCTGGACGACTTTGATCCAGTTACCGGTGGCGTTTTGCGCCGGCAGCAGGGAGAAGGCGCTACCGGTACCCATGTCCAGACCGACCACTTTACCGGTGTACTTCACATCATCGCCGTAAATATCACTGATGACGGTCACCGGCTGGCCAATCCGCATGTGCGCAAGCTGCGTCTCTTTAAAGTTAGCATCAACCCACAGGTTGCTTGCTGGCACAACGGCCATCAGCGGGGTGGTTGGGCTAATCTGCGCACCTGGCTGCACGGAACGACGGGAAACGTAGCCGCTCATCGGGCTGACGATTTTGGTACGCTGCAGCGCAAGCCATGCGTTACGCACGTCGGTCGCCGCCTGGCGAACGGTAGGCTGCTCTTCCAGCGTGGAGCCGAGAATCATCGCCTGGTTGGCGTTGTACTGCTGAACCGCGACGTTCAGCGCTGCCTGAGCGCTGGTGACGGCGTCTCTGGCGTGCTGCAGTTCTTCGCGGCCAATCAGGTTGGCACTGCCCAGCGGAATACGACGATTAAGGTCGGTCTGCGCCTGCGACAGCGTGGTTTTACGAATTTCGATGTTAGCCTGCAGCTGCTTGTTGTTGATCATCAGCTGGCGCATCTGACGTACGCTGGAGGCCAGCGTGGTCTGTGCTTTTTCGAAAGCCTGTTGAGCATCGGTCTGGTCCAGAGTCACCAGCACGTCGCCTTGTTGGATGTAGTCGGTGTTATCGGCCCAGACTTTGGTGACGCTACCGGATACCTGCGACATGATTTGAACCTGGTTGCCAGCCACGTATGCATCATCGGTTTCCTCGAAGTGACGCAAGACTAAAAACCAGTAGCTGCCATAGATAATGCCAATAATAACAAAGAGCAAGGTCAACAAGATGAGGATGCGATTACGCTTGCCTTTCTTGTTGGCGGGTTGCTGCGGGGCTTGAGTCTCCGCATTTGCGCTCATGTGATTCTCCACATTCTTATTATTTATATCGGCTTAAGCCGACTTGTTTACCGTAAAAAGCCAGCAGGGATTATCTGCTGGCCTGTTTGTTTTCGTTTTTATCGCGGTAGTATCAGCGCAGGGCGTCAAGCACTGTGCCATCCTCTTCCATCTGGTCCAGACGGGTAAGAAGTTTGCGGGTGATATGTTCGAGCTGGTCTTTCTCTGCGTGGCTTAATGACGACCAAAGCTGATGCAGGCAGTTATGCTGAGGAGGCAGAACCTCGTTCAGGAACTCACGACCTTTGTCGGTGAGCTGCAGATGCAGACAGCGGCGGTCATTGTCGCTTTCGCGGCGTTCGATCCAGCCACGTTTTTCCAGCTCATCGGCAATGCGGGTGGCATTAGTACGCGATGAGCCCAGCGCGCAGCTGAGTTCGGAGGGCTGAATACTGTGATTTTCTTGAGACTCCAGCGTGATTAGCGCCATAAACAACGTCTCGTTAATCCCCTGTGCTTTCAGCATCTTATTGCGATTATCCAGCAGTTTGCCTTGCATGTGCATGCAAAGACGGGTCAGCAGAATTTCCTGGAACGGAAAATCTTCGCTGCGGCTGGCGCGGAATTTTAGCATTTGTTCAATGGGCGTAAACGAACTATCCATCTGGGCATTACCTCATTAGTTACAGTCGATATAGTAACGAGAGTGACAAATAAAGTAAATGAATTAATTGCCGTAATTTATGTAGATAATCTATGACATACGCGCGCCGGGCGACTGGACCCGGCGTTCGCTGCTTTATTCCGCTTCCTGACGGTGATAGCCCCACCACCACACCAGCAAATTGGCCACTGCCATCAGGCTACCCGCCAGACAAACGCCCAGCCAGCCCGCATGCTGCCATGCTGAGGCCGATAGCAGTGAACCTGCCGCGCCGCCGATAAAGTAGCTGGTCATATAGCCTGCCGTCAGACGGTTACGCGCATCGGGCTGCACCCGGTAAATGACCGTCTGGTTGGTGATGTGTACACCCTGCACCATCAGGTCGAGCACCAGAATGCCGACAATTAGCGCGATTGCCGAAGTGTGTCCAAACCAGATAGCTACCCATGACAGCAGCAGGAGCACCAGCCCCCACGTGGTGGTCAGATGCGCTTTACCCTTATCGGCCAGCCCGCCAACCGGACGTGCGCCCAGCGCCCCTGCGGCACCCGCCAGGCCAAATAGGCCGATGGTGGCTTCCGAGTAGTTAAACGGTGCGCCGGACAGCAAAAATGCCATCGAAGTCCACAGAATGCTGAAGTTGGAAAAGGTCAGGCAGCCCAGCAGCGCGCGGGTGCGCAGCAGTTTATCGCGAGTAAAGAGGCTAAAAATCGACCCCAGCAGTTGCCCATAGTTGAGGTGGTTCTGCTGTTTGAGCGTTGGCAGACCGCGCCACAGGGCCAGCGCCAGCAGCACCATGAGCACGGTGGCAACCCAGTAAACGGTACGCCAGCCACCGAGGCTTGCCAGAAGCCCGGCGACGGTACGTGCCAGCAAGATGCCCAGCAGCAGTCCGCTCATCACCGTCCCGACCACCTTACCGCGTTTTTCGGGCGCGGCGAGAGTGGCGGCCAGCGGGACCAGCAGCTGCGCCACAACCGAGAACAGGCCGGTGAGGGCGGTGCCCAGAATCATCATCGCCAGAGAGCTGCTGTTGGCGGTGATAAGCATCCCGCCTGCCGACAGCAGCGTCATGGTGACAATCAGCCGACGACGCTCAAACATGTCGCCCAGCGGAACCAGAAACAGCAGCCCGCAGGCATAACCAAGCTGGGCGGCAGTGACGATAAACCCAGCCTGGCTGGCGCTCAGCGAAAAGTTGCGGGCGATGGTTTCCAGCAACGGTTGAGCATAGTAGTTACTGGCAACAGCCAGCCCCGTGGCAATCGACATTAAGGCGATAAGTGCTGGGCTAAGCCCATGCGAAGGTTTGGTCATTGTTTAAGAAATTGTTGGGGAGAATGTTAGCAATCATAACGAAAGGCGGCGGGGAGGGGGAAAATGTTGCGTAGCGGAATGTGCCATTGCGATTGTGGGGAAACTCCCGGCACCTTGTGCGCCGGGAGTAGTGGAGCTCGTTAATTTACTTCTGCGCAGCCAGCGCTTCTTTAATCCAGCCGTCAAATACCTGCTGGTGAGCTTTCACCCAACCATCAACCTGACCCTGAACGTCGGCTTCGGATGATTTACCGTCATGCATCATCGCGTTCTGCGCGTTGATATCGGACAGCGGCAGCTTCATGATGGCAAACAGCTTCGCCGCTGCCGGGTTTTTCTCAGCCCAGGCTTTGTTGGCCACAATGTGCATGGTACTTACCGGGAAACCGTAGTTGGCACCGTTAGACAGCTTGGTATCGATATCTTTCTGTACGCCCGGCAGGGAGGAGAACGGTACCTGCAGCCATACCACGTCTTTACCCGGTTTCAACACGTCGCTCACCCAGTACGGCGTCCAGGTGTAGTAGATAATCGGTTTACCTTCTTTGAAACGGGTGATGGTGTCGGCCATCATCGCCGCATAGTTCCCCTGATTATGCTCGACCGTTTTGGTCAGGTCATAGGCGTCCAACTGGTGGTTAATGACCGCTTCGCAGCCCCAGCCGGGGTTGCAGCCCGTCAGGTCGGCTTTGCCGTTGCCGTTGGTGTCGAACAATTTGGCAATCTTCGGATCTTTAAGCTGTTCGATATTGGTGATGTTGTACTGGTCGGCGGTTTTTTTGTCGATCAGGTAGCCCTGAGCGGCGCCATTGATCAGCGTGCCTTCACGATAGAATTTCTTGTCGCCGCCTGCGGCTTCATACATATCGTCATGCAGCGGGATCCAGTTTACGGCGGTGAAGGTGGCATCACCGGCGGCAATCGAGGTATAGCCAACGTTGTAATCCACTTCGTTCGGCTTATCGACGGTGTAGCCCAGTTTTTCCAGCGCGCGGCTGACCAGCAGGGTCTGGAAGGTCTCTTCTGACAGGGTACTCTGTATCGGCTGTACGGTAATGCCTTTCCCCGGCAGGTCAGCGGCGAAAGCGCTGGTGGAAACCAAAGTGGCGAAAGCGGTAGCAAAAACTAATGAGTGTCGCATCGTTGTTCCTTTAATAGTGATTGTTGCGGAGCATTGGGGCGGGGCGNNTTTGGCCCGGGCGCGCGCGGGCCCAATACGATGGTTACTTAGTGAAGGGGCGAAGGAGCAGACCCACAGGGCCGGTATGGAACCAGCGGCGGTTGCCACGGCTGCGGGAGTCGCGACCAACGGCCTGGGTTAAGCGGTCAAGAATGATCGCGAGGATAACAATCCCCACGCCGCCCACGGTGGCAAGACCCATATCGAGACGGCCGATACCGCGCAGTACCATCTGGCCAAGACCGCCGACGGCAATCATCGAGGCGATAACCACCATCGACAGCGCCAGCATCAGCGTCTGGTTGACACCGGCCATAATGGTTGGCATCGCCAGCGGCAGCTGGACTTTAAACAGCATCTGGCGCGGGCTGGCGCCGAAAGAGCGCGAGGCCTCAATCAGGTCAGCCGGCACCTGGTTAATCCCCAGAATCGTCAGACGCACAATCGGCGGCAGGGCGAAGATAATGGTCACCACCACACCCGGTACGTTGCCGATACCAAACAGCATGACGATAGGCACCAGGTAAACGAACGCCGGCGTCGTTTGCATGGCATCAAGCAGAGGGCGGATAATTTTTGCCGCCCGCGGACTGCGCGCCAGCCAGATGCCAAGCGGCAGGCCGATTATCACGCAAAACAGCAATGCGGTAAGCACCAGCGCGAGGGTTATCATTGCCTGTGACCAGGCACCAATGGCACCGATGACAATTAATGAAATTAAGGTCGCAATTCCCATTCCCACACCGGAGATTTGCCAGGCAATCAAGGCAAACAGCACGATAGCCACAGGCGCCGGCATCCCCAGCAACAGCTGCTGGAACGCGCTAAGGATATAGTCGATGGGAACGCGTATCCCCTGAAACACCGGGCGGAAGTGAGTCACCACCCAGTCGATCCCGTGAGTGACCCAGCTATCGAGCGGAATCAGCGTTTTATGGAACGGATCCATAATATTGAAGTGCTCGGCCTGCGGTGCGGGCGCGCTGTGCAGCCAGTCTGCACCGCCGCCGTCTGCGGGCGTTGATGAACCCCATGCGTCAGCAGAATTTGCTGCACTGTCTGCGGCCGGTGTGGTATCCCACGGATTGGATTGATCAGCCATTGTTTGCCCCCTCGCGATCTAATGCCTGTAGCAGCATTCTTTTTGAAATAACGCCGACGTACTGTTGTTCTTCTCCAACAACCGGTACGGCGCAGGGGGCGTGGCCCACCTGAGAGAGTAATTCGCTGAGCGGGGTTTGTGCATCAACGGCCACGGGCTCATGAATAAGCGCAGCCTCAATTCCCTGATTTGCCTGTAACGCTTCTTTCAGTGAATCAATGGATACGATGCCAACAAATTTATTACCTCGTTCGATGACGTAGCCATATTCACGATCGTCATCCTGTAATAATTTTAAGGCCGAGCGAGGGCCAAACCCTGGCGTTTTTCGGATAAGCGCATCCGGATTACGGCGAGCAATATCTTTGGCACTAAATACCTGGCTAATATCGACGCCGCGGAAGAAGGTGCGGACATAATCATTGGCCGGATTATTCAGAATTTCATCTGGAGTACCGACCTGTACCACTTCACCATTTTGCATAATGGCAATGCGGTCACCAATTCGCATCGCTTCATCGAGATCGTGGGAAATAAAGACCACGGTACGCTGATGTTTGGCCTGTAATTTTACCAGTTCATCCTGCATCTCTGTGCGAATTAATGGGTCGAGCGCCGAGAAGGCTTCATCCATTAATAGAATATCGGGATTAATCGCCAGAGCACGGGCAAGGCCTACGCGCTGACGCATCCCGCCGGAGAGTTCATCCGGGTAGGCGTGGGCATAATTCTCAAGGCCGACCTGACGCAGCGCATCCAGCGCTTTGGCCTGACGTTCCTGCGCCGGTACACCGGCCAAGTCCATGCCAAAAGCGGTATTATCCAGCACGCTCATGTGCGGCATTAGCGCAAATGACTGGAAGACCATCGCAATTTTTTTACGACGAACATCGCGAAGCTCGGCATCGGATATTTTGGCAATATCAATACCGTCAATCAGCACCTGCCCGCGAGTGGGTTCAATCAGACGATTGAGAAGGCGTACCATGGTGGATTTACCGGAGCCGGATAACCCCATGATGACAAATATCTCGCCTTCTTCAATGGCCAGACTGGCGTCTTTTACGCCAAGTGATAACCCTGTCTTATCGAGAATTTGTTCTTTGTTGAAACCTTTCTCGATATATTTGAATGCTCGCTGTGGGTGTTCGCCGAATATTTTATAAAGATTCTTCACTTCTAATTTAACTGCCATGCAATATGAGATTTCCTATTTTTAGTTTGTGTCGATATGTTACCTGATGAAAATAATGACCTGTTTTATACCCTAGCATACTGAGACGATGTGACAACCCTCAATCTGTTCTCATCTGAAATATGGACAAGGTGATTATGGCTGAATTTCCCATGATATAAGGGCTGAGGGCGAATTGTGGATGGTTGATTTTTTTACAAATTAGCATAAGAAATCTGGTGGAGATCTAATTATCACTATAAATATTGCCTGATAATTCAACCAAAAATGCCGTGAGGTATTTGTATGATGATGGTGATTTTAAAAGAAATATCCGGGTGAAAATCAGGGGATATTTTACCAGAAATAGATGGGGTAATTATCAAAAAATGACGCCCGTAAATAGCGATTATTTACGGGCGGTGATGGCTTACATTCGCATACCGACAGCCAGGCGGTTAAAGGCATTCATCAGGCTGACAGCAAAAGTTATATCGCTTATCTGCTCAGCGCTAAAGTGCGCCAGCAACGGTTGATAGACGTTGTCTTCGGCATGCGTTTCGGCAATGTGGGTCAGGTCTTCCGCCCAGGCCAACGCCGCACGCTCTGCATCACTGAAGTGATTACTCACTCGCCAGCCTGCCAGCGCATCCAGTTTGCTCTGATCGACACCGGATTTACGCAGCGCCTTACTGTGCATCTCAAGGCAAAATGCGCAGCCGTTAATTTGTGAAACGCGCAAATACAGCAGTTCAAGCAGCGTGCGTTCCAGCGAGCTTTTTTCCAGTGCGATACTGGCCTGAACCAGCCCGGCATAGACGGCTGGACTCAGTTCACTATAGGGTTGGCGTAATTCAGTCATGATGTCACTCCTCGTTCAAGATGGGGCAAAAATAGCACTATAATGGTCTTAAAAAGATAGCCATATTAAGAGTAAAAAATAAGACCATGAAAGCAAAAGATGCCCCGCGTTATCAGCAGATAGCCAGACAGCTTAAGGCCGCAATTGAACAAGGGGAGCTGGCCTCCGGCAGGCGTCTGCCTTCCAGCCGGGTTTATGCTCAGGAACTGGGCGTTTCCCGAGTGACGGTGGAGAACGCCTATGGCGAGCTGGTGGCCCAGGGCTGGCTTGAGCGACGCGGGCAGGCGGGGACGTTTGTAAGCGATCACTTAACCGTTCAGCCGGTGACTGCAGCGCCGCTTGGATTTGGTGGCGAACAGTCCGAGCCTCAGCCTTTTCAGCTTGGGCTGCCCGCGTTGGATCTCTTTCCTCGTGGCCTGTGGGCCCGGGTGATGGGACGGCGATTACGAACCCAGACGCGTTTTGACCTTGCGCTGGGAGATGTGCGCGGAGAAAGCACGTTGCGCCAGGCGCTGGTGGAGTATTTGCGTCTTTCGCGCAGTATCGAATGCGAGGCTGAGCAGGTATTTATTACGTCAGGGTATGCCTCCTCGATGAGTCTGATTCTGCAATCGCTGGGCGGACGCGGCGAAACAATGTGGGTAGAAGATCCGGGGTTCCCGCTTATTCGTCCGGTGGTCGAACAAGAGGGCGTGACGCTTTCTCCGGTGCCAGTGGACGTGGAGGGTATGGACGTTGAGTGGGCGATGCAGCAGGTTCCTGACGCTCGCTTTGCCCTGTTGACCCCGGCGCACCAAAGCCCTACCGGGGTTGCGCTTTCGCTACCCCGGCGTCGACAGCTTCTGGACTGGGCCGCACATCATCAGGCATGGATAATCGAAGACGACTACGACAGCGAGTTTCGTTATCTTGGCAAGCCGCTGCCGCCGTTGAAAAGCCTAGATGCGCCGCAGCGGGTTATTTATGCCGGAACGTTCAGTAAATCGCTGTTCCCGGCGCTGCGCACGGCGTGGCTGGTGGTGCCTTTGCCGCTGGTAGCCGAGTTCCGTCGCCAGGCGCAGCGCCTGGCCTGCCCGGTACCGCTGCTGTGGCAGCAGACGCTGGCGGACTTTATGCGTGAAGGGCATTTCTGGCGGCATCTGAAGAAAATGCGCGTGCACTATGCGCAGCGTCGACGCTGGCTCGAAGAGGCGCTAGCGGCGAATGGATTTCAGGTGGTGGAGCAGTTAGGGGGAATTCAAATGGTGGTGGCCGTTGAGGGCGATGACAGGGCGATGGCGTATCAGGCCCGGTGTGCCGGGCTGGCGGTACAGGCGGTGAACGACTGGCGTATCGCCAATAGCGGTCAGGCTGGCCTGATTATGAGCTTTACCAATATTATCTCGCAGAAAATGGCGCAGCAGCAGGTTGCGGCGTTGAAAGAGGCGATTAAATAAAAACCCCGGATTATCAGGGATAATCCGGGGCAGACGCGTTTTTATTATCTACATCATTGTGGTTATATTATCGACGGCATCCTAATAATATGCCAATAAATATCCCCACCGCCGCGGCAGCGCTCACACTTTGCCACGGTTTATCGTGAATATAACTATCTGCGGTGTCGGCAACATCGCGGACGCTTTGCTGCAAGCGGCTGCGTCCGTGAATGCGCGCGCGGGTTTCACTGAGCAGAGATTTCGCCTGGCGGCGGGCGGTCTCAACTTCATCCTTATTATCGCTGGCCCAGCTCTTGAGGATCCCTTCGAGACTATCAGCTAATTGGCTGACATCATTATGAATATCCTGTGCCTCTTCATCTGCTTCATTGCGGTTAAATGGCTTAATCATTACGGTCTCCCCGAAATTTGATAGAACCTTAAGTGTAGGCCATTCGACATAATTTGCCGGGAATGAGACTGTTTGTGGAATTATCTGAAAGCGAGGCGAATACTGATTACGGTAAGGTGGCGATGCAGTAAAAGATGACGAGGATAAAATATGTATTTACGACCTGACGAGGTGGCGCGCGTTCTTGAAAAAGCGGGCTTTACCATGGATGCGGTAACGCCAAAAGCATACGGCTATTGCCGTGGCGAGGATTACGTTTACGTTAACCGCGAAGCGCGAATGGGGCGCACGGCGCTGATCATTCATCCGGCATTAAAAGAGCGCAGCTTTAAATATGCCAATCCGGCTTCTGATATTAAAGCGTGCGATCACTATGAGCAATTTCCACTGTACGTTGGTGGCGCCGTTGAGCAGCATTACGGTATTCCGCATGGCTTTAGTTCGCGTATGGCGCTAGAGCGGTTTTTAGATGGGCTATTTGGCGAGAACGTATAAATAAATGACTGGCCTGGCCAGTCATTTATTTCACTGCAATCAGGCTTTCGCCTGCGCGTACTGTTCGACACGGAACAGGCGACGACAAAAGTCGAGGAAGTAGCCGTAAACGGCACCCATCACCAGCGAGATGACCGCGTTTGAACTGACTGCTGCCGCTATCTGGTGCCAGTCAGCACCGACACTCAGCAGAATCATCACGTACACCGGAGACTGGAAGGTGATGTACGCAATCGGATCTGCCACTCTCTTCATCCAACCCGCCGGGGTAATCTTCGCCGCTTGTCGCATCACGAAGTCACGATACATACCGTATGGCCAGGCAATAATAATGTTGACTGGGATTGCCACCAGACGGGATGAAAGTGACTGCTCGAAGGTCATTCCTGAGAGAAAAATTTCAATCATCATGTTCACGACGGAACAGTAGACAACCATGGCGAAAGTGTCTGCTGCCGCATGACGCAGGCGTGACTGCGCAGAGAACATCGGTATGCTCCTCGAAAAATGGACGGTTAACACAGAGAAAATCGTGTTTACTGGCGTTTTGGTTTGGTTTATTTGACGTGTATAGGTTATCTATCTGCAATAAAACAAACAACTAGTGAAAAATTTTTATTTAAGACGTTTTTGTCGATAAAATACTCTGTAGCAGATTGTTTGTCTGATGCCGCGCTATTTTTGTTTTTTATGTTTGTTTTTTATTTATAAATCATGATATTGCGTATTGTTTTGCAATAGTGTTAAAAGACAGGAACGCAGGTATTTTTGGCGTGACGGAGAGTTTGGTGTTTTTATTGTGATTTTAATCACGTTTGGATTTTTTATCCGACTTTATGCCGGTTGATCAGTATTTAATTCTGCTGTCTTTTATTTGAAAGTATGCGTGATTTCTGAGTAATCATTCATTGTTAGGCGGGATAAGAGAAAGGATATGCGGTGAGCTGCGCCCACCGCCGGAAAATATCAGCAGACGCCGAAATCACCGTCTTCTTGATACGGGGCAACGTCGCTGTTCTTCAGCGTGTATTGTTTACCCTGTTCATCGCTAGCCTGTACGGCCACGATGCTCTCTTCGTGCGCTTCAATAACCTTTAATTTTGGTCCACCCATTTTCGGTTGAACCAGATCGCCCGGTGCAAACATCAAGATGCTCCTTTGTTATCCATTGTCATTAACACACTCGTCGGAAGCGGACTCGCGCGAGACGAAATCAGCGTCGGTTCCACGGCATGATGGCAAGCAGCCGCGCCATGCCGCAAAATCCGGTGACGCCAGCCAGGGTTAATCCAGCGCCAACAAACGCACTAAGCAGGAAGAATGCGCTGGAGACGCTATACCCGAGCACGACGCCCAGTAAAATTAACACGCCGGCAGCAATCTGTACCTGGCGCATAAGAGGTAGAGGCTGCGATTTATCTTCCACGGTCGCCAGACCCGCTTTTCGCCATGCCTCGATACCGCCTTCGACGACCTTCACCTGCGCCGGTGCGGCGGCGGCAATCAGCTTACTCAAATGATTGCGCGTCCGGTTGCCGGACTGACAGTGAAAAATCACTACGTTGTCAGCGCTTGCCTGCAACGTTGCGCCTTGTTCCAGTGCAGACAGCGGCAACAGCCGGGCGACAGGAATATGTTCACGTGCATACTCATCGGCATCACGAATATCGATAAGACTGGCACCCTGCTCAATGAGCGCAAGCGCCGCGGCTGGGGAAATGTGTTCAACGGTCATTTTATGTTTCTCTCAGGGGCAGTAGAGCGTTTTTAACGTGGCGACGATCTGCTTCACCGCGTCGTTTTTAATAAAATAGTGAATGCGCTGCGCGTCGCGCTGACTGTCAATGAGCCCTTCTTCGCGCATTCTGGCGAGATGCTGAGAGGTCGCTGATGGGCTTAACCCGGTGATTTTTGCTAAGTCACCGGCGCTGGTTCCTGGGGCATCGCACAGCATACAGAGGATCAGCAGTCGGTTAGGGTTGCTCATTGCCTTTAGTAGCGTGGCGGCTTCGCTGGCGCGTGTCTGGAGAAGTTCGCTGTCGTTCATCTTTAGTTTAGTATTCCCTTAATTAAGTAAAATCTAAACTGAATGCATTAAGATCGCCAGCAAAAGATCAATTTGTTAATGAATATGTTGATTTATCGGCTGATTGTATATTTGGCGGCAGTATGGTGAGCTATTGCTCATGAGATTGTTCTTAGTTTTATTTATGCCAGCGCATTTTTTGTTATAAATCGAATGCAATACTATGCATGGAAAGGTTAATTTCGTTACTGCAATGCTATTACTGTTAAGTTTATTTCGTGATATATGCTTTTAATGTTTTATTTTCTGTGGGTGACTACTAACATGTCACAACCCTTGTTGATTTTTATTTAAACAGGTTAAATTTTTTCACTGCTACTTTACTAAATGGATGCGTTGCATCGCTGTTTAATAAGAATATCATTAGCGTCGTATTTCTAATGCATTAATGGCATTGGCCGTTGACTCAATAAATTAATATCAAATGCTTTCTGTTTATGGAAATTAAACGGAGGGGAACGGTTACGCATTTAATACCCTGCAAAGGAATAAAGGCCATACAAACACGGAGGGTTTTACGGCAGGCAGGCGCGTAAATAATATTTTGCGCCAGCAATCTGCACTAATGAACGTCAATAAGAGAGTGAGAATGAAAACACAATTTCGCGTTATGGCATGCGTCATCGCCGCACTGGCATCTGGCGTAGCCGCGGCTGCGGTGACGACCAATCCAGGCTCTTCTGCAGGGACTCAGGGCCCGGGTGGTCAGGTCAACTTTACCGGCTCTATTACCGATGCTTCCTGCAATGTGGATAGCGGTAGCGCAAATCAAACCGTCGATCTCGGCAAATGGGCAAAAAGCTATTTTACCGGCGCGGGTACTGAAACCACAAAAACCGCTTTCCATATTAAAGTCAAAGGTTGCCCTGATTCAGTTTCCCATGTTGCAGTCCTATTTGATGGTAAGAAAGACAGCAACAACGCTTCTCTTCTTGCCGTTGATACGGGCACAGGTAAAGCTACCGGCGTAGGTATCAAACTGTTTGAAGATGACCAGAATCAAGTGATCAAACTGGGTTCTGTGAGTAAACAGCATGATGTTACGCCAGCTTCTGGCGGGACTGAAGGTACTGCCGATCTGACCTTCTTCGCCGATTACGCCTCTACCGGTGCGGTCGTAACCACCGGCGACGCCAACGGCGTGGCTGATTTTAATATGGTTTATAACTAATTAAACCCTGAGCAGAAGATTACTTCTGCTCAAATTCAACTCTATTTCGTAATATGGGTTATTCCTATGCAGCGTTTTATCGCGAGCCTGTCTCTTTCTCTACTCTTATTATCAGCAACGGCTCAGGCGGGTATCGTCATGGGCGGTACCCGCGTAATATATGAAGAAGGTAAGCGTGAAGCATCCATGTCAGTGACAAATGCTGACAGTGCTGTTCCTTATTTAGTGCAATCGTGGGTTGATAATTATTCAGCCACGAAAAACAACGCCCCGCCGTTTATTGTTACGCCACCACTGTTTCGCCTTGACCCTGAACAAAAAAATGTTCTGCGTATTAACTTTACCGGTGCGACGCTGCCAATGGATCGCGAGTCGGTATTCTGGCTGAATGTAAAGAGTATTTCTCCGTCAAATAAAGACGATGCCAATAAACTTCAGGTCAATATTAAGTCGAAGTTCAAAATATTCTATCGACCTAAAAATCTACCCGGGGATGCCGAAGAGGCATGGCAAAAACTGACTTTCCAGACCCTTGGCTCAAGCCTGGTAGCGCATAACCCAACGCCTTATTTTGTCTCCTTTTTCTCCCTCTCGGTGGGGAACGAAGAGCTGGATGAACCGGGAATGATCGCACCTTTTAGCAATAAATCATGGCCAGCCCACCATGCAGGCACGGTGAAGTGGCGAGCGATTAACGATTTCGGCGGTGTTACCGACTTTGCTCAACGCTAAACCATGCTGACTATCACGGTGAAAAAGATGATCTCAGACGCTCAGGGTGATGATGCCTCCCGCAGCGCCTGCGCGCTCCTGGCCTGCCTGCCAACGGCATTATTGCTGTTGGGATATCAAAACGCTGCGCAGGCGGACGACTATTTTGACCCTGCCGCGGTGGAGCTTTCCGACCCACAGCAAAAAACTGCCGATTTGCACTATTTCGCCAAATCAGGTGGTCAACAGCCGGGCAGCTACCCGGTTTCTGTGTGGGTGAATAATGAGCCCGTTGGTCAGGCAACCATTGAGTTTGTTGAGGACAGTGGTGCGTTAAAGCCGCGCCTAACCCCGGCTCAGCTTGCCGAGTATGGCGTGAATATCAGCGCTTTTCCCGCCTTCAATACGCTGCATGAAGGCGAAACGCTCACGCATATTGAGCGATTTATTCCCGATGCCACCAGTCAGTTTGATTTTGTGGAGCAGCGGCTCAACCTGAGCATTCCGCAGGCGGCAATGAACCTCCAAAGCCGTGGCTACGTCGATCCGGCCCGCTGGGATGATGGCATTCCGGCGGCTTTTGTTGACTACAACCTTACCGGCGCGCAAACGCAGCAGACTAACAGCAGCTACCAGTCTAACTATTTGAATTTACGCAGCGGCATCAATCTTGGCGGTTGGCGGTTACGTAACATTGCCTCGATGCAATATGACAAAACCCGTCGCTGGCGTTCGCAAAGTACCTATCTACAGCATGACGTGCGCGCGCTAAAGAGCCAGCTGCGAATCGGTGACACTTATACTAGCGGCGATGTTTTCGACAGCGTGCAGTTTCGCGGCGCGCAGTTGATGTCCAATGAGGAGATGCTGCCGGATAGTCAGCGCGGGTTTGCGCCGATAATTCGCGGTATGGCGCACAGCAATGCCAAAGTCACTGTCTCCCAGCATGGCTACGTTATTTATGAGACGTTTGTCGCCCCGGGGGCGTTCGCTATTAACGATCTTTATCCCACCGCACAAAGCGGCGACCTTGAAGTCACGGTGAAAGAGAGCGATGGCTCCGAGCGTAAGTTTACCCAGCCATTTTCCGCCGTGCCGTTTATGCTGCGTCAGGGGCGAATAAAATATAGCGTCAGCATTGGCCGTTTTTACTCCACGCAGTCAGAGACCCGCAGGCCGCAGTTTATGCAGTCGACGCTGTTCTATGGTTTACCTGCGGATGTAACTTTTTACGGCGGCATGCAGGTGGCAGAGGATTATCAATCCTGGTCAGGTGGGCTGGGGCGCGGGTTTGGTGAACTGGGCTCGCTGGGCGTGGATTACACCCATGCTATCACCCGCACGCCATCAGAGAAGCGCTACAGCGGGCACTCGGCGCGCGTGCAGTATCAAAAAAACTTCGCCACCACCGGTACGACACTCAGCCTTGCGAGCTACCGCTATTCTTCCCTCGGTTACTATGATTTTAGCGAGGCCAATGCGCTGGAAGGGCGCTATGGAGAAACGGAGAGTAAACGCAGCCGCGAAGAGGTTTCGTTTTCGCAACCGCTAGGGGGAATGGGGAGCGTGTCTGCTTCCGCCTGGGCACAAACGTACTGGCGCTCACCGCGACGCGATCGCACGGTGCACGTGGGGTTTTACAGCGCGTGGAAAGGGGTTTCCTGGGGGCTGGGCTACTACTTCACTCAATCGTCGGAAAATAACAAAACCGACCGTTCTTTGTCTTTTAACATCAATATTCCGCTGGGCGACCTGCTGCCAGACAGCTCCGTCAGCTACAGCACCACATCGGATAACAACGGCTACACCTCGCAGCAGGTTTCACTCTATGGCTCGGCGCTGGAGAAAAATAATCTCTACTACAGCGTGCAGCAGGGTTATGGCAACAACGGGCAGGGCAGCAACAGCGGCGTCTCGCTCGATTATCGCGGTGGCTATGGTGAAGCTCAGCTTGGTTATCAACGGGATAAAACCAGCAATCAGGTCAATTGGGGCGCGTCAGGGGCTATTGTCGCTCATCCGCACGGCATTACGTTGGGCCAGTATACCGGCGATAGTTTTGCCATTGTTCGCGCACCCGGCGCTGACAATGTGGCGATTGAGAACGGTACCGATCTGCACACCGACTGGCGCGGTTACGCCATCGTGCCAACGCTCACGGCCTATCGTAAAAACGATATCAGTCTTGATACCGAATCAATGCCGGACGATACCGATGTTGAACTGCAAGGACAAACGGTGATCCCCGGCGGTGGCGCTATTGTCGAGGCTAATTATCAGACCCATATCGGCAACCGCGTGCTGTTTACGCTGCGCGGTGCTCGTGGCCCGCTGCCGTTTGGTGCCAGCGCTCAACTGCTGGGTGACGACGGCGCGGCGTCCGGTATTGTCGCCGATCAGGGGCAGGTTTATCTCAGCGGTATTCCTGAACAGGGGGCGATAGTGGTGCGCTGGGATGTCAGCAACGCTGCGCAGAGCTGTACCGTCCACTTCCACCTTCCCAGCAATCAACAGCGTAATCCGGTGAAAACGGTGAATGCGGTCTGTTTATAAAAGGTCATGAGTATGCTCAGACGTTATCGGTTTATTTGTTCTCTTATCCTGCTGATGGCGGCGGTTTGCAGCCCGCGCGTCTGGGCGGAAAACTGTAGCAATACCGTGGGTGAGATGACGATCAACACGCAGAATATCCAGTATCTGCCGTCGCTGCCGGTCAATTCGCAGATGTCGCACTCCATGGCGGATAACGGCAGCGGTATTCGTTTTACCTGTGATTTACAGGTTCCCGCTGCTGGCTGGAAACGTCTGGTGTATCAGCAGGTTGATACCACTGGTGCGGCGATAGCCATCAACGGCATCCACATTTTTTCCACTAAGCTAGACGGGCTTGGCTACTCGCTTGGTTTCCAGTGTAACGGTGGGGCGGTGCACTATATTGACGGCAGTTCTTCTCCGGCGGGGAATCAGTCGGCGACCATCTGTGACAGTGCGGATATGCCAGCGCTGCTGACGCAAAAAGAGATCGTTATCAAAGCCTACGTCACTTTCTACAAGACCGGCGAAATTCAGTTATCCGGGGGGAATCATACCAACGTCGATGCGCAGGCACAGATCGGGAAACTGTTTATGGAGCTGTCGTCGGCAACCGGCAACGGCACGACCACGACGGCGCCAACGTTTCTTGGTCTGTCGGCGCTGAACGTCGATATTGGTGCCAGCGGCAGCTGTCAGGTCACGACGCCGACCATTAACGTCGGGCTTGGCTCGGTGAATAAAATGGAGTTTAAAGGCGTGAATACGACCGGCGGTAGCGCCCAGAGCTTTGCGATTCCGGTTTACTGTTCGCAACCGACGGATGTGCGGATTGGTTTCTTTGGCCTGGAAGTGGGGCCCGGGTTTCCCGATACCCTGGTGCTGACTCAGGTCAGCGGTGCCGCTAGCGGCGTAGGGGTGAAGCTTAGCTACGGCAGTAATCCGGCTCCGGCACCTGCGGCGGGGACGGCGGTAAAAATAAACGAGGCGACCAATCTTCCATTACTCAAAAAGGTCACGGCCAGCAATGCCGCCAGCGCCGAACGCATTAATTTCACCGCGCAGTATGTGCAGACAGGAAATTCGGTGGGAGCAGGGATAGCTAACAGCATGGCGACCTTTACGCTGGTATATAACTGAGGTCATGAGCTTAGGTGCCGGATAAGGTCATGTCGTTATCCGGCCTGCTGATTTGCAGAAGCTACTTCACCGGCGGTTGGGCGCGCAAAATGCGAAGCGCCTCGTCGTGGTTCAGCGGGTAATCAAAGAAGCGTCGATAAAAATCCTGCGTCATCTTCACCATTTCTACGCCGGGAAATAGATTCGGGTGCAGCATTTGCGCCGCCCATTGGATTTGCAGCGCGCTTTCAGTGCCATAGCGATCCCATGGGAAAACCCCGGCGGGGTTTTGCAATACTTTGCCGTTTTTGACCGCGTTGAGCCCCGAGAACAATTCCGCATACGGCGAGTCCGCCAGCGAGCCGCAGTTGGCCCCAAGGATAATAACGTCTGGCTGCCAGGCCAGTACCCGCTCCGCTGATACCTCTTTCATATTGCCTTCAATTCCCTCCGCCGCATTTTTGCCGCCGGCAAGGTTTATCCAGGTATCAATCAACGTATGGCTACCGTCGACCTTCAGGGGTTTTAGCGATTGAATATGCAGTACGGTAGGGCGTTGTGTCTGAGTCAAATTTTGCGTTTTACGCTGGACGGTATCCAGCGTCGTTTGCAAATACTGGTTGTAGGCTTTTGCCCGCGCGTGCGCATCGGCAGTGCCTAGCACCTCGGCGGTGGTGGTGACGGATTTCATCAGCGACGGGTAATCGGTAAACGCCATTTCCAGCGTTGGCAGCCCGGCCTGACGGTAGCTCTGCGCTTTATCGTTGCCCTTTGAGGTAAACACCACGTCTACCCGCTTAGCGAGCAAGCTCTCCGGGTTAAAGGCGGTGCCGCGAACCTGTAGCGCCTGATTTAACGTTGGCGCGATTTTGAACATCCATGGCTGGCTGTCCGGGTGATTGACGGTGGCGACGATTTTATTCCCCGCACCCAGCGTCATCAGCACCGAATGGTGGGCGAACCAACCATCGGCGATGGCGTTTACCTGGTCGGGCACGGTAACGGTATGACCGGCATCATCCACCACCTGGCGCGAGGCCAGAGTGGGGAAGGCCAGCCACGCGCAGAGCAACCACGCATGGCGACGTTTCATGTTTTGGATTCCTTAAAAATCAATCTGCATCGACAGTTGTGCCTGACGCGGCGCACCCAATTGGGCACTGGCATTACCTGCACCGGTGTAGCCGGTGAGCGCACCCGGCACCACGTTGGTCCAGTAGCGGCGGTTAGTCAGGTTGGTGACGTCCAGACGGAAGGTGACTGGGGTACTGAACAGACGCGTGGCATAGCTGCTACCTACATCCACAGTGGTGTAACTGCCAACCCAGCTGTCGTTAGCGTTATCCGTCGCGCGGCGGCCAACGTAGCGCACGTTGGTATCCACATCGACACCCGGCAACTGTTCAATGCTGTAGACCGCCAGCATGCTCGCGGTGAAGCGCGGCAGGCCAACGACTTGTTTGCCGTCAGCGGTTTCGCTGGCGGTATCATGCAGGCGCGGATCAAGCCAGCTCGCACCGCCAAACAGGCGCAAATTGCGGGTGACGTGACCATCGGCCATCAGCTCCAGCCCCCGGTTTTTCTGCGTGCCGTCCTCGGCGAAAATGCCGTCATCGTTGGTATAGGCAAACGGACGTTTGGCCTGGAATACGGCGGCCGAGAGCATCAGATCGTTGATAGGGGCGTATTTCGCGCCGAATTCAATCTGCTGGCTGCGGTATGGAGAGAGTACTTCACCTGAATTACTGGCACCCGCCGGGGCGGTATCGCCTTGCTGCATGCTGTCGGCCCAGGTGGTGTAAAGGGTGACATTATCCACGGGCTTATACATCAGGCTGGCAGAACCGCTGGCACCGTTGTCTTTTTTGTCGCTGGTCTGCTTGCCGGTTTTATTGTAGTTACTGACCGTAAACAGGTTTTCGCTACCGGAAAGCAGCAGGCTCCACTGCGGGCTGAAGTGCAGGGTATCGCTCAGCAGGAAGGCATGCTGCGTGGTGGTCGCGGATTGATAACGGCTGTCAAAATCAGGATACGGCGGGCGCGGATAAACCGGATTTTCGTCAAGCGATGATTTGCCCAGCGTGAAGGTACCGCCGGCGACCGGGTTGTAGTTCTTCCAGACAAAACCGCGTACCCCGGCGCTGATATCGTGACCCAGCCAGCCGGTGTCAACGCTACCGGTGAGGTTTGCCATATAGCTGTTGATGGTAAAACGGCTGGCCGCTGAGTTTGAGGTGGTGGTGGTGTAGTGGCCGCGATTGTCGGTCAGCGTGTTGGTGACGGTGGTGGACTCACGGTCGGCTATCTGGCGCAGCACGCCAACGTCGAGCAGCCAGTTGCCGTCAAAATCATGTTTGATGTGCAGGCTGGCGGTGCTGGTTTCGTCGTCATTCCCGGCGTAGCTCTGGCCGTAGTTTGCTTTAGTTGGGTCCAGCGGCGAAGGGAAGTGCACGCCTTTTGCTAGCGCAAAGGAGCCGGGCATGCCTTTCTCATAGTAGTGGTAGTAGCTGAAATTGCTCTCCAGCACCGTTTTGTCGGTGAGCTGGAAGTCTAGCCCCAGGCTCGCCAACTGGCGGCGTTTGTGGCTACCGCTGGTGTAGCCGTGGCCTTCGTCATTGAGCAGATTGAGACGGTATTTCACGCGATCGCCGTCATCGATAGGGCCGCTGAAGTCCATGGCGGTGAGCGTGCCGTTACCGGTACTCGCCCCTACGGTCACCCGGTGTAGCGGGGTATCGGTCGGGCGTTTGGAGACCAGGTTAAACATCCCGGCCGGGTTTGCGGGGCCATATAGCGAACCGGCGAGCCCGCTTAACACTTCTACGCTCTGGAATTGCTCGGCGGCGTATTCGGTCGTAGAGACGGCGTTCAGGCCATCAATCATGTGATTTTGTACCACGCTGCCCTGCATACCGCGGGTTTGCGGACGAACCCCATCACCCTGTACGGAAGGCATATAGCGGTACACATCTTTCACACTTTTGAGCTGCTGCTGGCTTATCAGCGGCGCTGACAAGGTTTGTACTGACCACGGAACATCAATCAATGCGCGTTTGCCAAGGCTACCCAGCGTGGCCTGCTTTTCTGCGGCCGGCGTCTCTGCGGAGGCGCTGCTGTTGCTTGCGGTATCGGCAGAGACGACCATCGTCTCTTCGGCATAGCCGGGTTTGCTGATTGCCAGACACGAAAAAGCCAGCAACCCCGTGGCGAACGGAAGTTTTTTATTGTTAAACATTTTTAAATTCAATTTGTTAGCGGAAAGACTGGTGGCAACCGAGTTACCATCTACGCATGAGGGGAACAGCTATTATTATTTGTGTGATGAATATGATGAGAGCATTCGTTATGTATGTCAATATACAGCGAGGTGGTAGGTGGTGAGCGCTAAGTGGGCAGTATGGCGATTAAAAATAAAAAAAGCCGGATGTTTCCATCCGGCTTTTTACGATAAAGAACAGGGGATTACTCGCTAATTTTCTTCTCGAGCGAGTCGGCACCTTCTTTGGTTTTATCCCAGCCTTCCTGAGCGCCTTTTTTGGTGGCATCCCACCCTTTTTGGGAGGTCTCTTTGGTTTTATCCCAACCTTTCTGGGCGCCATCTTTGGTCTTATCCCAGCCTTTCTGCGTCCCTTCTTTGGTGGCGTTCCACCCTTTCTCGGTGCCTTCTTTGGTTTTGTGCCAGGTTTTCTGTGCGCCTTCGCTGACCTGACTGCCTACGCTGTCACTTTTATCTTCCGCGGCGTGCTTAGATTTCAGCTTCAGCTCTTCGCCCTGGTTTTGTGCCTGATGCAGTTTCTCTTTTGCCGTATTCGCGTTTTCTTGCGCGGCGGCAACCGTAGCGTCAGTTGCGTGTGTGGTCGCAGCAAAAACAGGAGAAGCCAGCAGAAGGACGGATAGTGCAATAGTTGTTTTTTTCATAATACTTCCTCATCAGTTAGTGAGCGTTAGAAAGAATGGCATACACCAACGGATGAGGCTTTAGGAATAAACTGTAATTGAATCATTGTGTTCCAAATGGGGTCGTCAGCCGACCCCGCGGATGCTATCGATCAAGCATAATTAACGGTGCATTATCAGGGGCGTGGGCGACGCTGATTTCGGCCAGGTAAAGGTTTCTCAACGCAGATTCCGTGAGCACCTCCTGCGGCGTTCCGTTGTCCACAATCTGACCTTTTTCTAACAAGATGATGCGGTCAGCGTAGCGGGCCGCCAGGTTCAAATCATGCAGCACGCAGCAGACGTTGAACTGCCGTTCTTGCACTAATTGACGCAGCAGGCGAAACAGATGCTGCTGGTGGTGGATATCCAGCGCCGAGGTGGGTTCATCCAAAAAAAGCCACTTCGGCGACGGGTCCGGTTCCCAAAGCTGGACCAATAAACGCGCCAGCTGCACCCGCTGCTGCTCGCCGCCGGAGAGATGGCGATAGTCGCGGGAAGCCAGTTCGCTACAGCCGCACAGTGCCATGATGTGTTCGGTTTCATCGCGCGGGTTGCGGGTACGGTGCGGGTGTCGGCCCATGCGTACCACTTCCATCACGCTAAAAGGGAACGCCATATGGCAATTCTGGCGCATCACCGCACGCGTTTTGGCCAGTTCGGCGGTAGGCCAGTCGCCTAGCGGGCGTCCGAACAGTGAGCAGTGGCCGCTATCCGGCTGGAGATAACCGGTTAGCTGGCGCAGCAGCGTCGATTTTCCCGCGCCGTTCGGCCCGAGGATAGCCACGATTTCACCACCGGGCAGCGTCAGAGAAACGTTATTGGTCAGGCGACGCCCGTTGATGCTGAAGGTCAAATTTTGGGCATCAATCATAGTGCTCTCCGGGTCCGCAGGATCAGCCATAAAAAGTAGGGGCCACCAATCAAACTGGTCAACAGCCCGACCGGCATTTCCGCCGGTTGTACCAGCGTACGCGCCAGGGTATCGGCTACCAGTAACAGGCTCGCACCGGCAAGCGTTGAGCAGGGAATCAGCCAGCGGTGATCGGCCCCGATGGTCATGCGGATCAGATGCGGGATCACCAGGCCAATAAAGCCGATGACGCCGCTGACCGAAACTGCGGCACCGACCAGCAGAGAACTCAGCAGCAGTAGCTGTTGGCGCCTGCGTTTAACGTTAACGCCAAGGTAGTGCGCCTCTTCGTCCCCGAGCTGCAGGAGGTTCAGCGTATTCGCCAGCCAGCCGGTGGCGACCATGGCCGGAACGGCAAATGAAGCGGCGACCAGCAGCGTCGGCCACTGCGCTTGTCCCAGACTCCCCATCATCCACAGCGTCAACTGGCGCAGCTGTTGCTCATCGCCCACATAGCTCAGTACGCCAATCGCCGCGCCGCACAAAGCATTGATGGCAATACCGGCCAATAAAAGCTGCATCATTCCGCCGTGGGTATGGCGCAGGCTTATCAGGAAAATCACCGCGCACACCACCAGGCTCCCGGCGACGGCGAAGATCATTTGCTCGTACAGCAAGAACACCGCCGGGAGCGAGATAGGGAAGATAATCGCCACGCCCACCATAAGCGCCGAGCCGCTGCTCACGCCGAGCAGACCGGGGTCGGCCATTGGGTTACGAAACAGTCCCTGCATAATCACGCCCGCCGTCGCCAGCGCGCCGCCGACCAGCACCGCCAGCAGTACGCGCGGCAGACGAATGTTAAGCCAGATGTCGCGGTATTGTTCATCCTGTAAAGAGGCGAAGGTAATTTTGAGTGCCCCCTGGCTGGCACCAACCAGTACGAGGGTGGCGAGTATCAACAGCAGGCCGATAAAAACGCTGAAGGAAGAGAGGGAATCCTTAAACACGCAAGTCTCCATAAAACATCGTTGCGGCGCCGTCAGCCAGCGCCGCGTGGGGATCAGGCCGGTTTAAGCTCAGGCTCAACCAGGCTGTAGACCTGTTGATTGAGCGCCGGGGCGCTGGCCAATGCCTGAATATGCGCCGCCACGTCTGCGCGCTGCACGAAACCGTGCACTTCCTGCTGCTGAATGCGCAGGGCTTTGCCGGTGGCCTCGCCGCTGAGTAAACCGCCTGGGCGCAAAATGGCGTAATCAAGCGTGCTGCTTTGCAGCCAGCTTTCCGCCAGCGATTTCTCTCTCACTGCCTGGCCAAATGCCGCCTTTGCGCGCGCCGAGAGGAACGGCCAGCTGTCGCCACAGCCCAAAGAGGTGACGAGGATCATGCGTTTGAGGCCGGTTTTTTCTGCTTCATCAATCACCGTGCGGTGCGCCAGATAATCGTGTGCGCCGCCCATCGATGAAATGACCGTTGCTTCCGCGCCTGCCGCGTCGCAGGCCTGTGCGACGCATGCTGCATCACAGGCATCACCGATAAATACGTTTACGCCTTTGGCTTGCAGGCGCGCTGCGGCTTCCGGGTTACGCACCACCGCCACCACGGGGCGATTTTCTGCCAGCGCCAGCTCAACGGTCAGCGCGCCCACGCCTTTGCCACCCGCACCAAAAATCAGCCATGGGTTCATCAGGCTTCCCCTTTCAGTACGGCGGCCAGCGTGCGGAAGGCATCAACCTGTTCTGCCAGTAGCTGACGGTGGTCATCGCGGCCAAGGAAAATTTTAAACATCGCATTGCCCGCGGCGTTAAAGAACAGAATCGAGGCGGTGTCCATCGCCATAAACTTGCGCTCAACCAGCGCGATGTGGGTGCAGTTTTCGGCTTTAATGTGGCCGGTCATGCCCTTTTTACCGCGCAGGTTAAAGTAGCCGTGACGGTGGAAACCGGAAGGCAGTTCACCGGTAAATTCCAGAATCACATCGGCAGAATGTACCAGCGTAGTGACTTTGCCCCATTCGCAGACGGTGTCCCAGACGGTATCAAACTTATCACCGGCAACCAGCGTGTGTGACGGCAGTTTTTTTACCACCTCCAGCAGCGTGGTGTTGTATTGCCCCGCAATGGCTTCCAGGGTGCCGTCCGGCTCGGTTTTTAAGAAATCCTGCAAAGAGACGTTGCTCATCATTAACTCCTGTTATGGGGTTTCTACCGCAATGCGCGGTGCGTTAAGTTCCTGAATCAAATCATCAAGAGACTGTAAAATGTTACTGGCCCAGAAGCGGCCTTCGTTGGTTAAACGCAGGCAGGTTGAGTCATCCTGCGTTAACCCGGCCTTGTGCCACTGCGTTAGCAGCGGGGCAAGTTTTGCCGCATGCGGCGTGAGCGTATCCAGCGGTACGCGGGCGGTTTCAACCCCGGCCTGCAAGGTGTGACGCCATTGGAAGCCTCGCTCGGCGGTGCGCATCATCATCATTAAAGGTTTTTGCCCTGCGGCAATCGATTGATGCCAGTTATCAAGATTGCGTTCCACCATCCACGAATAGCCGTTGATCGAGCCGCCTGCGCCGGAGCCCAGCGCCAGGCAGTCTGCACCCTGTTTAATCAGTAAATTGTAGAGGTTGCGTTCGCGAGTGGTGCGCGCCCAGTGGCTGTTGCTGATACAGCGCCAGCCCGCCTGTTCCATAAAATCGCAGCCTTGTAGATACAGATCGCGACGCTCTGCGGGCTGTGGCACCGAGGTGCGACCGTTTTCCACCGCTTTGCCCAACGGCGTATTGGGCAACAGGTTCAGGGCGTAAAGATCCACACCGTCCAGCCCGATATCCCGGGCGATAGTCAGATCCTCGCCCCATATTTTTGCATCCTGACCCGGTAGGCCAAACAGCAGATCGCAGACCACGGCGGCTCTGTCGCGGCGCACCAGACCTTCCATAAAAGCAATCGCCATAGGGCCATCGGAGGTGCGGGCCATCTTCTTGCGGATTTTGCTGTTAAACGACTGAATACCGATGGAGAAGCGGTTAGCCCCCGCATCGAGACAGGCATCGATACGCGCGTCGTCGAAGTTCAGTACCCGGCCTTCGATGGTGATTTCGCAGTCTGGTGCCAGCGGCAGACGCTCGCGCAGGGCGGAAATAATGCGTGCCAGATCGCGGGCGGAGAGTGCCGACGGCGTGCCACCACCAAAGTACACCGCGTGAATGGGGGCCGACTGGTGCAGCACGCTGTCGGCTTCCATCTCAATCTCGCGCAGCAGCGCGTCGGTGTAGCGTGTGCAGTTATCTTCTTCATAACGGTTCTGGTAGAAACCGCAGAAGGTGCAGTGGGTGGCGCAAAACGGAATGTGCAGATACAGCAGGCGTTTGCGCGGCGGCGTGGCGTGGCTCAGCACCTCCTGCCAGGTTTGTGCCAGCTTATCTTTGGCGATGGGAATCGCGCCGCGCCAGGGCATGGTGGCCCGGCGATCTTTGAAGGGCTGCCCGCCCTCCAGCGCAAAGTGCGGGGTTAAATCCAGTTCGTTTGTCGTAGTGTGCATCACGGGTCTATCAATATCCTTTAGTTTGGCCAGAACTGGCGGTGCAGCGTTTCAACGGCATCGGCGACGCGCGGCCCCATTCCCAGGATCAGCGCTTGGTCGAGGGTGACGATGCGCTGGTTTTTCCACGCGGCGGTACGGGTTATTCCGGCTACCGTGCTGAGGCGGTTGATATCGCCTTCAACCATTTGCGATGTGACGACAATCACCTCGGGGTTGGCGGCAATCAGCGCTTCCGCGCTGTAGCTGCGATACTGTGAGTGCTGGGCGACGTTCTGTGCTCCGGCAAGCGCCATAATGGCGTCGGCTACGCTGCCTTTTCCCGCCACCTGCGGCGCACTGCCGCCCGCGCTCAGGATAAACAGCGCTTTCACCGGCGCCGGTTTACTGGCGCTGCTGCGCGCGACGTTTTCCAAACGCTGGCGGAGGTGGTTCACCAGCGCATTGCCCTGTTCGGCGGCACCGAGATTTTTGGCCAGCGTATGAATGTTGGCGTACATCTGCTCAACGGTCGCCGGGATACGTGGCAGGGTGACGACGTTTACCTTCTGCGCGCGTAGCTGGTCGAAGACCAACTGCGGGCCCGCGTCCTGCCAGGTGATAAAACTGTCCGGGCGCAGCGATAAAATCCCTTCACTGCTGAGCTGTTTCCAGTAGCCGATATGCGGCAACGCCTGGGTTTCTGGCGGGTATGAGGTGGTTTCATCAACCCCGACGACCCGGTTGCCCGCGCCGATGGCGTAAATCAGTTCGGTGAGAGAACCCCCGGCCACTACGATGCGTTCCGCTGCCTGCGCGCTGAACGCGCAGGCCAGCGCCAGGAGTCCTATGGCAATTTTTTTCATCATCAGAAGTTCCACGCAAAGCCAACGGCCGCGTTAATCCCCGTCGCAGGAATGGATTCATGCGCCGTGCGATAGCGTTTGTCGGTCAGGTTGTTGAGGGCCAGATTGACCTGATACTGGTCGTTTGAACCGAATTCAGTGTTGACCGCCAGGTTCAGCGTCGCCCAGCCCGGTGTGCGGGTTTCGGTTGCGCCGGTATCGTCTTTGGCGCTGGAAGCTGCGCGGATATAGACATCAGACGTGACGTTGGCGGCGTTAAGCATCAGCGTGTGTTTCAGTCCAACACGGCCGTTGATGGTTGGCTCGCCGGTGTTGGTGGTTTTCAGCGTCTGCCCTTCGTACTGGCGGCGAATCAGGTTGCCGCTGACGTACGGTGACACCGCCCAGCCGTTGTATTCAGCGCTTAGCTCCATGCCCCAGGTTTTGGCCCGGTCGATGTTGTCGTAGTAGTAATATCCCCCGCGAGAGGTTGTGGTGTTGCCGTTGCACAGCGCCTGGCCGGAGCAGGAGACGCTGGCGATATAATCTTTTGCTTCCGAGTAATAGACCGCGCCGTCAACCATCCACAGGTTGCCGTTGTAGCGTGCGCCCAACTCGTAGTTGTTGGAGTGTTCGGCTTGCAGATCCGGATTGCCGTAGGTGACGCCGCCGCCCGCGGCGGTCTGCATAAACAATTGGCTGAGGGTCGGGAAGACGTAACCCTGAGCAAATGCCGCGCGTAGCTCAATATTATCGAAGCCGGAGTAACGCAAGCTGGTGGTCGTCACCAGTTCGCTGTCGTGCGCCGATTGCTCGGCAATGGAGGTATCCCGGGTGACGCCCGCGGTGGTGGAGTTCGCATCGCCGCGCGTCAGTTTCGATGAGAGCCAGTACTGGCGTGCGCCCAGCGTCCACGTCCAGTTATCGGCAAAGCGCCAGTCGTTCTGGGCGAACAACGAGGTGTTGCTCTGCTCAGACTCGTTATAGGCGCGGGTTTTGGTCTCAGTGTTAATGACGCCGGTTAATGCTTTCTGGGAGGTTGTCCCGCTGGAGGTTTGCGTTATCCGGTCACGCTTATACTGCGCACCCACGACCAGGTTGTTATCCGCAGGCAGCGTGAAGTTGCTTTGCAGCGTAACGCCCTGGGTATACTGCTTATCGTGGGTCTGGGTTTGGTTATGAACCGTCAGCGCCTTGATCATCGGGCTTGGGATTATCTGGGTTGTTTTGACTTCGTTTTCAAACTCACGCTCAATAGTTTGCTCGTAGGCATCGAGGTGAATTTTCTTCAGGTAGTCACCGTCCACGTCCATGTCGTAGAACAGGCCGATTTTTTCGCGCTCCAGTTTCGGGATTTTGACGCTAAAGGCATCGTACTCGCCGTCTGGATCTTCAAAATAGGTTTGGGTTGCCAGTCGGTATCTATCGAGCGACAGGCCAAAATGATGCTGGCCGAGGTTGTAGCCCAGCCAGACGGCCTGGCTGTTATTGCGATTATGGGTATTGGGCAGGCGGCCATCCGGCGTATCGCGATCGCCTTGATCGGAGTAGCTGCCGTTAATACGGTAATCAAACTGGCCGATGCTGCCCCATGCGGCGGCGGACTCCTCCCAACCTATGTTGGCTGAGTTGT
Source organism: Kluyvera intermedia (assembly GCF_021440345.1). Classification (GTDB taxonomy): domain Bacteria; phylum Pseudomonadota; class Gammaproteobacteria; order Enterobacterales; family Enterobacteriaceae; genus Kluyvera; species Kluyvera intermedia_A. The sequence continues at coordinate 64,397 of NZ_JAKCNS010000018.1, forward strand.
AGACCGCTTTCACCATCCCGGCGACCGGCTTATCGCCGCCTTTTTTGGTGATAAAGTTCACCACGCCGCCGATAGCCTGCGAGCCGTATAGCACCGAGTATGGGCCTTTCACCACCTCGATCCGTTCAAGCGATGATTCGTCAATCAACAGCCCGACACCGTAGTTTTGCCCGGCGCGCTGGTAGGTCACTTCCTGCCCATCGATCAGAATCAATACCCGCGAGGATGCTTCACCGCGTATACGGATCTGTTTGCGGCCAGCAAGGGAGTTATCGGTAATTTCAACGCCAGGAATGTCCTGTAAATCATCGGCAAGGGCGCTATTGGTGGAGTTTTTTAGCGTCTGCTTGTCGATAACCTGAATGGTCGCCGGGCTCTCCCAAAGGCTGCTTTCCGAACGGTTGGCCGTTACGACAAGCGTCTCTTCTTTGTTGGCATTATTGTGGGCTGTGGTAGCCGTAGCGGCTGAAACGGCACCTGCAACAAATAACGGCAGGGCGGAGAGTACGAACGACCCTCGGGTAATGGTGTGCAGCATCGTTAACCCTATGGATAATTATTGAATGATAATAATAATGAATATCAATTAGATTTACATAATGAGGAGTGATGCGTCTAGCAACGAAGGTATAAACAAAATGCATCTTTGATTTGTGTCAATTTATTACATTGTGCAGGCAGTGGAATGTGAGGAAGATCACTTCAATATCGATATAAATTAAGTGGTTAATAGCGAAAATTTACAATAGGGAAGGTGGGGGTTGTGGAGGGAGCACGAACGCTATCTGTGTGTGTCGTTTCCCGGATTAAGGATATCCGGGAAAACAGCGCGGTGCTGTGGCATTACTCTTCTGTCAGCCACATTTCGGCTTCCTCAAACATTTCCTGAACGGCACGACTGATCTGTTCTTTTTCATGTTTGCTGGCATCGGTGTTAATGCCCGGCAGCGTCATCATCGGCTTAACGCGCACTTCTGCATCCGGGAAGATACGATGCACACGCTTGCTTAATTCGTTGAGGATTATCTCTTTCGCACCAGGAAGCCCTTCAAAGTTGCGCTTGTCATACACCAGCTCGACGAACATGTTTTTACAATCCTTAGGATAGGGGGAATAGGGTATTTATACTGTGTTTTTATCCAGTGTCAAGTGTAGGGCGGTGGAAGATTTACTGGAAGTATGTCTAAAGGATAAATCGAGAGCACAAAAAAGCCCGCAGGGCTTACGCTGTGCGGGCTTTCAGGACTTCATATCAGGCTCTGGTGACCATCAACAAAGGATTTTGGTGGGCTGGCGGAGTCTGAATTGGTTGTGTAACTTGTTGTTTAATAGCTGATAACCTTCAGTTCAATTTTCATTTTGGTCCCATTGTTGGTCCTAAAAGAAAATGTCAGGTTTTTTGCAGGGGAGGGGAGGTTACAGCAGGAGCCTCTTCGTCTGTGAGATTAGCATTTTGCTTTCCTTTAGTCTGCTCTGTATTTAAGCGTTTATTTCACGTTGGCTTTTAGCAATCCGGAAGAGCGCCTTGCTCGCAGAGCATCCACTGCGGAAATATACGGAGTCTGTTGTTGCCACGAAAACCCCTTCCGGTCGATACGGACAAGTTCGTATTTTTCTACCAGAAAATTAACGGCATCGGCCAGGGTGATCCCGGCATCAATATGTTCCTTAATAACAGATTCATTACTGAACGGCGTGTCGTTCAGTGCCAGGCTATAGTGCTGTTCAAGCAGGCGTGTCAGTAACATTTGCCAGACAGCCACGGGCGACAGACAGGGCTTCGCCGCCCGCGAAATTGTAGCAGGTAGATTTTTCATGTTTGCTCTCGTGAAATTTGTTAGCGTTGAGTGGGATAAATGGCGATGTATACGTAGCCGCAACTACCAAGGGTATCGGCTTCGCAGGTGAAACCGTTGTGGTACAGGGTGACACAGTGGGCATGGCGGGGATTAATTTCACTAGTGGTCAGCATGGATTCCATCTGGCTGATAAAATGCGGAACTGCCACATCCAGCTTAAGACATTCGGCATCACTGAACTGACCGGTAATGCTGGCCCGGTCAGTCAGGTAGTGCAGTCGGTTGCCCTCCTGCACCAGACGAGCTCCCAGGCGTGGCGTGATATCCCGCTGCAGGCCCCATGTAACATGACTTCTCATCGGGCTTCTCCTTTATTGTCAGTTCAGAGTGATACTCATCAGACAGGCATAAGGCCCGTTACGGTCCTGGCGGCGTTCGCCGTATACCGCCAGCACGCCGGAAATGTCAGGAACGACCTTACCGCTGTAATGACAGACACTGCCGTGCCACTGGTACTTACCGGTGGAGTATCGAAAAATGCGGTAGGCCGGATGCTGACGGTAAATCGTCATTGCCTGGCGTTTACTGATAATTTTCAGGTAATACCTCAAAGCAGACCGTGTTCAGCGAAAGACAATATCTTTGTGCCACCGACGATAAGGTGGTCAGGCACACGGATATCAACGAGCTGAAGCGCCTGCACCAGACGCTGCGTGATGGTCTTATCTGCCTTGCTGGGCGAGGTGTCGCCGGAGGGATGGTTATGCGCCAGTATCACTGCTGCCGCATTGAAGTACAGGGCGCGTTTGACCACCTCACGGGGATGTACCTCGGTACTGCTAATAGAACCGGCAAACAGGGTTTCGTGGGCAATCAACTGGTTCTGCTGGTTCAGATACAGCACCATAAACTCTTCGCGCTCCAGTCCCGCCATTTTCAGTTTCAGCCAGTCGCGGGCAGCCTGAGTGGAGGTGAATGCCACGCCTGTTTCGCGCAGGTGTCGGTCAAGCAGCGTTAAGGCGCGTTTTATCGTGCGTTGTGCGGCCAATGAAAGTGCCGTAGCCTGTGGGATAAGTGACTGTTCCATCATGAATATCCTTAATCAATAATGCGAAAAATGGCGTGGGATTCAGGGTGCTGCAGGGCGTAATCCCGCAGGCGGTAATAGTGCTCCGTCATGGCACCGCATTCGGTGCGACAGGCGTGATGGCTGTATTCAATCAGGCAGACCGCGATACCTGCGGCTTCCACGCTCATTTCCACACCATTACCGTTCATGCTGTTGAACATATGCCATTTATCACCACCGTCAGCATCAGGGGCCATAAACGCGCCGCCATTACGCAGCGTGTAAAAGGACCAGATACCACCGCTGTACTCATCACAAAAGCGCTCCATCCAGGCGAAAATACGGGGTTCCAGCGATATCCACTGCGGAATATCGCCAAAGTACAGCGGCCAGAAATCGAGACGCTGCTCGTCAGGTACTAGGGTTGCAGTAAGGTCAAATTGAGGTTCATTAGCGGACATCAATTCGCGTTTAGTTTGTGTCGTCATGGATATTCTCCGTCAATAAAAACGCCAGCGACGATGGCTGGCGTATGGGAAATAAAGGACATGCAGGGATGATGAATGGGTGTGGTCAGGAGGAGGATGCTCTGAGGATGCCTGACTTGCGGATATAACGGTTAAGCCCTTCACCGGCATCAGGTTCAAAGCACCACGCCCGCCAGACCATTCGACCTTCTGAGTCACGAACCACCCGGCGGAAGTGGCTGCGCTGGTCATCTTCAATAGCGATATTTTTATACCGGCGGGTAACCGCTTCAGCCTGCTGTCGGGTGAAGGGTCCCGGTGGCAACATATGAGATTCAGACATTCGGTGTACCTTAAAAGCAAAAGCCCCTGACGCAGACGCGTCAGGGGCTTTGGGAGTATGCAGGTGTCGGGTGATTGTCAGTAACCGGTTTGTACCTTATACAGCCGCAGGGTTTTACTGCCCCGGACAATTTTCACATACAGGGCATTATCTTTCGTGCTTCGCACAAAACCGGCCTGCACATCGCCCTTACAGTCACCACCGTCGTAAGGAATATTGACACCGGTCTGGCGCACCAGGTCGATAACCCCGAAGCTTAAGTCCTCACAGGCCGGGCCCGGCAGGTCCTGAATCAGGGCAAATTTATGGTCGTCGCTGACACCGGTCAGTGAACACATGGAGGTGTTGATGTCGTTTCCCTGGCACCAGTACTCCTGTCCGGGATTGTCTTTATCCATCAGGCTTGCCGGAAGTTGAGCGGCACTGGCACTGAATGCAGCAAGTGACAGAATGAGGGCGGGTACAGCAGAGGTCATCATTTTCAGCATGGTTTTCTTCCTGAATTAATCCAGCCCGCTGTCGGGCAAAATGAGAGAAATTGATATCGGGTGTTATCAGAAACGACGGTAGCGAAACAGCTCTTTGCCCTGGTACAACGCCACCAGGTCGTCATATTCCGGCTTCTTCTGGTTGGGCTTAAAGGTCACTACCGTGCCCGGACGACACAGGTCTTTTACAGTGAGACCGAATTTCTTGTCCGGAGTAATGGTGAATCCCTTCGACACATCGTTGCGCATGATAGTTATCCAGCCCCACAGGCCACCTTCGCAGTCCTTAAAGGGTGCTGAACGAACTGTTACCATCCCACCCAGGCGGTCAACAGACATGGCTTCACATTTTCCGGTAACCTGACGATGCGCATCACACCAGAAAATATTCCCGTTGTTGTCATTGACGACAGCAGGCAGCGTCCGGTTATAAGGCTGGGCCTGAACTTCTGTACAGAGCAGAAGGCTGCCAGTAATGCCCAGTATTTTAATCAGCGTTTTCATTACGTTGGTCCTTAACAGAGAAAGTATCAGGTAGCGACGATTCAGGCCCAGACAGTCAGGCCCAGCATCACCAGCCATACCCAGAAGTAAGCCGGTTTCTGACCAAGGGTTTTCGCCCGCCGCCACAAATAGAACGGCACCAGCCAGGCAAGTTTGCCGAACGTGGTGGTATCCACTCCGGCCTTACGCAGGCGTCGTTCATCGAGATACCCCAGTGCGATATTGAGCAGCAGCGTGATGAACCAGTACTGCCCACCCGAGACGGCCTCATATGCCTCGTCAAATGACATCCCGCTCAATCCTGCAGTCCACAACTCCAGCGCGTAGCCAATGAAGGGAGCAAATGCCAGCGTCCACACAACGCCACCCGGAATGCGGTTCCCCGGCAGCGCTGGCGGTGTGGTGCTCCGGAGCAGCGCCGAAGAAAGCGGAGTAGCGGAGACCGGCTGCCACTCTGCCATTCCCTGTCGCCATACCAAAGTGGATGCAGTCAGTTCACCGCGCATAATCAGGCCGGTGATATCGTCTTCAGTAACATTGTCGTGACGTATGCCATTTTTCTCGTAATGCCAGGTCATTGTTTTTCCTTCTTAACAGAGGTAATTAAATCAGTGTGTTGCCCGGCTCCTCCTCAGAGGGCCCAGGAGACAGGACTTCGCGGATACAGCTGAAGTGCGGAAGAGCCCGGATAAAGCCCGCCTGTGTGGTTAACTGGCTGAGACGTTTTAGCGGGGTGAACGTGGTGTTGAGTACTGTCACCGCATGGATGGTCGCCAGAGGATGCACGGTGATATACCCGTTAAGTTCACCGGTGAGGTACCAGCAGCCGTCAAATGAAATCAGTCGGTACGGGGCCAGCCCGTCACAGCGCTCTCCCTCGGCCAGCAGCAGTACCCGCTGGCATGCGGTAATGGCACTGACGAGGCGGTAAAACACCAGCGAGCTGACCGGTGACACTGACTGTGGGGATTGCCACACCAGGCAGGGCATTCCTCCTGCGGTGAGCAGCATGCCCGCCAGACGCCGGTCCAGCCCCGGAAAAATATCGGCCAGTCCTGCCCGGTGAGCAAAGGTCAGCGCATCCAGCTCGCCCTGTACGCCTCCACCGGTACTGCGCAGGCGGCATTGCCCCCGTCGATACTCAAGGTCGAGGTACATCAGCCGTTCGCGAAAATCCCGTCGCAGGGTACGCACTGACACACCAAACTCTGCAGCCAGCCGCGCCATATTCAGCGTTTCACCTGCAACCAGGCGGCTGATTATCAGTGACAGCCTGACAGCCAGCCGGTCATGACGGCGCTCTGCCTGTGTCATCTTAAATCTCCGTAATAGTTAACTGACTGAATATGAAATGATTCTAAATAGGGGGGCGGACAGGGTATGGACACGGAATGAACTATTTTTTATCTGCCTCCGGAAGCAGGCCCGACGCGGCACACCGTGAAATGCGGTGATAAAACACTCAATCCAATGAGGGGGAAACGGACAGGGAGTGTCCTTTGTTAACATGGCGATAACACTCTCAGGACTGAAACCCACTCAGCATCGCTTCCGCCATCACCCAGAGAGCCCGGTTGAGCTTCACATCTCCGTCAATACCACGCACGGCGCGGGTATGCGTTCGCCCGCCTTTTGCACTCCGGCCACTGAGCCCGCCCTTAATCAGGTTCTCCTGAATACGCTGGTATGTGGTCCACAGATCATTGCTCTCATCCTGCCAGCGGCGTGGGGAGAGTATCTGAGGTGCTGTCACCGGCTGGTGGTCCTCACCGAAACGGTACGTCAGTGCAGCCTGTGCCAGAGCCTGTTGTGCTGGTGGCGGCAGCATCAGCGACTGCATGGCATCCCGCTTCTCTTCCACACGGTCAAAAATACCCAGCACCTCATACGCCCCCTCTATCACCTGACTCACGACATCTCCTTTGTGCGGCACCCGCACCTCGCCAAACGACTCACCGCAGACAAGCCCGTTCTGGCATACCGCACGGAATAGTCCCGGTAGCATCTGATATGAACTGGAGCCATCGTGAGAATTGAGCAGAATAATTTCCGGGACTTGCTTGCCGGTAATTTGCCCCTCCCGACGCAGGCGCAGCATGTGCTTTGTGTGCTCGCGGCGACCTGGATCACGCACTCTGGTCTGACAGGCAAAGAAGGGCTGGAAGCCTTCGCGCTGCAGGTTTTCAAGAACGGTAATGGTTGGTATCCAGGTATACCGTGCGCTGCGTGACGCGTGCTTATCCTCACTGAACACACTGGGCACCACCCGAAACAACTCTTCATGAGTTAACGGACGGTCACGACGGATAAGATTTGCTGCGCCAAAGCGCGAAGCCAGACGGGTCATAAGCAGACTCCTCATGATGGATAAATAAAGGCAAAAAAGCCCTGTCGCTTAATTGCGGCAGGGCTCAGGAAACTACGGGTTAGAAGGGTTAATTTTCAGAAGAAGAAATTCCAGACTGCACGGGCGACCGATACCACGATGTCGCGTACAGACTGGATGACTGCCCGAACCGGGGACGGTATCAGGGGCATGGAACTTACTGTGTCCAACACCGACCCGACCGTTTCCCCAAAATCGTCACTGGCTTTTTTATTAACGGCATCGGTACGAAGCGGAGCACTGAGTTGTACCGCTACCGGACTGCTGGCCTCGCGTGGCAGGCAACGGATCATCCTTTCAGCCATTACCCGAAGCCCCCATTGCAGACGTACTGACACTGCACAAACCGGGTTTACCGGCTGGAACAGTTCATGTAACAGGCAGATTTTGCGGCGGATATTGTGTTTCTGCTCCGTAGACAATATCTCGCTGCCACTGGCTGGCTCAATCTTGTCGGCCTGACTGATGACAAACAGCACCTTATGCCAGTACTGCTCGCCAATCACCTGACGGTAAAAATGCTCATCCACCGCCAGCGCCCGGTCATCGGCCTTAATCAACCACAGCACTAGGTCCAGCCGGGGAAGCTGTTGCCGGTACAATGCGGCATACTCTGCATCACGGGTCTGACTTTCCCCGACACCAGGCAGATCCACGATGCTCATCACGCGTTCCCCCACCTGCAGTCGAAAGCGCAGTGGTTCGCGAGTGCAGGCAGCCACATCGCTGACAGTTGAAATCTCACTGGCAAACAGGGCATTGCACAACGAAGACTTTCCCACCCCTGTTTTGCCCATAATGCCTATCACCGGCTCATAGTGAATAAGCTGGTTTATCTGCTGCAGAATACGCTCTGATGCCCATTGCGGCAGACCGGAAAGCGATTGCTGCAGTGACTGTAAACCGTCAAATTGTTTCATTACCGCTCCTCTGAAATGAAAACAAAAAAGGCAAGACCGCGAGGTTCTGCCTTTAATGAGGTATGTTCAGGGGAATGATATATATCTGAATATTTTTAGAATGCTGATAGGCCATTCTGTGCTGTGAGTTCAAGTTATTCTGTCCAGTGCTGGCACCCTGGTGGCACCAACTCTACGGACAGAATGAAAAGTGCTGGCATAACTTTTGGACGGACGCGTAATCGGTCACTGAACCGCTGGTAAATCTATTCTTCAACGTTCTTACCACCCCATATTGGACGCTCAGGTTATTCTTTCCGGATCTCAATGCGAGATGACTACTTGGCAACCCCGGGGGGCTAAGATGGCTATTATCGAAGGTCAATTCATTCTGAATAGCCCAAGAGGACACCATCGCCGGTGCCGCTATTCTATAAAGAGGTTGTACGTTACTGTAATAACAATTATTATCTGGATGCTACCACTCCGGGCACCTTTTATCCCTGCACGTTAGTCATGCTCGTACGAGGTGTACGGGGCTGGCCGGTGGTAAATCGGCGCCGTAGAAGGAGTCCGGTATGAAACAGAAAACCGTTCTGGTACGTCAGTACCAGCGTTTTCGTTTAGGCCGCTGGGAGGACGTGTGCATGCACACGCGCTCCCTGCCTAATCGTTAATGTCATGTCCCCGGTGGTGGTAGCACCCTCAGGTTTCAGTCATCATCATATCGTAGTGTTCAAGATCCTCAGTCATTACAAACACTCGTTTAAACATATCAATATACATGTCTGCAGATGCCTCTTCCTGAAGGCGAATATTACGGCTGTCTGCGTGCGAATGGCGATTGATAAAACGATAGAAGGCGTTAAATCTGGGATCGCGATTTTCAGCTGCCAGCGTATCAAGAGCCTTGTAGAGACGCTCATTTTTCCCTGAAAAGCTAAAATAATGTTCAAGGATCTGGCGCATAACATTTGGAATAATTACGCCGGAAGACACATCGTTGCTGGCCTTGCGCAACACATACCACAGTGCCTGATAGTCATTAAGTAATTCTTTATCCGATATAACACTGACGGTGCTGTGCCGGTTTTTAGCAATGCGATATAGTTGCCAGTCTGCTGGTTTTTTTCCTGCCGGCCTGCTCCCGCTTGAGAGAAGAAGTTCCTGGAAGAAGAACAAACTGTGTGTAAGCAGCACCACCTTAGCGGCGCGATCAGATTTAATAATTTCATGCTGGATGAGCGCAGCCACTTCAAATATATAATTCTGAGACAGACTGGAGATTGGGTCATCAATTACGATAAGGCTTGGCCGGTTATCGGACTGTGTGCGGCTGTTTCTGCCCTTACATGTTTCGATAAAATACAGGAAAGCAATCAGCGTTTTTTCACCTTCGCTCAGAGTCTGGAACACCGGGCGATCGGTGCTTTCTCCGGCTCTGCTGAGCCGGTATGACTCAACGCCCTCTTCGCACGGTACGATATGGAAGCTATCAATACCCATCGAAGTCAGTGCGTTATTAATGTTCTGTATGGTGCTGTTGATGTTGACTGTGCTGGAGTATTTAGCGGCGATTTCTTTTTCAGCTGTAGCGATATTTTCTCTGAGTTCTACTGATTTAACTTCAAGAGTTTGCCTGTAATCCTGCAGTGCTTTCAGTTCTGTGCGCTGTTCCTCAATGGCATCTGAAGACAGGTGGCGAATGTGAGCATAAACACGATCTGTTAGGGATGTCCGCTCTGTCGCATAATTTTTTGCGAGTCGATTGTTTTCACTGATTTCCATGTTCAGTGCCGCAATCGCCTGCTGAAGACTTTGTGATTCATCAAGAGTCAGCTGCGGGTGAATACATACCGAAGGTTCTGCAATTTTTTGTGAAACCGCATTCTGATTTATTAGCCCTTTTTGCTCAAGTTCATATAACCGGGCAAGCACCGGGGAGTCAGCGTTTACTAATGGGCAGGTGTTCACCGTCTCTCTAAATTGCTCAAAGTAGCTTTTCCATTCAGAGTGCCTCTTTTCAAGCTGTCGAAGCGCGCTCATTGCCGTTTCCCATGAGCGGTCAAATAACGCGGTGATTTCCTGTCGGAGATGTTCCCCGTCTACAGGGGATTGGCAAAATGGACAAATGTCGCCGTCAAACCACACGGCTCCACGTGCTATCCAGTCACTGTTGCTGAGGCGCCTTACGGCGGCAGCCAAAACACTGTCACCCGCCGGCACCAAAGGTTCCTTCAGGAGGGTAAGCTCCTCTTCAGTGAAAACGAAGTAAGGAAAATCATCGACAGATGCAATAAGGTTGCCCTTACTGTCTTCCAGACGCTTCAGTTCTTCACACAGCAACTCCGTGCTCGTAACAGCAGTGTCAGGTGATGACATGATTTTTTGGTACAGAGTGTCGGTGCGCTTGGCACCGACCATTAGGTCGCCAGCAGCAGATGAACGTATCTCTGCAGAGCTGCTAAAAATTTGATTGGCACAATCGCCGCGAACTTTTCGCTGGTCAGCGTCATTTTTCTGCAGAGAAGCGCTATTAGCCTGCTGTAAATCACGCTGAGCGTTGGCATATGCTTCCAGTTGCAGGATTTCACCAGCAATGGTGGTATTTTCTTCGCTGAGCGTAAAAATACCGGGCTGAACAGCTTGGCTGTTAAACAGATCTTCTACAAACTGATGGTTGAATACGAGATATCGCATATCCAGAGGAGGATGAAGGCTGCACTGTCCGTACTCATCGCCATTCTGTGGGTAAAAATACCCAGATATCGTTGATTTACCAGCTCCGTTCTGGCCGTAAATCAGGGTGACATAGTTGCTGATATCAATCTGAACCGTTTCATCGTGGGAATAACTGCGCACTCCGCGCAGAGAGAGTATGCTCATCGTTCAACCCCTATGGTTTGATTACTTAAACATCATACTCAATAGGGGATAGTCTTAAAACCCATTGTATTTAGTGTAGGTATATGTATTAGTTGAACTAGTACGGGAAGTCCAGAGTTCATTTATGATAAGGGATATACGAAATGCATACATGTCCACCTCCGAAGAAGGCGATCAATAGTTGGTTGAAAGAATATCCCTCGGTGGAGGGCAACTATGGCCATCTGCTCCTTGAGCAAAAAGAAGATCTGGCACCAGATCTGGCCAGTGCACTTATTCCCTATTTTGAGTCAGCACATCTGGACGCCCGTGATTATTTCTGCGAGCAGATCGGAATTGACCTTCATCCAGATGCAGAAAAGGACGATGAAGATGAGGTTGAACTACTCTATCCTCAATGTCTGCCAATGAGCGCTCGCCGGGGCCTCTTTGGTGAAGTAATGGCAGGGATGCTTACCGAGCACTATACCTACGTTGGTAACCACAAATGGGATATACCAATTTTCCTCTTTCGTTACCATGCCGATGTCGAAAAGTATTTGTTCGATCTTGCCCGAGACACATCCCGTACGCGACAGGTTTTTGGACGGTTTGGTTCGGACTTTCTCGGTCTATGTCTGGATAGTAACGGAAATGTAGTTCGATTTATTGCGGGTGAGGCAAAATGGCGCGACGCCTTGAACAAGGCGACGATCGATAATTTAATGCTTGGAAAGTGGGTCACGAACAAAAAGACTAATGAACGCACCCGCTCAGGCAAAGGTATATGGTTCGAAGTAAATCGCGATACGACTGTTCCTCACGGTATGAGACAACTTCAACGTTTGCTCCAAGAGTGCGATCCCGATGGTTTCAGTGCAGCTATCTTGTCTATCGATAGAGCGCTAGTGATACGAAATCCCAAACCATTGCCTCGTACAAATCTTATCCTGATCGTTGGTAACGACGTACCAAGCCGTGGCGAACGTTGTTCCCTCATCCCATGGAAAAAGCAACCGGAGGAGTACACTGCTCCTCATGACCTACAGGTTGTCGAATTAATCCTTGCTAATGGCGGGGATTTGATCGACCAAATCTATGATTCGCTATGGTCCGAGGATTGATTGAATATGGCCGATAATGATCGAGAACGACTACAAATAGCACGTCAGGTACGAAATACCCTTGCTGTTGAAAATACCTTGTCTGCAATACAGGCGCGTGCATTTGTCAGGTGTTTGCAAACAATCTGGGAGGTGCCGCTTATCCATTGGAACGAGCAGGAGTCCGAAGAACTGTTTGCTGATGCCCGGCGTTTGCTTCATGCAGCGGAGATTTATCGCCAAATTGAGGGAAAGTATTCGCTCGGTGCGATTGACTGCTACCGGCGTGCTGGTGAGCTTCTTGAGTGGTTATCGCGCGCAGAGGACAAGCTTCGACTAATCGCGCCGATTGAATTGTTTGCCGCGGCAGCGCTCCAGCTTGGTGGATTGCCTGCGATGGCTACAGGCCTACTTCGGCAAGTTGATTTGGGTAACCCTGGTTCACAACTCTATGCCAGTTTTTTGCAGGCAGATTTTGATGGAGTAGTGCAAGTCGTGATGGAGTTCTGGGGCAAACATCCAGAGCTCACTGGTCGAGATGCACCGCGTAAGCTGCTCTTGGATTCAGAGGACGAAGGCCGAATAGCTTGGTACTTCACCACCGAACTTGTCCGTTGCATCGGACTGTTCGCCGAATCAATGCGACGGGGGGACAGTGTTCGGCTCGCGCGCGCGATCGAAAAGCTCAATGCATTGGAAAAAATAACCACACGGACGTTTAGTGAAGATGCCTCGTTACTCATTACACTCCTGTGTGCAGTTGCTGATAATTATCGAGAGGCAAGCATCTATCTTCCTGTGAAGCGTCTGGCGGACACGAAAGCTGACCGAACTACGAGATTGCTGCGTTTTGCTCGAGATCAATTCAGTCGTGGTCGTGGAGTTCTTTGGCCTTCCCAGCGTGATGGGCTGAAAAGGCTACTGCGTAGCTCATCCTTCGCGCTTTGCACACCTACTGGTTCGGGGAAAACATTAGTCGCAAATCTAGCTTTGGTGAAAGAGCTACTTCTTCACCCTGACGAGAATATAACCGATCCGATGGCTCTATATTTGGTCCCATCTAGAGCGCTTGCGGGGGAAGTAGAAACTAAATTGCGAAGTGAATTAGGTGAAGATCTGATCATCACTGGTCTTTATGGGGGGGCGGATTGGGGGATTACAGACTATTGGCTCAACGCTGACATGCCGACCGTTCTAATCGCCACAGTTGAGAAGGCTGAAGCATTGATGCGTTACGTGGGGCCTCTTATTTTGGCTCGTCTTCGCTTGCTTGTATTGGATGAGGCGCATCAAGTTGTACCGGAGGACAACGACAGGACGCGTGAGGCATTTGCGGATCATAGCAGTCGCTCTCTCCGGCTTGAGGGATTCGTCTCGCGGTTGCTTTCGCTGGCTCCGGATATTGCCCGAATCGCACTTACGGCAGTCGCAGGTGGCGGTGCTACGCCTGTAGCACGATGGACTGAAGGGAGGTCTGACGCGGTGGCAGTTGGAACACAGTATCAGAGCACGCGTCAACTGATAGGTATTCTCGAAACTGCGCCAGAGCAGTCAGGCCGTATCCTATTGGAGATAATGAATGGACAAGCACTCGATGTGAGAGATCGAGATGCCCCAGTTTATCTGCCATTACGTACTCCCCCAATAGCACCGCTTCCCGCAACAATGCGAAATAGTCTGTATCGGTTCAATGAATTAAGCGTATTGTGGACAGCTTTACATCTTGTTGACGACGAGAGACGAATACTGATATCTGTGGCACAAGAACCTGAAAAAACGATGCGTTGGTTTAAAGAGGCTTTAGAGCTTCCTACATGGGCCTCACTACCACCTTTTATTGTACCTGCTGGGAGACGTCGTGAGCGGTTTAACGAGGCTCGAGCTGTAACCGTCGACTATTGCGGTCCAAATTCCTATGAAGTTGCGTTATTGGATCGAGGGATCGCAACTAGTCACGGTCAGATGCCTCAACGGCTTCGCCGACTTATGACTGAGATGATCGACCAACGCATCTGCCCAATCACGGTAGCAACTGCAACATTGACTGAAGGTGTCAATTTGCCATTTGATATTATTTTCTTGACGTCCCTGAAGCGGCGTTCGTTTGATTCCACAACCCGACGACCAATTATTACACCACTTTCTACGGCTGAGTTCCGAAACTTAGCGGGGCGGGCGGGACGTCCTGGTGCAAGTAAGGGAATGGAAGGTATGACCTTGGTTGCTATACCACGAAGTGTCTCTGCCACGGCCCGTACTATGCGGGTAACCCAACAAAAGCAACGTAGAGAACTCATTGCCGACTATCGCTTGTTGCGTGGGCGTTTATTAGATGACGCGAGGGATGCTCAGGTTGTCTCCAGTCCACTTGCCCTATTGATTGATACGATTGCTGCACGCGCTGCGGAACTGTTTGGAATAGAAGGTGAAGATTTCTTGGAATGGCTTGACTTTGCGAGCCCAGGTGAAATAAGCGATATGGCTGGGAGAGCCGAAACAATCCCTATTGCTCGCCTTGCCGATAGTCTGGACGAACTTGATGGAGTTTTGCTAAGCGCGATAGAAGAATTAAACCAAGGACAGGCTCAGGAATTGACTGCTATCCAGGCTGAAGTGCACCTTGTTCAGTTGTGGCAAAAAACGTTTACAAATGTTGTCGCAGTGCAAGAAGAATGGCTTGCAAAGACTTTTGTGAGGCGTGGGCGGGCACTTATCGACAATATCTACCCAGACAGTGATGAACGGAAAAGACTTTACCTCTACGGTTTTACGCCTTATGTCGGCCGCCGCTTCGATGCAGTGGCGCAGAAAATATACGAGTTGATTGTGCAGGCAATTAACTATGGTAGTGCCACCGATGCTGAGCGTTTGGCACTCTTCGAGAACATTGGTGAACTGGTTGCTAATGATCGGGGATTTGGCTTCCGTATTCGCAACACGGCAACTGACCAGCGTCTTCTAGACGATTGGCCAAGCCTCTTATCATGGTGGATGAAAGGAACCGTTGCAGATTTTCCAGCTCCTGGCGACCTACGGGCGTGGCAACGATTCGTTACCGATAATCTTGAGTTTCGATTGGGCGTGGCTATTGGAGCCGTAGTTGCTAGAGCTTGGACTAACGGGGAAGGGGATCCGCTGGCTGTACCAACGTTAGAGAAGTGGCGTGCTACAACGGGATTGCCGTGGTTCGGTTTCTGGGCACGAGAATTATTACGCTGGGGTACACTTGACCCATTTGTTGCATTTGTTCTGGCACAGGGACTGGCAAAAACGCGAAATGAAGCGATAGAACTCCGTGCAGAATTTGAGAAATGGCTTAACGAGGGGTATGAAAACCTTGAAGATGAAGACATGATTGATCCTCAATTATTCCTCAAATGGCAACGCAGCCAGCAACACAACAGGGTAAAGCAAGCCGAAAGTGGAGTGGAAAACGCGGAGCTGACAGGTACGGACGGGAAATTGAAACGCTACGCCGTCGTCCCTGTTCTACAGGGCAACACTATTCATTGGATAGATGCAGCAGGTTATGAACTCGCAAAATCGCGTGATGAAGAAGGGGTATACTCTCCAGATGCGAATCGTAACGATTTCGAGCTTCGACTGCAGCACCATATAGCGACAGTGGAGCGTACTTTTAAAGTCCGAAGTTAAATCTCACAGGTAACTCTACATAAGCATACTGAACTGTCAGCAGCCCAGACATTCAGTTGGTTGTATTGGGATGGTCTTATACTCAACCAAAATGATTATTCCAATCTTTGGAGACTGCTACAGCTGCTACGTGTAGCAGCTGTAGCAGGGGAAAGATAAAGCGTCATTTACTTTTTCTGACCGCACTAGTACTTTTCTGTTGACGTCGGGTCGCTTTTCCCTTCTCCCTAAGCGTGCCCTCTTTGCGTTTTACTGATGCAATCTTCAACGCTTCACATACCTTTTCCCGAAGATGTTTGGGCTTCTCTGTTACACCGGCAAATATCCTGATGTGTCCTAGTTCTTCTCCAGGGCATCTCAAATAACTAATAAAAACATTGATGCTACTCAGGAAATTATAAAGTGTGCATTTGTCAAGCACACCAACCAGGTTTTCATTCAATTCACGAGCTGTTAGTGTTTTATTTTTCACTATAAGCCCGGCTAGTTCATTACTGTCAATGCTATCACCTGTTTCGCGAATAAGGATATTTAATTTGCCCAGCGCACATTCTATTTCATCAAGAATTCCGAATATAGCTTGCGGACACACATCAGATAGTGAATCTTCAGATGAATAACTTACCTTTCTTATCATGTGGTTGTACATTTTTATTGCACGCATGATCGTCATGTTATCTGCGCATAATACAAGATTACTATCAGTTTCTCCCTGAGTCACAGCAATAAGTTCGGTAAGAGCACCTTGATTGCTCAAGGTGCTGTTTATCACGGACAGTAATGTTTTATTTCTTATTTTTTTTCTTTCCAGTTTCACTTTTAATGCCAGTTTGATAACTGAAAAGGCTGAGGGCAGGTAACCAATCGGTAAGGTAGTTAATGGGATTTTGTTTACAAGTCGGAATGCTTCATCTGTTTTATTCTGACTGAGAAAAATGATGGTTTGCAAAAGTTGGGAGTAGGGTATCAGTACATCTGAGTTAGATGCAGATTTGAAACAAGATGCTATTTCAGCTAAATCCCATTTAGAGTATTTGGTGTTATTCCTAGTGTTAAAAATAAGCCATTTTAATTCGTGTACATAACGATACGGTTTTTCCTCTATAGTTACCGAAACGGGCCGGACAGCCACATTATAAAATGGAAGAGTAATGTAATGTAATAGTTTTTCGTCATACCCCTTAGAGTAGATATATCGACATAAAATGCCATAACTATTGTTGTAATTAATGCCATTGTTTAGGGTGTGTCGGTAATGCATGGATACCGCGGTAATGACAGAGGTCTTGCGTTCGAATGCGAGTAACACATTAAGTGACAGATAAGCCCGTTCAATCTTATCTAAATTCTGCGAGTGGAGTGTTATGTCTTTTTGCAAAATGTTGCTTTCATCGTATTCTGAACGGCATTTTTTTATTATTCCTTTTATTGTATATTCCCGCTGCCCACTTCCTGCTTTGATACAGCTAACGAAGTTAAAAAGGGGATCTAGATGGCCTTTGTACGGAAAATCAAATGAGTGAATGTATTCCCGCAAATAGTTTTTCACGCCGACATAAATCTTTCTTTTATCAGCGCTTTCGTGTGGGCAGTGTGTACTGATTAAAAAACGATGAATATGGTAATAGAAATGCATTTCATCATCGGGGGGAAGAGAATTGTAAACGTCTAATGCTACTATGGGAGGCAATGCAAAGTGAAGGTATCGCTTTGTGATTTGGCGACTGTCCAGATGAGAAAAGACCGGAATATGGATTAGCGCGTTATATAGTTGCTCGTATTTGTAAAAAATTTCGCGCCTTTCTTCGAGGCTGAAGACTTCATTGCTGTCAATTATTCTTATTACATCATTATAGCCTTGATCAAAAAAGGACTGATGAAAGGAATAACTGCTGTTTCCACGCACTTCACGCCGTTCGTCATCCTTATCAAACAGGCCAAAGAACTGATAAAGACGATACATCATATCAGCAAAAGCATGAGTCCCCACGTTCCCTCCGGTTGGTTTCCGTTTTTTGACGGGGACAGTATCTCAGATGGTATGAGAGAGTTCGAGCGCTGACTAAGACGTCCAATAAGGGGAACTAAAAATGTTAAAACCATGTGAGCAAACGAACCATTCTAACCAGCCTCTGCGCATTCTGCGTATGGCTGATTTGACGGCACTCTTGGGAATATCCCGATCCAGCATCTACGAAAAATTGAACCCAAAATCCCGGTATTACGATGCTGATTTTCCTAAACCGATCCGGCTTGGGGCTGCATCTGTCGGTTGGCGCTCTACCTCTGTAGACGAGTGGATCGCCTCTCGGGTGGTTTAATTTTTTTCTCTAAAAGGAGTGTTCAATGAAACTTACACATAAAAAAAATGAAAATCATGATCTTAATCTGGATGTTAGAGCGATTTTGATTTTCATCCAGCAAATTTTATTTTGCATATGTGGAAAAACTAAAGCCTCTATTGAGCTAACATTTTCCACAATTCTGGCAAGCATGTCTCTGGCCTGTCAGGATATGTATGATGTTGAAATTGTTGATGGTGTTATCGCACCCGTGTCGCATTTCCACATTAGTTTGGCAAGATCGGGAAGCCGAAAAACAACAGTATATAGGGTTGCAATGGCCCAAATTCACCAGTTTGAGCACCAACTGGCCGAGGTATTCTCAATTAGGCTGAAAGAATACGAACGACAATATGTGCTCTGGGATGAAGAATGTAAAAGCCTTAAGAAATCGCTTCAGAAAGCGATACGTCAGAAAGACGGAATAGAAGAAGCCAGACACGAGCTGGAGGAATGTCTTAAAAATGAACCTGTAAAGCCTGTGAGAGTGCATTTAACGGTAACCGATCCTACACCGGAAGCGCTTCTGAAAGAAATGAGCGACTACTCTAGCCTAGGTATCACTTCTGATGAGGGAAGTGCTCTGTTTGAAAGTATCATGCGCCGTAAGACAGCAAATCTTAACAGCCTGTGGTGTGGTGAAAATTATCGGGTCAGCCGTGTGTCAACGGGCAGTTTCTACATCAAGGATCCCCGTCTTGGTATGCTATTGATGATGCAACCGGAACCGCATGATCTCATTCTGAGATCGCTGGCTAAAAAAACAAGAGCAACGGGGGGAGATGCTCGTATTTTAAGAATGGATCTTACATTGATCACCAGACCGATTGATATTAATGATCTTGTACCTGGCAATGAATCTGATCTCGATAAGTTTTATTCTATTCAAAAAAAACATATTGCTGCCGGGATTGAGCGAAGGAAAAAAAATGTGATGTAGCCCCCTGAAAC
>NZ_JAKCNS010000164.1 GCF_021440345.1 Kluyvera intermedia
TCATCTGTTTTATTAATATTTATATTTTATTAATAAAGAATTATTCATTTTCATCACGCATCCATTCTAATAATTTCTTATTATGATTTAGTTAAATTAACAAATATTTTTAATTTAACTAAATCATATAGGCTACGAAATAATTTGATATTGAGTACAATACAGCAAGGCATAAGTGCCTTCTGAAATGTTCAATGGAGTGATATTTCGGGCCTCTTCAATAGCTGAAATATATAACACAGGCATTTAATATATTTGTGTCTCGCCGTTTTACATTCCCTCAAAATATAGGTTTTCCCTGTTAGCGGACTGGTTGCTATGAGCCATGGGCGGTAGCGTGCCAAAAAATAAAGTTACGAGTAGAGGTTATATGGCAAGGAGTGGCTTAGAAGTACAGCAGGCGGTAATCAAAGCATTATTCATGAGGGAAATAAAAACCCGCTTTGGGAAGTATAGATTGGGATATTTGTGGGCGGTGCTGGAGCCAGCTGCTCATCTGATGGTGATGGTGGGGATATTTGGGTATGTTATGCATAAGACAATGCCAGATATTTCTTTTCCTGTATTTTTAATAAATGGAATAATTCCTTTTTTTATATTTAGCAATATAACAAATAGGTCTATTTCTGCAATAGAAGCAAATCAAGGGTTATTTAACTATAGACCGGTAAAGCCGATTGATACATTAATATCAAGAGCTGCTCTGGAAATATTTATATATATATTTGTTTTTATTCTATTGATGACTGTTTTAGCAATGATAGGTGAAGTTTTTACGCTTGAAAATATCTTGCTATTAGCGCTTGCTTGGTTCTTTCTTTTCATATTTTCATGCGGAGTAGGACTAATATTCATGGTGGTGAGTAATGCATTTCCTGAGACAGAAAAATTTCTACCAATAATGATTAAGCCACTCTATTTTATCTCTTGTGTGATGTTCCCATTGCATTCAGTTCCTGAAGATTATTGGGGGTATCTACTTTGGAATCCTATTGTCCATGTTATTGAGTTGAGCAGAGAGTTTGTTGTTCCTGGATATATCACTGGGGCCACAAGTTTAAATTACCTTGGGTTGTGCTCAATAGTGTCATTATTTATTGGATTGTGTTTATATTCTGTGCGTGAAGAGGCCATGTTAACCTCATGATTAAAATAGAAAGATTAACAAAAAGTTATTCAACTCCTGCGGGCCGTCACTTTGTATTTAAAGATTTAACTTTTGACTTACCTTCAAATAAAAGCATTGCCCTTATTGGTAGAAATGGTGCCGGGAAATCTACATTATTACGTATGATAGGCGGTGTTGACCGACCGGATTATGGGCTAATTAGTACAAAGCAGACTATATCCTGGCCAGTAGGCCTTTCTGGTGGATTTCAGGGCAGTTTAACTGGGCGTGAAAATGTAAAGTTTGTCTCCAGACTATACGCAGAAAAAAAAGATTTAAAAGATAAAATCGACTTTGTTGCCGATTTTTCTGAGCTGGGTAAATATTTCGATATGCCAATAAAAACATACTCATCAGGGATGAGATCTCGACTTGGATTTGGTTTGAGTATGGCTTTTAAATTTGATTATTATTTAGTTGATGAAGTCACTTCAGTAGGTGACGCAAGGTTTAAGAAAAAATGTTTGGAAATATTTAATCAACGCCATCGAGAGTCAAATTTTATAATGGTTTCCCATAGTATCAATTTACTTAAACAATATTGCGATGCGGCTGTTTTTTTAGGTAGAGATAATTCTGTATCGTATTTTGATTCTGTAGATAATGCT
>NZ_JAKCNS010000165.1 GCF_021440345.1 Kluyvera intermedia
AAATTTATTACGAGGGAATTATTCTCAATTAAATATATAGACAGAATAGTGATATGTATCGCATAACTAGATTGAAAGTTAGCACCATCGACAGTGTGTCACAATATGTTGTTTCGACGCTATAAAAACATTGTTTTTATGTACGAAAGATAAAAATATAGTTCATCATATTATGCGTTATTTTAAACACATCTCATAATAGGTTGCACTAAAATGTTTAGACGTATAGATGGCGTTGTAAAAAACCATCAAGATTTCAGCGTTTCCTTCTGAGTTAAGTTTATAATAACTCAGAACAATCATATCATAAAAACATATAGCAAGCGTAATTCGGCTTATCAAACCCAGCCAAATTCCCATTGCAAAATGTTTTCAAATTTTATCTTTGAAATAACTTTCATAAACATAACCTAATATGATATCAATTAAATAAGAAACATAAAACAAATTACAAAGCGTGCATTGGATTATAATCTAACA
>NZ_JAKCNS010000166.1 GCF_021440345.1 Kluyvera intermedia
GTTATTTAAGTCAGTTATAAAGAGATAAGCGAAATCTGTGCCAGCTTTCAAAAAATTAAATAACCATATTTATCATTGAGTTAATTTAAATCCGGGTGGTTGAAATCTGTTGCAGATGCAACACCCGGACGACCAAAACTGCCGCAATGGCAACAAAGCGCCCGCGTCCCCCTCTGGCAAATCACGACGGCAAAAGATACCGTCCTTAAAGAAATCAGCTGGAGACTCACGATGCTCAACGCAGAACTTACCGTAACCGGCCCGTCGCTGGTCGACCCCGCCTCACAGGCCTTTCAGAAGATACTGGTTCGCCTTGCGCCTACCGACGCGACGGTGCTTATCATCGGCGAAACCGGCACCGG
>NZ_JAKCNS010000167.1 GCF_021440345.1 Kluyvera intermedia
AGAGCGAACCTTAGCATATTTTTCATTGCTAGAAATTCTCTTCAAAATCTGCAAATGAGCTAGCATTTCATCGGCAAGGTCAGCATAACCTTTGCAAGCTTCGTTCCGACCATTACTTTTTTCAAACACTACCGTCAGTATATTATGAATTTCTTCCAAACGGATGACTCTATCATTAATTATCACATGATCGATATTCTTTCCTTTAAAATCACGTAGCAATATTGCCCTGGCCAGATAATATAATACATAGCAATCTTCATTCGAGATGGTATCTCTCACATCCCATAAATGAAGAGCCTGCGCAATAACTTCACAATTATTAAATTGAACAGCAGCCGATCTGAATTTATAAATAGAAAAATCAGGAGTCAGTATTTTAGATTTCTGGTCAACTAAGGTACGAGACCAGGATATCCCTGTCTTTACCACCTTACCAGGGCTACCCGTAATCATAGAAGAACCAGAATATTTACCAGCCAACACACTTCGTGCGCCAACTATACTATTCTTTCCAATTTCTGTACCTTTTAGAATCAGAACGTCACGGGATAACCATACCTTATCTTCGATAACTATATCTTGTGACTTATTTATTCTTTCTCCGGTTTCATCCAGAAATATTGAGTGCATATCTGAGCTATAGATTCTTGTATTGGCAAAAAGGCAATCATCACCTATCGTTACATTAGCATTATCGGCCGATTGTATATAAATAAGATCATTACAAATGAGTCCATAACCAATCGTGACCTGGCATCCTGGCCCAACGATTATTCGCCCACTGATTTCACAAAGATCCTTAATGACTAACTTCCCGCCAGAGCAAACGGTAATCTGAGCAGATGAAAGCTTTACGCCGTACCCTATATTTATATCAGGAACATCATCTTCAAATTCAATCCATGATGAATTAAAACCGACACTTTTATCTATTTTAACTACTTGCTCAGGTTGTAATGCAGTAATGCGCTTCATATAAACTCACTATCCTTGTCGACAAATCATAAAATATCATTTTGAAGTAATAGTTCTCTTCCAATATTTTTTGGTTATTGCAATACTCTCTTTATCCGGTTTATAAAAAGGAGTCGTCATACTCAAATGTGGACGTTCCCATGCAATATTTCTTTTAGAAATTTTTGCTGGAATGCCAACAGCAATACAATTATTGGGCATTTTGCTTTTTAGAATACTACCATAGCCTAGCACACTGCCACTTCCTATTTGTCCGCCCGATAAAATGGTCGAGCGACCAGCCAACCAGACATGTTCACCAATAATAATATCTCGTGAACGGTTTACCCTTAACCCAGTTTTAACATTAAATATCGGATGAGCATCATCAGCCCGAATTTCGACAACAGAAGCGATCATACAATCCTCGCCAATAAATACTGACGCACCTTCTGCTGTCGTAATAATGCAACTATTCGTACATGAAACTTTATCGGAAATATTGACTTGACAATCCTGCCCAATTCTAATATTTCCTGTGAATTTATTATCACTTATATTACAGACTCCATTATCACAATCAAATAGGATTGTAGTATTATTGAGCTGCGTATAATCACTGACAGTCAAAGTGTTATTCCGACCAGAAAATGTGACTTTTACACTATTTTTATGTTCACCGCCATAAATAATAGCATTACCTCTGTCATCGTTATATGAACCAAGGGTAATTATCATATAAATACCATAACCATAATAGTCTAGTAAGTTCAGAGAGGATGTATGTAAAACACCCTCCCCATTTTATTATTCAATAAATGTATTCGTTGATACTAGCAGTAAAGCCTTCTGACTTTCACTTAATGCCCCCCAATTACCAAGGTTGACAAGTAACAACATTCTTTCAGAATCATTCAATGAACTATCATCAAGCTTAGACCTTATCTGCGCATTTTTTAAATGTAACCACGCATCAGTCGGTAAATTATCAGAGTAGTATCTAATTATATTATTCCATCCATAAACGACCTTGTTCCAATCTCCAGCTATCTGGCAAAGCTCAATCAAAAGCAACCAGGAATCTTTACATTTCCCTTGCCCATCCCCAGCGTTAAGACTGTGTTCCAAAATACTTAACGACTTGTCGATATTGCCTAACATACGATATGAATATGCATGCTTATAAGATTGCAAAAAGTCTTTATTTAAGGTTTTATTGAAATGATAGATCGCTGATGACCATTCATTTATATATAAATAAGACTCAGCAAAAATATTCCTAAT
>NZ_JAKCNS010000019.1 GCF_021440345.1 Kluyvera intermedia
TTGTTCGCACCTTCCCTAAGCGAGGTTCTGGTTTTCAACTGTTCCGGGCTGAGACCGCCACAGGCACTGTGACGAGGCCAGCTCTTGTAATCACAATAGATATAATTAAACACAGCCATTCGCATCAGTTCACGGCTGACAAAGCGCTATCCGTGCACGCATTCCATCTTCAGTGAATGAAAGAAGCTTTCCTTCTGCACAGGCATTATCGTAGCTGTTGCCTTTAGCAGTCATGATGCCCCACAGAAGACAGGCACTGAAAGCGAATCCACGATTGCTGGTGGTCAGAATGGCGCTTTGGCCTGACATTGATTCGCTGGTTAACCGACGTCGAAACCTGTCCAACTGTTTCATCAAAACACTGGGATAACCAGCTGTCCCCAAAGTTTGAACATGGCAGAGGTCGAACACCACCATTACCCGAATGTGTATCCAGAACCAAAGGCCCCCCCCCCCGAAACTCTCGGTTTTGGGATCGCCGAATTCATTGCATAGTGTTAATATTACCGCCAATTTTTCAGCGTTCTGATTCCTTCTGTGAATCAACGTATTGGGCTTTCCTGAGAGCCGAACGTTAAGAACCTACAATGCTTAAAATTGATAAGAAACAAGGAATATATGTCCAGGCTGACTGATTTAATAGCTAAAGCGAAGGCCAAAGACCCGCAACTGGGCGCTGATCTTGATCGAGAAATCAAGATCCTGTCGTCACGTCTTCCCTTCGGGCTGAATTTCGAGCGACATAGCCCTGAAGTCGTAGAGTTACCATTGCGACCAGTGCGCAAGGGAGATAAAGTGCGCATTTTGCCAGAACGTGGCTCCACCAAGAAAGGTGACCAGCGATTGTGGCAAGTGAAAGCAATCCATAAAGCGAAGAAGACAGCCGATCTAGAATTGCTGGGCGCAGCTGATGTCGAGACTCAGACAGTAACGCTAAGTGACCTAGTGGTTATAGCTGAATTTCGTGACACGATCTGGCCGGGTCTGGTCAGTACAGGAAAAGTACAGCGTGGTGGTGACAAACCTTACCATTCAGTAATCAATGGCGAGAACTACCATGTGTTGAAAGCGTTGACCTACACGCACAGGGGCAAGGTAGACGTCATCTATATTGACCCACCATATAACACGGGAGCAAAAGACTGGAAATACAATAACGATTATGTCGAAGGTGACGATATTTATCGACATAGTAAGTGGCTGGCTTTTATGGAACGTCGTTTGCTTATTGCGCAAGAATTATTGAACCCAGATAATTCAGTGCTAATCGTGACTATTGATGAGAAAGAATATTTACGGCTAGGGCTGTTGCTTGAACAAACGTTTCAAAATGCAAAAATTCAAATGGTCAGTAGCGTTATATCCCCTCAAGGTAGCACTCGGGGAACTCAGTTCAAACGCTCAGATGAATACATTTATTTTGTCTATTTTGGTAATTCAAGTGTGACGCCCCTGCGGCTTCCTGAAGAATGGTCAAATGGGCAAGAAACAAGTACTGTGCGAGGGTCTATTCATTGGGCTAGTTTAAAAAGAACGGGCACTGAAGCTACCCGCCAAGCTAGACCTCAAATGTTTTACCCGATATTTTTGACATCAGATTGCTCGAAATTCCACTCCGTTGGTGATCCAATAGCTATAAATGTTGAAAGATCATCTATCAGTATTCCTGATGGTTGTGTAGCCATATGGCCTCTGCGAAGAGATTCTTCAGAAGGTCGCTGGCAAGTAGGACCAGAGGCATTACGTAATCTAATTCTTGAAGGCCATGCACGATTAGGCAAGCCAAATGGTACAGAAACTGCTATTGCATATCTTAAGGCTGGTGAAAGAGCAAAAGTTGCGAGTGGAGAATATAAAGTAATAGGTCATAATTATGATGGTTCTATCATAACTGAAAATGAAAATGGGGAAACTACTCAAGCAGAATACCGGCCAACAACTATTTGGAATGTCTCTAGTCATAGCGCAGGGCATCATGGTTCAAATCTACTTCGGTCTTTGCTCCCGGGCCGTACCTTTCCATTCCCAAAATCACTCTACGCCGTTGAAGATGCGCTCAGATTTTTTGTAATAAATAATCCTAATGCAGTAGTGCTTGACTTTTTCAGTGGTTCTGGAACCACTGCCCACGCAGTCATGCGTCTGAACAAGCAAGACGGAGGTTGCCGTCAGTGCATATCTGTCACTAACAACGAAGTAGCGGCCGATGAACAAAAACTGTTGCGTGAACAGGGCCTTCGACCAGGTGATCCCGAATGGGAAAAATGGGGTATATGTGACTATATAACCAAGCCACGTGTGCTTGCTGCCATCACAGGCAAGACTCCCGATGGTAAACCGATTAAAGGTGATTATAAATTTACCGATTTATTCCCAATCTCTGAAGGTATTGAGGAAAATGCTGAGTTTTTTACCCTAACCTACGAAGCTGAGAAATCAGTTAGTCACAACTTGGCTTATACCCGAATTGCGCCGTTACTCTGGCTACGCGCAGGGGCACGCGGCAAACGTATTGACACACTGCCTCTTGAAGGATGGGCGGTGGCAGATACCTATGGCCTGCTGTCAGTCGTAGATCAGGCTACGCCTTTCATTGAAGCCATTAGCCAAACCAGTGACATACGAGTAGCCTTTATCGTCACTGACGATGACCGCCACTTCCAAGCTGTCACCAGACGTCTGCCAAAAGGTGTTGAGCCGGTACGTTTGTATGAATCGTACCTGACCAATTTCAGCTTCACCAGTGGGGAATTAACAGAATGAAGTTCACTCTCAAAGACTACCAGCGTGATGCTGTACGTGATTCGCTGGTGAATCTCAGAAAAGCTCGCCGTTTCTGGCATAACGAAAATGACAAGAGCGCCTTCTCCTTAACGGCTGTGACCGGTGCGGGTAAGACCGTCATGGCTGCCGCTGCGTTTGAAGCATTGTTTCATGGCGACGACGAGTTTAATTTCGATGCCGATCCTGGCGCGGTAGTAATCTGGTTCAGTGACGATCCTGCACTGAACGAGCAAACCCGCTTTCGCTTGATGGAAGCCAGTGACCGTATCAACTACAACGATATGGTTGTGGTTGAACATCCTTTCAGTCGGCGCAAATTTCAGGCTGGAAAAATCTATTTCCTTAACACGCAGAAGTTTGGCAAAAAAAGCCTGCTGGTACGCGGGTTCGATGATAAAGGCGGGCTCTTCGAAGCAGCTCCTGATGCACAGGCTTATACGCTATGGGATACCATCCAGAACACCATTGAAGACCCGGATCTAACCCTCTATCTGGTGCTTGACGAAGCGCACAGAGGTATGGGTTCGTCAACGGCTTCCAGTGAAGCTGCTAAGAGTACTATTGTGCAACGTCTAATCAATGGTTCGGCTGGAGTGAAAGGTATTCCAGTAGTGTGGGGTATTTCTGCCACAGTTGAACGTTTCGACAATGCTATTGCCAATGCCGGTCATCATGTCAAACTGCCGAACGTGGTGGTTGACTCAGCTAAAGTGCAGGAATCGGGACTTATCAAGGACGATATCATTCTTGGTGTACCGGATGAAGCCGGAGACTTCGATACTGTATGGGTACGCCGTGCTGCCGACAGACTCAGGGAAGTGACCGATGCCTGGGCAGAGTATGCAAAACAGCAGGAAACTGCGCGCGAAGTAGTGCCGCTGATGGTATTCCAGGTACCCAATACGCCTGACCCGAACGAAGTGGGGCGTTGGCTGGATACGCTATTCTCTCGCTACCCCGAATTGCCCATTGACAGTGTTGCTCATGTTTTCGGTGAACATACCACACAGCGTTTCGGCCAACACCAGGTACATTATATTGAACCGCAGCGGGTGCAGGAATCAACTTGGGTGCGAGTACTGATTGCTAAAGATGCAATCAGCACTGGCTGGGATTGCCCGCGTGCCGAAGTAATGGTTTCCTTCCGCGCTGCCAGCGACAAAACGCATATTACGCAATTACTGGGGCGTATGGTACGAACTCCACTGGCCAGACGTATTCCGGGTAATGAGCGCTTAAACTCTGTCGAATGCCTGTTGCCCAAGTTTAATACCAATACAGTGAGAGATGTCGTCAATACCCTGTTTAAGGGCGATGATACATCCCCTCCGAGCGGACGTATCTTGGTTAACCCTGTGGAGATGAAACCTAACCCGGCGGCTTCAGCTGCCGTATGGGAAGTATTTGAAGCGCTACCTTCACAAACCCGACCACAGAAAGGAGCCAGACCAGCCAGACGTCTGACCGCGCTGGCACAGGAACTGGTTGATGACGGCATTCTTGATGGGGCAGTCAGGAAAGCCCATGCTGCTTTGCACGCTGTCCTGGACAAATTCCAAACAGAAAATGCTGAAAAAATCAAAAACAAGCGCAATGCAGTGCTCGTAGTGGATGGTAAAGCTGTAGTTGCCAGCCTGAAGAATAAAGCAATGACCTTCAACGAATTCTGGGAGGAGGCGGACGTAGCGGTGATTGATGACGCCTACCGGCGCGCAGCCCGAATCTTCAGCCCAGATGTTTCACGTACCTATGTCGAATATCTGGCCGATAAGGTCGCGGATCGAGAAGAGGATGCTGAGGAGTATTTGGAAGCAATCATGGAAGCTCGTGTGACCGTTGCTGGTTTGGGGCTAGTGATGGAGGTGCAGGATTACTTCGATGCCGAGGCTGATAAACTGGCGAAGGCGTGGCTGGCTGAGTACACGCAGCAGATTAAGACCTTGAAAGATGAGCGTAGAGAGGCTTATCGTCAAATCGCCGAAATGAGTACCGAACCGCAGGACGTGGATCTGGTCAAGCCGGAGAACAAGTTTGAAATGACCAGGGCGCGTGAAGGTGAGAAGGAAACCGACCTTCCTGTCTGGAAACACCATTTGTTGTGTGACGAAAACGGGAATTATCCGGCTCAGTTGAACCATTGGGAAACCACGGTTTTTGAGATCGAAACCAAACGTGAAGGATTTGCTTTCTGGTATCGAAATCCACAATACACAGGGCAGTCGTCACTAGGAATCGCTTATGTTGAAGCCGAACAATACAAAATTGTTCGTCCCGATTTCCTATTCTTTGCCGAACAGGATGGCGAAATGATTGTGGACCTGGTAGATCCACATGGCCTTCATCTGGCTGATGCCTTGCCTAAACTGAAAGGACTGGCGCTATATGCCGAACACCATCCTGATGCTTATAGGCGAATCGAATCCGTCGCCGAAGTAAAAGGTAAATTACGGGTGTTAGATTTGAAACAGCAAGATGTACGAAATGCTATAGCTGTAGCTGAAAATGCAGAATTATTATTCAGCAGCAATTTTGCTGGCTATTATCAGTAACCTATTGGTAATCTGGGATCGGAATGGCCTTTTATAAGTAAAAGGCCATTTTATAAAAATACTATCCACGGCCCCCTCATCAAGTTATTTTTCATAAAATTCAGACATATAATCCAATTAATTACGATTACGGAAGCATACCATTCAGCCTGCATCTACATATCCTGCTCAGCTCAACGAAAGGCCGAGAAAAACGCTAGACTATGAATCACCCGCAGAACGGTTCAATAAGTGTATTGCGTGCATCATTTGAACTCACAGCCATAAGAGGACATTTGGCTGAAAGAATAATTAACACAATGAACTGAGCCTGCCTATTAATATATTCAATATTGATAGCTTCCAGATTTATTTAGGATAGCAATCCTTACCCGATGAATATAAATAAAGCCACCTATTGTAGTGGCTTCACTTGTCAATTATATTGGAGTGTCCCCACTGTACCAAAACAGAACTTGCCATAAATCTATATGCCTGATTTTTTAAATTGACCGGTACCCAATCGCGGTATTCTGCTCCTTTGGAAAGTCATCCTCATTATCCTTCACCATACATGGCCCCGTTCACATATGCATAATTTCTTCCTTTACGAACCAACCTGACTCAATTACGGTCCGTTCAACTAAATAGGGCGCTTTAGTGTATGCAACGACAGCGAGGCTCTCCTGTGCCCTGCTGCAGATAACATAAAAAAGGCGGCGCGATCTTTTAGGCGAAGAGTCACCCCCCGCACTTTCGTTTTCCTGATCCGTTTTAGAGTGCGGTATGACGCCCAGTAGCTTATCGTAACTAAACATGAATCCACGGGCCTCTTCATCATCCAGAATAGCCATGACTCGAGGAAACTGCAGTCCCTTCACTCCCTGATGAGTATCGTAGGAAGATGTAGATGAAATATAGCTAATATAATTTTCCAGTTCACGGACGGATGCGCTCAAAGATCTGCTCCATGCTTCATGCTCTTTGTTGACGTCCACTTCCTCCGTGGATTCATCATCCTTATGTGGCACCAGCGCTAGGTGAAGCTGGAAAGCCTCAGGCAAGATCAGCAATTCCCCTTCATGAATCAGTTTGCACACTTCTAGAATGGGGAACGCCAAGTTCTCGCCAAGAAGCACTTTTATCTTGTCTATTTGGCATTGTGCTTCACGGAAGAGCAATAGTGGATCGTCTGCATATTCGAGGCGCGAACTCGAAAAAACAGGGGAGTACTTACGCATGATTGTAGCAATTTTAAAATCATCATCACTGCGAATTGCGTCAATAAGTGGCCATAGTTGTGAGGATAAGAATGTTATCTCTTGACTATCCCCATTGATTGCTGCATCACCCAATCTTTCGACCTCTAGAAGGGGCAGAAAGAAGTTTTCGAACTCACCACGTCTGGCAGCCATATGGTGTTCAAGCGTCAGTACCATGACTGATTGTTTGTTATTCCATTCAGTATCAGCCGCCTGTTCAGCCATATATTCAGCGACCTGACGCTCAATATCGGCTCTTTCCTTGTGGGTGTTCATGTCAACCACAAACAAGCGCGCAGTTCCAGGCTGGGCGTCAGGGCGCGGCTCCTGAATATATGCATCATTGAATTGCCTGATGGAGTTAATCAAAGTGACAATTCTCACTGGTGAACGGTGATTAATTATTATCTCTGGTGACTCCCATCCAGGGGGTAGAGGAGAGGCTAAGTCGGATTTTCCCCCGCTGAATATCTGCTGCATCATATCGCCGAACAATCCAATGCAGAATTTGGTGGGATGCTCCTGCTGTGTCATAATTAACGATTCGATAAGATATTTATTCGTGTCTTGGCTTTCATCAATCAAAAGCACTGGGAATCTGCTAAATAAAATCTCTCTGAGTAGAGCTTCATTTTGGAGGAGATAAGCGGTGACGTTGATCACTTCACTATGATTTAACGCCCCTTTTTCAGGCCTGTTGCTTGTAGGGGAATAGCTGAATTTTTGAATTTTATCGAGGTATTGCAGCCGTTTCGTTTTGCTGGCTAAACTCCGTCTGTTTCTTTGCGCCGTAATACCATCAGGTTTTCTGCTTTTTTCAATGTCGCGGGTGAGTTGTTCAATACTCTTCTCGAGTTCATTTTTAAGCCATAACTTTATATCTGATGTAAATGGGTTGATCAAGTCCCAGCAAAAACTGTGTATGGTTGAAACCATGAAATTGGCATCAAAAAATAATCGCCGTTGTACTTCCTCGCAGGCTGCATTTGTAAACGTAATAATGCCTATTCTTTTTCCGCATCTAGACAGCTCCGAAGAATACCTTTGTTTCATTTTCTCCAGCACACTGACCAACGTACGGGTTTTTCCAGATCCCGCACCGGCAAAAAGCAGAAAACTTCTGGGATTCTCCAGATCAAGATAACTGAAAAGCTCTTCTACCACAGGTTCGTTCGTGGATGGTGTCTCCATGATTATTCCCCCTCCCAAACGTCAGTGACTTTCGGCACTTCCGGCGTAAGGTCTCTACTCGCCACTTCCAGCTCTTTTTTAAGCCAGTCCAGCCCCTCTTGAATATATTTAGGCGCGGCGAGTTCGGCGGGGTCAGCACAGTACAATAAATCGAGTGCCATCTCGGCTTTGTCATCTTTGAGTGCCAAATAGAGTTTTTCACAGCACTGTTCAAGCGTATCGAGGTTAAGAGCATCCTGCATTTTTTTCATCATCCCGGTAGGTTTTTCTACTTTTTTGAACAACTCGGGATTCGTCAATGCAATAGCATCTTCAAATGTGTAAGGGAAAGCCTCGGCCTCCTCCTCTTTTCCAAATTTAATGGGAATACCATATTGAAATGCAATCCTGACCTTACCACGAATTTTCTCATGCTCCGGCATTCTAAGGACCGTATCCAGCCCTCCCTCAACATCGAGCCAAATTTTTATGGTATGGCTGCCAGTAATATATCCCTTGCCAAATTCAGGCCTGATAGCTTTGGGTTTATTTCCTGAGCTAACTTTTTGAACATCTGCCGGTAGTTTGAGTGGAGGCTTTTGAGCATCCGTATCAGTGACGACAAGGGTGGGAATCCCAAGTATGTCAATCAATGCCCTCAGCCGGTGAGCATGGGCTCCTCCTACCTCCAGAATCGAAATGTAGCTGTTGTCCAAACTTGTATTAGCGTTGGGATTATTACGGATAAAATGCGGCATCAGGATACGTTCTGCCGCCCCCTCGACTAGAATAATCCCGTTCGCAAAAAAGAGATCGCAGTGTGTGGTTTTGAGATAGCGAGCCACGAACTGAGCCGTTTGTAAGACATCATCCGAGCGGATTTTACCGTTGCCAAAAGTACAGGACAGATCAATAACGTCCGCAGTCGGCACGTCATGCGGACCTGTAGCGGGTTTACGTTTGAAGTACCTGAGCTTTTCAAAGCCCACTTCATGCGCAAGGTAGCTTGAATGTGTGCTGACCACCAGTTGGCTCGAGAACCTCTTGGAAGTCCGCAAATCATCATGATTGCGCAGCACCGAATAAGCTTTTTTGATAAACACCTGCTGAACCTGCGCGTGCAGGTGAGCTTCCGGCTCTTCAATCAGAATAAGGTGAAGAGGCTCAACAAAGACATCTTCCTCTGGTTTTCTTAGGCCGGCTTTACCGACGCGCATCCATTGATCCCTAAAGCTCATCATTGTAAAAACCATGGATATCAGATTTTTGTAGCCAAGCCCGTTATATTTCTCTGACAGACTCATCAGAGGCACCCCTGCGGCGTGGCTAGTTTTCTGGATCTCAAAAAGAATGGCCGCTTCGTGGTCCAAATTATCGATCGGATTAACCCTGCTAGATAATCTGATATGGGGATCGCTGAACCCCGGATACCCCAGCGTCTCTATCTCTTTCAAGGGTTTGTTAAACACCTTGTTAAGTCTTCCATCAAAGGAGTGTTGAGCATAGGCGATGGCTTCGAGGGCATCCAAATCTTCGTCACAAGGAAGATCGGTAGGATTTAAATGCCGATTGTAGTACTGGTTAATCTGGCTAGCCAGATTAGAGGCACCATGCTGAGAACCTGTTGCCACATAGGGATCTGAAAACCCACGAGTAGCATCAATGATATCTACTTTGAACAGTCCATTGAAAGGATAAAAATCTAGCGGAAGTTGCCCCTCGACAAGAACCTGAGGGAGGAATTTGCTTCCTTGGTCCGTGATAAGTTTTGCGGGATCTAGGATGTAAGATTTTATCTCAAAAGCTTTAGACACCTCTCTTTCAAGGTATTCACGCAACGATCCCGGCCAGACTGAAAATTTGAAATCACTGAGCTCAGATGCTGAACCACCTTGAGCTTTTTCGGCATTTTTTTCTGCCGAGATTTTAAGCTGCTCAGCGGCCTTGAAGTGGGCAATAAAGTCTGCTTTTAGGGCATCAAGATCTTTGGGTTGATAAATCATCCGAATGCCTAACAGTCCGCCATCCCATTTTAATGTCGGTATTAGGTGCCGTACCCGATGGACTTCATTTTTCTCGACTTTTAACCAGACATCCAGCGTTGGGCATAAGGGCTGCCAGTCACTGATTTTTTCGCCAACCTCTTCGGCGTTCGCCCATGCTTGACCAAATTGATTAAGCTGATGCCAATTTGATAGGGTGAAATCGGCTGCGCCTAATTTTCGTGAAGATGGAGATTTACCCGATGCGATGCTCGCAGCCGTTCTTCCTCGTTGATCCAGAAAGAAAATAAGCGCATCCATTGCTGACGTCTTGCCGCTGTTATTTGCCCCAACGAGCAGTGTTTCTTCGTCAGTCAGACGAATTCTGCAAGTTTTAAGCTTTCTGTAGTTCTGGATATCAATATATTCAATTTTCATCTGGCTTCCTTTCCTAAGTAATGCCGAGATGCATCCTAAATGTCATGATCGGCATATTTGATAAGGTGATGATTTTAGGGCTGCGCAGAGAACAACAGCAGCGATTACTTTAATGTTGTATTTATTTTAAATGTTGCTGTCTAGCGGATTATCCGTTCTTCCTAGCATAGTTTTATCCAGATCAGTATTCTTGGCGTCAAGACAATGTTTGCCCCTAGCCTTTCAGCTCCCTGGAAAGCAGTGTTGTCAACTCAACTCCGTTAACCGGCAAGCAGGTAAGCCCTGCCAAACTGACGCATTTCGGGCCTTACGGTTTGGGTTTAATAGCGAACATAAATCTACAACTGGTTTACCGCCAGCGCATCAATTGCGCCTACCGCGATTGATCTTTGCATAGTCAAACGGCGGAATCCCATTATCCCGGTTAGCATCCAGAAAATCAGCCCACCATTGCAGCATCAGCCTACGTTCATCGATAAATTCCGCCTTATGAATATATGCCGCGCGCACTGAATTACGTTCCATATGGCTCATTTGGCGCTCCACCGCATCCTTCGACCATAGCCCTGACTCAATCAACGAACTACAAGCCATTGTACGGAAGCCGTGGCCGCAAATTTCAACTTTAGTGTCATAACCCATAACCCGCAGAGCACTGTTGACCGTGTTTTCACTCATGGGCTTGCGCGGATCGTGATCGCCAATGAAAATCAACTCATGTTCTCCGCAAAACTGTTTTATCTGCTTCAGGATTGCCAGCGCCTGCCTTGAAAGCGGCACCAGATGAGGTGTACGCATCTTTGATCCTCGCTGAGAATGTTTCACGCCGGGAATAGGTTCTCGCTCAGGCGGGATGGTCCACATTGACGTTTCAAAATCGATCTCTGACCAGCGAGCAAAACGCAGCTCACTGGATCGAATAAAGATAAGCAAAGTGAGTTCCGTTGCCCAACGGGTTAACGGCCTGCCGGTATAGCCGTCTATTTTCTGAAGTAATTCAGGGATGCGCTTTAATTCCAGCGCCGGGCGATGTTGTCGATTGCCAGATGCGACGGCTCCAGCCATCTCCTGCGCCGGGTTGTAATCAATCAACCCGCTTTGAACCGCATAACGCATGATGGCCGTGGTGCGCTGTTGAAGACGGGAGGCCACTTCAAGACGGCCTGATGTCTCGACGGCTTTAATGGGAATTAACAGATCGCGGGTACCCAGTTCAGCAATATTGCGAGCACCAATTGCCGGGAAGATATTGTCCTCCAGGCTCTTTTTTACGCGATTAGCATGATCTTCAGACCATTTTTGGTTAGTCGCAAGCCACTCTCTGGCAACCTTCTCGAAAGTAATAATCTCTTTCGCCTGCTCTTCTTTCGCAGCACGTTTATGCTCACGAGGATCGATACCAGCAGCTACCAGCTTTCTGGCTTCTTCCCTTTTCTTCCTGGCATCCGCCAGTGAAATTTCAGGATAGACACCGAACGCCATCAAATGCTGTTTACCGCCAAAACGGAAACGAAATCGCCAATACTTGGAACCGTTAGGTTTTACAAGTAAAAACATGCCGTCACCGTCAACAAGTGAATACTCTTTCTCCTCAGGTTTCGCAGAACGAACTTTAGTATCCGTTAGGGCCATAATGGTCCTCCTTCCATTGGTATTTCGTGAGTATACAAGCAATATCGAATCGGCAAATATACTCATTAGTATACTCACAGGCTTATTGATGTGGGTTGAGTTAGGTTGACTTCAGTTGAGGAGAAAATCGTGGAAAGCCTTGTGTGGCGCGGATTTCAGACATAAAAAAAGACCTCAGTTGAGGTCTATTTACATGCTTTTGGTGCCGAAGGCCGGACTCGAACCGGCACGTATTTCTACGGTTGATTTTGAATCAACTGCGTCTACCGATTTCGCCACTCCGGCACGGAAAGGTATGCGGAAAACGTTGTGGATTATACCTGCCGCGCGCTGCCATGCAAGCATCAGTCATCTATCATGCTGCTAAGTGTCTAAAAAAACGTCGCTCCCTAGGCTAAAACGGCCACTAGCCCTTACGGAATACCCAACCAATCCTTTTTCTCTGAATCCGCTTCGCAAAAAAAAGCAACGTGATCAGGGCGGTTTACATTTACGCCGGTTTGTTATGAGATCGTGTAACTGAATCAAGTACTCACAATCCGATCTCAGGACACCGTTATGCGTTTCTATCAGGTTGAACCTACGCTGGAAAACTACTGGCGCGGGATTATTCTCTTTGGCAAAAATGTCGCATCCTACAAATTTGCGCTCGCGCATGCCCTGTACGACGTGAAACCAGAGGGCAGCGATCTGATTTTACTCGACGACCTGGCCGTGCCGTTCAGCGATCATTTGTGCCGTCATTTACAGCATGCGCCAAAGCAGATCACTTCACGCAGCAGCCAGTTTATTGCTGCTTGTTCACAGTTCAATGCAAGCGAGATCAGCCGTGATGCGCTCACTGCCATAACGGTTCGCCAGGGCTTTAATAATGTGATTGATGCGTTTCACAATGTGAATCAGGGTGAAATCGACAAACGCTTTTTTATTGATGAGCGTAAAAGCCATAAGGGCATCCGTCTGACCGATAATTTCTACCGTCTGGGTGAGCGCCAGCAGTATCAAAATCTCAGTTTTGAAACCGATGCGCGCTGGAGTCTTGTGGAACAAGCATGGGCGCTGAACATCTCCAGCCAGCTTATCAACGTGGAGTATGACTACAGCGATCAGATGCTGTTTAGCCGTAACAACGATCGCCGAGTCGCAATCTCAAGCTGCCGCGATAGCCTTAACGGCTACCAAAAGGGGCGTTGCTTCTACTGTTTTGCGCCAATCAGCCTGCGTCCTGGAGATGAGGCGCTTGCCGATGTCGATCACTTTATCCCATGGAAGGCTCGCGACCGGGTGCGTAACGTGGACGGTGTCTGGAATCTGGTGCTGGCATGCAAAGAGTGTAACCGGGGCGAAAAAGGCAAGTTCGCCCGCCTGCCCTCGCGCAAGCTGCTTCAGCGCCTGAACGAGAGAAACGAGTACTTTATTAATAGCCACCTGCCGCTACGCGAAACGCTCATTCGCCAAACGGGTACCACCACGGCGCAGCGCGAAAAATTTCTGGCAACCAGTTGGAACGATGCGCTACAAGTACTGTTCCACCAATGGGAGCCAGCCGCACAGGGAACGGATACATTCTGATGACGCTTAAATATTATCAACAACACGCCGACGATTTTTTCAGCGCCACGGTCAACGTCGATATGAACGCTCTCTACCGCCCTTTTCTGGAACACATTCCAAAAAACGGCTGGGTTCTGGATGCCGGCTGTGGTTCCGGACGCGACAGTAAAGCATTTTTACAGCGGGGCTATCGCGTTGAGGCCTTCGATGCAACGGCGGAAATGGCGATTCTCGCAAGTCAGCATACCGGTCTGGCCGTTAAGCAAATGACCTTTAGCGACGTCGATGCCGTCGCTCGCTACGAGGGGATTTGGTGCTGCGCTTCGCTGCTACACGTCAGCGCCATGGAGTTACCCGCAGCGATGGCAAAGCTCGCTCGGGCGCTAAAGCCTGGCGGTATCTGGTATGCCTCTTTTAAATATGGCGATAGCGAACGCCTCAAAGATGGACGACATTTTACCGACCTTAACGAGCAGCGGCTGAATACACTGCTGTCTACGCTTGAAGACATCACGCTGACACGTCACTGGATAACCGAGGATCAGCGCCCCGATCGCAGCGAAATGTGGCTAAATGCACTATTACTGAAGCACCCATAATCCCCCCTTCCGCCAAGCGCCTGCCTCCAGCATGCTCTACACTCTCAGTTCAACACCACACGAAAGAGATACACAATGTCCATAATAAAAAGCTACGCCGCTAAAAATGCCGGAGCGGAACTGGAAGTTTGGGAGTACGACGCCGGTGAACTGCTGCCGGAAGACGTTGAGGTGAAGGTGGATTACTGCGGTATCTGCCACTCGGATCTGTCGATGATCGACAACGAATGGGGTTTCTCGCAATACCCGCTGGTTGCCGGCCACGAGGTGATTGGCCATGTGGTGGCGCTGGGCAGCGCTGCGCAGAGTAAAGGGTTGAAGATTGGTCAGCGCGTGGGTATTGGCTGGACGGCGCGAAGCTGCGGCCACTGCGATGCTTGTATCGATGGCAATCAGATTAACTGTACCGAAGGTTCGGTACCAACCATCCTCAACCACGGCGGTTTTGCTGATAAGCTGCGCGCCGACTGGCAATGGGTGATCCCACTGCCAGACAACATTGATATCGAAACCGCAGGCCCAATGCTGTGCGGTGGGATTACGGTGTTTAAACCGCTGCTGATGCATCACGTCACCGCCACCAGCCGCGTAGGGGTGATAGGGATTGGCGGTCTGGGGCATATCGCCATTAAGCTACTGCGCGCGATGGGTGCGGAAGTGACGGCGTTCAGTTCCAATCCGTCGAAAGAGCAGGAAGTGCGGGCGATGGGCGCAGATCACGTGGTAAATAGCCGCTCGCCGGAAGCGCTGAAAGAGCTGGCCGGTCAGTTTGATTTGATCATCAACACCGTCAACGTGGACCTAAACTGGCAGCCGTATTTCGAAGCGCTGGCTTCAGGCGGTAACTTCCACACCGTGGGTGCCGTGCTGACACCGCTACCGGTACCGGCGTTTACGCTGATTGGCGGTGACCGCAGCATCTCCGGTTCGGCGACCGGTAACCCGTTCGAGCTGCGCAAGCTAATGAAGTTTGCCGGTCGCAGCAAGGTCGCGCCGATTACCGAGCTGTTCCCGATGTCTAAAATCAACGATGCCATCCAGCACGTTCGCGACGGTAAAGCCCGTTACCGCGTGGTACTGAAGGCTGACTTCTGATGTTTTACCGGCGGCGCGCTGCCGCCGGTTCTCTCCTAACGCTCATCTGCGCCTAACGCCGCAAACACCTCTGCCACCGCTATGGCTCCTGGATCTGGTACGCCATTCAGGTTATTGCTATTCACATAAGACGCACGCCCTGCTCGGGCTTGCTGCATGGTGGCCGTACTCTCCGCACCGTGCTGGGCGGCGAGAATTGCCTGTTCCAACCCACTATCACGCAGCGCTTCCAGCGCGGGCTGTAGTGCGTCGATTAACGTTCTGTCACCCACCTGCGCTCCACCGTAAAACTTCATCTGTTTTAAGCCGGCCAGCAGCGCATTCGGCAACGACTCGCCCTGTGATAACGCCTGCCCGGCGGCGGTAAAGAACAGCGACATCAGTACCCCGCTAGAGCCGCCCATCACGGTCGCCAGCCGTTCGCCAACAAACTGCAGCAGCTGCGCCGGCTCGTTCAGCGGCAGCGCATGGCGTGCAAGCTGAGTAGCAATATCCTGTGCGCCTAGCGCGAAGGTCGAGCCGGTATCGCCATCGCCCACTTTCGCGTCAAGCGCATTCAAACGTTCCTCAAGGCCGAGCAGCGTCTGGGTAGCGCGGTCCACCACGTCGTGCACCTGCGCGTTCTCCGATGGCTGAACGTCCAGCGCGTCGTGCACTTTGGCATGTTGAAGCGTTTTAAGCGGCCCAAAGGCCCTCGCCTTCACCCAACCAACGGTTTCAACTTCAGCCAGCAGCGCCTGTTCGGTAGCGTCATTCAGCATCAGCAAGGAGAGCGAAAAGCCCTTCATATCCAGCGAGCTGACCAGCGTGGCGGGGCCAATCAGATAAGCAATCTGCTCTCGCAGCGCCGAATGCGCTAGCTCTTTAGTCAGCAGCGCCATCTCAAGCTCAGATACGCCGCCCAGGTTGTTAATCAGTACCGCCACGCGAGAATCGCCCACCGAGGCTTTAAGCGTCTGCGCCAGCGTGTCGACCAGCGTCTTACTGTTATGGCTGCTGACTATCGATGCTCCTGGCTCCCCGTGGATCCCCAGTCCAAGCTCAACCTGACCGGGCTTAATGCGTTCTTCGGCTTCGCTGCCGGGCAGATTGCAGCTCTCCATCGCCAGCCCAAGGCTGAAGACGTTGTCGCAGACGCGCTGCGCTATCGCGTGCACTTCACTGAGCGATTTCCCCTGCTCTGCCGCGTATCCGGCAATCTTATGTACGAATGCCGTACCGGCGATGCCGCGAGGCTGCTTGTTTTCCGGCAACGCAATGTCGTCAGCGACAATCACCATTTCAACTTTTAAGCCATAACGCTTAGCCTTCTCGGCAGCGAGGCCGAAGTTCAGGCGGTCGCCGGTGTAGTTTTTAACAATCAGCAGGCAGCCGCGATCGCCGGTGACGGCGACAATCGCGTTCAGCACCGCATCCACGCTGGGCGACGCGAAGACATCACCGCAGACGGCTGCGGTGAGCATTCCTTTGCCAACAAAGCCCGCATGCGCCGGTTCGTGGCCTGAGCCGCCGCCGGAGATAATCGCCACCCGGCTTTTATCCCAGTCGCTACGCGCCACGATGCGGATAGCCGGATCGACCTCCAGTCGCAGCAAATTACCGTGAGGTGCGGACAACACTAAACCTTCAATCGCATCATCGACCAGCTGTTTTCGATCGTTTAAAAAGAATCTGGACATAACCTTCCAAAAATAAGCAAACCGTATGCAAAGCATAGTCCGCACTGGATATTGCGCCGCAAAATGGACAATTTGCCGCACCGCAATGTCGTTGTTTTGCCTATACTCGACGCAGAGAAAATGGAGGATTACCCATGAGCGCACCTTTGCTGATTGCACGTACCCAGGACACACAGCTGGTTTTACTTCCCGGCATGGCCAACCGTCACGGACTCATAACCGGCGCCACGGGGACCGGGAAAACCGTCACCTTACAGAAACTGGCGGAGTCGTTTTCCGAGATTGGCGTGCCGGTATTTATGGCCGATGTGAAAGGTGACCTGACCGGTATTGCGAAGGAAGGCCAGGCCTCCGAGAAACTGCTGGCGCGACTGAATAAAATCGGCGTAACCGACTGGGAGCCGCACGCGAACCCGGTAGTGCTATGGGATATCTTCGGTGAGAAAGGCCATCCGGTGCGCGCCACCGTTTCAGATCTCGGCCCGCTGCTGCTGGCGCGCCTGCTGAACCTTAATGAGGTGCAGTCCGGTGTACTCAATATCATCTTCCGTATCGCCGACGATCAGGGTCTGTTGCTGCTGGATTTTAAAGACCTGCGCGCCATTACCCAGTACATCGGCGACAACGCCAAATCATTCCAGAATCAGTACGGCAATATCAGCAGCGCCTCCGTTGGGGCGATTCAGCGCGGGCTGCTGACGCTGGAGCAACAAGGCGCCGAACACTTCTTCGGCGAGCCGATGCTCGATATCAAAGACTGGATGCGTACCGACAGCAATGGCAAAGGCGTCATCAACATTCTCAGCGCCGAGAAGCTCTACCAGATGCCAAAAATGTACGCCGCCAGCCTGCTGTGGATGCTCTCTGAACTTTACGAGCAGTTACCAGAAGCTGGCGATCAGGAAAAACCTAAACTGGTGTTCTTCTTCGACGAAGCGCATCTGTTGTTTAACGACGCGCCGCAGGTGTTGCTGGATAAAATCGAACAGGTCATCCGTCTGATTCGCTCCAAAGCCGTTGGCGTCTACTTTGTCTCACAGAACCCGGCGGATATTCCCGATGCCGTACTTGGGCAGTTGGGAAATCGCGTACAGCACGCGCTGCGCGCCTTCACGCCAAAGGATCAGAAAGCGGTGAAAACCGCTGCGCAGACCATGCGAGCTAATCCGGCATTTAGCACCGAACAGGCGATTCAGGAACTGGGTACCGGCGAGGCGCTAATCTCGTTCCTTGATGAGAAAGGCAGCCCGTCGGTTGTTGAACGAGCGATGGTCATAGCCCCGGACTCACGGATGGGGCCGGTGACCGACGATGAACGCAACGGCCTTATCAATAACTCATCGCTGTACGGTAAGTATGAGGATGAGGTCGACAGAGAATCAGCGTTTGAGATGCTGCAAAAAGGTGTGCAGAACAGCGCAGGTCAGGCCGAAGCACCGCCGGCGAAAGGCCAGCAGAACGATGACGGTGGCCTGCTGGGGAGTTTGAAGGATATTGTCTTTGGCACCACCGGGCCGCGCGGCGGCAAGCATGATGGTCTGGTGCAAACCGCAGCGAAAAGCGCCGTGCGCCAGGTAACCAATCAGATCGTGCGCGGCATGCTGGGAAGCCTGCTCGGCGGTAGACGCCGCTAGTACCTCATCGCTCGCTTACCGGATGGCGGCGTGAACGCCTTATCCGGCCGACATAAACCTGTACGTACGTCGGTCCGTTGCCCGGGCAAGCGAAAGCGCCCCCGGGAATCACACGGCCCCACAGCAAGTTTCAGGCACAAAAAAACCGGCGTCGCGCAGCGAGGCCGGTTTTTTAACATCAAGCATTACGACTAGCTTTTTCGCATCATCAGCCAGAGGCTTATCAGGAAGAAGCTAGCGCTTGGCAGCAGCGCACCGATGATTGGCGGAATGCCGTACACCAGCGTCAGCGGGCCAAAGATCTGGTCGAGAACGTAGAACACGAAGCCAAAGCTGATCCCCGTCACCACACGCACACCCATTGCCACGCTACGCAGCGGACCGAAGATAAACGACAGCGCCATCAGCATCATTACCGCCACGGACAGCGGCTGGAAGACCTTACTCCACATATTGAGCTGGTAGCGACCGGAATCCTGACCACTGGCTTTCAGGTACTTCACGTAGTTATGCAGGCCGCTGATAGACAGCGCATCCGGGTCCAGAGCCACCACGCCCAACTTGTCCGGCGTGAGGGTGGTTTTCCAGGTGCCGCTTACCGTCTGCGTACCGGTAATTTGTTTCGGGTCGCTCAGGTTGGATTCGTCCACCTGCGACAGACGCCACACCTTCTGCTCGGTATCAAACTTAGCACTGGCAGCATATCGAACTGACTGTAAACGACGCTCATCGTTAAACGCGTAGATACTCACGCCGCCCAGCTCATCGCTGCCTTTGAGGCGTTCGATATAGACAAAGCTGTGGCCGTCTTTCGCCCACATCCCTTGCTGGGTAGAAAGCAGCGAGCCGCCGTACATCTGCTGAGCACGGTAGTTGCGTGCCATCTGCTCGCCCTGTGGTGCCACCCACTCGCCCATTGCCATGGTCAGCAGTACCAGAGGGATAGCCGTTTTCATCACCGCCAGCGCGACCTGCATCCGGGTAAAGCCGGATGCCTGCATCACCACCAGTTCGCTGCGCTGTGCCAGCATACCCAGCCCCAAAAGCGCGCCAAGCAGCGCGGCCATCGGGAAGAAGATCTGCACATCTTTCGGCGCGCTGAGAATGGTGTATAACCCAGCGCCCAGCGCATCATAGCTCCCCTGTCCCGCTTTTTTCAGCTGGTCGACAAACTTAATGATGCCGGAGAGCGACACCAGCATGAACAGGGTCATCATGATGGTGGTAAAAATGGTCTTGCCGATATAGCGGTCAAGTACACCAAATGGCTGCATTATACCGCTCCTCTATGCATCAAACGGGCGCGGATACGGCGCATTGGGATGGTATCCCACAGGTTCAACGCCACGGCCAGTGCAAAGTAGGCCACGTTTACCATCCACATCCAGAGACCCGGGTCGATTTTGCCTTTACCCGCATTGGACTTCAGCGAGGTTTGCAGCAAGAAGAACACCAGGTAAAGCAGCATGGCGGGCAGCATCGACAGCACGCGCCCCTGACGCGGGTTCACCACGCTCAGCGGGACAACCATCAGCGCCATAATGAAGACCGTCGCCACCAGCGTGAATCGCCAGTGCAGCTCGGCGCGGGCGCGATTGGTATCGGTTTTCCACAACGTGCTCATGCTCATCTGTTCGGTATCGGTAGGATCCGATGCCACCGCCTGATGGCCGATAACAGCCTTGTAGTTTTTGAAATCGGTAATGCGGAAATCGCGCAACAAGGCGGTACCTTCAAAGCGGGTACCCTGATTCAAGGTCACGACCTGAGAGCCATCTTTGTGCTGGGAAAGTTGACCGGAATCCGCGACAACTACCGATGGGCGCGCGCTGCCCTTCGGGCGAAGCTGTGCCAGGAAGACATCATGGAAACTCGCGCCTTTTACGCCTTCAATAAACAGCACCGCATTACCATCACTGGACTGCTGGAACTGCCCCTGCGCTAGTGCCGCCATACCCGGGTTGGCCTTGGCCTCTGACAGGACTTCATCCTGATGCCGGGACGACCACGGCCCCGCCCACATCACGTTCACTGCTGCGACCGCACCGGTAAACAGCGCCAGTACCATCGCCGCTTTAATCAGTACCGCTTTACTCAGGCCACACGCATGCATGACCGTAATTTCACTTTCGGTATACAGTTTGCCCAGCGTCATCAATAGACCCAGGAACAGACTCAGCGGTAGGATAAGCTGCGCCATTTCAGGCACGCCGAGTCCCAGCAATGAGAGCACCAGGTTTGTCGGGATTTCACCGTCGACCGCTGCGCCCAGAATCCTCACCAGTTTCTGACAAAAGAAGATCAGAAGCAGGATGAAGAGGATGGCAAGCTGGCTTTTTAGCGTCTCCCGCACCAGATATCGTATGATTATCACTATAAATACGCCCGTAAAAACCCGTCTTATTGCAGGAAAATAGCTTGTTTCATGGCTTAAACGTCATTTATTCTCTTGAGTCGTCGAAAACATCGCTAAGATTAAATGACTCAGCGGTTTCACGTTTCAGGAAATGTTCTGACGCGCCAACACCGTAATAACGTTAAGATTAACACGAAGTCACCGCAACAGCGGAAATGAGTTACGTAAGCTTGCAATTCTATCCGTAGCCACCGCCGTTGTCTTTAAGATTCAGGAGCGTAGTGCATGGAGTTCAGTGTAAAAAGTGGTAGCCCGGAGAAGCAGCGGAGTGCCTGTATCGTCGTGGGCGTATTCGAACCACGTCGGCTCTCTCCCATTGCCGAACAGCTCGATAAAATCAGCGACGGCTATATCAGTGCGCTGCTGCGC
Organism: Kluyvera intermedia; assembly: GCF_021440345.1. Taxonomy (GTDB): domain Bacteria; phylum Pseudomonadota; class Gammaproteobacteria; order Enterobacterales; family Enterobacteriaceae; genus Kluyvera; species Kluyvera intermedia_A. The sequence goes on from NZ_JAKCNS010000019.1 coordinate 21,143, forward strand.
CGCGGCGAACTGGAAGGCAAACCGGGGCAGACCTTATTGCTGCACCACGTACCAAACGTGCTGTCAGAGCGTATTCTGCTGATTGGCTGCGGCAAAGAGCGTGAGCTGGACGAGCGCCAGTACAAGCAGGTTATTCAGAAAACAATCAACACCCTGAATGATACTGGTTCGATGGAAGCGGTCTGCTTCCTGACCGAGCTGCACGTGAAAGGCCGCAACAACTACTGGAAAGTACGCCAGGCGGTTGAGACGGCAAAAGAGACGCTGTACAGCTTTGACCAGCTGAAAACCAACAAAAGCGAGCCTCGTCGTCCGCTGCGTAAAATGGTCTTCAACGTGCCAACCCGCCGTGAACTGACCAGCGGCGAGCGCGCCATTCAGCACGGTCTGGCGATTGCCGCCGGTATTAAAGCGGCGAAAGATCTCGGCAACATGCCGCCAAACATCTGTAATGCCGCTTACCTCGCCTCTCAGGCGCGACAGCTGGCTGACTCTTACAGCAAAAACGTCATCACCCGCGTCATCGGCGAACAGCAGATGAAAGAGCTGGGAATGCACTCTTATCTCGCAGTCGGCGACGGTTCACAAAACGAATCCCTGATGTCGGTCATTGAGTATAAAGGTGTGGCTTCCGAAGACGTACGCCCTATCGTGTTGGTCGGTAAAGGCCTGACCTTCGACTCCGGCGGTATCTCCATCAAGCCTGCCGAAGGCATGGACGAGATGAAGTACGACATGTGCGGTGCGGCAGCGGTCTACGGCGTGATGCGTATGGTCGCTGAACTTCAGCTACCGATTAACGTCATTGGCGTACTGGCCGGCTGTGAGAACATGCCGGGTGGGCGCGCATATCGTCCAGGCGACGTGCTAACCACCATGTCCGGTCAAACCGTGGAAGTGCTGAACACCGATGCCGAAGGCCGTCTGGTGCTGTGTGACGTCTTAACTTACGTTGAGCGCTTTGAACCAGAAGCGGTGATTGACGTGGCCACTCTGACCGGTGCCTGCGTAATTGCCCTGGGTCATCACATCACCGGCCTGATGTCGAACCACAACCCGCTGGCGCACGAGCTGATTGGCGCGTCCGAGCAGGCGGGCGACCGCGCATGGCGTCTGCCGCTGGGTGATGAGTACCAGGAGCAGTTAGAGTCTAACTTTGCCGATATGGCGAACATCGGCGGTCGTCCTGGTGGTGCCATCACCGCGGGCTGCTTCCTTGCGCGCTTTACCCGTAAATATAACTGGGCTCACCTGGACATCGCCGGTACCGCATGGCGTTCAGGCAAAGCCAAAGGCGCAACCGGACGTCCGGTCGCGCTGCTGTCCCAGTTCTTGCTTAACCGCGCGGGTTTTAACGGCGAAGAGTAAGTTTAAAATTGCCCCGTAGGCCGGGCCATCTGGCCTACGGTGTGCAACATAGCAAAGCATTTAAATCCACCACAAGAAGCCCCATATATGAAGAATGCAACGTTCTATATTCTGGACAACGACACCACCGTCGACGACCTCAGCGCCGTCGAGCAGTTAGTGTGTGAAATTGCCGCAGAACGTTGGCGAGCAGGTAAGCGCGTGCTCATCGCCTGTGAAGACGAACAGCAGGCCATTCGCCTGGATGAAGCGCTGTGGACGCGTCCACCGGAAAGCTTTGTGCCGCATAATCTGGCGGGAGAAGGTCCGCGTGGTGGTGCCCCGGTCGAGATTGCCTGGCCTGCAAAGCGCAACAGCAGCCCTCGCGATATACTGATCAGTCTGCGGGTAAATTTTGCAGATTTTGCCACCGCTTTCACAGAAGTGGTAGACTTCGTCCCTTATGAAGAAACTCTGAAACAACTGGCACGCGATCGCTACAAAGCCTACCGCGTGGCTGGTTTTAACCTGAATACGGCAACCTGGAAATAATGGAAAAGACATATAACCCACAAGATATCGAACAGCCGCTTTACGAGCACTGGGAAAAGCAGGGCTATTTCAAGCCTAACGGCGATGAAAGCAAAGAGTCCTTCTGCATCATGATCCCGCCGCCGAACGTCACCGGCAGTTTGCATATGGGTCATGCTTTCCAGCAGACCATCATGGACACCATGATTCGCTATCAGCGCATGCAGGGTAAAAACACCCTGTGGCAGGCCGGTACTGACCACGCGGGTATTGCGACCCAAATGGTGGTTGAGCGTAAGATTGCCGCTGAAGAAGGTAAAACCCGTCACGACTACGGTCGCGATGCCTTTATCGATAAAATCTGGCAGTGGAAAGCGGAATCCGGCGGCACCATTACCCGCCAGATGCGCCGTCTCGGCAACTCTGTTGACTGGGAGCGCGAGCGCTTCACCATGGACGAAGGCCTTTCCAATGCCGTGAAAGAAGTCTTTGTCCGCCTGTACAAAGAAGACCTGATCTACCGTGGCAAGCGCCTGGTCAACTGGGACCCGAAACTGCGCACCGCCATCTCTGACCTGGAAGTGGAAAACCGCGAGTCTAAAGGCTCGATGTGGCACATCCGCTATCCGCTGGCCGACGGCGCGAAAACCGCAGACGGTAAAGATTACCTGGTTGTCGCGACTACCCGTCCGGAAACCGTGCTCGGTGATACCGGCGTGGCCGTGAACCCGGAAGATCCACGTTACAAAGATCTGATCGGCAAATTCGTGATTCTGCCGCTGGTTGATCGCCGCATTCCAATCGTTGGCGATGAACACGCCGATATGGAAAAAGGCACCGGCTGCGTGAAAATCACCCCAGCGCACGACTTCAACGACTATGAAGTCGGGAAACGTCACAGCCTGCCGATGATCAACATCCTGACCTTTGATGGCGACATTCGCGAAACCGCGGAAGTGTACGACACCAAAGGCGAAGAGTCTGACGTCTATTCCAACGCTATCCCGGCTGAATTCCAGAAACTGGAACGCTTTGCCGCGCGTAAAGCCGTTGTGGCGGCCATCGACGCACTGGGCCTGCTGGAAGAGATAAAACCTCACGACCTGACCGTTCCTTACGGCGACCGTGGAGGCGTGGTTATCGAGCCAATGCTGACCGACCAGTGGTACGTCCGTGCTGACGTGCTGGCAAAACCGGCGGTTGAAGCGGTTGAGAACGGCGATATCCAGTTCGTGCCAAAACAGTACGAAAACATGTACTTCTCCTGGATGCGTGACATTCAGGACTGGTGTATCTCCCGCCAGCTGTGGTGGGGCCACCGTATCCCGGCATGGTATGACAACGACGGTAACGTCTATGTTGGCCGTACCGAAGAAGAAGTGCGTAGCGAAAACAACCTCGGCGCCGACGTGGCGCTTCGTCAGGACGAAGACGTTCTCGACACCTGGTTCTCCTCCGCGCTGTGGACCTTCTCTACCCTGGGCTGGCCGGAAAACACCGACGCGCTGCGTCAGTTCCATCCAACCAGCGTGATGGTTTCCGGCTTCGACATCATCTTCTTCTGGATTGCCCGCATGATCATGATGACCATGCACTTCATCAAAGATGAAAACGGCAAGCCGCAGGTTCCGTTTAAGACTGTCTACATGACCGGTCTGATCCGTGACGACGAAGGGCAGAAGATGTCCAAATCCAAGGGTAACGTTATTGACCCACTGGATATGGTTGATGGTATTTCTCTGGCCGACCTGCTGGAAAAACGCACCGGCAACATGATGCAGCCGCAGCTGGCTGAGAAAATTGCCAAGCGTACCGAGAAGCAGTTCCCGGACGGCATCGAGCCGCACGGCACCGACGCCCTGCGTTTCACCCTGGCGGCACTGGCCTCTACCGGCCGTGACATCAACTGGGATATGAAGCGTCTGGAAGGTTACCGTAACTTCTGTAACAAGCTGTGGAACGCCAGCCGCTTCGTGCTGATGAACACTGAAGATCAGGATTGCGGCTTCAACGGCGGCGAGAAAACCCTGTCTCTGGCAGACCGTTGGATCCTCGCGGAATTCAATCAGACCACTAAAGCGTACCGCGAAGCGCTGGATAACTTCCGCTTCGATATCGCCGCGGGCATTCTGTATGAGTTCACCTGGAACCAGTTCTGTGACTGGTACCTCGAGCTGACCAAGCCGGTGATGAACGGGGGTTCTGAGTCTGAACTGCGCGGCACCCGTAACACGCTGGTGACCGTTCTGGAAGGTCTGCTGCGTCTGGCGCACCCAATCATTCCATTCATCACCGAGACCATCTGGCAGCGTGTGAAGGTCATCTGCGGCAACACCGCTGACACCATCATGCTGCAGCCGTTCCCGGCGTACGATGCGTCCCAGGTTGATGAAGCGGCTCTGGCCGATACCGAGTGGCTGAAGCAGGCGATCATCGCCGTGCGTAACATCCGTGCGGAAATGAACATTGCTCCAGGCAAACCGCTTGAGCTGCTGCTGCGCGGTTGCAGCACTGACGCAGTGCGTCGCGTCACCGACAACCAGAGCTTCCTGCAGTCCATGGCGCGTCTGGAAAGCATCACCATCCTGCCTGCGGATGACAAAGGCCCGGTTTCCGTGACCAAAATCATCGACGGTGCTGAGCTGCTGATCCCGATGGCTGGCCTCATCAACAAAGACGATGAGCTGGCGCGTCTGGCAAAAGAAGTGGCGAAAATCGAAGGTGAAATCAGCCGTATCGAAAGCAAACTGTCTAACGAAGGCTTTGTGGCGCGCGCACCGGAAGCGGTGATCGCCAAAGAGCGTGAGAAGCTGGATGGATACGCGGAAGCGAAAGCCAAGCTGATTGAGCAGCAGGCGGTCATCGCCGCGCTGTAAGACCGTTGGGTCGTGCCCGTCTGTTTGCTGGCACACCCCACGTCTTTCGGATAACCATCGCGAATCCGAAACCCCAGACCGAAAAAGCCCCTGATGCTATTGCTCAGGGGCTTTTTATTGAATTATCCTCGCTTGCGCTTCCCCTCCTCACAGTGTTATTAACTGCATATGTCCCACGTTAATGTCATGAGTTTGCTATGAGTGTTGTTACGCCCGTTGCGGCGACGCTTCGCCGGATAACGGTTGAAGATAATGCGGCTATTGCCTCCGTCATCCGCCAGGTCTCTGCCGAATACGGTTTAACCGCCGATAAAGGCTATACGGTGGCCGACCCTAATCTGGACGAGCTGTTCGAAGTGTATAGCCAGCCAGGCGCGGCTTATTGGGTGGTTGAGCTGAATGGGTTGATTGTCGGCGGCGGCGGCGTTGCGCCATTAAGCTGTAGCGAACCGGGCATCTGCGAACTGCAGAAGATGTACTTTTTATCCAGCGCACGTGGGCAAGGTCTGGCGAAGAAACTCGCGCTGACAGCGCTCGAATATGCCCGCGAACAGGGTTTTCAGCAATGCTATCTGGAGACGACGGCTTTCCTGACGGAGGCCATTCGCCTCTATGAGCGCCTTGGCTTTGCGCATATTGCCGAACCGCTAGGCTGCACCGGCCACGTCGACTGCGAAGTGAGAATGCTTAAACCCCTTTGATGGTGCAAAGGGGTTATCCGGTTTACTGCATTTCAGGCGACAACGCTAAACGAACAACGCCCGCGGCATTCACTTCCGGCAGCGCCAAAACCTGCGACCAGAAATCCTGCACCAGCTGACAGGCCACTTTCTCTTTACCCACGCCTTTGCTCGGGTCAGACATGATTTCAATGTCCTGTCCATAACGCTGCACCAGCCCCGGGCCAATGGCCTGCATATCGGCCAGCGCCTGCTGTTTTTCCTGCGGAGTCACCGTGTGTTTATTTGGCCCGTAGGCAGCACGCATCATCCGCGCATCGCTCTCGGTACGGCGAGCGAGGACTTCATGCGAAATCACCTTCACCGGGTTGATACCGCCTTTGACCGCAGGGAACAGGAAGCGGAAGCACACGTCATCGCCGCTATTTTTCGCTTCGGCAATCTGCTCAAGGTTGATCTTCATATACTCAACCACGTTAGCGTCAGGCGCCTGCTGCAAACGCGCCATCTGTAGCTGCAGGATTTGCGGTTGGATAGCATCGATAATCTGCTGCTGATCTTTGCCCGCTTTTTTCATCTGCACCGACAGCTCGAGAATATGCTGCCAGAATGCCGGGTCTTGTTCCTTAATGACCTGGAACGTCGGCATCGCCATCATCGCCGATTCGAATTTCTGCTCTTCAGTCTGCCCATAATCCGGGCTCATGCGCGGTATGAGGTAGTGCACATCAAACAGATTCCAGCCGACAATCGCCACCACGAAAATAACGACCCCGGCAACTTTCCCTACCCAACCCTTTTTACGGAATACGCCGACTATCACGGCAATCACCGCACCAATGTAGCCTGCCAAAATTACGTGAGCCCAGTTCATCAACCATCCTTATTCCAATCAATAGTTCTACCGGGGATTATATTTCCCCTTTATGAATGTTGATTATTGCGGCAACGGACGGGTATTTCCAGCCACCAGATTTTCATCTGCGAGGGCGTTGACGATTCAGGGAAGAGGGGAAACGGCGCAAACGCGCCGGGAAAGAAGACTAGGCAGGCACGCCGCTGTGGAAGCGAAATTCCTCATCGGCAGAGGTAATCAGCGCCGCCTCGACTTCACCAAAGAAACGCACGCGCTCGCTGATATCACCGTCGGCAATCTGCTCGGCCAGGGTCAGGTAGTCCTGATAGTGCCGCGCCTCTGAACGCAATAGCGAGAGATAAAACGCCTGCAGATCGTCATCCAGATACGGTGCCAGCGCGGCAAATCGTTCGCAGGAGCGCGCCTCAATGTAGGCACCGCAAATCAGCTTATCGATAAGCGTCAACGGTTCGTGAGTGCGCACCTCTTTGAGCATACCTTTCGCATAGCGGCTGGCGGTGATCTTCACGTAGGGAATATTACGGCGCTGCATGGCTTCACGCACCTGCCAGAAGTGGTGCAGCTCTTCTTTAATCAGCAGCACCATGCTGTCGATAAGCAGGCGTCCCCACGGGTCGTCGGTTTTCGGCATCACGCCTTTGCCAATCTGTTTGTTCAGCGCGACAAAATCCGGCTCTTCGCCGTCGCGGAAGGTGAATGCTTCATACGGTTTTAGCCAATCCAGAAGCGCCTGTGCACCCTCTTTATCCGCCACATATTTACGCACCATCAGCATCGCGGTTTGCGCCGCTTTGAGCTCGCAAACCAGGTGGTCGGTCAGCAACAGAGGAAGATTTTCAGGTAAGCGCGCTTTATCCAGCCACGCCTGAGGCGTTTTGCAGTGCAGGAAGCGATAAACAGGGGTGAGTATTTGCGGGTAGTCCATTCCGGGATCCTTGACCTACGGCAGCGGGTGCTGCCGTAGGGAATCAAGATGACTTAGTGGCGAACGCCATCGTCGTCTTCGTCGATTTCATCTTCGTCGTCGTCGCCTTCTTCACCGTTAGGATCTTCGTAGTAGGTGCCCCAACCGTCGTAATCAACTTCAAACTTCTCAGCCAGATTCATCAGTTGCTCAACCTGAGCGTCGATAAGCTCAGCGTTCAGCGCACATTCGCTGAGAATATCGCAGCAGATGACGGTGTCGCCCTCTTCCACTTCCAGCTCTTCCGGTTCGGTCACTTCATAACCCATCTTGAACGCTTCAACCGCCGCTTTTTCCAGGCTTTCGAAATCGTCTGCAGAAAGGTGGTGTTCAATGGTGTACAGCGCGTCAGGATCGCTGCCGTCTTCCAGCAGTTCTTCAATGATCAGACGTGTTTCTTCACGCTGTTCTTCCAGGTGTTCCGGGTTTGCCATGGCTCATTCCTCATAATGTGGCTGATACTCTTATTGTCACATACCGTTGCCATTGCCTCCACCTTTCCGATAAAGATTTGTTATTGGGGTTGCAAATGAATATTCATCCATATAAAGTGAATTTTAATTCAATAAGTGGCTTGAGCCAGGTGAGGGAAAAATGTCTAGTCTGTATAAAAAACACTTCTTAAAATTACTCGATTTTACCCCTGCAGAAATCACCACCCTGCTGCAACTCGCGGCGAAACTCAAAGCGGATAAAAAGAACGGCACGGAGTCGCCGAACCTGACCGGTAAAAACATCGCGCTCATCTTCGAAAAAGACTCAACCCGTACACGATGCTCTTTCGAAGTTGCCGCTTACGATCAGGGCGCTCGCGTCACTTATCTTGGATCCAGCGGCAGCCAGATTGGCCACAAAGAGTCGATCAAAGACACCGCCCGCGTTTTGGGCCGGATGTATGACGGTATCCAGTACCGTGGCTACGGCCAGGAGATTGTCGAAACGCTGGCGGAATATTCCGGCGTTCCGGTGTGGAACGGCCTGACCGACGAATTCCACCCAACCCAGCTGCTGGCGGACCTGCTCACCATGCAGGAACATCTGCCGGGCAAAGCGTTTAATGAAATGACGCTGGTGTATGCCGGTGATGCCCGTAACAACATGGGTAACTCAATGCTGGAAGCCGCGGCGTTGACCGGTCTCGACCTGCGTCTGGTGGCGCCACAAGCGTGTTGGCCGGAAGCGAGCCTGGTCGCGGAATGCAAAGCACTGGCGCAGAAGAATGGCGGTAACGTGACGCTGACCGAAGATATTGCCAGCGGCGTGAAGGGCGCAGACTTTATCTATACCGACGTGTGGGTATCGATGGGCGAAGCCAAAGAGAAATGGTCCGAGCGTATCGCCCTGCTGCGCGGCTATCAGGTGAACAGCGCGATGATGAAGCTGACCGGCAATCCGCAGGTCAAATTCCTGCACTGTCTGCCAGCGTTCCATGATGACCAGACCACGCTGGGTAAGAAAATGGCGGCAGAATACGGGATGCATGGCGGGATGGAAGTGACCGATGAGGTCTTTGAATCACCAGCAAGCATTGTGTTCGATCAGGCGGAAAACCGGATGCACACGATCAAAGCGGTGATGGTGGCGACGCTATCGCAGTGATTCCACTTATCCTGAAAGGGCACGGGGAACCTATTGTGCGGTTGTTCCCCTCACCCTAGCCCTCTCCCCAAAGGGGCGAGGGAACGGAGCAGTGCAGTCTTCATGCTCTTCCCAAATGCCGAAATAACAGAACAGCACGCTCTTTCCCCCTCTCCCTTTCAGGGAGAGGGTAAACCTCACTCCACCAGCAGTTTAATCACCGCTTTACGCACTTTCGCCGGCTGCCCTACCGCGCACAGCGGTTTATGGACTTCGCCCGGGTAGAAGACCACGAAGTCACCTTCGCTCATCACCACCATTTTTTCCTGCACGCCTTCCGGCAGGAAAGCGATGTCTTTATCCGCCAGCCAATCGGTGTCCGGCTTGCCCGCAGGCAGCACGCTAAATGACATCCCTTCCTGGCCTTTCAGCACCACCTGAATATCCAGGTAACGCACATGATATTCCGCACGGCGTTCGGCAAACGGCTCGGTCATGTTTTCTGAGATCAGATAAAACAGACGGTGACCGTCGATGTCATATTTCCCTTCCGGGGTTTCGTCGGTGACGTTGGCCTGAAGATGGACAATCGCCTGGCGCAGTTCTTCCGGCAGCCATGACTGCAGGTGATGGATGTTGCCAATAATCATGATGACTCCGTAAATAAAACAATGTTTCAATTTTCATTTGTTATACGTAATTTCGCGTTACCATACCACTACTTTTTGTCATGACTCTTGCCACGGTTGCGCTAGCGCACGCTTTGCACCTTTATTCACTCCGTGGAATTTAAATTCATCACAATCAGCTAACCATTCAGTGAGAATCGTTTTCGTCGCGTAAATTGTGAATTCCCCCCTTGATTGCCGGATAAAGCTGCGTATAATTCCGCTCCGTTTGCCGGGAGGAAATATGGTTCAGTGTGTACGACATCGCGTCTTACCGCGTCTGAAAACAGACGCTGGCCTGCCGTTTTTCCTTTCCGTTGCATCCGTATTCGTAAAGCCCCTTATTTAAGGGGCTTTTTTTTTGCGCCGTCGTCAGGAGATAAACATGACTAATCCGCTGTATCAAAAACACATCATTTCCATAAACGATCTCAGCCGCGAAGACCTTGAACTGGTGCTGGCGACCGCCGCCAAACTAAAAGCACATCCGCAGCCGGAGTTGCTCAAGCATAAAGTTATCGCCAGCTGCTTCTTCGAGGCCTCGACGCGCACTCGTCTGTCTTTTGAAACCTCAATGCATCGCCTGGGCGCGAGCGTGGTCGGCTTCTCCGACAGCGCCAATACCTCACTTGGCAAAAAAGGCGAAACGCTGGCCGACACCATCTCGGTAATTAGCACCTACGTCGATGCCATCGTGATGCGTCACCCGCAGGAAGGGGCAGCGCGTCTGGCGACGGAATTTTCCGGCGGCATTCCAATCCTGAACGCTGGCGATGGCGCCAACCAGCACCCAACCCAAACCCTGCTCGACTTGTTCACCATTCAGGAAACCCAGGGCCGTCTGGAAAACCTCAATATCGCGATGGTTGGCGACCTGAAATATGGCCGTACCGTCCACTCGCTGACCCAGGCGCTGGCGAAATTTAACGGCAACCGCTTCTACTTTATCGCTCCGGACGCGCTGGCGATGCCGCAGTACATTCTCGATATGCTCGACGAAAAAGGCATCGCCTGGAGCCTGCACAGCGCCATTGATGAAGTGATGGCTGAGGTCGATATTCTCTACATGACCCGCGTACAGAAAGAGCGCCTCGACCCGTCCGAATACGCCAATGTCAAGGCGCAGTTCGTTCTGCGTGCCGCAGACCTCGAAGGCGCGCGCGACAACATGAAGGTCCTGCATCCGCTGCCACGTATTGATGAGATAACCACCGATGTCGATAAAACGCCGCACGCCTGGTACTTCCAGCAGGCCGGCAACGGCATCTTCGCGCGCCAGGCGTTACTGGCACTAGTACTGAATAGCGAACTGGCTCTGTAAGGGGGAAATGACGATGACACACGATAACAAATTGCAGGTAGAAGCCATTAAACGTGGCACCGTGATTGACCATATCCCGGCACAGATCGGCTTTAAGCTGTTAACGCTGTTCAAACTGACCGAAACCGATCAGCGCATCACCATAGGTCTGAACCTGCCGTCCGGCGAGATGGGGCGTAAAGATCTGATTAAGATTGAAAATACCTTTCTGACCGACGAGCAGGTGAACCAGCTGTCGCTGTACGCACCGCAGGCCACGGTTAATCGCATCGACAACTATGAAGTGGTGGGAAAATCTCGCCCAAGCCTGCCGGAACGCATCAACAATGTGCTGGTTTGCCCGAACAGCAACTGCATCAGTCATGCTGAACCCGTTTCATCAAGCTTTGTAGTGAAAAAACGCGCCGATGACATCGCACTCAAATGCAAATACTGTGAAAAAGAGTTTTCTCATTATGTGGTGCTGGCCAACTAATTGCGGTTGGTATTGATATCTAGCGTCTCTATAATGGCTAACACCTTACTACTGCAGTTTATCTGGAGATATCATGAGCAAGACTATTGCGACGGAAAAGGCACCAGCAGCTATCGGCCCATACGTTCAGGGCGTTGACCTGGGCAGTATGGTTATCACTTCCGGTCAGATCCCGGTTAACCCGAAAGATGGTAGCGTAGCGGAAGATGTATCCGCTCAGGCTCGCCAGTCGCTGGAAAACGTAAAAGCTATCGTTGAAGCCGCTGGCCTGAAAGTGGGCGATATCGTTAAAACGACCGTATTCGTTAAAGATCTTAACGATTTCGCGACCGTTAACGCCACTTACGAAGCGTTCTTCACCGAGCATAACGCCACCTTCCCAGCGCGCTCCTGCGTTGAAGTCGCGCGTCTGCCAAAAGACGTGAAAATTGAAATCGAAGCGATCGCCGTTCGTCGCTAATTTCATGCAGTATAAGAAAAGGCAGCCGATGGCTGCCTTTTTTGTTTTTATCGCAGGCTTATCGCCAATCACTGCCAGCCATAGCGGCGGCTGAAGAAGCCTTTCACCATCTGAGTGAAGGTCATATAACCCACCAGAATCGCCACCAGCCATGGGAAGTAGCTCAGCGGCAGCGGCTGCAATTGCAGGTAGCTTGCCAGCGGCGAGAACGGCAGCGCAATCCCCACCGCCATCACCACCAGGGTCATAGCGAACAGCGGCCATGCGGCGCGGCTCTGCACGAACGGAATACGGCGGGTACGGATCATATGCACAATCAGCGTCTGCGACAGCAGACCTTCAATAAACCAGCCGGACTGGAACAGGGTCTGCATTTCTGGCGTATTGGCCTTAAACACCCACCACATCAGGCAGAAGGTCAGAATATCGAAGATCGAACTGATCGGCCCGAAGAACACCATAAAGCGACCAAGATCCGCCGGGTTCCAGCGCTGTGGTTTCTGAATCTGTTCGTCATCGACGTTATCAAACGGCAGCGCCACCTGGGATACATCGTACAGCAGGTTCTGAATCAGCAAGTGTAACGGCAGCATCGGCAGGAACGGCAGGAAGGCGCTGGCCACCAGCACGCTAAAGACGTTACCAAAGTTCGAGCTGGCGGTCATTTTGATGTATTTGAGCATGTTAGAGAAGGTGCGACGCCCTTCAATCACGCCCTCTTCCAGCACCATCAGGCTTTTTTCCAGCAGGATAATATCGGCCGCTTCACGGGCGATATCCACCGCGCCGTCCACGGAAATACCAATATCTGCCGCCCGCAGCGCCGGTGCATCGTTGATGCCGTCGCCCATAAAGCCGACCACGTGCCCTTCACGTTTGAGCAGCGTCACAATGCGCTCTTTATGCATCGGCGTCAGGCGGGCAAACAGCGTGGTGCGCTGCGCCAGCTGTGCCAGCTCGTCATCGCTCAAATGCTCGATATCGCTACCAACGATCACTTCGCCCGCATCCAGCCCGACTTCGTGGCACACTTTCGCTGCCACCAGTTCGCTGTCGCCGGTGAGGATTTTGACGGTGATTCCGCTGGCCTTCAGCGCTTTCAGCGCCGGTGCGGTGGTCTCTTTCGGCGGATCGAGGAACGCAATGTAACCTTCAAGGATCAGATCGGATTCATCAATACGCTGGTAGTCACCTTCCCGCGCCGGGAGGAATTTGCTGGCCACCGCCACCACGCGCAGCCCCTGACGATTCAGGGTGTCGGTCACGCGTTTAATGCGGCGCAGCATGGTCTCATCCAGCGGCACCACTTCGCCGTTGTGATAAACCTGAGTACAGACGTTGAGGATCTCCTGCAATGCGCCTTTGCAAATCAGCTTATGGACGTCAGGTTGTTCATTCACCACCACCGACATGCGGCGGCGTTCGAAATCAAACGGAATTTCATCCACCTTCTGCCAGTCGCTGGAGAGCTGGCGAGCCGCCACTTCATCAACCCCTTCCAGCACCGCCGTGTCGAGCAGATTTTTCAACCCGGTCTGGTAATGGCTATTCAGCCACGCGGTGTGCAGCACCCGTTCGCTGGCTTTGCCGGAGACATCGGTATGGTTTTCCAGCACGATTTTGTCCTGGGTGAGCGTCCCGGTTTTATCGGTGCAGAGAATATCCATTGCGCCAAAGTTCTGGATAGCGTCGAGGTGCTTCACAATCACTTTCTGTTTGGACAGCTTCACCGCCCCACGCGCCAGCGTTGAGGTGACGATCATCGGCAGCATTTCCGGCGTCAGGCCGACGGCCACCGACAGCGCGAACAGCGCCGCTTCCCACCAATCGCCTTTGGTGTAGCCATTAATCACCAGCACGATAGGCGCCATCACCAGCATAAAGCGGATCAACAGCATGCTGACGCGGCTGATGCCTTTCTGGAACGCGTTCGGCTCGCTCTCCTGCTCGCTAACCCGGCCGGCCAGTTGACCAAACCAAGTGTTGGCGCCGCTGGCAATCACCATCGCCTGCGCGGTTCCGCTCACCACGTTGGTGCCCATAAAGCACAAGGTGTCGCACTCAAGTGGGTTAGTCTGATGGGGTTCGCGGGTTTTGGCGACTTTCTCCACCGGCAGCGATTCACCGGTCAGCGATGCCTGCGCGACAAACAGATCGCGCGCCTGAATCACGCGCAGATCGGCGGGGATCATATCCCCGGCGGCAAGCTTGATGATATCGCCCGGCACCAGCTGATCGATAGGCAGCTCAACCCAGCCGCTTTCGCCTTTATCATTGATGACGCGCAGCACCGTTGCGGTATTGCTGACCATCGCTTTCAGCGTGTCGGCGGCCTTGGTAGAACGCGCCTCCTGTACGAAGTTCAGCAGGGTGGAAATCCCCACCATCAGCACAATCACCACCGCAGCAAACAGATCTTCCGTGGCGTAGGAGACGGCGGCCAGTACGGTCAGCAGGATGTTGAACGGATTGCGGTAGCACAGCCACAGGTGCACCCACCACGGCTGCGGCTGCTGCGCTGGCAGCTGGTTTTCACCGTGAATAGCGCGCGCCTGTTCTACTTCCGCCGCATTCAACCCTTCCGGGTGGCTGTTAAACGCCTGCCACAGCTCCTGCTCGCTAAGCTGGGCCATTTTCAGGCAGTGTTCACTCAACGATGACGGAATGGGCGTATTGGCAACGCTTTGCTGGGTTGGCATAGGGTCGCGCTGAACCAAACGGCGCGGCAAATGGCGGCCAAGCTGTGCAAACAGCTGCCGGGTTAAATTTTTCAGCATAAAAAGTCCCCCGCGCTCGCCTTAGACGAACGCAGTCGGTCCAACGGGCACGGATAAACCGAAGCCCGTTGGCAATCATTTTTTATTGCAGGGACATGAAATAGGATGTCACTGCCTCACAGCATCGGTAAGGCAGCAATAAAACTGGCCTACCGGAAAATTACTCTCGCGCAGGAGAGAGGTGTGGGATCGGGCTCCATAACGCCTCCGGTAAGGTTAGATGAGAAAAACGCCGCGAATTATACGGAGAAAATCATAAGATGTATGACCATTAGAGCGATATAATAACGGACGGCAATTCAACGGCACGTAAACCATCAGGTTTAACCATAGAAATTATTCACACGGGGCAACTATATGCTGGAAAATCGGCTGACCATCAAAGATATCGCTCGTTTGAGTGGCGTCGGTAAATCCACCGTTTCCCGCGTGCTGAACAATGAGAGCGGCGTCAGCGACCGCACCCGCGAGCGCGTTGAAGAGGTCATGCTGCAGCACGGTTTCTCCCCTTCCCGCTCGGCACGCGCCATGCGTGGGCAAAGCGACAAAGTGGTCGCCATTATCGTCACCCGTCTGGACTCGCTTTCGGAAAACCTCGCCGTACAAACCATGCTGCCCGCGTTTTACGAGCAGGGCTACGACCCGATTATGATGGAGAGTCAGTTCTCGCCGGACAAAGTGGTCGAGCACCTGGCGATGCTCAAACGCCGCAACATCGACGGCGTTATCCTGTTTGGCTTTACCGGCGTGACCGAAGAGATGCTGACCAACTGGCAGTCAACACTGGTGCTGATGGCGCGTAACGCCAGCGGCTTCACCTCCGTTTGCTACGACGATACCGGCGCGATTAGCCAGCTGATGCAGCGGCTGTTCGATCTCGGGCACCGCCACATCAGCTTCCTCGGCGTCCCCACCAGCGATGCCACCACCGGCCAGCGGCGTCACGATGCCTATCAGGCCTTCTGCAAACGGCATAAGCTCGCGCCGACCGCCGCCCTGCCGGGTCTGGCAATGAAGCAAGGCTACGATTTTGCCCGTGAGGTCATCACCCCAGAAACCAGCGCGCTGATTTGCGCGACCGATACCCTCGCGCTGGGAGCCAGCAAGTATCTTCAGGATCAGCGCATCGACAAGGTCCAGCTGGCGAGCGTCGGCAACACTCCTCTCACCAAGTTTCTGCACCCGGAAATTATCACCGTCGATCCCGGCTACGCCGAGGCTGGACGCCGCGCCGCAGAACAGCTCATTGCCCAGATAGGCGGTAAAAGCGAGCCGCATCAGATAGTGATCCCCGCGATCCTGGCCTAAGCTTAATATCAGCTTTAATGTGATCGTCGCGACGTTTCGGGAACGTTCCCATTTTCCCAAAAACCTAAACCCGGTACGCTTATATTCAGCGTGTTAATTACGGTTTTGATCCTGAGTCCGTCAGGCTGCCAGACTCAAGCAGCCTGAAGTGGCGGGTATCGGGGAGATCTCACCTCTGTTTTAAGGCCCTATAATGAGCAAAAAAATAGAACAAAAAAACATCGATAAACTTATCGAACTGGTCGGCGGGCGCGACAACATCGCCACCGTCAGCCACTGCATCACGCGTCTGCGCTTCGTGCTAAACGACCCGGCCAAGGCCAACCCTAAAGCCATCGAAGAATTGCCGATGGTGAAAGGCTGCTTTACTAACGCCGGGCAGTTCCAGGTGGTTATCGGCACCGAAGTGGGCGACTACTATGAAGCGCTGCTGGCCACCACCGGTCAGAAATCTGCGGATAAGGAGCAGGCAAAACTGGCGGCCCGTCAGAACATGAAATGGCACGAGCAGATGATTTCGCACTTCGCCGAGATCTTCTTCCCACTGCTGCCGGCGCTTATCAGCGGGGGTTTGATCTTAGGCTTCCGTAACGTTATCGGCGACTTGCCGATGAGCAACGGCCAGACGCTGGCGCAAATGCACCCGTCTTTGCAAACCATCTATGACTTCTTGTGGCTGATTGGCGAAGCCATCTTCTTCTACCTGCCGGTCGGTATCTGTTGGTCGGCGGTCAAAAAGATGGGCGGCACGCCAATTCTCGGTATCGTCCTCGGCGTGACGCTGGTTTCTCCACAGCTGATGAACGCCTACATGCTGGGCCAGCAGGTGCCAGAAGTGTGGAACTTCGGTCTGTTCACCATCGCTAAAGTCGGCTATCAGGCGCAGGTTATTCCGGCGCTGCTGGCTGGTCTGGCGCTGGGCTTTATTGAAACCCGTCTGAAACGCATCGTTCCTGACTACCTTTATCTGGTCATCGTCCCGGTGTGCTCGCTGATTCTGGCGGTCTTCCTCGCCCATGCCCTGATCGGCCCGTTCGGCCGCTGGATTGGCGATGGCGTGGCCTTCGCCGTACGTCACCTGATGACCGGCAGCTTCGCGCCGGTCGGCGCTGCGCTGTTCGGCTTCCTGTACGCGCCGCTGGTCATCACCGGTGTGCACCAGACCACGCTGGCGATTGATATGCAGATGATTCAAAGCATGGGCGGTACGCCGGTCTGGCCGATGATCGCGCTGTCTAACATCGCGCAGGCTTCCGCCGTTGTCGGCATCATCATTTGCAGCCGTAAGAGCAACGAGCGCGAAATTTCCGTACCTGCAGCTATCTCCGCCTATCTCGGCGTTACCGAGCCGGCCATGTACGGGATCAACCTGAAGTACCGCTTCCCAATGCTCTGCGCGATGATCGGTTCCGGTATTGCGGGCCTGCTGTGCGGTCTGAACGGCGTGATGGCGAACGGTATCGGCGTTGGCGGCCTGCCGGGCATTCTGTCCATTAAGCCGACCTTCTGGGGCGTTTACAGTATTGCGATGGTTATCGCCGTCGTGGTGCCGATTATCCTCACCATGGTGGTGTACAAGCGCAAACTGCGCCAGGGCACGCTGCCGGTCTAAGTCTCACCTTTGTTCGGGGCGCAATTGCGCCCCTTCGCCTTCTTCAAGGACAACCTCATGAATACACTTCCTCACTGGTGGCAGAACGGCGTTATCTACCAGATTTACCCGAAGAGTTTCCAGGACACCACCGGCCGCGGTACGGGAGATCTGCGCGGTGTGACCTCACGTCTGGATTACCTGAAAAAGCTCGGCATTGACGCCATCTGGCTGACGCCGTTCTACGTTTCGCCGCAGGTCGACAACGGCTACGACGTGGCCAACTACACGGCGATCGATCCCTCTTACGGTACGCTCGACGATTTCGATACGCTGATTGCCGAAGCGCATCAGCGCGGGATCCGCATCGTGCTCGACATGGTGTTGAACCACACCTCAACCCACCACGCGTGGTTTAAGGAATCGCTGAATAAAGAAAGTCCGTACCGCCAGTTCTATATCTGGCGCGACGGCACGCCGGAAACGCCGCCGAACAACTGGCGTTCGAAATTTGGCGGCAACGCCTGGCAGTGGGACGCCGCCAGCGGCCAGTACTATCTGCATCTGTTCGCCACCGAGCAGGCCGATCTCAATTGGGAAAACCCGACGGTACGCGATGAGCTGAAAAAGGTCTGCGAATTCTGGGCCGATCGTGGCGTCGACGGCCTGCGCCTCGACGTGGTGAACCTGATCTCCAAAGATCAGTCCTTCCCCAATGATGACCAGGGCGATGGCCGCCGCTTCTATACCGACGGCCCGCGCGCCCATGAGTTCCTGCAAGAGTTCAGCCGCGATGTGTTTACCCCGCGCGGGCTAATGACCGTGGGCGAAATGTCCTCCACCTCGCTGGAAAACTGCCAGCAGTACGCCTCGCTCGACGGCAAAGAGCTGTCGATGACCTTTAACTTCCACCACCTCAAGGTCGATTATCCCGGCGGTGAGAAGTGGACGCTGGCGCGTCCGGACTACGTGGCGCTGAAATCGCTGTTCAGCCACTGGCAGCAAGGGATGCACAATCGGGCGTGGAACGCGCTGTTCTGGTGTAACCACGACCAGCCGCGTATTGCCTCACGTTTTGGCGATGAAGGTGAACACCGGGTGACGGCGGCCAAAATGCTGGCGATGGTGCTGCACGGCATGCAGGGCACGCCGTACATCTATCAGGGCGAAGAGATTGGCATGACCAACCCACATTTCGCGAAGATAGAGCAATATCGCGACGTGGAAAGCCACAATATGTATGCCGAGCGGCTGGCCGAAGGGCAAAGCGCCGACGAGCTGCTGGCGATCCTTGCCAGTAAATCTCGCGATAACAGCCGGACGCCAATGCAGTGGAACGCCAGCACAAACGCCGGGTTTACCCAGGGCGAACCGTGGATTGGCGTCTGCGATAACTACGCGGATATCAACGTCGAACGCGCGCTAGCTGACCCGGATTCCGTGTTCTACGCCTATCAGCAGCTGATTGCGCTGCGTAAATCACAGCCGGTGCTGACCTGGGGCGATTATCAGGATCTGCTGCCTGAGCATCCGTCGCTGTGGTGCTATCGCCGCCAGCACAATGGGCAGACGCTGCTGGTGCTCGCCAACCTTGGCGCAGAACCGCAGGCATGGCAGCCATCGGAAACGCTGGCCGACGGTCACGTGTTGATGAGCAACTATTCCGATTCTGTACAAAAACCGGCAGCAATGACGCTGCGCCCGTTTGAAGCTATCTGGTGGCTTCTGGGCTAAACCTACGGCCCGGTAGCCTTGTGCTGCCGGGCTTGCCTGCATCACGCTGTTTTACGGCCCTTTTGTGCATTTATTACGCAGTAATAATTTACATACCCCCTCAGCGCCTGTCATCTGTACTCTTGCATTTTTACTTTGTTCTGCATCAATAAAAGCGTAAACATGTTTGATGCAAATCACTACATATAGAACTTAAAATGCTCCCCGGCCCAATATATGGTATTTATCGTCTATCATTGCAACAATGAGAATCACGAAAAAGATAGCCGGTATGTGGATAACCTGGGCCGCACTTAGGGGAAAGTATTGGTGAATGGAGCTATTGCGCCAATCGTTGTTTTCCTACCGCTGTGGATAACCTGTTCTTATAAATAATGGAGTGATCATGACACCGCATGTGATGAAACGTGATGGCTGTAAAGTGCCGTTCAAATCAGAGCGCATCAAAGAAGCAATTCTGCGTGCAGCTAAAGCAGCGGGAGTCGATGACGCAGACTATTGCGCCACCGTCGCAGCAATTGTTAGCCAGCAAATGCAGGACCAGTCGCAGGTTGATATCAACGAGATTCAGACCGCCGTTGAAAACCAGCTGATGTCCGGGCCGTATAAGCAGCTGGCCCGTTCTTATATCGAATATCGCCATGACCGCGACAGCCAGCGCGAAAAGCGCGGCCGCCTGAACCAGGAAATTCGTGGTCTGGTTGAGCAGACCAACTCGGCGCTGCTCAACGAAAACGCCAACAAAGACAGTAAAGTGATCCCGACCCAGCGCGACCTGCTGGCCGGTATCGTCGCCAAACACTACGCACGTCAGCACCTGCTGCCGCACGATGTGGTGATGGCGCACGAGCGCGGGGTGATTCACTACCACGATCTCGACTACTCTCCGTTTTTCCCGATGTTCAACTGTATGCTTATCGATCTGAAAGGCATGCTGACTCAGGGCTTTAAGATGGGCAACGCGGAAATTGAGCCGCCGAAATCCATCTCGACCGCCACCGCGGTCACCGCGCAGATCATCGCGCAGGTTGCCAGCCACATCTATGGCGGCACCACCATCAACCGTATTGATGAAGTGCTGGCACCGTTCGTCACCGCCAGCTTCGATAAGCACCGCAAAACCGCCGAAGAGTGGCAGATCCCGAATGCCGAAGAGTACGCGCTGTCTCGCACCGAGAAAGAGTGCTACGACGCCTTCCAGTCGCTGGAGTATGAAGTGAATACGCTGCATACCGCCAACGGTCAGACACCGTTCGTTACCTTCGGTTTTGGCCTCGGCACCAGCTGGGAATCGCGTCTGATTCAGCAATCGATTCTGCGTAATCGTATCGCCGGCCTTGGCAAAAACCGCAAAACCGCGGTGTTCCCAAAACTGGTCTTCGCGATTCGCGATGGTCTGAACCACAAGCCGGGCGATGCCAATTACGACATCAAACAGCTGGCGCTGGAGTGCGCAAGCAAGCGCATGTACCCGGATATCCTCAACTACGATCAGGTAGTTAAGGTTACCGGTTCGTTCAAAACCCCAATGGGTTGCCGCAGCTTCCTTGGCGTGTGGGAAAACGAAGACGGCGAGCAGGTACACGACGGGCGTAACAACCTGGGCGTTATCAGCCTGAACCTGCCGCGCATCGCGCTGGAAGCCAAAGGTGATGAGGCCGCATTCTGGTCGCTGCTCGACGAGCGCCTGCTGCTGGCACGTAAAGCGCTGATGACCCGTATTGCGCGTCTGGAAGGGGTGAAAGCCCGCGTCGCGCCAATTCTTTATATGGAAGGTGCCTGCGGCGTGCGTCTGAAAGCTGACGATGACGTATCTGAAATCTTCAAAAACGGTCGTGCATCGATTTCGCTGGGCTACATCGGTATTCACGAGACCATCAATGCGCTGTTCGGCGACCAACACATGTACGACAGCGAAATGCTGCGTGAAAAAGGCGTGGCCATCGTCGCCCGTCTGCGTGAAGCGGTTGACCAATGGAAAGACGAAACCGGCTACGGCTTTAGCCTGTACAGCACGCCAAGTGAAAACCTGTGCGACCGCTTCTGCCGTCTGGATACCGCCGAGTTTGGGCTGGTGAAAGGCGTGACCGACAAGGGTTACTACACCAACAGCTTCCACCTCGACGTGGAGAAAAAGGTGAACCCGTACGACAAAATCGATTTCGAAGCGGCCTACCCTCCGCTGGCGAACGGTGGCTTCATTTGCTACGGCGAATACCCGAACATTCAGCACAACCTGAAGGCGCTGGAAGACGTGTGGGACTATAGCTACCAGCACGTGCCGTATTACGGCACCAACACGCCAATCGACGAGTGCTACGAGTGCGGCTTTACCGGTGAGTTCGAATGCACCAGCAAAGGCTTCACCTGCCCGAAATGCGGTAACCACGACGCAGCCCGCGTCTCGGTGACGCGCCGCGTATGCGGTTATCTCGGCAGCCCGGACGCGCGTCCGTTCAACGCCGGGAAGCAGGAAGAAGTGAAGCGCCGCGTGAAACACCTGGGGAATGGGCAGTTAGGCTAAGCTAACCATCGCTCTGTGGGTCGTTTCCCCCTCACCCCGGCCCTCTCCCTCAAGGGAGAGGGAGAAAACCAGCCCGGTACCGATCGGTTCCCTCGCCCCTTTGGGGAGAGGGTTAGGGTGAGGGGGGTTACACAACACCCTTCCAATTGAGAAGCAGAAATGAATTACCACCAATACTACCCCGTCGACATCGTCAACGGCCCCGGCACGCGCTGCACCCTGTTTGTTTCCGGCTGCGTTCACGAATGCCCCGGCTGCTACAACAAGAGCACCTGGCGGGTTAACTCCGGCCAACCGTTCACCGCAGAGATGGCCGACCGCATCATCGCCGATTTAAACGATACTCGCGTTAAGCGTCAGGGGATTTCTCTGTCCGGCGGCGACCCGCTGCACCCGCAGAACGTGGCGGATATTCTCGCGCTGGTGAAGCGGATCCACGCCGAATGCTCGGGCAAAGATATCTGGGTATGGACCGGCTATAAGCTCGACGAACTGAACGCCGCGCAGATGGAGGTCGTCGACCTTATCAACGTGCTGGTCGACGGCAAGTTCGTACAGGATTTAAAAGACCCGGCGCTGATCTGGCGCGGCAGCAGCAACCAGGTCGTTCATCACCTGCGATAATTGCTCACGTCAGCCGCTCAAAAACGGCTGACGCATTCCATCGCCACCGTTTTAAACTCATCAAAACTCCGCGTTGCCGCAAGACGAGCCATCGCGCGCTCGCGCAGGAAGGTGACAAAAATATCGTAGATCGCCATCGCTTCTTCATACTCGCTTTTGCTGATCGCCAACAGGAAGATGATATGCGCGGTTTCGTCGCCCCAGGCGATACCGTCGGGAGCAATCACGGTGTAGACCACCGTCTTTTTCGCCAGCAGCCCCAGCGCATGGGGCAGCGCGATGCCGTCCCCCAGCATGGTGCTGACGATAGCTTCACGCTCGACCACCGAGCCATAAAACTCAGCGTCGACAAACCCTTCCATCTCCAGCTGTTCGCACAGCTCGGCAAACAGCGTCTGCTGATCTACCTGCCCGTCAATCACCCGGAAATGGGCGGCGTCGAAGTATTTGTTCAACATAAACGGCCGGGTGCGGTCCACCAGCACCAGTTTGCCGATTTGGTCGAGCTGATAGTCAGTGGGGAACGGCGCGATGGTGATAACCGGTTTATCTTTTTCGCTGATGCGCGCGGTGGAGATCACAAAATCTTCCGTAATCGTCGCCAGCTGTTCATATTCCCGCTGTGAGAGCGTGGCGGCAATTTCCACCTGCGGATACTTACGCTGCAAAATCGCTTCGATCATTCGCGCCATAGCGTTACCCGCATCGCACACCAGCAGCACCTTCGGCTGGCGCTGGTAGCCGATGTTGTAATGGCGCTCAAGGCCCACGCCGATATGCAGCACCAGGAAACCAATCTCGTTTTCGCTAATGGCGTACGGCGTGTATTTGCCCCAGCTGGAGACCGCCGCCAGCGTCATATCCCACGCCATCGGGTAGTGCTGTTTGATGTTATCGAGCAGCGGATTGGGGATCATTATCTGGTAGCGCACGCGGGTGATCATGGTTTTGATATGGGTGAGCAGATCCGCATGCAGCTGGGCATCGTCCAGCAGGTTGTAGTTATATTGCTGATTGATATAGCGCAGGATGTAATTCACCAGCGCTTCGTCATCGTCGGCGCTGATCGTTTCCGGGTCCACATCCTGCACCTGGCGCGCGGCGATATGCACGCACAGCCACTCCTCTTCCGCCGCGGAGAACGGTTTTCCGGCCAGCTTTTGCAGCGCGGCCGCCACATCATGCGCGACATCGCGAACGTTTTGCGCCACATCTTCGGCGCTAAAATCCGCCAGCGGAAATCCCTCGCTGACGCGACGGGCCACCACCGCGCCATACAGGCACAGAAAACGCTCGCCGGCATCGGTCAGGCGAACGCGGTGACGGGTCAGCGTCTCTTGCAGTATCTCTTCGAGCTGCATCGGCACGCTGGCATCAAACGCCTCTTCGCAAATGAGCGGATTCAGCGCCCCCTGCTGGCTCAGTTCCCACAGCAGATCGGTCAGACAAGCGCGCAGCGACACTTCGCTACCAAAGAGCTTCATCCCGTGGCGCGGGCGCGTCTCCAGGGTCAACTGATAGCGAGCAAAGCGCTCGCGCACCTCCGCCATATCGCTTTGCAGCGTGGCCCGGCTGACAAACCACTCATCGGCTAAATCCTCAAGCTTGAGGGAAAAAGCCGAGGTGAGAAACCGCACCAGTAAAAAATGGATGCGATCCTGCGCCGTGCGCGGGATATGCTGCGGCTTGGGCGCCGTTTCTTCCAGCGTCTGATAGCGCGACGGATCGTCAATTTTCAGCTGATAACCGCTGCCGCGCGTCAATACAAACTGGGCGCCGTAATGCATCAACAGCGCATTAAGCGCGGTGATATCGGCGCGGACGGTACGGGTTGACACCGACAGCCGCTGCGCCAGTTCATCCTGCGGCAGCGTTTCGTTTTGCAGCAGGCTAAAGAGTTGCGCTAAACGTTGGTTGGGAAATCGCATGTCGGTTCCTTCATGTTACGACTTAAGGTTTTGCAGAAATCACCATCTGAGATGGGCTGCCGACCGGAGTATAGTCCGGCGCAAACGTCAGCTTGCCGTCCTTCGGCGCCACGCTAAAACGGGTGATGTTGTCGCTGCGCTGATTCATGACGTACAGCCAGCGCCCCTGACTATCCAGCGTCAAGCCGCGCGGGTAATCCCCACGGGTCCAGATGTCATCCTGCTGATTCAGGCTGCCATCCGCCATCACGGTAAAATGGGCAATGCTGTTGTGCAGACGGTTGGCGACATACAGCTGCTTCCCGTCGGCGCTAAGTACCAGCCCGGCGGCAAAGCTGGTGCCTTTGTACTCTTTTGGCAGCGCGGAGACCGTTTGGCCCTCACGCAGCAGGCCGCTGTGTTTGTCGAGGTGGTAGAACGTCAGCGTGGAGGATTCTTCGTTAATCAACCATAGTCCATCCCCGGCGGGGGTAAAGACAAAATGACGCGGCCCGGCACCGGCCGACGACGCAGCGATATACGGCGGATCGTTCGGCGTTAACTTGCCGCTGGCGCTGTCCCGGCGGTACTGATAAATCCGGTCCAGCCCCAGGTCTGTGGAGTAGACAAACTGCCCGCTCGGGTCGGCCTGCACCATGTGAGCATGCGGGCCATTATGATCGCTGATGGCAAAACTACCTTCCGTCGCCGCTTCCGGGCGCTCGGCTCCCGCCGGGCCCTGATCCTGATGGACCTCCACCGCCTCACCCAGGCTGCCGTCCTCTTTGACCGGCAATACGGCAATGGAGCCGCTGACGTAGTTTGCCACCAGCAGATGACGGTTATCCGGGGTCAGTGAAAGATAGACCGGCCCGGCACCGCCGGACGCCACCTGATTCAGGCTACTTAAGCTGCCATCGGCGCCAATACTCCACGCCTGTACCACGCCCTTTTCCACTTCGCTGGCGGCATACAGCGTTTTCCCATCCGGCGAGACGGTCAGCTGCGCCACGTTAGGCAGCGAGCCCACCAGCGTCTTATCGCTTAACGCCCCGGTTTTCCCGTCAATGGTAAAACGGTAGAGCCCTTCACCGCTGGGATTATAGGTGCCGACCCAGGCATACTGCGTTTGGGCGACGGCGCCAGCGGCGAGAAGCGAAAGTGAAGCGGCAAGCAGGTGATGGGCGGTTGGCATGGTGACTCCTTGGTGGCTCGGTAGGGTTTCCCCTCACCCTGAATCTCTCCCCTAGGGGAAAGGTGAAAACCTCCGCGCCATGTTATGGCACGAAACGGTCCCCTCTCCCCAGCGGGGAGAGGGTTAGGGTGAGGGGCAGTCGGCACTATTTCACTAACTGTTTCGTCATCTCCAGCAGCTGACGCACATCCGCCGGACGGGTATTGCCGCTGGCTTTATCAATAATTGAACTATAGATATGGGGAATAATTTTGCTAACACCAGCATCCAGCGCAATTTTCAGGATTTCACCGTAGTTTTCCAGGTCGATACCGCCGGTCGGCTCCAGCCAGAAGTCATGCTGCGCACAGGCTTGCGCCACCGCGACATACTCATCGCGATGCTTCAGCCCGCCCATCGGGAAATACTTGATGGAGCTGCCGCCCATATCTTTTAGCAGCGCAATCGCGGTCTCCAGCGGGACAATACCGTCAGGTGCCGTGCTCGACAGCGGGCCGGTGGAAATCTTCACCATGCCCACGGTGCCGGTCGGGGAAACCAGGCCGTTGACCACGGTTTCATTTTGCCCCAACAGCGCGCGGCTGGTGCCAACGCCGGTGAAGACCTGGTTGACGTGCTGCGGCTGAACCTGACGGGAAATTTCACTGACCATCGCCGACTGATTCGGATCGCCAGCGCCCAGCCCGACGGAAAGCGCGTTATCAATCAGCTGCGCATAGTCGCGCATGTCCGCTACCGCGCTGGCGATATCAGGATAATTTTTGGAGAGCACGCCAACCAACACATGGCCTTCCGCCGCGTCATAAATCTCACGGGCGTTATCTTTGCTCCCCGCCAGAACGTTCAGACAGACGCGGTCGCGATAAAAGTTTGGGGTCAGTTTCATGCGCTTTTCTCCTTGTTAAGAACTTCAGCAATACGGCGGGAGACGATCTCCAGCTGCTGCGCGTCCACGCTGCGGACATCGGCTTCGATGATGCCTTCGTTGGCCTTGTAGCCACGGAAATAGATGGCGTATTCGCCCTGCTTCAGCGCGCTCACCAGTTCTCCGGTGGCGATGCCGGTCACGGCTTCATCAAATTTGATTTCCGCACGCGCGATGTCACGCCCGGCGCTATCCCACACAACGCGCGCGGTAACACCGTTTAACGTATTCAGTTGCTCAATGAATGGGGTCATTTTGGCCACCATCTCATCGCCGCTCTCTTTGCGCGCCGTCAGATAATGTTCAATGGCGCAGGTCAGCCCCAGAATGCCTTCTTTGCCCACTTTCATGGCACGGCCGATGCCCATCGACTGGCGCTTCACCCACTCAACGTACTGGGTTTTACCAATCACCAGCCCGCTGGTTGGCCCTTCAATCGCCTTCGCGCCGCTGTAGATAACCAGATCCGCGCCAACGCGGTAATAGCACTGCAAATCTT
The DNA here is from genome assembly GCF_021440345.1 of Kluyvera intermedia. GTDB lineage: Bacteria > Pseudomonadota > Gammaproteobacteria > Enterobacterales > Enterobacteriaceae > Kluyvera > Kluyvera intermedia_A. The sequence goes on from NZ_JAKCNS010000019.1 coordinate 48,004, forward strand.
CTTCCGCGGCCGCATCCACGATCAGCGGCAGATTATGATGACGCGCCACCACCGCCGCTTGTTCAACGCTGAGCATGCTTTTCTGTACGCAGTGGTGTGATTTGATATACAGAATCGCCGCCGTACGCGGGGTGATCGCCGCCGCCAGCTGTTCTGCGGAACATTCGTTCGCATAGCCCGCTTCCACCAGCTTGCCGCCGCCCAGCGCCACCATGGTGCCCACCGGTGCGCCAAAGTTCACGTTGTGGCCTTTTGGCAGCACGATTTCGTTATTCTCAATTGGCGTGACGTGGAGGTTTTCCAGCAGCCAGTCGCTGTCTTTGACCAGCACCGCCGCCACCGACTGCGCGATACCCGCCGAGGCGCAGGAGACGACGGTCGCCCCTTCTACGTCCAGCAGTTTGGCAATGTAATCACCGGTTTTGTTGACCAGATCTTTCATCTCAAAATACTGATTCATCCCCGCCATTGCGGCGTCCACCACTTCCGGACGCGGCGTAGAGACGCCCAGCGCCGTCATGCGGCCGGAGGTATTAATGACTTGTTTTAAATTGTACTTCTCAAAAATTGAAGGCATTTTCCGCGCTCCCTTGTTCGGTCAAATAGCCCTTGCCCGCGCGAATCGCGGCAAGCGGCAGCAGAATCTTGTCAGCCTGAAGGCTCTCTTTTTCGGCATCCACCAACAGCGTCGGCGTGGATGCGAGAGTGAACAGCGTGAGATCGGCGTCATAGCCAACTTCCAGCCGCCCTTTGTGAGACAAACGTAGCCCGTCGGCGGCCTGTGAAGTCACGCAGGCGATGACCTGCGGCAGCGACATGCCGATGGCGAGGAATTTTGACATCACCAGCGCCAGCGAGCGCACCGGGCCGTCGATGCGGTTGCGGCAATAAATATCGGAGCTGATGGTGTCGGGCAGAATACCCATCGCAATCGCCCGCCGCGCCACTTCAAAACTGAAGCTGGCGGTGCCATGGCCGACATCAAGGCGTACGCCGCGCTTTAAGGCACGTACGATGGAACTGCGTAGCTCGCCTTCCGGCGTCAAAATACGGTTAGGTTTGCCGTTATAGCAGTGAGTAATGATGTCGCCTGAGCTCAACAGTTCGGCAATTTCATCGAGGTTTGGCGGGTTGTTGCCGATGTGCACCATCAACGGCAGATCGCCGTTTTGCTGCTGAATGACTTTCGCCCGCTCCAGTGGCGTAATGCCGTTTTCACCGACCACGCTGCTGCTCATGCGCGCTTTCAGGCCGACGATAAAGTCCGGATGACGCTGCACGGCCTGTTTCACCGCATCGGCATCGATATTGGCCATATTGGCCAACTCGTTCTGCGCAATCAGCCCGACGCGGGAGATATTGAGCAGCGCATAGACATCGGTCGCCGCCTGACGGGTGAGCTGATAAAAATCGTCCACATCGTCGGCACCGGTACTGCCGGCATCAATCACGGTGGTGACGCCGGTGGCAATGCCGACGCTGTCCGGCTGGTCGTGGTAAATCGGTGAGTTGGGGTAGCAGTGAACGTGGGAGTCAATCCAGCCCGCGCTGACGTAATAGTTGCCGTCCAGCTCGATGGTTTTGTGCGAGGGCGCGCTAATCTCGCCCAGCGCCGCGATTTTCCCGTCCTGGATGGCGATATCAGTGAGGGTATCGTCGACGAGGCGCGCACGGCGCAGGAGTAAATCAAACATCTCTCTCTCCTGTAAAAATGGGAGGAGGCGTTAGCGGCTTATCCGGCCGGTCTGTTTTGGCCGGATAAGCGCTATGCCATTGGCACTTAGCTAATCGCCACCGGGAAGATAGAACCCAGCAGCATGGCGCCAAGGATCGCGCCGCCGGTAATCGGCTTCTGCCAGATGTAGAAGAGAAGCGCGCCGACCAGCGAACCGATGCCGATAGGAATGGAAGCGGTCATCGCGCTTAAGATAATCAACGGGCCCAGGAAGCGGCCTGAGGCGTTACCCGCGCCCATCATCACGTCCGCACCGTAGGTGGAGTCGCTCTGGTTGATGGTGAACTTACGCGCCAGAATAATGATGTAGCCAATCGCCAGACCAATCACCAGACCGGTAATCAGGGAGGCGATAAAGTTGGTCACCGGGAACATAATGCCCGCGCCCAGCAGCAGCGCCGGAACGCCGAGGCCAACACCGGTCTGGATAGCGCCGCCGATATCGAGGATCCCCACCAGCGAACCTTCGATGATACGGGCGAACAGGAAGCTCGCGCCAAACGCCGCCACCGCGCCGTAGGCACCGGTATCAATCCCAGCTTTTAACATTGCCACGAAGGCCACTTCGTTAAACGCGCCGATACCGTACAGGTAGTACATGTGTGTCCCGGCAAAGACGCCGGAGGAAAGCAGGCCAACGAAGATCGGGAACGACCAGTCGGCATACCAAAACCCTTTATTTTGTTCCATGTCAGGCTCCCGTTATTTGCCGCTGATTGAGCTGTGGATCAGATCCAGCCAATTCGGCACGGTCAGGTGGAAGGATTCGATCATCTTCATGTCGAAGCCGCGGAAGAAGGCGCTCAGGACGAACAGTGCAACGATGGCAGCCATCATCACCTTGGTGACGCGATGCCAGCCGCTCTCTTCCACACCCTTACCAATCAGAATACCCAGCACCAGGCCCGGTACCGCGTTACCCATAATCAGCTGCGCTGCGCCACCGAAAATGGTCGCCCAGAAGCCTGATTTCTTACCGGCATCAATCGCCGCCAGCCAGAAGATCACCGGCATCACGGTGTTCACCAGCAGGTTTGCCGCCGGAACCAGTACCTTAATGGCAGTGACCTGCAGCGCCTGCGGCACGGAGGAGGCCGTCAGGTTAAGGAAGGCCACGACGATCATGCCGATCACGCCGCAGGCAATCGCCATTTTCTTCGGATCGTGCAGCGTCTCACCGACGTTGCGGTTTTTGATCATCAGCGCCGCCGCGCCCCAGTTCGGGATAATGCGGTGATCGACGTCCTGGGTGAAGGAACCTGCTGCAACGGAAGAAGCCCAGGCGTTAAAGAAGAAGCCGAGGCCAAAGGAGAAGTGGGAAGCCGGATCGCCTTCACAGGAGTTCAGCTCGCCCAATGTACGAAATGCGCCCATCCCTTGGGTGGTGGGCGCATGAAACATGCGTGCCGCTCCGGCGCCCACGCCGACGCCAACCAGGCCGCCGATGATGAGCGATTTTATTAAAATTATCAGGAACATAGTCTGACCCTTTGGTAAAAATCAGGTTTGCGCGACGAAATCCACTTTATCGATATCAATGGCGGTCACGTTGACGGTAACGTCCAGCTCCACGCTGTACGCACGTCGTTCACGGCGTAAAAAGAAAAACAGGAAAGCTTCTTTTCGTACCGCTTCACGCGCATGAACAACCGCCACGTCCTGTGGCTCAATACGCAATAAGATGTGCGATGATGTTTTCATCACCGCGGCCTGCACATGGTTCAGGGCATCGGCGAACGCCCGCGTTTTGCTCTCGCCTTTGCCCGTGACCCTCACCGTGGTGGTGAATTGCTCTTTCATGTTCACGCGCCGTACTTCTTCTTCCAGGCTTCTACCAGGCGCTCGCCCAGCTCTTCTTTATCCATAAAGCCGAAGCCCAGCACGTTGAAACCTTCGTTGATGGCGGTCACGCCCTCTTCAACCGAACGCATGCCGTATTTCGCTTTGTAGCCATGCTTGTTTTGCGCGGTGATGGCGCCTGCGCCGCCGCTGCCGCAGAAGGAGATGCCGAAGGTGGCGTTTTCCGTTTTCATCATGTCGCCAAGCTTCATGTCGGCGGCGACGCCCGGTACCACGACTGCACGAGCACCGGCTTTTTCCGCGCCAGCGGCAACTTTTTGTCCTTTACCCAGGCGGTCGCCAATTACTACGGTGATCTGTTCCATGTGTTGCTCCTTACAGGTTTTCTTTTGCGACTTCGAAGTGGACGGACAGTAGCCAGGCCTCTTCTTTTGGCAGATTGCCGAATTCCGCGACCACGTCGCGAGCCAGATTCATTGAGTCTTCTGATATTTCTTCAAACAGGCTGGCGTCCACTTCCGGCAGCGGTTCACCGCTGATTGAACGATGGGCCATGGCCCGCACGTGGGACGTCAACATTTGCTCCTGCACGTCGTTGGGGGTGATACCGCGTTGGCGTAACAGTGTGAACACCTGCTTAAGCATCTTGTCTGCCAGCTGTTCGGTCTGTGCCGCCTGCTCCCCTGCGTCGTGTATTACCGCTCCGTTATTCACTCGTGTTACCCCGCTAATGTCTCTGGGGATAAAACTAACGTTGGGGGCGAGGAGTTTGTAGCGAGTTGTTTTCCACTTCGAAGTGGAAAGGCAGACGGACTGGGTGATCTGATTCACATATTCATCACGAATCTCACGATTTCGATATATTCGCGTGATGAATGTCACGGATGCGGGGCAAGGCGATAGGAAAAGCGAATGGCAAAACGAAGGTCAAAAGTGTGAAGCGGACGGAGTTTTGGCGGTGGAAAGCGGGAAACGTCGGCTGACGCTTCCCGGGAAAATGCTTAGCGGTACTTCTTGTGGTAAGTGTTGCGGGTGGTTTTAAACTCTTCGGCCGCAGCCTGAGCTTCTTTGATTTTGCCTTCGTTTGCCAGCTTCAGCGCACCGTCAATCTGGCCGATAAGGATATCGAAACCGTGGCGGAAGTCTTTCATTTCCGGGCTATCAGCCGCTTTGCCTTCCAGCTTCGGCGGGGTCTCTTTTTGCGCATCGACGGCAGCGGTACGCATCTTGTTCAGCGCGCCTTTCAGCTCGCCCGCATCGGAGGTTTTCTGCACGACCTGCAGATTTTCCGCCAGCGTATCCATATCTTCGCCGAGGTCAGCAAAGGCCGAAGCCGAGCCGAGGGCTAAAGCAGAGACAGCCAGCATCGCTAACAGTTTTTTACGCATTGCTCACTTCCTTTTTTATTATTTAAGCAAAACGGGCGCAGCAGGATGCGCCCTAAACGTGATTACTGGCCGGCGATTTTCATCTCCGGTAACAGTACGGAACCACACTGGATATTACTCCGTGTCTCAATATCGTCGGCAATAGTGACCATATTGCGCCACATATCTTTCAGGTTGCCGGCGATGGTGATTTCACTTACCGGGTACTGAATTTCGCCGTTTTCAACCCAAAAACCGGATGCGCCGCGGGAGTAATCGCCGGTGATGCCGCTAACACCCTGCCCCATCAGTTCGGTGACGACAAGACCCGTGCCCATCTCTTTAAGCAACTTTTCAAAACTCAGGCCGCGGCCCTTGATGCGCCAGTTATGGATGCCACCCGCATGGCCGGTGCTCTTCAGACCCAGCTTACGCGCAGAATAATTGGTCAGCAGCCACTGCGTCAGCACGCCATCTTTAATGATGTCGCGACGTTCGGTACGCACGCCCTCGCCGTCGAACGGCGTCGAGGCCAGCCCTTTCAGCAGATGCGGATGCTCTTCGATGGTCAGCCACTCCGGCAGAATTTGTTCGCCCAGCGAGTCGAGCAGGAAGGTGGATTTACGGTACACCGAGCTGCCGGCAATCGCCCCGACTAAATGGCCAAACAGGCCGGTAGCCACTTCATTGGCGAAAATCACCGGCGCCTGCATGGTGGACAGCTTGCGCGGAGCCAGGCGTGACAAGGTGCGACGCGCGCACTCTTCGCCAACCCATTCCGGCGATTGCAGATCGCCCAGCGCACGACCGATGGTGTAAGCATAGTCACGCTCCATATCGCCATTGGCTTCAGCAATCACGCAGCTGGAGAGCGAATGACGGGTCGAGCAGTAGCTTTGCAGCATGCCGTGGCTGTTACCAAATACCTTGATACCGTAGTGGCTGTTGAAGCTGCCGCCTTCGGTATTGGTGATACGCTTGTCCGCTTTCAGGGAAGCCTGTTCAGCGCGAGCCGCCATTTCAATGGCTTCGTCCGGGGAGACTTCCGCCGGGTGGAACAGGTCAAGATCCGGGGCCTCAAACGCCAGCAGATCTTTGTCCGCCACGCCAGCACACGGGTCTGGCGAGGTGTAGCGCGCGATATCCAGCGCCGCCTGCACGGTGCGGGCAATGGCTTCCGGACTCAGGTCGGTTGAAGAAGCGCTGCCTTTGCGATTCTGGTGATAAACGGTGATCCCGAGCGCGCCATCGCTATTAAATTCGACGTTTTCAACTTCGCCGTAACGGGTGCTGACGCCAATACCGGTGGTCTTGCTGACCGCGACTTCTGCACCGTCTGATTGGCTGGCTGCCAGCTCTAACGCCATGGAGACCGCTTTTTCCAGCGCAATACGTTGTTCCGCAACTTGTGTGATCACTTTCATCGTCTAAGCCATAATCTGAGGTAAAGTTAAATGAAGTCTAACAGAGAACCCTTTCTCAGTATGCGCTCAAGCTGTTAGTATTAGCCTCTTTTTTAAGGAGCCTGAAATGACAAAGCAGCCCGAAGACTGGCTCGACGAAGTCCCCGGTGATGATATCGAGGACGAAGATGATGAAATTATCTGGGTCAGCAAGAGTGAAATTAAACGTGATGCCGAAGAGCTGAAAAAGCTCGGGGCAGAGCTGGTCTCCCTGGGTAAAAACGCCCTGGATAAAATCCCGCTGGACGCCGACCTGCGCGCCGCCATTGAACTGGCGCAGCGTATTAAGATGGAAGGCCGCCGCCGCCAGCTGCAGCTGATTGGTAAAATGCTGCGCCAGCGCGACGTAGAACCTTTCCGTCAGGCGCTGGACAAGCTGAAAAACCGTCACAACCAGCAGGTTGTTCTGTTCCATAAACTGGAACAGCTGCGCGACCGTATGATTGAAGGTGGGGATGAAGCGGTTGAAGAGGTGCTGAACCTCTGGCCAGACGCTGACCGCCAGCAGCTGCGTTCGCTGGTGCGTAACGCCAAAAAAGAGAAGGCCGGTAACAAGCCGCCAAAATCCTCTCGTCAGATTTTCCAGTATCTGCGCGAACTGGCTGAACAGCAGGATTAAGTCTCTTAAAAACGCCCTCTTCCGAGGGCATTTTTTTATCGACTACAGCGCCATCACTATCTGGCGCAAATCATCGTTAAAGCGCTGATAATACGCAGCATCAATCGCCTGCGGATAGCTCAACACAATCAATTCATGGTCAGCGATACCGGCGTGGTACGTCGGGTGCGCGTGCGGCCACGGGTTGGCGCTAAACCCCATTCCTTCATAAAAACGCAGACGCTTATGGGCAATCTCAGTGGTCAGCGGGTCGATTTCCAGCACGGTGAGCGGCGCGCGCATCAGAATCTGCCCCAGCAGACGTTTCCCGTAGCCCTGCGAACGCAGCGTGCTGTCCACCGCCAGATGTTCAATATAGCTGTAGCCATCAAACGCCCATGTCCCACTCATGCCAATAAACTGTTCACCGTCAAACCAGGCTTCCAGCGCATAGTGCGGGTCGCCCAGCGCGCGCTGCTTGGCCGCTAACTCCCGCTGTTCATGCCAGGGAAAAGCCTGCTCATACAGCGCTTCAACACGAGGGAAAAGGGGTGATTGCGTTGAAGTCAGTTTCTGTGACGTTAACCTTTCCATGTCCGGTCCTTGCTGAAATCAGGAAATAAAAAAGCCAACCGGTTTCCCGATTGGCTGAGGAGAAACCTGAGCGATCAGATTAGTGCTGTTGCTGTTCCGCTTTTTTCGCCAGACCATCCAGCAGTTTCTGGTGAATACCACCAAAACCACCGTTGCTCATCACCAGAATATGGTCACCTGGCTCAGCGTTTTTAATCACCATGTCTGCCAGTACATCCACGTCCGCACTCCAGTGAGCTGGCTGTACACAGGCTTCCGCAACTTCCGCCACCTGCCACGGAATATGCTGCGGCTGTAACAGGAACACTTCGTCAGCACGACCTAAGGACGGTGCCAGATCGTCTTTGCAAACGCCCATTTTCATGGTGTTGGAACGCGGTTCCAGCACGGCGATGATTTTAGCCGTACCGCCCACTTTCCCACGCAGCGCCTGCAGCGTAGCGAGGATCGCCGTTGGGTGGTGAGCAAAATCGTCATACACGCAAACGCCGTTGGCTTCACCGCGCAGTTCAAGGCGGCGACGGGCATTGATAAAGCTGCCCAGCGCGTTGGCGGCATCTGCCGGGGTCACGCCAACGTGACGCGCGGCGGCAATCGCCATCAGGCCGTTGTGCATGTTGTGTTCGCCCACCAGGCCCCACTTCACTTCGCCAACCTTTTCACCGTCCAGCAGCACTTCCCACTCGGAGGCGTCGGTATTCAGCTTCTTCGCCTGCCAGTGGCCCTGCTCGCCCACCAGCTCCTGCTCGCTCCAGCAGCCCATCGCCATCACCTGTTTCAGGTTCGCGTCGTTCTCCGGCAGGATGATGCGGCCTTGTCCAGGGACAATACGCACCAGGTGGTGGAACTGTTTTTGAATCGCTTTCAGATCGTCAAAAATGTCCGCGTGGTCGAACTCAAGGTTATTGAGGACCAGCGTACGCGGGCAGTAATGCACGAACTTGGAGCGCTTATCAAAGAAGGCGCAGTCGTATTCATCAGCTTCAATCACGAAGAACGGGCTCTCGCCCAGACGTGCGGAAACATCGAAGTTACCCGGCAGGCCGCCAATGACAAAACCAGGCTTGTAGCCGCAGGCTTCGAGGATCCAGGTCGCCATCCCGGCGGTGGTGGTTTTACCGTGGGTACCGGCAATCGCCACAACCCAGCGGTCGCGCAGCACGAAATCGTGCAGCCACTGCGGGCCGGACATGAACGGAATGTTTTTCTCCAGCACCGCTTCCACGCACGGATTGCCGCGGGTCATTGCGTTGCCGACGATCACCAGATCCGGCTGAGGGTCAAGCTGGCTTGCATCGTAACCTTGAATTAAATCAATGCCTTGATTTTCCAGCAGCGTGCTCATCGGGGGATACACATTGGCATCCGAACCCGTGACTTCGTGACCCAGAGAACGAGCCAGCATGGCCAGGCCGCCCATGAAAGTGCCACAAATACCCAAAATATGAATGCGCATACGTCACTATCCTTTTGTAATCTGCCTCGCATTTTACCCATATGTTTGCCGTCAGAGAAATGCATTTAAGGATATTCCGTAGTTTGCTGGCGCGATTCACCTGTGCGTATTTTTTTTATTCTTTGTTAAGATTGTTGCAGTCGCTTTACTCATCATCCAATGCAGGGAAAGTGTTATGAAAACGTTAGGTGAATTTATTGTCGAAAAGCAGCACGAGTTCTCTCATGCTACCGGTGAGCTCACTGCTTTGCTGTCGGCAATAAAGTTAGGTGCCAAGATCATCCACCGCGATATCAACAAGGCCGGTCTGGTCGATATCCTGGGTGCCAGCGGCGCAGAAAACGTACAGGGAGAAGTACAGCAAAAGCTCGATCTGTTTGCGAACGAGAAACTGAAAGCCGCACTGCGCGCACGTGACATCGTCGCCGGTATCGCCTCCGAAGAAGAAGACGAAATCGTCGTCTTTGACGGCTGCGAACACGCGAAATATGTGGTCCTGATGGATCCACTGGATGGCTCATCTAATATCGACGTTAACGTCTCTGTCGGGACTATCTTCTCTATCTACCGTCGCGTGACCCCAGTGGGTACGCCGGTGACCGAAGAAGATTTCCTCCAGCCGGGTAACCGCCAGGTTGCTGCGGGCTACGTGGTTTACGGCTCGTCCACCATGCTGGTGTACACCACCGGCTGCGGCGTACACGCCTTTACCTACGACCCTTCTTTGGGCGTGTTCTGCCTGTGCCAGGAGCGTATGCGCTTCCCGGAACGCGGCACCACGTATTCCATCAACGAAGGCAACTACATCAAATTCCCGAACGGCGTGAAGAAGTACATCAAGTTCTGCCAGGAAGAAGATAAGTCCACGCAGCGCCCGTACACCTCTCGCTATATCGGTTCTCTGGTTGCCGACTTCCACCGCAACCTGCTGAAGGGCGGCATTTACTTGTACCCAAGCACCGCCAGCCACCCGGATGGCAAGCTGCGTCTGCTGTATGAGTGCAACCCGATGGCGTTCCTTGCGGAACAGGCCGGCGGTAAAGCCAGCGATGGCAAAGAGCGTATTCTGGATATTCAGCCGGAAACGCTGCACCAGCGTCGCTCGTTCTTCGTCGGTAACGACCACATGGTTGAAGACGTTGAGCGTTTGATTCGCGAGTTCCCGGACGCCTAAGCATTCGGTTCGAGGTTTCCCCTCACCCTAACCCTCTCCCCAGCGGGGAGAGGGAACCGATCGAGTCGGTTGTGGGGTTGTTTTCCCCCTCGCCCCTTTGGGGAGAGGGGCAAACCGATTACGACACCTGCAGACGGAACGAGGCCATTGCCGACGTAAGCGCCTGCGACTGTTCTTCCAGCGAACGGGTTGCCGCCGACGACTGCTGTACCAGCGCCGCGTTCTGCTGCGCCGTTTCATCCATCTGGCTGACTGCGATATTCACCTGTTCGATTCCGCGACTCTGCTCCTGAGAGGCGCTGGCAATCTCGCGCATCAGTTTGGTCATTCGCATGACTTCAGTGGCAATCTCATCCATCGTTTCCCCGGCCTGCTGCGCCAGGTCGCTGCCTTCACTCACGTGATTCTGCGACGCGGAAATCAGCTGGCGGATCTCTTTCGCCGCATCGGCGCTGCGGCTGGCCAGATTACGCACTTCCCCCGCGACCACGGCAAAACCGCGCCCCTGCTCGCCCGCGCGGGCGGCTTCAACCGAGGCGTTGAGCGCCAGAATGTTGGTCTGGAAGGCAATACCGTCGATCACCCCAAGGATGTCGGCAATACGGTTGGAACTTCCGGCGATATCCTGCATTTTTTCAATCACGTAGCAGACCATTTCGCTACCGCGATCGGCAGTATCAGAAACGTCTTTCGCCAGCTTGTGCGCCTGATCGGCGTTGTCAGCGTTTTGCTTCACGGTCGCGGTCAGCTCTTCCATACTGGCGGCCGTTTGCTCAAGCGACGTGGCCGTCGATTCGGTGCGCTGCGCCAGGTGGTTGTTACCCGCCGTCAGCTCGCGGCTGCCGATATCAATCTGTGAACTGGCATCGCGCACCCGCATCACCGAGTTCATCATCGACTCACGCATCCCGGCAATCGCCCCGTTGAGACGTTTAATCTCCGCGCTATTGGCCTTCAGCGGTGAATCCGTTAAATCACCGAAGGCAACCTGTTCCAGTTGAGCAATTGCCGCGTCCAGCGGTTTTAGCAGCAGGTGACGCAGCTGGAGCCAGCCCAGCGCCATGACACCGGCGGTCAGTAGAATGGCGATAGCCATCAGAACCAGTACTTTGTTTTTCGTGGCGTGTACCGCGGCAACTTCCACCTGGCCGCGGGATTCCCCCCAGTTCTGAAAATCAAGAATGGCATTATCAAACTGGCGAGATACCGGGATCATGGTCTTTTCCAGCAGATCGTAATAACCATCGACGTTTTGCCCCTCGAGCGCCGCCAGCATCGGTTTGATCCCCTGCGTGTTGTACAGCTCGTAGCTTTTCGCCACGTTGGCCATCAGTTTGGCGCCGTCAGTATCGTCCATCGACGACTGGCTAACGGTAGCAATAATTTTTTGCGCCTGCGCCACTTCCCCACTCAGCAGTTTGACCGCTTTCGCGGCGTCATCCAGCATGCCTATCTCCATCAGTCTCACCGCCTGGCTCGCCTCATTGCGCGCGCGCAGCAGCAGCGTATAGCCTTCGTTGAGCTGGGTCATTTGGTCACTTTGCAGATGGTCAATACGTTGCAACGAGGCGGAGCTTTGGGTGAGAGCATAAATACCGATGCCGCTGACCAGAATCAGCAGCAGGGTCATCACGGCAAGCAGGGACAGCAGGCCGGTACGGATAGAAAGCGTTCTTAGCATCATAGTTTTGTCCGGTAGCAGGGGTACGTTTGGCGTAAAAGAAAAGTATCGGCTGCCACCGGAAAAACTTTAGCGTATCAGTATGTTAGTTCTTTGTTACTTCAGCATTGACGCGGGTTACCGCCGCATTCTGCCGGTTCTCCCACAGCACCGTCAGCCCGCGCTGAAGGGCGATAAAAATAAACAGCAGGATGCCGATAGCGATCTTGGTCCACCAGGAACTGAGCGTGCCGTCAAAGTTGATGTAGGTTTGAATCAGCCCCTGAATGCCGACGCCGAACAGCGTCCCCAGCACCGTACCGACGCCGCCGCTGAGCAGCGTGCCGCCAATCACCACCGAGGCGATAGCATCCAGTTCCACCCCCACGCCTGCCAGCGCATAGCCCGCCTGGGTATAAATGGAGAAGACAATACCAGCGAGCGTCGCCAGCCCGGTCGACAGCATGTAGATGCGCACAATGGTGCTGCGGGTCGGGATGCCCATCAGATTTGCCGAAGTCGCGCTGCCACCGATAGCGTAAACCTGGTTGCCAAAGCGGGTGCGGTGAGCGAGAAAAATCCCCAGAATCACCACCAGCAGCATCAGCAGCCCCATAGCGCTGAGGCGTCCGCCGCCGGGGATAGTCCACGCCAGCCCGGAGAAGGTGTCGTACAGCGGATGATCGATAGGAATGGACTCTTCAGAGACCAGATAGCTGACGCCGCGCAGGAAAAACATCCCCGCCAGAGTGATGATAAACGCCGGGATCTTCAGCGCATCAATCAGCCAGCCCATAAAAGCGCCAAAGGCGCAGCCCATGACCAACACCAGCGGAAAAGCCACCAGCGGCGACAATCCCCAGAAGCCAATGGCTTTCGCCAGAAATACACCGGTGAAGGCGATCACCGAGCCGACCGACAGATCGATCCCGCCGGAGAGGATCACAAAGGTCATCCCCACCGCGACAATCCCCAAAAAGGCGTTATCGGTGAGGATATTGCAGATAACCCGCGTGGAGGCGAAACCCGGGAATTGCGTCAGGCAGTAGAGGTAGCCGAGGACAAATACGCCGAGGGTGATCATCAGCGGTAAGTTACGTTTTATCATGGCCCCGTATCCTTTTCAGAATCTGAATAAAGCGCGGCGACTGGACAATCAGCACGCACATCACCACCACCGCTTTTACCACCTGGTTGAGCTCCGGCTGAAAACCGGAGAGCAAAATACCGGTATTCATGCCCTGAATAATCAGCGCGCCGACCACCGACAGCAGCAGGTTAAAACGCCCGCCCATCAGTGAACCACCGCCGATAACCACCGCCAGAATGGCGTCCAGCTCCAGCCACAGCCCGGCGTTATTGGCGTCGGCACCGCGAATATCCGCGGCCACAATGATGCCAGCAATCGCCGCGCAGACACCGCTCAATACATAGGCCAGCATCACCACGATACGGGTATTCACCCCGGCATTTTTTGCCGCGCGAATGTTAATGCCCACCGCTTCAATAAACATGCCGAGCGCCGTTTTTCGAGCAACCACCCAAAAGATAACGAGGGTGACTAACGCAATAATAACCGGCGTTGGAAACAGCAACATTTTACCGCTGCCGAGCCAGGCCAACGCCGGCGAATCGAAGGTGACAATCTGCCCAGAGGTGATGAGCTGCGCGACGCCGCGTCCGGCCACCATCAGAATAAGCGTCGCCACAAAGGGCTGAATTTTCAGAATGGCCACCAGAATACCGTTCCACAGCCCGGCCAGAACGCCGGAACCCAGCGCCGCCAGCAGCACTATCGGCAGGCTGTGCCCGGCGACGGTCATTGAGGCGGCGGTCGCCCCGGCTATCGCCATCACCGCGCCCACCGAAAGATCGATTCCTCCGGTGGCGATAACCAACGTCATGCCGATAGCCAACAGGGCGACAGGAGCTGCACGGTTAAGAATATCGATAGGACTGCCGAACAGACGGCCATCCTGAAGGGTTATCTGGAAAAAGTGCGGCGCCACCAGGCTATCGACCAGCAGCACCAGAATAAGGGCCGCGATTTGCGGCATGCCCGGCGGCCAGCGAAAGCGGCGACCGGACGGTTCAGTTTGCCCAACGGATCGAGGCATCACGGTTAACTCCTTAGGCCGCAATAGCGTTCATGATGGCGGGAACGGAAAGTTCAGCCAGGGGGATCTCGGCGATCTGCTGGCGATCGCGCATGATGATCACCCGGTCGGCGTAGCCCACCAGCTCTTCAAGTTCAGACGAGATCACCAGCAACGCCAGGCCGTCGGCGCACAGGGTTTCAATCAGGCGGATAATTTCCGCATGCGCCCCGACGTCAATCCCGCGCGTTGGCTCATCGAGGATCAGGAACTGCGGGCGCGTCAGCAGCCAGCGGGACAGCAGCACCTTCTGCTGGTTGCCACCGGAGAGAAATTCCACCGGTTGCTCGGCGCTGGGGGTGCGGATCCCCAACTGGCGGATAAAACGCTCGGCAATGTCGTTTTGCTCTTTGCGCGGGATCGGCCGCAGCCACCCACGCTGAGCCTGCAGCGCCAGAATGATATTTTCCCGTACCGAGGCGGCGGCAATAATGCCGTCGGTTTTACGATCTTCGGGGCAAAAACCGATCCCCAGGCAAGAGGCCTGGTGCGGCGATCGCAGAGTTTGCGGCTTGCCCTTGATCGTCGCCTGGCCGCTGTCAGCGGGACGAATACCGAAGATCACCTCGGCGGTTTCGGTGCGTCCCGATCCCAACAATCCGGCAAGCCCGACGATTTCACCAGGGCGGACCTGAAGATCGAACGGCGCAATGGTGCCTTTTTTGCCGTAGCCTTCAAACGAGGCCACCGGTTTATCACTGAGCAACGTACGCCCGGCGCGCTGCAACGCCTGGTGCTCCAGCTCACGACCCAGCATCATTTTGACCAGCTCAATCTGCGGCAGCTCGCGGGTTTCCCGGCAGCCAACAAAGCTGCCGTTACGCAGGACGGTGATACGATCGCTCACCGTGTAGACCTGATCGAGGAAGTGGGTGACGAAGATCAGGCTAACCCCCTGATCGCGAAGCTGACGCATCAAGGTGAACAGCATCTCCACCTCTTTGGTGTCGAGGCTGGCGGTCGGTTCATCTAAGATCAACACCTTGGCGGAGAGATCGATGGCCCGGCAGATAGCCACAATCTGCTGCATCGCCACCGAAAAACGGTTGAGCGGTTCGCGTACGTCAAGTGAAAAGCCATAAGAAGCCATCAGCTCCGTGGCGCGTTTCTCCATCTCTTTGCGTCGCAGCAGGCCAAAACGTTTGGGCTCGCGGCCAATAAACAGGTTGTCCGCCACCGACATATTCGGCAGCAGGTTCACTTCCTGATACACCGTGCCGATGCCTAACTGCTGGGCGTGGGCGGTATTTTTCGGATTGATTTGCTGGCCTTCCAGCCAGATGGTGCCACGGTTCGCGTGGTAGACGCCGGTCAGCGCTTTAATCAGCGTCGATTTCCCAGCGCCGTTTTCGCCCAGCAGCGCCATGATTTCCCCGCGCCGCAGGCTGAAATTGACGTTATCCAGCGCCTTTACGCCGGGGAAATACTGGCAAAGCCCCTCGGTGCGGAGGATCTCCTGGTCGGTTTCAGTGGTCATTGTGCGCTCCCCCTCACCCTAGCCCTTTCCCCGCGGGGGAGAGGGGATATATTGTGCCAACAGCCCGCTCGGAATCTGACGCCCTGCACCGCTCTGCTCCCCCTCCCTTTCAGGGAGAGAAAAACCATGGTGCTAAGGCAAGCTCTGAACCCAACCCCTTGCACCGCTCTGCTCCCCCTCCCTTTCAGGGAGAGGGTTGGGGTGAGGGTGTCGGCGGCTTAGTAGCCCATATTTTTCTTCTTCTCTAACTCTTCTTTCGCCGTATCCGGCAGGTAGAGGGTGGACTTGGTCAACGTCACTTTCTCCGGCATGGTGCCGTCTTTCTTGAATTTCTCCAGCGCATCAAACGCCGGGCCGGCCATATTTGGCGTCAGTTCTACGCTGGCGTTGGCTTCACCGGCAATCATTGCTTTGTAGATGTCCGGTACGCCGTCAATCGAACCGGTCAGGATATCTTTACCCGGCTTGAGCCCCGCTTCTTTGATTGCCTGAATCGCGCCGATCACCATGTCGTCGTTGTGGGCGTAAACCATGCAGATGTTTTTGCCGTTGTTCTCGGCTTTGATAAAGCTCTCCATGACCTCTTTACCTTTACTGCGCGTAAAGTCACCGGACTGGGAGCGGATAATCTTGATGTTCGAGGCTTTAGAGATAGCCTCGGCAAAACCTTTTTTACGGTCAATCGCCACGCTCGCACCAACCGTACCCTGCAGTTCAACCACGTTACATGGCTTGCCGTCTGCGGTTTTAATCAACCATTCGCCAATCAGCTGGCCTTCCAGCACGTTGTTGGCGGTGACGGTGGTCATATAGAGCGACGGATCTTTCACATCGATGGAACGGTCGAGCAGGAACACCGGGATTTTGGCCTCTTTGGCTTCTTTCAGTACCGGTTCCCAGCCCGTTGCCACAACCGGGGCGATAAAGATTGCATCAACACCCTGAGCGATAAACGAACGTACCGCTTTGAGCTGGTTTTCCTGTTTTTGTTGCCCGTCGGCAATTTTCAGGGTGATACCGCGTTTTTCCGCTTCCTGCTTCGCGACGTTGGTTTCCGCCGCGCGCCAGCCGGATTCAGAGCCTACTTGTGAAAAACCCACCGTTAAAGGGGCAGCCATGACCATAGACGACATGGCTGCGGAAACTGCTGTGACAAGAAGTAAGCGCTTCCACATAGAGATATCCTCGTAGGGTTATTGTTGGTTAGATATTCATCTGCGGAAAAACTATAGACAATGGGATATGTA
This sequence comes from Kluyvera intermedia, assembly GCF_021440345.1. Taxonomy (GTDB): domain Bacteria; phylum Pseudomonadota; class Gammaproteobacteria; order Enterobacterales; family Enterobacteriaceae; genus Kluyvera; species Kluyvera intermedia_A. The sequence continues at coordinate 64,731 of NZ_JAKCNS010000019.1, forward strand.
ACGGAATGAGTTACATCACACTTCATAAAAGTAAATTATTTGTTAACCACCGACACATCGAAGAGTTCAAGAGGGAGAAGGCGTCACGCACCCATTGAGCGCTATTGGTTTTGTCGAAAAAAAACGCGAGTCAGCGTCATTTTTTGCCGTGATGTAAACGCTTCCATGATTTTATTCAGTATGCAGCTATGTTTATGGATTTTTCTGTCATAAGAAGCGGCTGAAAAAGGCGGGGTCATGGGGATGAGACGCAAAACAGGCCAAGACTTTCGCGGCGAGTTGGCTATAATACCGAGCACTAGTTTGCCATACATTCTAAAGGAAACAGACATGAGCTTACTCAACGTCCCTGCGGGTAAAGATCTGCCGGAAGATATCTACGTTGTCATTGAAATCCCAGCTAACGCAGATCCTATCAAATACGAAGTCGACAAAGAGAGCGGTGCACTGTTCGTTGACCGTTTCATGTCCACTGCGATGTTCTATCCGTGCAACTACGGTTACATCAACCACACCCTGTCTCTGGACGGTGATCCGGTTGACGTTCTGGTCCCAACTCCATACCCACTGGAGCCAGGTTCAGTCATTCGCTGCCGTCCAGTTGGCGTGCTGAAAATGACCGACGAATCCGGTGAAGATGCGAAACTGGTTGCGGTACCGCACACCAAGCTGAGCAAAGAATACGATCACATCAAAGATGTGAACGACCTGCCAGACCTGCTGAAAGCGCAGATCACCCACTTCTTCGAGCACTACAAAGACCTCGAAGCAGGTAAATGGGTTAAAGTTGACGGTTGGGAAAACGCTGAAGCGGCTAAAGCTGAAATCGTTGCTTCCTTCGAGCGCGCGAAGAAATAAGATTTCTTTTCCTGCTTTAAAAACACCGCCTTCGGGCGGTGTTTTTATTTGTGGGACCGCATCGCTTCACGCCGACTGAACATCGACGAGACACAAAAAAACAACGCCACCCGAAGGTGGCGTTGTCATATTCAATACTGGTCTTTGTCCAACCAGTTGCCGCTTTCTATCAGCGTGAATCCCTCAATCGGGCGCTGATAAACGTACATCCAGGCACTACCGTAAGGCGTCTGGATAAGATGGCGTGCGTATTCGCCCGCCTTGGTGCGCAGCGCATCCAGTTCGGCCAGCGTCGACGCGTCGATCCGATAGACTTCACCGTGTACTGTGCCAACGCCTGGCACCGCGCCTGGATAGTGGCCCAGACTGTACAGTTGATAATCGGAAACGCTGTGATCGCCCAGCCACTGAGCGTTAGTCATCCAGTGGCTGTTGCCTTGTTTGCGCCGTAAACTGCCGTACACAAATATTCGCATTGCTAAAACTCAAACTGATAGAGCAAATCGAGCGCCTGGTCTACGCCAGACACCGCTTCCAGATACAGCTTAGGCATCAGGCGATAGCGTAACGTGAGCGTCGCTAAAGAGTCAAAGATCCCAACGCCATATTTCACCTGCAGACCCGGCAATACGTAACCGCTGACCACCACCTGGGAGGAATCACCCACCCCTTGCGTGTCTAAAGCCAGATTACTTACGCCAAACGTCTCGCCGATTTTACCCACAACTTGACCACTTTGTGCAACCCCCATCCCAATAAGCATAGACGTCATTGCCGCACTGTCGCTCTGACCGCTGTCCAGACCCTGTCCACGAACGAGGTAGGAGAGCGCTTCCTGCTGCGACATCGCCGGGTCAGAGAAGACTTCTGCCTTCGGCTGATCGGCGGTACCGGTGACGCGAACGCCGGCGATAACGTCATTTTCTGTCGACTCTGGGTTACGAATAGCCTCGATGTTGAGTAACGGCTGATCCGGTGGGCCGGAGAACAGCAGCTCGCCCTTACGGACGATCAGATCCTGGCCGTAGGCGTGGAAACGCCCTTCCGGAATGTTGATCTGCCCGTTAAGCCCCAGCCCCTGTTTATCCTGCGCCACTTTCAGATCGCCGGTCAGACGCGCTTTCAGGCCAAAAGCATCCAGACGCACGTTGTTGCCCACGTGGATCATCAGGTTGCTGTTGATCGGAATTGACGCCGATTTAGTCTCTTCCGGCTGCAGCTGGTTGTTGAGCATCACTTCATCGCTAGAGACGCCTACCGCGCTCTCTGGCACCTCTTTCACCACGATGCGCGCCCAAGGTACATCAACGCTGCCGTCTAGCGTGAACAGGCTTGGCGTGGCGTTAAACTCGACATCCGGTGATACATCGAGACGAACCATTGGCGGCACGGTGATACGCACCCGGCTGCCTTTAGCCGCAATTCGCGCCCGCCAGTTCTCAATCTGCCGCCAGTCTGCATCGCCGTTGAGGCTAATCTGCCCCTGCTGGGTGCGGATCTCCCCTTGCAGCGTGGAGCTGGCGCCGTTGAAGTTCATGGTTATCTGGCTTGGCTGCATATCAAACGGCATAAAGTTACCGTCAACGTCGATACCGTTCAGCTGCAGTTGACCAAACATCAGCGGGTTTTGCACATCGCCGCCCAAGCGAAGATTGGCGTTCAGCTTACCGTCGGCTTTTTCCCCACGAGAGAAGATCGGGTTAATCATCGCCAACGAGAAGTTGCGAATATTGACGTTGCCGCCAAGATTACGCCGCCCTTGTGGATCGCTAACCTGCACCTGACCGTCAAGCTGGCCGTTATTGGTCAGGCGGATAAGCCAGCCCAGTTCCGCGCGATTGTTATGCAGGTCGGCGTTGAGGTTCAGCGTATCGAACGCCACCGGTAACGGCGCGTTGTTAACTATCTGCGTCACCTTCACGTTACGACCAGAGAGCGTCACTTTGCCCTGTGGAAGACCCTCTTTGGTGGTGTCCCAGGTGACATCCGCATTACCGCTAAATACGCCGCTGGCCTGAGTTTCTTCCGGCATAAACGGCTTGAGCATCGCCAGGTCGAAACGGTTAAGATTGACGATGGCATGTCCTGCGGCACCCGCATCAATGGTCTGCGGCACGCACAGTTCCGCATTCGGGTTGATCCAGCAATGCGGCCCGATACTGATTTTCTGTTCAAGGTTACGATAGTCCAGCGCAATATCGCGATTAACCGACCACGGCCCAACCGGCGTCTGGAAGCGCGTATTGCTCAACGCCCCTTTCCAGCGTTCCTCTTTGCGATCAAAACTGCCCGACAGCGCTAGCTGGCCGGAAACCGGCTCACCCTGAACCTGCAATTGCAGGGAGTGCTGTTTTTCATTGCCCTTCGCCGCCAGATGCACCAGCCCAATGTTGACGTCCGGCTGCACGATACGCTCAACGCGCACGTCAAGATTACCGGCAATCTGGTCGGTGGATTTAACATCGCCATCCACCCGCACCTGGCCAATCGACAGTTCCTGCCAGCGCAGACCACGTGCGGTGATATCCGCCAGCAGCTGCGGTGCATCCACGGTACCGCGAATTTTCACCAGACCTTTCGCCGTGCCGCCAAGGCCCGGCAGCATGTTATCGAGCTTCGGCGCATCAATGTTGGCATCGAGGTTAAGATCTTTAACCCCCAGCTCACCTTTAATGTCGGCGATGTTATTGCCCAGCGCCACGTGCAGGCCAGGGATGGTCCATTGCAGGTAGCTGTTACCACTCGCGGAGCCATCAACCAGCACTTTGTTCTGCTTGACGTTACCGGTGATTTTCATCTCCGGCACGCTCATCTGCCAGGTGCCGCCGTACAGGCTACCGTTGGTTTTAATCAGCCCTTCCAGCTTCGACGGCCATTCTGGTGCCAGCTTCCCGGTGTTGATCCCGTGCAGTGCCAGCTCGCCGCGCCAGCTTATCGCCTGCTGCCAGTCGAGCAGCGCTTTGAACTCGGTGGTGCCGTCCAGCGCTGCAATCGCCAGCTTATCGAGACTAACCTGTCGCTCGTTGCCTTTGGCATCAAGGGTAATTTTCGCCGGCGGTACGCCCTGCCCCTTCACCGCCGTGGCGAATGACAGGGTGTAGTCGGTCATTTTGCCGCCCAGCTTCAGCTTGAGGTCATCGGCCTGGAACTGCTTCTCACCGGTAAACGGCCAGTACAGCTGCTTGCTGTTGATCTCCACGTTAAACGGCAGGCCGGCTTCTGCCAGCTGCGCCTGCGCCCGCAGGCTCATATCCACCTGACCGGAGAGATTTACCCCCACTTCCAGCTGTTTACGCACCGCACCGCCGACCTTCAGCTTCACTTTCTCGCCCTTTAGCGGGTCGATATTCAGCGTGCTGTTAAGGGTCATATCTACCGGCCAGTCGTTGATAAGCTGCGCCGTCCCGCTGGCGTTGACCGTGCCCTGGCTGGAGTCGATATCCAGCGCGTCGAGCTTCATATTGCCGTCAATACTGCTCACCTTGAGCAACATTTTGTACACCGTCAGATCGGTATCGCCGGTAATACGCAGTTGTTCGCCGCTAAAGGATTCGATATTGAGGTTCAGCGGCAGATGGACATCGGTCATCTCCGGCAGCACCGGTTTGGAGAACAGCTCGGTCATGGTTTCGCCAAGCGGTTTCTCCTGCGGCTGCGGGTTGTCAATTTTCGGTTCAACCACCTCTTTTTGCGCGACGTCGGCCACTTTCGGCAGCGCGATAAGCAGCCCCTGCAGCGAGGTTGGCGTCAGGGTCAGGTTTTTCTCCTGCCACGTCAGGCCACTGGTGAAATCCATCACCGACACCGTGGTGTCATCAATCTTGATATTGATGTTATTGAGTGCCACCCGGCTCAGGGTGATAGGGTACGGCGTCGACAGATTTAGCGGCCCCGTATCTTCTTCTTCCACCGGCGCGGCAGGCGGCATTTTACTGCTGTCGATTGCCACGTTGATGTCGCGCAGCGCCACATCATTCACGCACACGCTGCTGTGCCACAGGCAGCTCAGGTTAACCGCCAGGTGGAATTCACCCGCATCAACCGCTACGCCCGGTTGGGTATAGCGTACTTTTTTTAACGTCAGGTCGCGCCAGCCGCCGGTCACCTGGCCGATTTCCAGCCCCGGAACCCAACGGTTAGCCGCGTTAAACAGCAGATGTAAACCCGTCGTGGTGCAGACAAGGAAGCCAACGGCCCCCACCAGCACCAGTACAAAAATCAGAACCCCGAGGCTTATTTTTTTCCATAACGTCATAGTTCAGGCCCCAGTCCGATATAAAACTGCAATCCATGTTCATCTTTGTCGCCAACCGGCACGGCGAAATCGAGCTTAATCGGCCCGACGGGAGACTGCCAGCGTACGCCAACACCGGCCCCGGTTTTCCAGTCGCTCTGGCGAATATCGCTGACCGCTTCACCGCCATCGACAAACATCGCCCCCCACCATTTCCCGGTGACATTGTATTGGTATTCGAGTGAACCGGTTGCCAGCTTCGAGGCACCGATAAGTTTGCCTTTCGAGTCTTCCGGGGCAATGGATTTGTACTTATAGCCACGAATGCTGCGATCGCCACCGGCGAAGAAGCGCAGATCCGGCGGTACGCGGTCGAAATCACCGGTTTCAATCCAGCCGAGGTTGCCGCGCATCACGAAACGGTGTTTGTCATACAGCGTGCGGATCCACACGTTCTGAGCCTGGAAGACCGAGAAGTCGACGTCCGAGCCCCAGGCGGTGTTGGAGTAATCAATCGAATAGCGCTGGGAATCGCCCCAGGTCGGCATCAGGCCGCCGCGTGAACGGGTGCGGCTGATGGAGACACCAGGGTAGAACAGCATGGTGGTGTTGGTGACGTCGGCCTGGGTAAAGTGGTCGAGGCTCCAGCGCAGGTTAATCGCCCGCTGCCAGCCGCTGGAAAGGTCCCAGAAGCGCGAAACGGCAAGCGTGGTGGAGTCAGCCTTGGTGTCATTCAGGTCGGTGCTTTTAAAGCCGCCCTGCACCAGATAATACTGTTCCAGCGGATTCTTCAGCAGCGGCATTTTGTAGCTGAAATCAAGCTGCTGCTCCGGTGCCGAGACGCTGAGGCTGGTCGTCAGACTGTGGCCGTAGGAGTTCACCCACGGTTTTTTCCACGAGGCTTTAACCCGCGGTCCCACATCGGTGGAGTAGCCGCCACCCAGCTCGACGGTGTTTTCACTGCGCGGCGACACCACGCCGTGCAACGGCAATACTTTGGTTTCGCGGGATTTATCAAACTCTGGCGCGACAACCACCGAATTAAACCAGCCGGTGGCAGAAAGACGTCGGTTCAACTCAGCGAGGTCGCTGGACTGGTAATAGTCGCCTTTTTTGAACGGCACCAGATGCTGAAGGTACTCATCACGAATTTGCGAGCCTTCGAAGGTGACATCGCCAAAGCGATAACGCTGACCGCTATCGTAGTCGATATCCCAGAACGCCTGACGGCGTTCAAGCGCCACGCCAAGCTGACTCTTTTTAAATTCGCTGTCGAAGTAGCCTTTACGCAGCGATACGCTGGTCAGTGAGCTTTTGAAATGGTCGTAGTCGCTGTGATTCAGTATCGAGCCAATTTTCGGCCGCGTTTTCAGCAGATCAAGATAGTCGCGGTCGTCGCGCGCACCACCACGCAGAATCACATCGGTTCCGCCAATCAGCACCGGTTCCCCCGGTGTGACTTTTGCCAGCAGTACCTGGCGGCCTTTTGCCGGCGGCGGCTTAAGTTCGAAATCGATAGTCGGTTCGTAGTAGCCGAGGGCTTTTAATCCTTCGCGGATGGCATCGTCTACGCGCGCACGAAAGCGGCGGTCCGGCGTGACCTCATCGCTATCGATCGTAGAAAGCTGCGCTCGAACGTTTTTTCGAAGCTCGCCTGAGAGCCCCTCAACCTGTAGACGGATGCTCGCTGCACTGGCAACACCGCTGGTCAGCAGCAAGCTCACCAAACATAACTGGCGGATTTGTCGCACATTTTCTCCTGAATATCCTTGTTTCCCCCCAAATGGGAAACGAAAGTCCGCTCCGCGGCCATGACTGCGTTTTGCCTTTATTTGCGCGCTTTCAGCGCCTGGCATTCAACGTCAGCTTAAAAAACCCACTCTTTGTCGGGTTGAAATAAAGACAGAGCCCCAAATCATTCTTATGTTTAAATTTAGACGTATTCGGCGCGTTTATTGTGTTAAAAGACACGCCCGGTTACAACCTTAACGGAAATTACTGTTCCCCGGAGGCACCTCTCATGAGTCTAGTAGATAAAAAACACCTTGTATCTCAATCGGATGCATTGAGCGGAAGAAATACGCCCATGCCGGTCGCCACGCTTAATGTTGTGACCGAACACTCAATGACCCACGTTCCTGAAGGCATGGAGGTCGCTATTTTTGCTATGGGATGCTTCTGGGGCGTTGAACGTCTCTACTGGCAACTACCCGGAGTTTACAGCACCGCGGCGGGCTATACCGGCGGCTTTACGCCAAATCCTACCTACCGGGAAGTCTGTTCCGGCGAGACCGGGCACGCGGAAGCGGTACGCGTCGTGTTTGATCCGGCGGTGGTCAGCTACGCCGATTTATTGAAGGTGTTCTGGGAAAACCACGATCCGGCACAGGGGATGCGTCAGGGCAACGACCATGGTACCCAGTACCGCTCGGCAATTTATCCCACTACGCCGGAACAGGAACTGGAAGCCAACGCCAGCCTGCAGCAATTCCAGCAGGCCATGCGAACAGCCGGTGATGAGCGCACGATTACGACCGAAATCGCTGCGGCAAAACCGTTCTATTATGCGGAAGATGAGCACCAGCAGTACCTGCACAAAAATCCGTACGGCTATTGCGGCATCGGCGGGATTGGCGTGTGCCTGCCGCCGCAGCTTCAGGGCTAACCATCCAATGCCACGCGCGCCGCATGCCGCGTGGCGTTCGCCACCGTCCCGTAGTCCATAACTTTCCCCTGTAATAAAAGGTTATAGACCGGCGACTGAGGCCGGTTAAGCCGCGTTTGCAGCAGATGCACAGCCTCAATACCGAGATCGCGGCAAGGGACGCGAATACCGGTCACCGGCGCGGTCAGGCTATTTTCCAGATTCCACGAAAAATCGGTGGTGATAAGTGAAATATCCTCTGGCACGCGCAGCCTGTGACGCTGCAACGCCTTCATCACACCTTCGGTCATGCTCGTGCTGTTGGGGAAAATAACATCAGGCCACTGGGCACGATCGTGCGTCGTCAGCCACGTATCCAGCGCCTGCTCCGCCTCTCCCGCCGTGAACCACTCAGTGACCAGCAGGTCATGCTGAGGGTTGAAAGGAACGTGGTGATAACGATAAGCCTCTTTAATACCGTCCAGCCTAGCATAGAGAGTCTCTCTACGCAGGCAGGTCATCGTCAGCACGCGTCGATGTCCTTGTTCAAAGAGATAGCGCATCGCGGTAAAGCCAATCGCCCGGTGGTCAGGCGAGACGCAATCCAGCGCCATTTCTCGGTCAATAGAGTTAATCAGCACGCAGGGCTTATTCAGCGTACTCGCCAGCTTGAGAATCGTTGGGTCATCCGTGCCAATGATGACCACCGCATTAATGCTCTTCTGGTTGGCTTTTTCGAGGAATAATTTCACGTCCGCATGCTGTTCTTCCAAAGCGCAATGGCTGATCCAGACATCATGCGGCGCGCTGGCTTCGGCAATCCCTTTAGTGACCTCCAAATAAAAACTGTCGCCTCGCCCCTGGAACGTGCGTTCCGGCGCAAACACGGCAATGCCGTTAATCAGCAGTCGTCCGTTAGCCAAGCCATCCAGTACCCCTAACTGGCGGGCACATTTCACAATAGCCTCTCGCGCCTTGTCGCTGGTATAGGATTTACCGCTCAGCACCCGTGAGACGGTGCTGATGGAATAGCCGGTTTGGGCGGCAATTTCATCCATTTTTAGCTTACCTGGCATTGTGTGACCTCGCTCGCAATCATATTTTGCAAATTTTTGCAGATGCAGTTCGCTGATTTTAAAACCCATTTTCAGTTTCTCGCCCAGATTCCTTTTCTGCCTGCGAGCATTCTCACAAATTCCGTTTGTCCAGCCTGAACGCCATGCCTATTTTCAGGTATCAGTCATTCCTATCACGTAAGGTGCAACATGGATAAGGTGCGTTTTGGCATTATCGGCGTAGGGAATATCGGGACCGTTCACGCCCGATACCTGCTGGCAGGAACGGTAAAAGAGGCCTGCCTGACGGCAGTGTGCGACAACAATCCCGACAAACACCCGGCCATTCGCCAGCTGGTGGGCGAGAAGGTGGCGATGTTCAGTGACGCTGAAGCAATGCTGAAAAGCGGGCTGATTGATGCGGTGATTGTCGCCACGCCGCACTACGACCACCCGGGCCTGTCGATGCTGGCAATGCGCAACGGCATTCATACGCTGTGCGAAAAACCAGCCGGCGTGTACACCGCGCAGGTACGCGAGATGAACGAATTTGCCAGCGGCTGCAATGTGGTCTTCGGCATGATGTTCAACCAGCGTCCTAACCCGCTGTATCAGAAAGTGAAAGATCTTATCGACAGCGGCGAGCTGGGCGAGCTGCGCCGCTCCAACTGGATTATCACCAACTGGTATCGCTCGCAGAGCTATTACAACTCCGGCGGCTGGCGCGCCACGTGGAAAGGCGAAGGCGGCGGCGTGCTGCTCAATCAGGATCCGCATCAACTCGATCTGTGGCAATGGCTGGTGGGCATGCCGGTACGCATGCGCGCGTTCTGCCAGTTCGGCAAACACCGCCAGATTGAGGTGGAGAACGAGGTCACGGCCTATGCCGAATATGCTAACGGTGCCACCGGCGTGTTTATCACCACCACCGCCGAAGCCCCCGGCACCAATCGCCTGGAGATCGCCGGCGATCGCGGCAAAGTGGTCGTCGAAGACGGCAAGCTGCGTTTCTGGCGGCTGCGTGAATCAGAAACCGAATTTAACGCTCGCTGGGAAAACGGCTTTGGCGAACCGGAGTGCTGGGAAGTGACGATTCCCGTCGCCCCCGAGTGCAGCGATCACCACGTGATCACCGCCAACTTTGCCGCCGCCGTCCTGCACGGCACGCCGCTGCTGGCCCCCGGCAGCGACGGCATTCACGGTCTGACGCTCTCCAACGCCATGCATTTATCCACCTGGACCGACGACTGGGTCGACCTGCCGTTCGACGAAGCGCTGTTTAAAAAGCTGCTTGATGAACGCATCGCCAGCTCCATCGACAAGCAAGTTGAAAGCAAAACGCTGGATGCCTCCGGCACCTGGTAATCCGCAGCAGGAGAGAATCATGTTACGTATTGCGATTGTGGGAACAGGGAACATTTCTCATAACCATATTCAGGGATATCAGGAATTTGCCGACCGCTGCCAGATTGTAGCGCTGGTCGATATCTATCCGGAAAAGGCGCAGGAAAAGAAAGAACGCTATGGCCTGAATCAGGCCACCGTCTTTAGCAGCCATCAGGCGATGCTTGAGTCCGGAATTGAGGTCGATATCGTCGACGTTTGCACACCGCCATATGTGCACGCCGAAATCAGTATCGACGCGCTGAACGCCGGCAAGCACGTGCTGTGCGAAAAACCGATGGCCGCCTCGCTGGAAGAGTGTGATGCGATGATCGCCGCCCAACGGGCCAGCGGCAAAATCCTGTCGATCATTGCCCAGAACCGTTTTACCGATGCCTTCTGGCGGCTCAAACAGGTTGTTGATTCCGGTGAGCTCGGCAAAATTTGCCACGCCCAGGTCGACTCATTCTGGTGGCGCGGCCACTGCTACTACGATCTGTGGTGGCGCGGCACCTGGGAAAAAGAGGGCGGCGGCTGCACCCTCAACCATGCGGTACACCACATTGACGCCATCCAGTGGATGCTCGGCTTCCCGACGGAAGTGGTCGCCATGATGACCAACGTCGCCCACGATAACGCCGAGGTTGAAGATCTTTCCGCCGCTATTTTCCGCTACAGCAGCGGCGCGCTGACCCAGCTCACCGCGTCGGTGGTGCATCACGGTGAAGATCAGAAGATTGTCATCCAGGGCGATAAAGCGCGCATCTCTGCGCCGTGGGATGTCTGGGCCAGCGTTTCCGCTGACAATGGTTTCCCGCAGGAACAGCACGACAGCGAGCGCGAGGCGCGGCTGGACGCCCTGTTCCGCAATACGCCAAAACTGAAATACACCCTCCACACCGGGCAAATTAACGATCTGCTGAATGCGGTTGAACAACGCGGCGAGCCGCTGATCGACGGCGTGCAGGGCAAACGCTCGCTGGAGCTTATCACCGCCATTTATCAGTCATCGATCACCGGACGGGTGGTCTCCCTCCCCGTCAATCCGCAAGAGCCCTGGTATAAAACCGGCGGCCTGGTTTCCCTCGCCCCGCACTTCTATGAAAAGGGCGCATCGGTGGAAAACTTCAGTGAAGTGGGTGCGATCCCATTAGGTAAAGATTTGGACAAAGGAGCATAAACATGAGTATCAAAGACGGTATGAACTACGCCCCGGTGGGCAAACCCCAGCCGGTTGTCGCTGCGGGTGAGTTTGTTATTGCCGCCGCCGCGCTGGATCACGGCCACATCTACGGGATGTGTAACGGCCTGATTGAAGCGGGAGCTACGCTGAAATGGGTCTACGACCCCGATCCCGCCAAGGTCGATAAATTTGTTCAGCAGTATCCGCAGGTGCAAATCGCCCCTACCCTCGACGTTATTCTCAACGATAGCGCTGTGCAGCTGGTCGCCGGCGCGGCGATTCCGTCCGAGCGCTGCGCGTTGGGGCTGAAGGTGATGGACGCCGGCAAAGACTACTTCACCGATAAAGCCCCGTTGACCACCCTGGCGCAGCTGGAAGCCGCCAAACGTAAAGTGGCCGAGACCGGGCGCAAGTACGCGGTCTACTACAGCGAACGTCTGCACGTTGAAAGTGCCGTTTTTGCCGGACAGCTGGTACAGCAAGGGGCGATTGGTCGCGTCATGCAAACGCTGGGGGTTGGACCACATCGTGAAGGCACAGGCCGCCCGGACTGGTTCTACGAGAAGGAATTCTTCGGCGGCATCCTGTGCGATATCGGCAGCCACCAGATTGAACAGTTCCTGTTTTACACCGGCAACAGCGACGCCCGCATTGTGGCAAGCCAGGTGCGCAACGTGAATCACCCGCAGTATCCGCAGTTTGAAGATTTTGGCGATGCAATGCTGGCCGGTGATAACGGCGCCACCGGCTACTTCCGCTGCGACTGGTTCACACCGGATGGGCTCTCCAGCTGGGGCGACGGGCGTCTGACGCTGCTGGGCACCGACGGCTATATCGAAATCCGCAAATACGTCGATATTACCCGCGGTGAGCAGGACGTGGTCTATCTGGTCAACAAAGAAGGCGAATTCCGTTACCCGGTTGCCGGTCAGGTCGGTTTCCCGTACTTCGGCCAGCTGATTCTCGACTGTCTGAACCGGACGGAAAACGCGATGCCCCAGGAACACACCTTTAAAGCGGCCGAGCTGTGCGTAAAAGCGCAGATGCTGGCGAACGCCGTGGCGTAACGGGAGGCGGAGATGAAAACACGTCAAGCGGCTATTATCGGCGCGGGTGCCATCCACACCTGTCACGTGGAGGCGCTAAGCCACGTTCCAGACGTGGCGCTACGTGCGATTGTTGATATCGACAGCGACAAAGGAAGCCGGCTGGCGGCGAACTACGGCTGCCAGTTTTATCAGGACTACCGCGAGATGCTGCTGGACGGCGCCGTTGACGTGGTGCACATCTGCACGCCGCATCACCAGCATAAACCGATGATCCTTGCCGCGCTGGCGGCAGGGAAAGAGGTGTTCTGCGAGAAGCCCATGGTGATGAACCCGCGGGAGGTGGCGGAGATTCAAACCGCCGCCGCTGTCGCTCAACGTCACGTCGGTATCTGCTATCAAAACCGTCTTAACCCCACCAGCCTTGCGATGACGCGCTGCATTGAAAGCAATGCGCTTGGCGCCATGCGCGCCATTAAAGCGGTGCTGACCTGGTCACGCTTTGGTAACTACTACGCCGCCAGCCCCTGGCGCGGTAGTTTCGCCACCGAAGGCGGCAGCCTGCTGATAAACCAGGCCATTCATACGCTGGATCTGATGCAGTGGTTTGGCAAGGGCGTCAGCCGCCTGAAAGGGGTGGTCGACAGCACGCTGCTGGCCGATGAGATTGACACTGAAGATAGCGCGATGGCGACCATGTGTTTTAACAATGGCGCCCGCGGGCTGTTTTACGCCAGCAACTGTCACGCCAGCGACTCCCCGCTGCTGCTGGAGCTGGAGTTTGAACAGGGCATGCTGCGTCTTGCAGACAACGAACTATGGCAAATCTGCGGCGATGAACGCGTGAAGCTTGCCAGCGACGCATCACCGGACGGCATCGGCAAAAGCTATTGGGGGATTGGCCACCAGCAGGCCATACGACAATTTTATCGAGCGCTGGACAATCATGCCGATGGGCATTACTGCGGCATTGCTGAAGCCGCAAAATCATTGCAGATGGTTAATGCTATTTACCAATCGTCACTATTGAGGAAATGGGTGAATATAACAGAGTGATGGTCATCCAGTTTTTCCTGCTGTCAATAATATAAAGTGCAGAGGCAACTCTGCACTGATAAACCCTACCAGTACAGGAATAATAATATCATGGTAAAACCAACCGAACGCCGTGTGGGCTATGGCATTGCTATAGGCTACGGCGTAACAGATCTTTTTGGCGGCGGCGCTTTTGCCGTTATAGGAACATGGCTTTTATTTTTTTACACCACCTATTGCGGATTAACCGTATTAGAGGCCGGTTCAATATTCGCCATTGCCCGTATTATCGATGCGATTTTAAGCCCGGTGATGGGTTACATCACTGATAACTTTGCCCATACCTGGCTTGGACGTAGGTTCGGCCGGCGCCGTTTCTTTTTGTTGATTAGCTCCCCGTTAATGTTTCTCTATGCGTTGGTCTGGGTCACCGACATGAGCTACTGGTACTATCTCGGCACCTATCTCTCTATTGAACTGCTGTCCGCGATGGTGCTGGTGCCGTGGGAGACGCTGGCCGCCGAGATGACCAACCGCTTCAGCGAACGGACGCGACTGTCCGGCGTGCGTATGATGTGCTCCGCGCTCGGCGGGTTTCTGGCGGTTTCCGTTCCCGGTATTATTATGCAGTATACCGGGCAGGATAATTCCTTCACTTACACCTTAACCGGGATTGTTTTTGCAGTTATTTACTGCGTCGCGGTATTTACCACCTGGGCCTGCACCTGGGAAGCCAAAGATGTGCGTGAGGAGTATAAGTTTCAGCCCGATAATCAACGAAGCAGTGGGCTATTTAATCATTTAAAATATCTGGTTATCGATCTTATTTCGTCTTTCCGCATACGAATATTTCGCCAGCATATTCTGATTTATATCTGTTCATTTACCGCCATGGATGTATTTGGTTCGGTATTTACCTACTACGTGGTGTACGCCTTACATCATGATGCTGGAATGGTTTCCGGGTTATTAAGTATTGCCGCTTTTGTTTCAATCCCCGGCACCTTTGGTTTTATGATGTTGATGAATAAGTTTAACCTGACGCCTTCCGGCGCGCTTAGGCTCTCTTACGGCAGCATTATGCTGGTGCTGGCCTTCCTGTTTATTACCTATATCGGCAATTTACAGGTGCCTGCTCTGCTGTTTTCCGCGGTATTTGTCCTGCTGGGGCTGGCAAAAGCCGGGCTGTATTACATTCCGTGGAATATCTATAGCTTTATCCCCGACGTGGATGAAATCGTCACCCGTCAGCGCCGCGAGGGCATTTTCGCCGGCGTGATGGTGTTAACGCGTAAAAGCACCGTGGCGCTGGCAATTATGCTGATTGGGGTCGTGCTGCAAGAGAGTGGTTTTGTGAAAGGCGGCGGCACGCAGCCCGCAAGTGCACTGCATGCAATCATCGGCCTGATGGTATTCGCCACTGCCGGGCTGCTGGCTATCAGCTTCTACATTACCTACCGTTTCAAGCTCACGCAAAAAACACACAGCATTCTGATTAAGGAAGTAGCCCGTCGTAAGCTCGGTGGCAGCGCCCAGGACTGTGACCAGGAGACCCGCGACGTCATTCTCGCCCTGACCGGCTACCCCTACGATAAAGTGTGGGATGCGACGCCGAACGGCAGTGTGAAAACCAAGCCATTGCCGACAAACGGTTAACCCTCTGGTAGCTTTACAGTCCCTTACGCTATACTAGCTTCTGAAAATGCCGGCCCATCTCCTTCGGGCCGGCTTTCAATATGTATTTCACGCGGATTTATCCACTTCCCCTTTCGAGGATCTGGCCTGACGGGCCGGATAAGATATGTTAAACAGTATATTCATCATAATTTGCCTGATCGCTGTCAGTGCGTTCTTCTCGATATCTGAGATTTCACTTGCCGCATCACGCAAAATTAAACTGAAACTCCTTGCCGATGAAGGCAACATCAACGCTCAGCGTGTTCTAAAAATGCAGGAAAGCCCCGGTATGTTCTTTACCGTGGTGCAAATTGGTCTTAACGCCGTCGCCATTCTCGGCGGTATCGTCGGCGACGCGGCATTCTCCCCCGCTTTCCACTCTCTGTTCTCCCAATATATGTCTCCGGAACTCTCCGAGCAGTTGAGCTTCATCCTCTCCTTCTCGCTAGTCACCGGCCTGTTTATCCTGTTTGCCGATTTAACTCCGAAACGCATCGGTATGGTGGCGCCTGAAGTTGTGGCTCTGCGTATCATCAACCCGATGCGCTTCTGTCTGTTCGTCTTCCGCCCGCTGGTCTGGTTCTTCAACGGTATGGCCAACATCATCTTCCGCATCTTCAAGCTGCCGATGGAGCGTAAAGACGATCTGACCTCCGACGATATTTATGCGGTGTTTGAAGCCGGGGCGCTGTCTGGCGTGCTGCGTAAGCAAGAACATGAACTGATTGAAAACGTGTTCGAACTGGAATCCCGTACCGTGCCGTCCTCTATGACGCCGCGTGAAAATGTTATCTGGTTCGATCTACACGAAGATGAGCAGAGCCTGAAAAACAAGGTCGCCGAGCACCCGCATTCCAAATTCCTGGTGTGTAACGAGGATATCGACCACATCATTGGCTACGTCGATTCGAAAGACCTGCTGAACCGCGTGCTGGCGAATCAGAGCATGGCGCTGAACAGCGGCGTGCAGATCCGTAATACGCTGATTGTTCCGGACACCCTGACCCTGTCTGAAGCGCTGGAAAGCTTCAAAGCGGCCGGTGAAGACTTCGCGGTCATCATGAACGAATATGCGCTGGTGGTGGGGATTATCACCCTCAACGACGTAATGACGACCCTGATGGGCGACCTGGTCGGCCAAGGGCTGGAAGAGCAGATTGTTGCGCGTGACGAGAACTCATGGCTGATTGACGGCGGTACGCCGATTGATGACGTGATGCGCGTACTGGATATCGATGATTTCCCGCAGTCGGACAACTACGAAACCATCGGCGGCTTTATGATGTTTATGCTGCGTAAGATCCCGAAACGCACTGATTCGGTGAAGTTCTCTGGCTATAAGTTTGAGGTGGTGGATATCGATAACTACCGCATCGATCAGCTGCTGGTGACGCGCATCGACAATAAGCCAACGGTTCTGGTACCCAAACAGGCTGACATGATGGAAAGCGAGCAAAGCAACGCTTAAACCAGGTATTGTGCCTCGCTACAAACATCAACGGCTCCCTTTGGGAGCCGTTTTAAATTCTGCCGCATCGCGCGTCGTTTACGCCATTTCGGTCTGCAAACGTAACACCTGGCGGTTCACTTCAGACATCACAGATAGGTGCTGCTTGTCTCTAATTTTAGGGATGAGAATTTTCCCTTTATCAAATTCAAAAGCGCCAACGTCCTTGATATACAACCGTCCACGAAACAGGGTCTTCACATACTTGGCTACCTGAAACGGATTGTAGCGTTGGAAAATTTTCATTTTAATCTCCTGCGAGTACTACGCCCTAGTTGATCCACATTTGGCTTCAACGCTCCGGGGCGCAAAGTTAAATACTCGTTAACTATAGTCCATAAAAACTAAGGGCCTCCATCATAGGGGGCCTTATTTACCAATTTATTACAATATTTCAGAACTTTCTTTTCAACCATACGATGAAGACAGTATAAGGCTTCATTTTTACGAGATTGTGTGCGGTCCTCCACAAACTGGCACCGTCTTTGCGGGAAAAGTCTATAAATCGCACTTATGATTAAAACTATCGACCAAGTGGTCGGATCACCTGCTAATAAAAAGGAAAAACCATGACTCTACGTACGCTTCTGGCGGTTTCATGCCTGTTAATGCCGTTAATGGCAACCGCACATAACTTCACAAATGGACAACGCGTCGCCCCCGTCGGTGTCGCTGATCGAGGCGAATTGATTCTCGATAATGATAAGTTTAGCTACAAAAACTGGAATAGCGCGCAGCTGCCTGGAAAAGTGCGGGTGGTGCAACATATTGCCGGACGCTCATCCGCCAAAGAGAAAAATGCCGCACTGGTCGAAGCGATTAAGTCCGCGGGCCTGCCGCACGATCGTTATCAGACCACCACCATCGTCAACACCGATGATGCTATACCGGGCACATCAATGTTTGTTCGTAGCAGCATTGAGAGCAATAAGAAGCTCTTCCCATGGTCGCAGTTTGTAGTCGATAGCGATGGTCTGGTGCGTAAAGCCTGGCAGCTTGATGAAAGCAGCTCGGCCATTGTGGTGCTGGATAAAGAGGGGCGCATCCAGTGGTCAAAAGACGGCGAACTGACCGCCGGAGAAGTGCAGCAAGTGGTCGCCCTGCTGCATAAGCTGCTGAGTTAATTATTCGATAAATACGACATGTCGTGGCGGGATAGCAGCAGATCGTTCACCTGCTGCTATCTAC
Organism: Kluyvera intermedia; assembly: GCF_021440345.1. Classification (GTDB taxonomy): domain Bacteria; phylum Pseudomonadota; class Gammaproteobacteria; order Enterobacterales; family Enterobacteriaceae; genus Kluyvera; species Kluyvera intermedia_A. The sequence continues at coordinate 82,541 of NZ_JAKCNS010000019.1, forward strand.
GAACGCGTTAGAAAATAGTCACCCGGAAACCCGGGTTAAGGAACGATTCGCGCGGGGTGTAATCCAGCGTTTTGCCCTGCCAGTCGTTGACGTGTGCGCCAGCGGCGGCAGCCACCGCATGACCGGCGGCGGTATCCCAGATGTTGGTCGGCCCAAAACGCGGGTACAGCTGAGCCTCACCTTCCGCCACCAGACAGAACTTCAGCGATGACCCAATAGACGCCGTCAGGTGCTCACCTATTTGTTGCAGATACTCTTTGAGCTCATCATCATTGGCGTAGTGTGAGCGGCTCACCACCACCTTCGGCGGGTTAGCGTCCCGCACCTGAATCGGTTTACGCACGCCGCACTCTTCCTTCCACGCTTTGCCGTTGGCCGCGCTGTACATCACCTTCAGTACCGGCGCATACACCACGCCCAGCACCGCTTTGCCATTTTCAATCAGCGCGATATTGACGGTGAATTCGCCGTTACGTTTGATGAATTCCTTGGTGCCATCCAGCGGGTCCACCAGCCAGTAGCGCTGCCAGTGCTGGCGAACATCCCAGCCCGGAGGGTCTTCTTCTGACAGAATGGGGATTTCTGGCGTCATCGCCTTCAGACCGTTAACAATCACATGGTGGGCCGCAATATCGGCCGCCGTGACCGGGGAATCATCTTTCTTGCTGGCAACGTCTAACGGCTGTTTACCATCGTACACCTGCATGATGGCATCGCCCGCGTCGCGCGCAAGCTGACTGACTTGTTCTAACATTTTCCACCTCGTTAAGATTACAGTGGCGTTAACTTATTGTTTTACTTATATCGCATCGTCGTTAATTCCGCTATGCCCTAAATAATTCGAGTTGCAGGAAGGCGGCAAGCGAGAGAATCCCGATGAGCTTACTCAGGTAAGTGATTCGGGTGAACGAACGCAGCCAACGCACCTGCTGCTTTAAGTATGACGGGCATATGCCCATCATTGTTCCAGATAACTGTGAACCGCTACCGATTTCGCGTCATGTTTTTCTGGCATGATTCACACCTTCGTAAGTAACAGAAAACAAATACATTTAAATCTGTGTCTTAGATCTAAAAAAGGATGCCTCTGATGATCAAGTTTAGCGCAACGCTCCTGGCTACGCTGATTGCCGCCAGCGTCAATGCGGCAACGGTGGATCTCCGCGTAATGGAAACCACCGATCTACATAGCAATATGATGGATTTTGATTACTACAAAGATACCGCCACCGAGAAGTTTGGCCTGGTGCGTACGGCAAGTCTGATTAACGCCGCACGTAACGAGGTGAAAAACAGCGTGCTGGTCGATAACGGCGACGTGATTCAGGGCAGCCCGCTCGGTGACTATATGGCGGCGAAAGGTCTGAAACAGGGCGATATCCATCCGGTCTACAAGGCAATGAACCTGCTCGATTACGCGGTAGGCAACCTCGGTAACCACGAATTCAACTACGGGCTGGACTATCTGCACAAAGCGCTGGCCGGGGCGAAATTCCCGTACGTTAACGCCAATATCATCGACGTTAAGACTAAAAAGCCGCTGTTTACCCCGTACCTGATTAAAGAGACCGAAGTGGTCGATAAAGACGGCAGCAAGCACCAGCTCAAAATCGGCTATATCGGTTTTGTGCCGCCGCAGATTATGACGTGGGATAAAGCGAATCTGACCGGCAAGGTGACGGTCAACGACATCACCGAAACGGCACGTAAATATGTGCCGGAGATGCGCGCCAACGGCGCTGACGTGGTGGTGGTGATTGCCCACTCCGGCCTTTCTGCCGACCCTTACCAGGCGATGGCCGAAAACTCGGTTTACTACTTAAGCCAGGTCCCAGGCGTTGACGCCATTATGTTTGGCCACGCTCATGCGGTCTTCCCGGGTAAAGATTTTGCCAATATTAAAGGCGCGGATATTGCCAAAGGCACGCTCAATGGCATTCCTGCGGTGATGCCAGGCATGTGGGGCGATCACCTTGGCGTTGTTGATCTGGTGCTCAACAACGATAGCGGCAAATGGCAGGTCACCTCCGCCCAGGCTCAGGCGCGGCCGATTTACGATGCGGCAGCGAAAAAATCGCTGGCGGCGGAAGACAGCAAACTGGTTGATGCCCTAAAGGCCGATCACGACGCGACGCGTGAATTTGTCAGCAAGCCTATCGGTAAGTCCTCCGACAATATGTACAGTTTCCTGTCGCTGGTGCAGGACGACCCGACGGTTCAGGTGGTTAACATGGCGCAGAAAGCCTACGTTGAACACTATATTCAGGGTGACCCGGACCTGGCGAAACTGCCGGTGCTTTCCGCCGCCGCACCGTTTAAAGTCGGTGGCCGTAAGAATGACCCGGCAAGCTTTGTCGAAGTCGAAAAAGGTCAACTTACCTTCCGTAATGCCGCCGATCTCTATCTCTACCCGAACACGCTGGTCGTGGTTAAAGCCAGCGGCAAAGAGGTAAAAGAGTGGCTTGAGTGCTCCGCCGGGCAGTTTAACCAGATTGATGTCCACAGCAGCAAGCCACAGTCGCTGATTAACTGGGACGGTTTCCGCACCTATAACTTCGACGTTATTGATGGCGTAAACTATCAGGTGGATATTACCCAGCCGGCGCGCTACGACGGCGAATGCCAGAGCATTAACCCGAAATCAGAGCGCATTAAAAATCTGACCTTCAACGGCAAACCTATCGACCCGAACGCCACCTTCCTCGTCGCTACCAACAACTACCGCGCCTACGGCGGCAAGTTTGCGGGCACCGGGGATAACCATATCGCCTTTGCCTCACCGGACGAGAACCGTTCCGTGCTGGCGGCATGGATAAGCGCCGAGTCGAAGAAAGCCGGTGAAATTCACCCGGCGGCAGATAACAACTGGCGCCTGGCCCCTATCCACAGCGACACCAAGCTGGATATCCGCTTTGAAACGTCACCGTCAGAAAAAGCGGCGGCGTTTATCAAAGAGAAAGCGCAGTATCCGATGAAACAGGTGGCGACCGATGATATTGGCTTTGCTATCTATCAGGTGGATTTGAGCAAGTAATCGTCATACCGGAGAGCGCATCGCTTCTCCGGATTATCACTGGCCGGGTCCTGTGACCCGGCCAATTTTTTACGCCGACGCGGGAATTTCACCCTCTTCTACCGCCGGGTGATTTGCCATGACTTCAGGCAAATTAACCTCAATCCAGTCGGCCAGCGCCGCCACCTTCTCACTCACCGCCTCGCCCATCGGCGTCAGGCTATACTCAACGTGCGGCGGAACCACCGGGTAGGAGATACGGTTAATAAAACCGTCCTGCTCCAGCGCCTGTAGCGACTGGGCGAGCATTTTCTCGCTGACGCCGCCCATCTTACGGCGCAGGTCGCTAAAACGGTGGGTCCCTTCGCGCAGCGCCACCAGAATCAATACTCCCCAACGGCTGGTCACGTGTTTAAGCACGTCCCGCGAGGGGCAGCTTTCGGCAAACAGATTGCCGTTACGCAGCTTTTGCGTCAGCGTCGGTTTTAATTCTTTCATACTTACCTTTTTGTACGTACTTACTAAAAGTTAGTTATGGTGTTAGCTTACCACAACACCATACGAACACGAAGGAGAATACCCATGATCGCGATTACCGGAGCCACCGGCCAGCTTGGCCAGCACGTTGTTGCTAACCTGCTTAAGACTACCGCGGCAGACCAGCTGATTGCCGTTGTGCGTAACCCGGCGAAAGCCGAAGCGCTGAGCCAGCAAGGCGTGAACGTACGTCAGGCTGACTATGGCGATGAAGCCGCGCTGACCAAAGCGCTGCAGGGCGTGGATAAGCTGCTGATTATCTCCTCCAGCGAAGTCGGTCAGCGTGCGCCGCAGCACCGCAACATCATCCAGGCCGCAGCCGCTGCGGGCGTGAAATTCATTGCCTACACCAGCCTGCTGCACGCCGATACATCACCGCTGGGCCTGGCGGACGAACATATTGCTACCGAAAAAATGCTCGCCGATTCAGGCATCCCTTATGCGCTGCTGCGTAACGGCTGGTATACCGAAAACTATCTGGCCAGCGCACCACCGGCGCTGGAGCACGGCGTCTTTATCGGCGCTGCCGGTGAAGGCAAAATTGCCTCCGCAACCCGCGCCGACTACGCCGCTGCTGCCGCGCGCGTGATTAGCGAAGAAGGGCATGCCGGGAAAGTCTACGAACTGGCGGGCGATAACGGCTGGACGCTGAGCGAGCTGGCGGCCGAACTGGCTAAGCAGAGCGGGAAAAAAGTGATCTATCAGAACCTGAGCGAAGCGGATTTTGCCGCAGCGCTGAAAAGCGTAGGCCTGCCTGACGGGCTGGCGGATATGCTGGCCGATTCCGACGTTGGCGCATCCAAAGGCGGTCTGTTCGATGATAGCCATACTCTGAGTAAACTGATTGGCCGCCCAACCACTGCGCTTGCCGACAGCGTCAAAGGCATTCTGTAAGCGTTAAAAATCGGTTAAATGTGGTAGCGCCTCCGCGGGCCATCTCTGATAATAAAAAGATGGCCCAGGGGGAAATATCACGTGCAAGGCGTACCGGAACAGTTTAACGACGAGAAAGACAGCGCGCGCTTTCGCCATCTGGCGCAGGTGCCGGGCGTTGAGCTGTATCATGCGCATATCTCGCGCTACGCTTTCGAACCGCACACCCACGAAGCGTTTGGCATCGGCGTGATTGAAGCCGGGGCCGAGCGTTTTCGCTATCGCGGCAGTCAGTATGTCGCCCCCGTCCACTCCGTTGTCACCATGAATCCCGACGAGCTGCACACCGGTGAGGCCGAAACCGCCGACGGCTGGCGCTATCGGATGATCTATCTGGAGCCGCAGCTGCTTGAAGAGGTCACCGGCATCCGCCACTGGTGGTTTGCTGATGTTACCCGCCACGACCCGCTGCGTTCACAGATGATTGGCCGCCAGATCCACGCGCTCTGGCACACCGACGATCCGCTAGCGCAGAAAGGGCTGCTGCTGGATATGATCGACACCTTCCAGCCGCTGGCCTGCCACGCACCGGTGCTACCGGAAGCGGCCCACCGCTTTGCCCGCGTGCGAGAGTACCTGTACGACAACTACATGCACTCCATTACCCTCGATGAACTGGCAAACGTCGCGGCCCTCAGCCCATGGCACTTCCAACGGCAGTTCAAGGCGCATTTCCACGTCACTCCGCATCAGATGCTGATGGCGGTACGTCTATGGCGGGCAAAGGAATTTCTCACCTACGGCATGCCCGCCGCCGAAGTGGCTGCCGCCACCGGGCTGACCGATCAGTCTCACCTGACCCGCGCCTTCACCCAGCGCTATGGCATTACCCCTGTGCGCTACCAAAAACAGGTTGTTCGTCGCTAATCAGCAATCTCATACAATACTCAACGCATTTCCCTTCCTACACTTTGCCCATGATAAATCGATTGGGATCGGATGATGATTAGCGGTGTGCTGTACGCCCTGTTAGCGGGTTTAATGTGGGGGTTGATTTTTGTCGGGCCGCTTATCGTGCCGGATTACCCGGCGGTGCTGCAGTCGATGGGACGCTATCTGGCGCTGGGGCTGATTGCCCTGCCGCTCGCATGGCTGGGGCGCGCGCGTCTGCGCCAGTTGAGTCGTCAGGATTGGTGGACCGCGCTGGCGCTGACGATGGTGGGTAACGTGGTCTATTACATCTGCCTTGCCAGCGCCATTCAGCGCACCGGCGCGCCAGTCTCGACGATGATCATTGCCACGCTGCCGGTGGTGATCCCGATTTTTGCCAACCTGCTTTACAGCCAGCGTGATGGAAAGCTGTCGTGGATGCGGCTCATGCCTGCACTGGTGCTGATTGGCATCGGCCTGATGTGCGTTAACATTGCCGAGCTGCGTCAGGGATTGCCGGATTTCAGCGGCTGGCGCTATGGCTCAGGTATTGCACTCGCGTCTGTGTCGGTAGTGTGCTGGGCATGGTATGCGCTGCGCAATGCCCGCTGGCTGCGGGAGAACCCGGATAAACCACCGTTAATGTGGGCAACCGCCCAGGCGCTGGTGACGCTGCCGGTCTCACTGGTGGGTTACGTCGCGGCCTGTCTCTGGCTGCACCTGCAGACACCTGATTTTGCACTGCCCTTCGGCCCGCGTCCTGCCGTGTTTATCGGTTTGATGATTGCTATCGCCGTGCTGTGTTCGTGGGTCGGCGCGCTGTGCTGGAACGTGGCGAGCCAAAGGCTACCGACGGTGATCCTCGGGCCATTGATTGTCTTTGAAACGTTGGCGGGGCTGCTGTACACCTTCCTGCTGCGCCAGGAAATGCCGCCGATGCTGACGCTGAGTGGCATTACGTTGCTGGTGACAGGGGTGGTGATCGCGGTACGGTCGAAACCGCAGAAACCGGCGGTGGTGCCGGTTTCTGAGGCCTGATACTTAGAAGGTTTCCCAGTTCGCTTCGTTGTGTGCAGCCACTTTGGCCGACGGAGCACGCGTTTTTTTCACCGGGGCTTTCTGCACCTGCTGCTGACGGGTAATTCGGAATACCGCCACCGTTTCGTTCAGACGAGCCGCCTGCTCTTCCAGCGCGGCAGCGGCCGTTGCCGACTCCTCCACCAGCGAGGCGTTCTGCTGCGTCACACGGTCCATCTCGGCTACCGCCTGACCGACCTGGTCGATACCACGGCTCTGCTCATCAGAGGCCGAGGCGATCTCCCCCATAATGTCGCTTACGCGGGTCACGGCGTTGACGATCTCAGCCATCGTTTCACCGGCCTCATGCACCAGCGCGGAACCCGCGCTAACGCGGTTGCCCGAGTCATCAATCAGCCCTTTAATCTCTTTCGCCGCCTGCGCGCTACGCTGCGCCAGCGTACGCACTTCCCCGGCGACCACGGCAAATCCACGCCCTTGTTCACCGGCACGAGCGGCTTCTACCGCGGCGTTCAACGCCAGAATATTGGTCTGGAAAGCGATGCCGTCAATGACGTTGGTGATCTGCGCAATTTTGCTGGAACTGGCGGCGATTTCATCCATCGTCCGCACCACGCCATCGACGACATTACCGCCTTTCTGCGCGGTCTCAGACGCGTTCTGCGCCAACTGAGTCGCCTGGCGGGCGTTATCGGCGTTCTGCTTCACGGTCGCGGTCAACTGTTCCATGCTGGCCGCCGTCTCTTCCAGCGATGCCGCCTGTTGCTCGGTACGCGATGAAAGATCGTTGCTGCCGGCAGAGATTTCGCCCGCGCCGGTATAGATAGTGTCAGCGCCTTCACGCACCACGCCAACGGTTTTGGCCAGCGACTGCTGCATATCATTGACGTTACGCGCCAGCAGCGCCATTTCGTTGCTGCCCTCGGTATTGATGTTGTTGGTCAGGTCGCCTTCCGCAATATGGCGAATATGCTCCATCACCCCATGTAAAGGCTTGAGCAGCACGCGCTGCATCGCGACCCAACTCACTACGATCACCGCCACGACCAGCAGCATAATCGCCGCCAGCGTCCACAGTATACGGATATAGTCGTTCTCGTTTTGTTGAATGCCGGCGTTAGTCAGTGACGCCTGCGCGGCACGCCAATCCTGATAAACGGCCTGCATCGCCTGCTGTTTCTGTTCGGCGTTTTGTTTGAACATCTCGTCCAGCTTGCCTTCCGCCAGCAGTTCATTCATTCGCGCAAGCGTCGCCGAGTAGATGCCGTACTGCTTCTCAAGGCTGTCCGACAGACTCCCATCCATCCCCGGGGTCTCCGGCAACGCATCGTATTTGTCATAGTGACGCTTCGCATCGGCCAGAAGATTGTTGGCGGTATCCACCAGCGATTTCAGTTCGCCGCCGTTGGTGCTGCTCGCCATCGTGCCTTGCAGACGCAACATGCCGCGGTTCAGGGTAACTCGAGCCTGGTTTAAGCTTATCCACGCGTCGGTAAACTCCGCCACGTTCTGACTGGAAAGCTGGGAAACGGTAAAGTTTTGCTTGTCGTTATTGAGCGCGCGTACGAATACGCCCGCGGAGATAAGCTGCATCGCGCCCAGCGCGAACAGCACGATAATCAGTACGGTAATGACTTTTATTCGTTTGAACATCATTTGCCTTTCTAGTGCAGGTGGTCTTGAAGTCTCACTATCGGCAGCGCGGCGGGGTTATTTAATCGATTCAGGTCCTACCAGAGTCATTCTTAATAAGATTCAGCACCTTAAAAGAAAATAAATTTTTGTGACAGCTATCACGCAAATCCTCTCCCTCGAAAGGGGTATATCTTCGCCATAAAGATGCATTTAAAATACATCTTATATTATTGATGACGAGGTAACTGCTATGGCCTTCCGCGACCAACCATTAGGCGAGCTGGCGCTCTCCATCCCACGCGCATCCGCGCTGTTCCGTAAATATGATATGGACTACTGCTGCGGCGGTAAGCAGACGCTCGCGCGTGCGGCGAGCAGAAAAGAGCTGGATGTTGCGGTGATTGAAGCAGAGCTGGCGAAGCTGGCAGAAGAGCCGGTTGAGAAAGATTGGCGCGTAGCTCCGCTGGCGGAAATCATTGACCATATCGTAGTGCGTTATCATGACCGTCACCGCGAGCAGCTGCCGGAGTTGATTCTGCAGGCAACCAAAGTCGAACGCGTTCACGCCGACAAACCGAACGTGCCAAAAGGTCTGGCGAAATACCTGACCATGCTGCACCAGGAACTGTCCAGCCACATGATGAAAGAGGAGCAGATCCTGTTCCCGATGATCAAGCAAGGTATGGGCAGCCAGGCAATGGGGCCAATCAGCGTGATGGAAAGCGAGCACGATGAAGCGGGTGAACTGCTGGAAGTGATTAAGCACACCACCCAAAACGTCACCATTCCACCGGAAGCCTGCACCACCTGGAAGGCGATGTACAACGGCATTAATGAAATGATTGACGATCTGATGGAGCACATCAGCCTCGAAAATAACGTCCTGTTCCCACGCGCGCTCGCCGGGGAATAAGTTCGCTGTCCGCCTCCAGCCCGGAGGCGGATGTTTTACAGCAGACCTTTCTGGCGGAACGTTTCCCGCGTCGCCACGTTGAGATCCATACCGGCTAAGGCTTCCGGTTTGACCCACGCAATCTCCTGAAACTCTTCATTAAATGTCACATCGCGATTGGCGCTTACGCAGTCAAAGATGAGATAAATAATATAGATCTGTTCCGTCGTCCCATCCGCATAAGTTTTCACCCGCACGTCGTCGCGAAAAGCCCACGGCTTCACTTCGGTAATATTCAGCGCATCGCCCAGCTCTTCACTGATTTCACGTCGCAGCGCCTGCTCCATGGTTTCGCCGGGTTCCATACCGCCGCCGGACAGCGCCCATTGGCCAGGGAAGACGCCGCGATCGTCGGCCATTTTACACAGCAGGTATTCGCCCTTGTTCTGAATTACCGGGCAGACAATTGTTCTCTGACGCATTTCATCTCCAGATGCTTTCAGGTGTGGCGGGGAAACTAACACGTTGGTCAGGAGGGTTCTACGAGACGGGACGCAAAAATAAATAAAGCGCCCCGAGGGGCGCTTTATCGAGCATACGAATGAACGCTTACTTAGCCTGCTGATTCTTACGCAGGAACATCCAGCCCAGCCCCAGCACGATGAACCAAATTGGCGTCACGATCAGCGCTTCTCGGGTATCCGCTTCCAGCGTCAGCAGCACCAGAACGAAGGCAAAGAACGCCATGCAAACCCAGCACATCACTTTGCCCCAAGGCATTTTGTACTTGGAAGACTCGTGCAGATGCGGGCGCTTCTTACGGTATACCAGGTAAGAGCACAGGATAATGGTCCAGACGAACATAAACAGAATCGCCGATACGGTGGTTATCATGGTAAACGCGGCAATTACGCTAGGGTTCACCATCAGCATCACCACGCCACCCAGCAGGCAGATACAGGAGAAGGTCAGGCCTTTCGCTGGAACCGCACGTTTGGAGAGTTTGGCAAACAGGCTTGGCGCAACGCCATCCTGTGCCAGACCGAACAGCATACGGCTGGTAGAAAACACGCCGCTGTTGGCAGACGACGTCGCGGAAGTCAGCACCACAAAGTTGATGATGCTGGCTGCGGCTGGCAGGCCAACCAGCATAAACAGCTCAACGAACGGGCTCTTATCCGGGACCACCGAGCTCCACGGTGTTACCGCCATAATGACGATCAGCGCGAAGACGTAGAACATAATGATACGAATCGGAATCGAGTTAATCGCACGCGGCAGGGATTTCTCTGGATCCTTGGTTTCAGCGGCAGTAGTACCCACCAGCTCAATCCCAACGAAGGCGAAGACCGCTATCTGGAAGCCGGCGAAGAAACCGCTAATGCCTTTCGGGAACCAGCCGCCGTCATTCCACAGGTGCGCGAACGACGCTTCGACACCGGTTGGAGATTTGAAGTGCATCAGCACCATCACCAGGCCCACGACAATCAGCGCCACGATGGCAACGATTTTGATCATCGCAAACCAGAACTCCATCTCACCAAACATCTTCACGGTGGCGAGGTTCAGGCTCAGCAGCAGGATAACCACCGCCAGCGAGGCAACCCAATCAGAGAGTCCGGGGAACCAGAACTGGGCATAGGCGGTAATCGCCACCACGTCGGCCATCCCGGTAACGACCCAGCAGAACCAGTAGGTCCAGCCGGTGAAATAGCCCGCCCACGGGCCAAGCAGATCGGCGGCAAAGTCGCTGAACGACTTATATTCCAGATTGGAAAGCAGCAGCTCGCCCATCGCGCGCATAACGAAGAAAAGCATAAAACCGATGATCATATAAACGAAAATGATCGATGGCCCAGCGAGACTGATAGTTTTCCCCGATCCCATAAACAGACCTGTCCCGATGGCGCCGCCAATCGCGATAAGTTGAATATGTCGGTTAGTGAGGTTTCGCCGTAGCGATTGTTCAGTCGGCTCCTGCTCAGAGGCAGCAGCGACTTTGATCTGATCAACCATGTGATTTCATTCCTGTTGTTTCTGTCTGTGTTGTGCGGGCTCTACTGGCCCTTTATGTCGTCAAGCAAGACGATCCTATCTATAGGATGCCTCGATATTAGGTAAGAATCGGAGGGATGAATACTATGATTTAAATATAATGTTAATTTTATGTTTAAAGTGAGTGTTATATCACCTCACCTATGGGAAACAGCTCACAAAAATACACGCAACAACGGCATTTGCAAGATTAAATCCCGGGATATATCAAACTTCAGCAGTTTGTATCCTCTCCCCGGACGGAGAGAGGATAAACGTGAAAGTTACAGGATTTCCAGTAACTCAACGTCGAAGACCAGGGTGCTGAATGGAGGAATAGAAGCCCCCGCACCGCGCTCACCGTAAGCCAGTTCATGAGGGATAGTCAGTTCCCATTTAGAACCAACCGGCATCAGAGTCAGCGCTTCAATCCAGCCTGGGATTACGCCGTTAACCGGGAATTCAGCTGGTTCGCCGCGTGCAACGGAGCTGTCGAATACGGTGCCATCAATCAGTTTACCGGTGTAGTGTACGCGAACATGGTCGGTACGCGCCGGGATAGCGCCTTCACCCTGGGTCAGAACGCGGAACTGCAGACCGGTTTCGGTGCTGTTCACGCCGTCTTTCTCACGGTTTTCTTCCAGGTATTTCACGCCATCTTCTGCCATTGAGGCAAAACGCTCGCGACGGACGGCATCTGCACGTTCGTGAATTTCACGCAGCGCACGGTGAACAACGTCTACCGGTACAGCAGGCTGTTTGCCTTCCAGCGCATCGGCAATGCCGGCAACCAGTGCTTCTGGCAGTAAACCCTGCAAACCGGACTCGCTCAGCTGCTGCCCTACCTGCAGGCCGATACCGTAGCTTGCTTGTGCTTCAATGGTGTCAAAAGTCGGGGTGGCCATCGTCTTTCCTTTCTTCGGGTATAAAGTAGCGGGCAGCATAGCAGCCACGCCGCATAGGGTAAAACTTTGTGTCAGGAAAGATGACAAATTGCCGGGAAAAAGAAACAATTAATATGACCTATGGGATATGATGAAAGGGTGCTTTACCACTTTCATCAGGCAGTTAGTTGCTAGCGAAGACACGGAGCAGGAGGAGAGCCATGCCCGGGAGATTTGAAGTGAAACCTTTGCTGGAGAAGGTCTGGCACGCGCCGGATAATCTCCGCATCCTGGACCCGCTGCCGCTTGCCCATCGTCGCGGCGTGATTATCGCCGCGCTGGTCGTGGTTATCGGTTTCCTGCTGCCTTCAGCCGATGACAGCCCGCCGACGCCGGTAAGCCGCAATGCGCAGCTGGACTTCCAGTCACAGTCGCAGTCATCCCCGCAGGCTGATACTCAGCCGCTGCATGCCCAGCTGGTTACACCGTCTAACGATCTGGATCAGGTCGCGCCGGTCGAGCCAGAGCCGGTGCAGGAAGAACAGCCGACCGAACAGGCCGCGCCATCGCGTCCCCAACAGCAACCTTACCAGGAGAGCCGTAGCAGCAACGAATGGCGCACCTACCAGGTCGAAGCGGGGAAAACGCTGGCTCAGCTATTCCGCGATAATAATCTGCCGCCAACCGACGTTTACGCCATGGCCCAGGTTGAAGGTGCGGGAAAACCGCTCAGTACGTTGAAAAATGGTCAGAAAGTGCAGATTCGCAAGAACGCCAATGGCGTAGTGACCGGGTTAACGATTGAATCCGATAACGGACAGGTGCTGTTTACCCGTCAGGCGGACGGAAGCTTTATTCGCGCACGTTAAGTCATAAGGCTGGATGGTGGGATTCCCCCATCCAGCATCGTCCAGTAACCCAAAGCCGGGCTACCGTTTCACCTTATTCACCCACCAAATCCCCGAGCACACCAGCACCAGCGCCAGCGCATATTTCCATTCGAGAATGTTTTCGCCGAGGAAGATAGCCGACAGTACCGATCCCGAGACGGGGATCAGGAAGTTAAACGGCGCAATCATCCCCACCCGGTTATATTTGAGCAAAATACTCCACAGGGCAAAGGCCACCGAGGAGAGCAGCGTCAAATAGCCAAGAATAGCCACCGAGGAGAGACCGTGGAAGGTTAACGTCCCACCACTCAGGTATCCACCCACTACCAGCGCCAATCCCCCCAGCGCTAGCTGATAGCCTGTCATCACCGTTGGATCGACCGTCTGCGAGATACGTTTTCCATACAGCGAAGCCGCGGACAGAATGAACGCCGCCAGTACCACCGAGCCATCACCCAGCAGGCTAAAGCTAAAGTCCAGCAGACCGCTGTTGAAGTTGACCACCATCACCCCGGCAAAGCCGAGAATACAGCCCAGGGTTTTGTTATAGCTGAGTCTGTCGTTCTGGTAGATAAAGTGCGCCAGCAGCACGCTAAAGAAGGTGCCGGTGGCATTCATAATCGACCCTTTCACCCCGGTGGTGAAGGCAAGGCCGATGTAGAAGAAGATGTACTGCAGTGAGGTTTGCGTCAGCCCCAGCAGCGTCAGCTGGCCGAACTGACGTGGGCTTAGCCGGGCAATGGGCTTTCGTTGCATCATCGCCAACAGCAAAAGCAGCAGTCCGGCGAACAGGAAGCGATAGCCGGCAAAAACGACTTTGGATGGAATGTCGTCGGCGGCAATCTGGAATAGCTCATAGCCGCTTTTAATCGCAGGATAGGCACTCCCCCATAGCAGACAGCAGAAGGCAGCAGAGAGGTAAACGATGTTCTTGCGGGAAAATAGCGGATGCTGGCGGAGAGGGTCCATTCTTTCACCAAAAATTAAAATAATGTTTTAATTTTTTGATTATCGCCAAAAGGATGAAAGATAGCCAGATGAAAAGTGCGGGGTTTTAAAAAGCAAAACGCCGGCACAAGGCCGGCGGTTTGTTGTTACCAAAACGTGGGTTGCAGATTACTCAGCAACAACGTTGATGATAACTTTAGCGAATACTTCGCTGTGAACCTGGAAGTCCACTTCGTGCTCGCCAACAGTACGCAGAACGCCGTTCGGCAGACGAACTTCGCTCTTAGCAACTTTAACGCCTGCTGCAGTAACTGCATCAGCGATGTCGCGAGTACCGATGGAACCGAACAGTTTACCTTCGTCGCCAGCTTTAGACGCGATGGTTACTGATTCCAGTGCGCCGATCTGTGCAGCGCGAGCTTCTGCAGCACCCAGAACGTCAGCCAGTTTAGCTTCCAGTTCTGCACGGCGTGCTTCGAAGAATTCAACGTTTTTCTTGGTAGCAGGAACAGCTTTGCCCTGTGGTACCAGGAAGTTACGAGCGTAGCCCGCTTTAACGTTAACCTGATCACCCAGGCTGCCCAGGTTTGCTACTTTATCAAGCAGAATAACTTGCATTACCTTATCCTCTTAAAGTCGTTAATAGACGGCGGCCAATTACTGATGACGATCAGTGTATGGCAGCAGGGACAGGTAGCGAGCGCGCTTGATGCAGCGAGCCAGCTGACGCTGGTATTTTGCACGAGTACCGGTGATACGGCTCGGGACAATTTTACCGCTTTCGGTAATGTAGTTTTTCAACGTTGCGATGTCTTTGTAATCGATCTCAACAACGCCTTCCGCGGTGAAACGGCAGAACTTGCGACGACGGAAATAACGTGCCATATGGCTAGTCTCCAGAATCTATCAATTCAATCTGCTCGGCATGCAGAACCATTTTGCTCAGGCCATTCTTTGCTTTGTGGCAACAGATAAAACCCTGAACGATAACTGCACTGCCGACCGTTATACTGTGAGTAATAGCTTGGTTCTCTTGCCCGCTAACAATAACTGGCATTTGACACCACGCCTGCCGGTGGAAACCGGCTTCCTCCTGCACAGAACGATGCTCAAGCACGAACTGGCAATGAGGAATTCCTGATGGGCTGACCTTACGAAGCGGCGTCCTGCACACTGTGCCGGATAACACCAGACGGTTGGTCATCAGAAATTACTCTTCAGAATCCCCAGCTTCAGCATCATCAGAGGTTTCGTTTGCGAAATCATCGCGACGTTCACGACGCTCGTCTTTCGCTTTAACCATTGGAGATGCTTCGGTAACAGCGTGCTTAGTACGCATTACCATGCTACGGATAACGGCATCGTTGAAGCGGAAGTTTGTTTCCAGCTCATCGATAACTTCCTGCGGCGCTTCAACGTTCAGCAGAACGTAGTGAGCTTTGTGCAGTTTGTTGATCGGGTAAGCCAGCTGACGGCGACCCCAGTCTTCCAGACGGTGGATCGTGCCTTCTGCTGCAGTGATTGCACCAGTGTAGCGTTCGATCATACCCGGAACCTGTTCGCTCTGGTCAGGATGGACCATAAAAACGATTTCGTAATGACGCATCGAATTGCTCCTTACGGATTATTCAGCCTCCTGTCTGGGTCAGCCGAGGCCCATGGAGGCAAGGAACGTGTTAAAGGTCGGCTGAAAAATGACGCGTCATAATACTTGCCCCCCCCTGGAAACTCAAGCTGATTGCGCAAATAATTCGCACAAAGCGTAAAGCCTGCCTAAGTCAGTGATTTAAAATTAAACAGCTGCGGATCTGGTAATTTTTTGAACAACTCCATCAGAAATGGTCTCGGTGGAGTTGTCGTGGAAGGATTACACTTAAGTCAGAAGTCATTCACATTACCACAGCCAGAGGAGAACCTTGAGTTAGCGTCAGGACTGTCAGTAAGGAGCAGGATATGAAAAACATCATTATTGCCGTTATGGCTGCGCTACTGGTTAGCGTCAGCGCACAGGCCGCCATTAAGATTGATGGCCGTCAGGCACGTAACATGGACGATGTGCAGAGCCTGGGAGTTATCTATATCAATCATAATATCGCCACTGAGCAAGAGGCCGATCTGGCGCTCAGTCAGGAGAGCGATGCACAGGGGGCGAAATACTACCAGCCTATCCTGATGCATGAACCGGGAAGCGGTGGATTAATCCACGCCAGCGCCGCACTTTACCGCTGATACCCGGCCTTAGCCCTTCGCCCCCGCCCGGGGGCGAAGTATAAAAACCGCAAAACCCGACCGAGAGAGCACCGGTGATTTGCCGCTAAAGATGCTGCTGGAAAAATGCTACCGTGCTGGCCAGTGCTTCTGGCGTAATACGGTGACGAACCCCCGACTGCCAGATGCAGGTCAACCGTTCATCCAACTGCGCATCGCGCAGCGCCTGCTGTAAACGGAACGTCTCACCCGCAGGCACCACATCATCCTCTTCGCCGTGCCACAGCAGCAGAGGACGGTCGGCCAGCCGCGCCAGTTGATGGCCAATATCCCATTTTTCCAGCGGTGCCAGCAGCCGTTCGCGCTCCAACGGCGTGGCGGCAGACGGCGGAAACAGCGTGTGGGAGAGCGAAGTAAAGTAGCCTGAACCCATCAGGCTTGCCACGCATTTCAGCTCCGGATGTTGCGCCATCAACCCCAGCGCGGTCATACCGCCCATTGACGCACCGGCAACCGCCAGCCGTCCATCGCTCACCAGTGAACTCGCTATCAGCGCATCCCGCAGCGCCGGAAATTCGGTAAAATTCTGCACCAGAATTTGCCAGAAATGCTGCATCCGCCCTTCGCTATCGCCGGTAAAGCGCTCGCCGTGATCGGCAGCGCTTGGCATGATGACCCGAAACCCCGCTTGCGCTAATGCCACCGCAAAATAGCTGTAAACAACGTTTGAGGAGGTAAAACCGTGATAAAAAACTACGCTGGGCAGCGCTTTTTCCGCGTATCCTTTGGGATAAGCATGCAGAATTTGTTGTCCTGCCAGGGTGCGCATTTCCAGTTCGATCATGGGCAAACTCCTTTAGCGATGCTTATATGGCATACAAAAATTGATGCACTAATATGACAACCATACCCCTGATTTATAACATTGAGAACCCGGTTACGGTTTCGTGGTATTTTCATTCGAAAATAGCGCTATGGTTAACAAATCAGGAACATTAACCCAAAAGGGAAATTTTTCCCCACTACACTATGGCTATCAGGAAACGGGAAATGGCGATAAAACGGTTTATCCCTATGTTGTTGGCGCTCACGCTGAGCGGTTGCACCCTGCTGGAAGGTACGCCAGAAGCACCACCAGCAGCAACCGACCACCCGCAAGAGATTCGTCGCAACCAAACGGAAGGTTTGCAGCGCATGGGTACAGTCAGCGCGCTGGTGTACGGCTCGCCGATGGACGTTGAAGAGACGATCAGGGCAAAAGCCACCGCGCAGAAAGCGGACTACTATGTGGTCGTTATGATTGATGACACGGTAGTGCCGGGACAGTGGTACTCACAGGCCATTCTTTACCGTAAGTAACCTTTATTAGCTTTACGTAGGTTTGCACCGTTTCACGTTTCCTTG
Organism: Kluyvera intermedia; assembly: GCF_021440345.1. Lineage (GTDB taxonomy): Bacteria > Pseudomonadota > Gammaproteobacteria > Enterobacterales > Enterobacteriaceae > Kluyvera > Kluyvera intermedia_A. Next base: position 99,827 of record NZ_JAKCNS010000019.1, read on the forward strand.
ATGCACAATGGCGCCAGGTCTGAATACAGGATAGGCGTCTGCTATGGAATGCCCCCACTGGGTCATATGAAATGGAGCTGACGATGAAACAATCATTTACCTTATCTACCCTGCTTTTACCCGGCGGCAGGCATATCGCTGCGGCGCAATCCGCGGAATTCGCCAGCGCAGATTGTGTCACTGGGCTCAATGAGATCGGGCTGATTTCCGTCAACAACGTTACCGGTAGCCTGGAAGATGTCGAGATGGTTATCGCCCGCAAAGCGGACGAACAGGGCGCATCCTGGTATCGTATTGTTCAGATGTATGAAGAGCCGCAGCAGGATAACTGGCGTGCACAGGCGATTATCTATGCCTAATATGAGCCAATAGTGGAAGATGCGTTCATGCCGTAACGCCTCTTCCACGCCTCGCCTCTCACCTTACTCCGCCCGTTGCCCGACCCAGAACCTCGCTAATCACCTGTTCGCTCAGCATCGCGCCACCGCGCGGATCAAGCATCATCCGACACCATGCCTGAGATATAGGCGGGGACCCATAGCGCAGCATTTGCGCGCCCACGCCGAATAAATACAGCTGCCCGCTAATTTCACGGCCCAGCGCCTCAGATGGCTTGTGCAGTCTTTGTTGCAGCTGCCACCAGTGACGATCGAAATGGCGATCCTGACCTTTGACTTCAGCATACTCATCCAGCAAAAGCGCCATCGTCTCGGGTTGCTTCGCCAATACACGCAACACGTCGAGGCACATGATATTGCCAGAGCCTTCCCAGATACTATTGACCGGCATTTCACGATAAAGGCGTGGTAGTTCACTCTCTTCACAGTAGCCAATACCGCCCAGCACCTCCATCGCCTCCGCGACAAACGGGATCCCCGCTTTGCAAATAGCAAACTTGGCCGCGGGGGTAAACAGCCGCGCCCACAACATTTGTTGCGGTGAGTGAGGCAGCCCCCAGGCGCTGGCCAGGCGGAATATGAATGCCGTTTGTCCCTCCAGCTGTAATGCCATCCTGCCCAGAACCTGGCGCATCAGCGGAAGATCTACGAGGTTACGGCCAAATGCCTGACGCTGGAAGGCATGATACAGCGCCACGGACAGTGCGCGGCGCATTAAGCTGTGACTGCCAAGCGCACAGTCAAACCGAGTCAGCCCGCCCATTTTGAGAATCTGCCGAATACCATCGCCCTCTTCACCTATCGGCCAGCCGAGCGCCTGCTGGAACTCCACCTCGCTGCTGGCGTTGGCGCGATTGCCCAGTTTATCTTTCAGCCGCTCGAGGCGAATCGCATTGCGCGTGCCGTCGGGCAAAAGACGCGGCACAAAAAAGCAGGTTAATCCGCTGCTCGCCTGGGCCAGGACCAGGTGTGCATCGCTTTGCGGCACCGAGTAAAACCATTTGTGCCCGGTGAGCTGATAGCTATCGTCGGCCAGTCGCTCCGCGCGGGTGCTGTTGCTCAGCACATCCGAGCCACCCTGTTTTTCGGTCATCCCCATGCCGATAAGCAGCCCGCGCTTTTGCCCTCCGGCTATCTGGTGTGAATCATAGCGATCGCTTAACAACGCCGTATGCCAGTCAGAAAATAACGGCGGCAGCGTTTTCAGCAATAGAGGCGTGGCGGCAAAAGTCATGGTAATCGGGCACAGCGTTCCCGCCTCGACCTGGGCATGCAGCATAAAGCGCGCGGCGCGGGCAACAAACGATCCGCTGCGCGCCGTCTCTTCCCAGGGAAGATTATGCACGCGGTTAGCGCACAGGCCCTGCATCAGCAGATGCCAGGCCGGGTGAAAACGAACATCGTCCAGCCGTTGCCCCTGCGGGTCATAGCGAATCAGTTCAGGAGGATGTACGTTGGCGAGTCGCCCGAGTTCAAGAGATTCGGCGGTGCCGAGCTGTTGACCAATACTGGCCAGCAGTTCGCTATCCCAGCCCGCATCGTGGCGAGTTACCGCTTCGCACAACGCCAGGTCGGATAGGAATAAGTTACTGTTATTTAATGGATTGGGTTGATTAAAAACGGTGTGGGTTTGCCAGTCCATCTGTCTCCCTCCGTTACCAGGCAGTACTCTAAGTATGGACCGCGGAGGGTAATACACAATAAAAAGCCACCCCGAAGGATGGCTTATGAGAGTGAGGTCTCGTTCAGCAATCAGCCGCGCTGGCGTACCGCTTCAAACAGGCAGATACCGGTCGCGACTGAAACGTTCAGCGACGAAACGCTACCCGCCATCGGGATGCTGATCAGTTCATCACAGTGTTCGCGGGTCAGACGGCGCATGCCCTCGCCTTCCGCTCCCATCACCAGCGCCATCGCACCGGTCATTTTGCTCTGGAACAGCGTATGAGTGGCTTCGCCGGCGGTACCAACAATCCAGACGCTCTCTTCCTGCAGCATACGCATGGTACGCGCGAGGTTGGTCACGCGGATCAGCGGAACGTTCTCCGCCGCACCACAGGCGACTTTTTTCGCCGTCGCGTTCAGTTGCGCCGAACGATCTCTCGGGACGATAACCGCATGCACGCCGGCGGCGTCTGCGCTACGCAGGCAAGCACCGAGGTTGTGTGGATCGGTGACGCCGTCGAGGATCAGCAGGAACGGTTTTTCGATGGAAGCGATCAGATCCGGCAGATCGTTTTCCTGATACTGACGACCTGGTTTCACGCGGGCGATAATTCCCTGGTGCACCGCACCTTCGCTTTTCTCATCCAGATACTGACGATTCGCCAACTGGATAACCACGCCCTGCGCTTCCAGTGCATGGATCAGCGGCATCAGGCGCTTATCGTCGCGGCCTTTCAGAATAAAAACTTCCTGAAAACGTTCAGGTGCGCGCTCCAGCAGTGCCTGCACTGCGTGGATGCCGTAAATCATTTCACTCATTAAAGATTCTCATTTTTAAGCGGGACTGGCGATATTGACCCATTATACCCGACAAAGACGACCATTCTCATTACCGCTGGCTAACGCCTTACACTTTAGAAAGTGGCCTTATCAGCTTCGGTAATTTCACGTAACACCCGGCAAGGGACGCCAACGGCGACAACATTGGGTGGAATAGATTTCGTCACCACGCTGCCCGCACCAATCACGCTGTTGCGACCAATGGTCACGCCAGGATTAACAATCACGCCAGAACCTAGCCAGACGTTATCTTCAATCGTCACCGGCAGGGAAAACTGCTGTCCGCTGGCGCGGATCTCAGCGTCAATCGGATGCCCTGCGGTAGATATCGTCACATTCGGCGCAATCAGCACATTATTGCCAATCGTCACCGTGGCATCGTCCACTACGGTGAGATTGAAGTTGGCATAGAAATTATCGCCAATATGCGTGTGGCTACCATAGGCCACCCGTACCGGCGGTTCAATCCAGCCGTTGCTGCCAAAGCTGCCAAACAGCTTGGGCAAAAGCGCCCGTCGGCGAGCCTCTTCCGACGGACGCGTCATGTTGTAATCATAAGCCAGCTCTTTCCCGGCACAACGTTCTTCCGGTAAACCCTCACAGTGGTCGGTATACAGCATTCCCAGATTCATCCTTTCCCTGACAGACATGCTTTATCTCCCTTCATGTGAACGGTTAGCTGGCTCAATCATTACTCAGCGGCGTTTTTCTTCGCCGCACGTTTTGCTTTCGTGGCTGCCGCAATTTTCTGCGTTTTCGCCGATGGCTTTTTGGCTTTCCGCGCGTCTTTCTTCGCCGCTTTCGGCTTCTGCTTTTTCTCGCTACGGAAAGCGCTGTCCGGTTCGAAATTCACTTTCTTGCCCGCCTGACGACGACGGCCATTGCTCTTACCGGCCGGTGCTTTTTTCGCTTTCTCACGCTCGGTCTTACCGACGTTACGTGGCCCGCGCTCGCTGGAGATCAGCGAGAAGTCAATTTTACGCTCATCCATGTTGACCGCTTCCACGCGGACTTCAACGCGGTCGCCCAGACGGTAGGTCTGGCCGCCGGATTCGCCGATCAGGCGCTGGCCAATCTGGTCAAAGCGATAGTAGTCGTTATCCAGCGAAGAGACGTGTACCAGGCCGTCAATGAACAGATCGTCCAGACGGACAAAGAAGCCAAAGCCGGTGACGCTGGCGATAACGCCTTTAAAGACGTTGCCCACCTGGTCCTGCATAAAGTCGCATTTCAGCCAGTCGGCGACGTTGCGCGTCGCTTCATCAGCGCGGCGTTCGGTCATCGAACAGTGCTGACCCAGCTGCAGCATCTCTTCCAGTGAATAGTGGTAGCCGCCGGTTTCAGTGCTGTTGCCTTTATGGCCCTGCTCTTTTGCCAGCAGATACTTAATGGCGCGGTGCAGCGACAGGTCAGGATAGCGGCGAATTGGCGAAGTGAAGTGCGCGTATGACTGCAGCGCCAGGCCGAAGTGACCGCGGTTTTCCGGATCGTAAATCGCCTGCTTCATCGAACGCAACAGCATGGTTTGCAGCATCTCGGCGTCTGGTCTGTCCGCCACCGATTCCAGCAGTTCAGCATAGTCGCGCGGCTCAGGCTTGTTGCCGCCTGGCAGTTCAAGACCCAGCTCGGACAGCACCGAACGGAAGGCGGTAATCGCTTCGGTCGTCGGCTTGTCGTGAATACGGAACAGCGCGGGTTCGTTGGCTTTCTCAACGAAACGTGCCGCCGAGATATTCGCCAGGATCATGCACTCTTCAATCAGCTTGTGCGCATCGTTACGTTGGGTCTGTTCGATACGCTCAATGCGGCGATCGGCGTTAAAGATAAACTTCGCCTCTTCGCTTTCAAACGAGATCCCGCCGCGCTCGGCGCGCGCCTGATCCAGCACCTTGTAAAGGTTGTGCAGTTCTTCAATATGTTTAACCAACGGCGCGTACTGTTCACGCAGCTCCTGGTCGCCCTGCAGCATGTGCCAGACCTTGGTGTAGGTCAGGCGCGCATGCGAGCTCATCACCGCTTCGTAGAATTTGAAGCCGGTTAAGCGCCCTTTGGTCGAGACGGTCATTTCGCAAACCATACACAGGCGATCAACCTGCGGGTTCAGCGAGCACAATCCGTTAGAGAGTACTTCCGGCAACATAGGAACAACCTGCGTTGGGAAGTATACGGAAGTACCGCGGTTGCGGGCTTCACCATCCAGCGGAGTTGGCGGACGCACATAGTAGCTCACGTCGGCAATAGCCACCCACAGGCGCCAGCCGCCGCCGCGTTTTTTCTCGCAGTAGACCGCATCATCGAAGTCACGGGCATCTTCGCCATCGATAGTCACCAGCGGCAAATCACGCAGGTCAACGCGGCCGATTTTCGCTTCTTCCGGCACCTGCTCTTTGAGCCCTGCCACCTGCGCTTCAACCGCTGGCGGCCAGACGTGAGGGATTTCATGAGTGCGCAGCGCCATTTCAACGGCCATGCCGGTACCCATATTTTCGCCCAGGACTTCAACGATTTTACCGATAGCTTTCGTGCGACGGGTTGGGCGCTGGGTCAGTTCAACCACTACCACAAAGCCCATGCGCGCGCCCATCAGCGACTCAGGCGGGATGAGAATATCAAAGCTCAGACGGCTATCGTCCGGCACCACAAAGCCAACGCCGGCGTCGGTAAAGTAGCGGCCGACAATCTGCGCATTGCGCGGTACCAGTACGCGGACAATACGCGCTTCGCGGCGGCCTTTACGATCGGCGCCCAGCGGCTGTGCCAGCACTTCATCGCCGTGCATGCACATCTTCATCTGCTCGCTCGACAGATACAGGTCGTCTTTACGGCCTTCCACGCGCAGGAAGCCAAAGCCATCGCGATGGCCAATAACCATGCCCTTCAGCAGGTCGAGACGTTCCGGCAGCGCGTAGCACTGACGGCGGGTAAAGACTAACTGCCCGTCGCGCTCCATGGCGCGCAGGCGACGGCGCAGAGCTTCAATTTGCTCTTCGCCTTCAATATTCAGCTCAACGGCCAACTCTTCACGGTTTGCCGGTTTTTCGCGTTTTGTTAAGTGTTCAAGGATGAATTCCCGGCTCGGGATAGGGTTGGCGTACTTTTCTGTTTCACGTTCCAGGAAAGGATCTTTTGACATGTCGGTTCCTCCGTCATCATCGCTGCCGGCGGTAGTAATAATTACTCCACCAGCAATAATTTATAAAGCGGTTGATTCTTATCAACCAAATCAGCCAGTGTGTAGTTATCCAGTTCCTTGAGAAAACTTTGCACGGCTTGAGAAAGTGCCTGTTTCAAACGACAGGCTGGCGTTATATGGCAAAACTCGCTGCTGCAGTTCACCAGTGTTAACGGTTCAAGCTCACGAACCACATCGCCCACGCGGACATCTTTTGCCGGTTTGCCCAGCCTGATGCCGCCGTTCTTGCCTCGTACCGCCATCACATATCCGGCACGACTCAGTTGGTTGATGATTTTAACCATATGGTTACGCGACACGCCGTAGACCTCGGTCACCTCCGAGATACTGGTCATCTTGCCTTCCGGCAGCGACGCCATATAAATCAGCGCGCGTAATCCATAATCGGTAAAACTTGTTAACTGCACATCAACCTCAGGGAAATGGGGAGTAAAAGAGTAAGCTTGTTGATATTAATTATATTGATGATAAACCAGCCAGCCGCTGAGCCGCTAATTTATTTCATGACGGGAAGGAAAAAAGCGAGGGTATAAAGCACGATTAAGCCGGATAGCAACGCCAGGCGTCTTATCCGGCTTACAGAGTCAGGAGACCTGACAAGTGCAGCGCCATCACGCGCTGCACCAGAGCCACGAATTATGCGTCGAACGGGTCGCGCAGGATCATGGTTTCAGTACGGTCTGGGCCAGTTGAGATAATATCAATCGGCACGCCGGTCAGCTCTTCAATACGCTGAATGTAGTTCAGTGCTGCCTGTGGCAGACCGCTACGTTCCTTCACGCCAAAGGTGGTTTCAGACCAGCCAGGCATGGTTTCATAGATTGGTTCGATACCTTCCCAATCATCTGCTGCCAGCGGAGTGGTGGTGACTTCACGACCATCCGGCATACGGTAAGCAACACAAATTTTAACTTCTTTCAGGCCGTCCAGAACGTCCAGCTTGGTCAGGCAGAAGCCAGACAGGGAGTTAATCTGTACCGCACGACGCACAGCAACGGAGTCCAGCCAGCCGGTACGACGACGACGACCGGTAGTGGCGCCGAATTCGTTACCCTGCTTGCACAGGAACTCACCGGTTTCATCAAACAGTTCGGTCGGGAATGGACCGGCACCCACGCGAGTGGAGTACGCTTTGATGATGCCCAGTACATAGTCAACATAGCGCGGGCCAAGGCCAGAACCGGTTGCTACGCCACCTGCGGTGGTGTTGGAAGAAGTCACGTACGGATAGGTACCGTGATCGATATCCAGCAGCGTACCCTGCGCGCCTTCGAACATCACGAAGTCACCGCGTTTACGTGCCTGATCCAGCAGATCGGAAACATCAACCACCATGCCGGTCAGGATGTCGGCAACCGCCATCACATCGTCCAGCACTTTCTGGTAGTCAACCGCTTCAACTTTGTAGAAGTTGACCAGCTGGAAGTTGTGATATTCCATCACTTCTTTCAGTTTTTCGGCGAAAGTTGCTTTATCGAAGAGGTCGCCCACGCGCAGACCGCGACGAGCCACTTTATCTTCGTAAGCAGGACCGATACCACGACCGGTTGTACCGATAGCCTTAGAGCCGCGCGCTTTTTCGCGAGCGCCGTCCAGGGCAACGTGATAATCAAGGATTAACGGGCATGCTTCAGACAGCAGCAGACGCTCACGCACCGGGATACCACGGTCTTCCAGGCCTTTCATCTCTTTCATCAGCGCAGCAGGAGACAGCACGACACCGTTACCGATGATGCTGGTTACATTCTCGCGAAGAATACCTGATGGAATAAGATGGAGGACGGTTTTTTCACCGTTGATTACGAGAGTATGACCTGCGTTGTGGCCACCCTGATAGCGAACAACATATTTTGCACGCTCAGTAAGAAGATCGACGATCTTCCCTTTACCTTCGTCACCCCATTGGGTGCCCAGTACGACGACGTTGTTACCCATTTTCAAAATCACCGATTGCTTAAAAATGGATTCTACCATCGCTTTTTCAGATATACAGCACTTTTTAACCACAAAATCGTATGGAAATGCTGTTTTTATAATCAGCCAACCGTTTTCGTCAACATGTAGTAGATGACGATGCCAGCAACCACAAGACCGCCGCCAAATCGACGTAACATCGTATCGGGTAGTTGAGTCATCGTAGAGATCATCTTGCGCCAGGCTTTGGGATAAAGCATCGGCCCAAGACCTTCAAGCACCAATACCAGCGCGAGCGCCAACCAGATAGTCGAATTCATTATTCATCCCCGTGATATGCCCGTCATCATTCGTGCCGCAATTTTTGCCAGCACAGCACGAATGATGACGGACATAAAAAGAAAACCACCGGCTCCCAAAGGAGGCGGTGGTTTTGGTCATACATTAGCGCAATTAGCGCGTGGTGGTACCCGGTGTCTTCATGTAGCGGAAGAAATCGCTATCCGGGCTAAGCACCATCACATCCTGGTTGCTGTCGAAGCTGGCTTCGTACGCACGCAGGCTACGGATAAAGGCATAGAAGTCCGGATCCTGGCTGAATGCATCGGCAAACAGCTTAGCCGCTTCTGCATCACCTTCACCGCGCATGATACGACCCTGACGTTCTGCTTCTGCCAGCGTCTTCGTCACTTCATAGTCGGCGGTAGCGCGCAGTTTTTCTGCCTCTTCCTGACCTTGTGAACGGTGACGACGGGCAACGGCTTCACGCTCGGCGCGCATACGGTTGTAAATAGCTTCAGAAACCTCAGCCGGCAGGTTGATCTGCTTGATACGCACATCGACCACTTCAATCCCTAACGCCGCCATACTGTTCGGGTTAATGGTTGGCCCTTTGATGTTAGCCTGCTGCTCTACGCGCTCTGCGGCTTCCGCAATGGCGCTATCCGCCGCTGGGGTAGCAACTTCATCGTCTGCGCCGGAAGAACCGGAGTTCAGAGCATCACGAACTTCCAGCGTCAAACGGCCGCGGGAGTCGGTCACGATGTCTTTCACGTCCAGACGACCAATTTCAGAACGCAGACGGTCAGAGAACTTACGTTTCAGCAGCACTTCGGCCTGGGAGATGTCACCACCGCCGGTTGCCAGGAAGTAACGGCTGAAATCGCTGATACGCCACTTGATATAGGAGTCGACGATCAGGTCTTTCTTCTCTTTGGTCACGAAGCGATCGGCCTGGTTATCCATAGTCTGGATACGGGCATCAAGCATTTTAACCGACTGAATAAATGGAACCTTAAAGTGCAGACCTGGTTCATAAATCAACGGTTTCTTATCGCCATCACGCACGACGCTGCTGAACTGGAATTTAATCCCGCGCTCGCCTTCTTTAACCACAAAAATAGAGGTGTAAAGCACTACCAGCGCGATGATGATAATCGCGATAACTGACTTACGCATCGTTATTCCCCCTGACGCTGGTAATCGTTACGCTGCGCGTTAGCACGGCGTTGGTCCATGATATTGCCCTGAGTGGCAGACGACGTGTTGCTTGCGCTGCTGCTGGATGAGGACGCAGGCGGCAGGCGCAACAGGTTGTTCGCACCACTGCTATCGCTCTTTGCTGCAGGGGCGTTACCGCCTTTGAGCATTTGATCCAGCGGCAGAACCATCAGGTTGCTATTTTTGTTGTCGCTAACCAGCACTTTGCGAGTATGGCTCAACACTTTTTCCATGGTTTCGATATACAGACGCTCGCGGGTAATCTGCGGTGCGGCTTTATATTCAGGCAGGATCTTCTCGAAACGAGCCACTTCACCCTGCGCTTCCAGCACGGTTTGGGTCTTATACGCACGCGCTTCTTCCAGAATACGCTGTGCCTGACCGTTTGCACGCGGCTGTACTTCGTTGGTGTATGCTTCTGCTTCACGGATGTACTGCTGCTCGTTTTCACGTGCGGCAATCGCATCATCAAATGCGGCCTTCACCTCTTCCGGCGGACGAGCGGCCTGGAAGTTGACGTCCAGCAGGGTAATACCCATGTTGTACGGACGAATGGTCTCTTCCAGCTCACGCTGGGTATCGCTACGAATAACGGTACGACCTTCGGTCAGGATGCGGTCCATGGTGTATTTACCGATAACGCCGCGCAGCGCGCTGTCGGTGGCCTGGCGCAGACTGTCGTCAGCACTGGTCACGCTAAACAGGTAGCGGCGAGGATCGGTGATACGGTACTGCACGTTCATTTCAACGCGTACGACGTTTTCGTCGGAGGTCAGCATCACGCCGGATGCGGCCAATTCACGCACGGCTTCAACGTTCACCGGCGTCACTTCGTCGATAAACGTTGGTTTCCAGTTCAGACCTGGCTCAACCAGATGGCTGAACTGACCAAAACGTGTTACCACGCCGCGCTCGGCTTCTTTAATGGTATAGAAACCACTGGCTGCCCAGATAACGACGACAGCAGCGGCTGCGATACCAACAATGCGACCGCCAATCGGTGCACGAGGCCCCTGAGTCGAATTGCCGGAGCCACCTTTACCGCCCCCAAAACCGCCAAGCTTTTTGCTCAGCTTACGGAAGATATCATCCAAATCCGGCGGCCCCTGATCGCGACCGCCTTTATTTCCATTTCCCCCGGAGTTGCCGCCTTGATTATTGCTGCTCCCCCACGGGTCGCGGTCTTGTCCGTTATTACCGGGCTGATTCCACGCCATGTTTATGCTCCATATTTGTTATGCGGTGATATACCTTTTCCCAGTTCAGGTCTTTTCGCTGTTAACCGCGACTCCATCCTGGTTGTCGCCGTCGCGTTGAGGCGACCTGAACCGCTGGGTGCCCAAAGGGCTATTGTTTTCAGGCAAGCTGCACGGTCAGACGACGTAGTCTGTCAGTGTCGGTTCTTGTTTACAGAGGCGACGCCAGTCGACAATCGGCATACGAACCTGCAATTTGACGCAGCCGTCGTCCTCCATCCACTCTTTTTCGATTGCCTGAAGCTGATAAAAGCGACTACGCAAACGCCCTTCCTTTGGAGGTAAACGCAGCGTGTGCTGCGCGACTTCGCCGGAGAGCAGTTCCGTCAACGCCTGAAAAAGGAGTGGTACCCCTACTCCGGTTTGTGCAGACAGCCACACCCGAATAGGTTTGTTCTCTTCATCTCTGTCGATACGCGGTTCAAACTCATCGAGCATATCGATTTTGTTCATCACCAGTAGAGTCGGGATCTCGTGCGCGTCGATCTCTTCAAGTACCGTATCAACCGCATCGATATTTTCCTGCACGCGAACATCTGCTGCATCGATAATATGGAGCAACAGCGTGGCTTCGCGGGTTTCCTGCAATGTGGCTTTAAACGCCGCCACAAGGTCATGCGGCAGATGGCGGATAAAACCTACGGTATCGGCTAATACCGTTTCACCAACATCCGCGACATCAATACGACGCAGGGTCGGATCGAGGGTGGCGAACAGTTGATCGGCGGCGTACACCTCCGCCTCTGTCAGGTGGTTAAACAGCGTCGATTTCCCGGCGTTGGTGTACCCCACCAGCGATACCGTCGGAACATCAGCTTTGACGCGCGAACGGCGTCCTTGCTCACGCTGTTTGGCAACCCTTTCGATACGGGAAAGGATTTGCATGATGCGATTACGCAGCAAACGACGGTCAGTTTCGAGCTGGGTTTCACCCGGGCCGCGCAAACCGATTCCGCCTTTTTGTCTTTCAAGGTGCGTCCAGCCGCGTACCAGGCGGGTAGCCAGGTGGCGCAGCTGCGCGAGCTCAACTTGCAGCTTCCCTTCATGGGTACGCGCACGTTGGGCAAAAATATCTAAAATCAGACCCGTACGGTCAATAACCCGGCATTCACACAAACGCTCAAGGTTACGTTCCTGCGCGGGGCTAAGTGCATGATCAAACAGCACAACGGAAGCGCCTGTCGCTTTTACGGCTTCCGCAATTTCGACAGCCTTACCTTCACCAACAAAATATTTTGGGTGCGGGGCTTTACGGCTACCGGTAATCACCTGCAATGCTTCGACACCAGCAGAAGAGACCAGAGATTCAAACTCCTGGAGGTCTTCCATGTCTTTGTCTTGCGTAAAATAGATGTGTACCAGCACCGCCTGCTCACCGGCGTCATAACGGTCAAACAAGCGTTATATCTCCTGAAATACCAGCGGGGAACCTAAATGCTCGTCGTCTTTCAAGCCTCAGCTGCGTTGGCTTTCCTCGCTCACCCCAGTCGTTTACTGACGTAAACTTCTGGGGATTCACTGCGCGCCGTCTTGCTGCAACTTAAAAGTCATAGAGCATAATCCGGCTCCCCGACATGGATTAACAGCCATCAACCTTATTCGGTATCTTCGCTGTCTTGCTGCGCAGAACCCTGCGCGTTGCTACCGTGGTGGTAGTTGCTACCAGTGCCGCCGCCAGCGTTGTTGCTGTGATGTGAAACTGGACGAGACGGAACAACGGTAGAAATTGCGTGCTTATAGACCATCTGGCTGACCGTGTTTTTCAACAGGATCACGAACTGATCAAAAGACTCAATTTGCCCTTGCAGCTTAATACCATTCACCAAATAAATAGAAACTGGAACACGTTCCCGACGCAGTGCGTTCAGGAACGGATCTTGTAAAGATTGCCCCTTAGCCATTCTCTCTTTTCCTTATATGCTTATTTGTACTTATACACTTCGTCTTTCAGGCTACGCAGGCGCAACCCGTTCGATTTGCGTATGAACCTTACGATTCGAAAATTGCGCACGATACGACTCAATTGTACACATTCAGTCTACACTAGCACCCACTACCTGCATTACCTGGCTAAACGACTGCTCCGGCTGCTCACTATCTAACCAGTGAACACCTTCCCAACCGCGTAACCACGTCACCTGGCGTTTCGCTAGCTGTCTCGTGGCACAAACTCCTCTATAAACCATTTCATCATAAGGAATCTCGCCTTCAAGGTATGACCACATCTGGCGATATCCCACACAACGAATGGAAGGCATATCCGTATGCAAATCTCCACGGGCAAATAGCGCCCGCACTTCTGCTTCAAAACCTGAAGCTAACATCTGATGAAAACGCTGCTCAATGCGTTGATGGAGCAGTTCACGGCTCGCCGGGGCGATGGCGAACTGATGCACCTTGTAGGGTAGAGCGTCTCCTGACGTTTGTGTCAGCTCCGTTAAAGTTTTACCCGAAATGAAAAAAACTTCCAGTGCTCGGGAAAGTCTTTGCGGATCATTTGGATGAATACGCTCAGCGGCGACGGGATCTATCTCCCGCAACTGCTGATGCAGCGCCATCCATCCTTGCTCTGCCGCCTGCTGCTCAATCCGCGCCCGAACGTCCGGGTCAGCAGAAGGTAGCGGCGATAACCCTTCTAATAACGCTTTGAAATATAACATTGTGCCACCGACCAGCAGGGGGATTTTCCCTGCTGCGGTGATTTCCGCCATCTGCGCGAGCGCATCACGACGAAAATCCGCCGCCGAATAGGCCTGCGACGGATCAAGAATATCCAACAACCGGTGCGGTGCCGCATGCAGCTCTTCCGCAGTCGGCTTGGCGGTACCGATGTCCATCCCTCGATAGATAAGGGCGGAATCAACACTAATCAACTCTACTGGCAAAACTTTACGTAATTCAATCGCCAGCGCCGTTTTGCCCGAAGCGGTTGGTCCCATTAAAAAAATTGCCTTAGGCAGGCTCGCCTCGGTTACATCACTCATTTCTTAGGGCGTTCATCGCAGAATCTAAATCAACAGGTTGTAACAGGCCGCCCGGTGGTGCTTTGACCAACTGTGGGCAAAGACGTTCAACGTCTGCCAGCATGGCTATCGCCTGCGCGGTATTCCACTGCGCGTGGTCACTCGCCAGATTGCGGGCTAACCATTGCGCCACATTACCGGCATCGACGTTAGCCTGACCCACCAGGTAGCCTATCAGTTCAGGAATCAAGATTTGTAAATTTTGTTGTCGTAAGGGTAAAGGCACCGCGCGAATCGTCGCATGTTGCCCTTCCAGCAATATTTCAATACCCAGCGTATTCAACGTAGCCTTCGCGCCTTCCAGCGTTTGCTTTTCGGCCTCAGTCACCTTAAGACGCAATGGAATAAGCAGCGGTTGAGCGCAAATGGTCGTTTCCCCCGGCGTCAGCTGCGCCTGGCGCAGCCAGCGCTCGGCAACGGGTAACGCCAGCAGGCTTAGTTTGCCACTACGTTCCAGCAGGGCGCACTCATCGGCAATAATCGCTAGTACGCGGCCGAAACTCTGGCTATGTCCCGCCAGGTTTTCTACCACCGGTTTCGACGGTTCCGTGCGGCTGGCCGGAGTATCCAGCAGTTGACGGTAGAGCGCCCCCTGCTGTTTTTGGTAGCCGGGCTGTGCATTCGGCCAGCTTGCGCCGCCGCTACTGCCGCTCGAACGAGGAGCCGCATCAGCGGTAGACTGCTGATAGCGAGGTGCCGCAGGCTCACGCGCCACCGCGGGCTCAGCAAACTGATTGCGTCCGGCGGCGACACGGTTTTCCGGCAGCGCACGCGGCGCCGGTTCATCCTCTTCTGCCAGCGGCAAAGGTGCGTCCAGCTGTTGCTGCAGCACGCTCAGTACGCCCTGGTAAATAAAATCATGCACCAGCCGCGACTGATGGAAACGCACTTCATGCTTGGCCGGGTGGACGTTGACATCCACCTGGTGCGGGTCGATGTCGAGATACAGCACGAACGCCGGTTGTTGATCCGCACCCAGCTTGTCCTCACACGCCTGACGAATGGCGTGGTTAATCAGCCGGTCGCGCATCATACGCCCGTTCACGTAACAATACTGAATTTCCGCCAGCGCCGTAGTGGTGTGTTTCGGATCGGCCACCCAGCCATGCAGCGCCAAATCGCCATGCTGCCACTCAATCGCCAGCGCCTGCTCAAGGAACGGCACGCCGCAGATAGCGCCAAGGCGACGCTCTTTCGACGCCCCCTCAGCCACCGCCCGATACTGGCGGATAGCTTTGCCATTGTGGGTCAGGTTGAAGCTCACATCGAAGCGCGCCAGCGCAATGCGGCGAATGATTTCATCAATGTGGTTAAATTCGGTTTTTTCGGTGCGCATAAACTTGCGCCGCGCCGGGGTGTTGTAGAACAGATCCAGCACTTCAAGCGTGGTCCCGACCGGGTGCGCCGCAGGTTTGACCGTCACCGCCTGATCGCGGCCTTCGGCATAGGCCTGCCAGGCTTCCGGCTGTTCCGCCGTCCGCGAGGTCAAGGTCAGACGGGCGACTGAGCTGATACTTGCCAGCGCTTCGCCACGGAAACCCAGGCTGACAATCGCTTCCAGATCGTCGAGCGAGGCAATTTTACTGGTCGCGTGACGCGCCAGCGCCAGCGCCAGCTCGTCTTTTTTAATCCCGCAACCATTGTCACGAATGCGGATCAGCTTGGCACCGCCGCGTTCAATATCAATATCAATGCGGGTTGCCCCCGCATCGAGACTGTTCTCCACCAGCTCTTTCACTACCGATGCAGGACGCTCCACCACTTCACCCGCAGCAATCTGGTTGGCAAGCTGTGGCGGTAAAACCTGAATCGGCATGAAAACTCCTTAGTTAACGAGTGTCCGGGTGGATGCTGCAGCGCTGGCGGTCTGCGACTGTTCGTCATGAGGACCGGATTGTATCGGATGCGCCGTAAAATAGTTACGTAAACCGGTATAAATGGCTTCCGCTATTTTTTGCTGGTAGTCATCGCTACCCAGCAGGCGTTCTTCGCCGCTGTTACTGATAAAGCCTGTTTCAACGAGGATCGACGGAATATCCGGCGAGCGCAGTACGCCAAGGCTGGCATGCTCAGGACGACGTTTATGCAAATTACCAACCCGCTGCAGCTGACCGATAACGCTGGTCGCCACATCATACCCTACGCGTTGAGAGTGGCCGAACTGCAGATCCAGCACCGCCTGGCTCAGGTAGGGATCCGCCTGGCTGTTGGCCAACACATCACCGGCACCACCCAGCAGTTCGGACTGCTTCTCATGCTGCTCCAGCCAGCCGGCCATTTCGCTATTAGCACGGCGGTTAGACAGCACCCACACCGAAGCGCCGGTCGCATCGCGGTTTGGTGCCGCATCCGCGTGGATTGACACCAGGAAATGCGCATTTTGCTTACGCGCAACGTCTGAACGCCCCATCACCGAAATAAAGTAATCGCCGTCGCGGGTCAGTACGCCGCGGAACATCGGATCGTCGTTCAACAATGCTCTGAGCTTACGCGCAATAGCGATAGTGACGTTTTTCTCCCGCGTGCCACCAGGGCCAATAGCGCCCGGATCCTGCCCACCATGACCGGCATCGATAGCGATAATCACTTTATCACCCGGCGCACCGCTCGCACGTGCCGCCGGACGCGGCGTTGGCGTTACGTTGTTAACAATCGCTGGCTGGCGTTCACGGGTAAAACTGCCGCCGTTGCTATTACTGTTGCTGCTACCGCCGCTAAACGGATTACGCGCAGGCTGGCTCGGTGTTGGAGCAATAACCGGTGTCTCCACTCGCTTCACCACAACCGGAGGCGGCGGTGGCGGAGGTGGAACATCGGCATTAATGGTGAATACCACCGTATAGTTCGCGCCGTTTTGCTGTTTCACCGCGCGGGTTTTGCCGTTCTCCGTCAGATCGACCACCAGCCGTAGCGTCTGATCGTCCTTCGGCGTCGCAGAGCGAATGCCTTTTACCAGATTGTTACCGCTAAAACGCAGCGGTAGCCCCTGAATGACGCCCGTTTGCTTGATATCCAGTATCACGCTACGTTTATCATCCTGGCTGAAGTTATATTCTGGATCGCCCATAAAACTAAACGTGATACGCGCCTGCGTTTCACTGTTCGCCACCTGAATATCAGACAAGCTCGCCGCCATTACCGGTGTACAAACCAGCATCAGCGCGGCTATCAACCACCCTTTTGCGCGAATAATCATCCTGCGATCCCTTAAATTAACCGGCAAACCGCGCCAGCAGAGACTCACCTAATGAGGAGACCGCAGCGATGCGCGCCTCACGCCCTTGCGCCTGGTAATCCAGGTGTATTTCGATATCCGGCTCGGGCAGAACACCGGTGCCCTGTTGCGGCCATTCCACCAGGCAGATGGCATCGTTAGCAAAATAATCGCGGATCCCCATAAATTCGAGCTCCTCGGGATCGGCAAGGCGGTACAGATCGAAGTGATAGACCATGAGGTTATCGAGCTGATACGGCTCGACCAGGGTATAGGTGGGGCTTTTGACGTTGCCGTTATGGCCCAGCGCATGCAAGAACCCGCGGCTAAAGGTGGTTTTACCTGCGCCTAAATCGCCATACAGATAGATGACCGTTGCACCAGAACAGGCCTGCGCCACTCGGTTGCCAAGGTCCAGGGTTGCCTGTTCGTCAGGTAAAGGAATCACTCGATTAATCATGGTATACGTCAATCACATCCGGGTTAACAACACGCCGTAGCGTGGAAAAGAGATCGGTCGCCAACATACCGCGGGTGCCATAGCGCGCAGCCAGTTCATCAGCAGCGGCACCATGGGCGATACACCCTGCGCAGGCTGCATCATACGGCGATAATGCCTGCCCCAGCAATGCACCAATGATGCCTGACAGCACATCACCCATACCCCCGCTGGCCATGCCGGCGTTTCCAGCATCAATAATGCTCATCACGCCGCGCTCATCGGCGACGATTGTCCCGGCACCTTTCAGCACCACGGCACCACCATAACGTTTTACCAGACGCTGTGCGGAAAGTAAGCGATCGTTCTCAATTTCCGCCACTGTGCAATTCAGCAGACGCGCGGCCTCACCGGGATGCGGCGTGATCACGCGATTGTGACGTTTATCCGGATTGATTGCCAGCAGGTTCAGCGCATCGGCGTCCCACAACGTGGCTTTACGGAAATTATCAATTTTACGCAGCGCCTGTTTACCCCACGGGGCCTGTCCGAGACCTGGGCCAATGACTACCACGTCCGCCCACGCCAGACTTTCATCCAGCGACTGCGGCGTGAGTTCATCGACCATCAATTCCGGTCGTGCCGTGATGATTGGCGCGATGTTTTCTGCACGAGTGAGCACTTTCACCAGACCAGCACCCGCACGTAGCGCGGCCTCTCCGGCCATACGAATCGCCCCGGCGGTCCCCCGATCGCCACCGATCAGCACCAGCCGTCCGTGATCGCCTTTGTGCGAAGTCGGGCGACGCGGAGTAAACCATTGCGACAGCTGTGAGGCATCAAGACGATGTACATGCGTTTGCTGTTCTGCCAGCCACTTCTCCAGGCCCAGCGCATGATGGCGAAGCTGGCCAACCACATCGCGCGCTTTGCCCGTCAGTAGACCCGGTTTGAGGGCGATAAAGGTGATGGTGTCAGCCGCATGGATAACGGCACCCGGCGTGGTTCCGGTTTGGGCATTGAGCCCGGAAGGAATATCCAGCGCGATAATCGGCGCCGGAAAATGGTTGGCCTGCTCAATCAGTCCCGCCACGTTCTCACGCGGCGCGTTTTGTAATCCGGTACCGAGCAGAGCATCAAAAATTAAGTCTACGTCCTGCGGCCAGGGAATATCCGTCTGATGAATGATCCCGCCGCTTTCAAGCCACGCTTCGCGAGCCGTATGCGCCTCTTCCGGCAGGGGTTTATCACCGGTCAGAGCCAGCAGCGTCACGCGAATACCCGCGGCTTGTGCCAGACGAGCAACAACGTAGCCATCGCCGCCGTTGTTACCGTGGCCACACAAAATTAACCAATGTCGGGTAGCGGGATATGCGGCCCGCGCCACGTCGAACGCCGCCTGTCCGGCACGCTGCATCAGTTCATATAGGGGGATCCCGAGGCTCTGTGCCGCCGTTTTTTCGGCGAGACGCAGTTCGTCCGCAGGCCAAATGGAGTGTGGTATACTTTGGGGGATTCTTGTCAATGTATGGTCCGTCATGTCACAGCCCCTCGATCTCAATCAATTAGCGCAACAAATCAAACAATGGGGCACTGAACTCGGTTTTCAGCAGGTCGGTATTACCGATACCGATCTCAGCGAGGCCGAACCTAAACTACAGGCATGGCTGGACAAACAATACCACGGCGAGATGGATTGGATGGCACGCCACGGAATGATGCGCGCCCGTCCCCACGAACTGCAGCCCGGAACGCTCCGGGTGATTAGCGTTCGTATGAACTATCTTCCCGCCAATGCGGCATTTGCCCGCACGCTGAAAAACCCCGAGCTCGGATACGTCAGCCGTTATGCCCTTGGGCGTGATTATCATAAGCTGTTGCGTAACCGCCTTAAAAAGCTCGGGGAAATGATCCAGGAACAGTGCGTCTCGCTGAATTTTAGACCGTTTGTCGACTCTGCGCCTATTCTTGAGCGCCCATTAGCCGAAAAAGCCGGAATTGGCTGGACCGGTAAGCACTCACTTATCCTTAACCGCGACGCCGGATCGTTCTTTTTCCTCGGTGAACTGTTGGTTGATATACCGCTACCTATCGACCAGCCGGTAGCCGAAGAGTGCGGGCGATGCGTCGCTTGCATGACCATCTGCCCGACCGGCGCTATCGTTGAGCCGTATACCGTCGACGCCCGTCGCTGCATTTCCTACCTGACTATCGAACTGGAAGGCGCAATCCCGGAAGAATTTCGCTCGCTCATCGGCAACCGTATCTACGGCTGCGATGACTGCCAACTGATTTGCCCATGGAATCGTTTTTCACAGTTAACCGATGAGGCTGATTTCAGCCCGCGCAAAGCGCTGCATTCGCCCGAACTTGTCGAACTGTTTGCCTGGACTGAGGCCTGGTTTCTGAAAGTGACTGAAGGTTCGGCGATTCGCCGTATTGGTCACCTGCGCTGGCTGCGAAATATTGCCGTCGCGCTGGGCAACGCCCCGTGGAGCGAAGCCGCGCTTAACGCCCTGGAAAGCCGCCGAGGTGAGCACCCACTACTCGATGAACACATTGAGTGGGCTGTAGCGCAGCAAATTGCTCGCCGTAATGAGGGAGTGATTGAGGTACAGCTCCCGAAGAAACAGCGTCTGGTGAGAGTGGTCGAAAAAGGCTTACCGCGCGATGCCTAAGATACTCACAGCCTGTGAGTAAAAATAAAAACACATTGCGTTTCAACACGCCAAAGTTCGTCAAGCGATCGCGCTAACATTTTGAAACGATATATTCTCTTATATTTCAACAAGATAAATAAACACGTAAAAATCTTACGAAAATTAGCATGCTAATAACGCGATGACAGGCTGTGGATAACTCTGTTTACAAGAGTATTTCAGGAACGAAAAAAACAACCTCAACGAATGATTTCATTGTGGAAGTATTTTTGTTTTGGAAGAAAATTTGGAGCGGGAAACGAGACTCGAACTCGCGACCCCGACCTTGGCAAGGTCGTGCTCTACCAACTGAGCTATTCCCGCTTGGGTGTGTCTACTGCGACTACTTTCAAATTTTGGAGCGGGAAACGAGACTCGAACTCGCGACCCCGACCTTGGCAAGGTCGTGCTCTACCAACTGAGCTATTCCCGCTTGGGTGTGTCTACTGCTACTGCTTTCAAATTTTTGGAGCGGGAAACGAGACTCGAACTCGCGACCCCGACCTTGGCAAGGTCGTGCTCTACCAACTGAGCTATTCCCGCAAAATCTGGCAATTTTTGTTGCTGTCGTAATTCGCATTTCTGCTTCGTTACGGGAGGCGCATTATACGAGAATTCTTTCCCCCTGCAACCCCCCTTGAAGCGATTTTTTAATTTTTTCGTTCAAGTGCTGGATAAATCGGCAGATTGCCTATTTTAGCGCCAATTCATCCCTTTAGCACGTTAAAGCTGAATAAAATGTTCGCGATAGTAGGCTAACTCGGCCACCGACTCGCGGATATCATCCATCGCCTGGTGAGTACCCTGTTTTTTAAAGCCCGGCAGAATTTCCGGCTTCCAGCGACGCGCCAACTCTTTTAAGGTGCTGACGTCCAGATAGCGGTAGTGGAAATAGGACTCCAGCTCCGGCATGTATTTAAACAGGAAGCGACGATCCTGACCGATACTGTTGCCACAGATTGGTGATTTGCCTTCCGGCACCCACTGTCTCAGAAATTCCAGCGTTGCCAGTTCCGCTTCACGATCGCCCAGAGTACTGGCCTTCACGCGTTCAACCAGTCCGCTACCGGTATGGGTACGGACATTCCAGTCGTCCATTAACGCCAGCTGCGCATCCGACTGATGGACAGCGATGGTTGGCCCTTCCGCCAGGATATTCAGCTGTGCATCGGTCACCAGCGTGGCGATTTCAATAATGCGATCGCGCTCGGGATCCAGACCCGTCATCTCCAGATCGATCCAAATCAGGTTGTTTTCATCTGCACTCATGTTATTTTCCACCCTTCTGTCTTACCTGCCGCGGTAGGTTAACTAGTATTAATTAGCGTGTATCATAGAGGTTTTGCCCAACATGGGCGACCAGGAGTCAGCACGATTGAGTAAAAATAAACTCTCCAAAGGTCAGCAGCGCCGCGTAAAAGCCAACCATGAGCGCCGCCTTACAACAACTGCGGAGAAGCCAGATTACGACGATAACCTGTTTGGCGAAGCCGCCGAAGGTATCGTCATCAGCCGCTTTGGTATGCATGCCGACGTGGAGTCCGCCGATGGCGAAACCCACCGCTGCAACATCCGCCGGACTATCCGTTCACTGGTTACTGGCGACCGCGTCGTCTGGCGCCCGGGTAAAGCCGCCGCGGAAGGTGTCAGAGTTAAAGGCATCGTCGAAGCAGTACATGAGCGCACATCAGTGCTTACCCGTCCGGACTTTTACGATGGCGTAAAACCGATCGCCGCCAATATCGATCAAATTGTTATCGTTTCCGCCATTTTGCCTGAACTGTCGCTCAATATTATCGACCGTTACCTCGTGGCCTGCGAAACGCTCGACGTTGAGCCTCTGTTGGTGCTCAATAAGATCGATTTGTTGGACGAAGAAGGCATGGCTTTCGTCAACGAACAGATGGATATCTATCGCCGCATCGGCTATCGCGTCCTGATGGCGTCCAGCCATACTCAGGATGGCTTAAAGCCGCTAGAAGAAGCGCTCACTAACCGAATCAGCATCTTCGCCGGGCAGTCCGGTGTCGGTAAATCCAGCTTGCTGAACGCGCTGTTAGGGTTGAGCGATGACAGTATCCTCACCAACGACGTCTCCAACGTTTCAGGGCTGGGGCAACACACCACCACCGCGGCGCGTCTGTATCACTTCCCGCACGGCGGCGACGTTATTGACTCCCCGGGCGTTCGTGAATTTGGCCTGTGGCATCTCGAGCCAGAACAAGTGACCCAGGGTTTTGTCGAATTCCATGATTACCTTGGCCATTGCAAATACCGCGACTGCAAGCACGATACCGATCCAGGCTGCGCTATCCGTGAAGCCGTGGAGAACGGAAAGATTGCCGAATCACGTTTCGAACACTATCACCACATTCTGGACAGTATGGCGCAGGTAAAAACGCGTAAAAACTTTTCAGAGACCGATAAATGAGAACTATGATTTTGCCGACTGACATTTTTGCTAACAATCGCTAGAATCGGCCGCTTTTCTCATTGAGATCCGACGCCCGTCGTCGGGTCAGGAACGACACATATTGGCCTGGAGGCTACCTTGTTAAACTCGTTTAAACTTTCACTGCAATACATTCTGCCTAAACTGTGGCTTACGCGTCTCGCAGGCTGGGGTGCAAGCAAACGAGCGGGATGGCTGACCAAATTGGTTATCGATCTGTTCGTCAAATTCTACAAGGTCGACATGAAAGAGGCGCAGAAGCCGGATACCGCCAGCTACCGCACTTTCAACGATTTCTTTGTTCGTCCGCTGCGTGAAGATGCCCGCCCGGTCAACACAGACCCAAGCGTTCTGGTGATGCCAGCCGATGGCGCTATCAGCCAATTGGGTGCTATTGAAGGCGATAAAATTCTGCAGGCCAAAGGTCACGACTACTCGCTGGAAGCGCTGCTGGCCGGTAACTACATCATGGCCGACCTGTTCCGTAACGGTACCTTTGCCACCACCTATCTCTCCCCACGTGACTATCACCGCGTCCACATGCCGTGCAACGGTATCCTGCGTGAGATGATCTACGTGCCGGGCGATCTGTTCTCCGTGAATCATTTGACGGCGCAGAACGTACCAAACCTGTTTGCCCGTAACGAGCGCGTTATCTGCCTGTTCGATACCGAATTCGGCCCAATGGCGCAAATTCTGGTTGGCGCGACCATCGTCGGCAGCATTGAAACCGTCTGGTCCGGCACCGTCACGCCACCGCGTGAAGGCGTGATCAAGCGCTGGACCTATCCGGCAGGCGATCAGGAAGGTTCTGTGGCACTGCTGAAAGGCCAGGAAATGGGCCGCTTCAAACTGGGTTCAACGGTGATTAACCTGTTTGCGCCGGGTAAAGTGACGTTGGTTGAAGCGCTGAAAAATCTGTCGGTGACTAAACTGGGTGAACCACTGGCTATCTCCACCGAAGTCGTGGCTGAACCAGAAGCCGCGGTTGAACCAGAAGTCGTCGTTGAGCCGGAAGTTATCGTTGAGCCAGCCACCAAACACGTTGAGCAGGACGTTGCTCCGCAGGCTGACGAAAAAAAAGAGCAAAGCTAATTACTGAATAAGGGTCTGATGTGCGCCTGATTATCACTTTACTGATGGCCTGGTGCCTCAGCCAGGGGGCGTACGCAGCGACGCCCCTCAATGCTCGACAAATAGCCCAGGAACTGGAACAGGCGAAAGCGGCCAAGCCCGCTCAGCCTGAAACCGTCGAAGCATTACAAAACGCCCTTACTGCGCTCGAGGAGCAAAAAGGCTCCCTCGAGCGCACCGCGCAGTACCAGCAGGTTATCGACAATTTCCCCAAACTCTCCCAGACGCTGCGCAGCCAGCTTAACAACCTGCGTGATGAACCACGTCAGGCACCGGAGGGAATGAGCTCTGATGCGCTAAATCAGGAGATTTTGCAGGTTAGCAGCCAGCTACTGGAAAAAAGCCGCCTGGCCCAACAGGAACAGGACCGCGCCCGCGAAATCGCTGATTCCGTCAACCAATTACCGCAACAGCAGACCGACGCCCGTCGTCAATTGAACGACGTTGAGCGCCGCCTCGGAACCAGCACCGGCAATTCACCGCTGGCGCAGGCGCAGGCTCTCAGCCTGCAGGCCGACTCCAGCAAGCTGAAGGCATTGGTCGATGAACTGGAGCTGGCGCAGCTTTCCGCTAACAATCGTCAGGAGCTGGCGCGTATGCGCTCGGAGCTGGCGCAGAAACAGAGCGAACAGCTCGACGCTTATCTACAGGCACTGCGTAACCAGCTCAATAGCCAACGCCAGCGCGAAGCGGAACGGGCGCTGGAGAGCACCGAACTGCTGGCCGAAAACAGCGAGAATCTGCCAGTCGGGATCGTTGACCAGTTTAAAATTAACCGCGAGCTTTCCCAGGCGTTGAATCAACAGGCCCAGCGCATGGATCTGGTCGCCTCCCAGCAGCGTCAGGCCGCGAACCAGACCCTACAGGTCCGCCAGGCGCTCAACACGCTGCGCGAGCAGTCACAGTGGCTGGGAGCATCGAATCTGCTCGGCGAAGCGCTGCGTGCCCAGGTGGCCCGCCTGCCTGAGATGCCAAAGCCGCAGCAGCTGGATACCGAAATGGCGCAACTGCGTGTGCACCGCCTGCGCTATGAAGATCTACTGAACAAGCAGCCGCAATTACGCCAGATCCACCAGGTTGACGGCCAGCCGCTCACCGGCGAGCAAAACCGCATTCTTGAGGCCCAGCTGCGCACCCAGCGTGAACTGTTAAACTCCCTACTTCAGGGCGGCGACACACTGATCCTTGAGCTTACTAAGCTGAAAGTCTCCAATAGTCAGTTGGAAGATGCGCTAAAAGAGGTGAACGAAGCGACGCACCGCTATCTGTTCTGGACCTCCGATGTACGCCCTATCGACTTTAGCTGGCCGATTGAAATCGTGCAGGATCTGCGTCGGCTGATCTCGCTGGATACCTTTAGTCAGCTAGGTAAAGCCAGCGTCATGATGGTCACTAGCCGCCAGACGTTATTCCCGCTCTTTGCCGCGTTACTGTTGGTTGGCTTTAGCATTAGCTCGCGTAAACACTTCACGCGTTTTCTGGAGCGCTCCAGCGCCCGCGTAGGCAAAGTCACCCAGGACCACTTCTGGCTAACGATGCGCACGGTGTTCTGGTCGATTCTGGTGGCCTCACCGCTGCCGGTACTGTGGGCAACTTTGGGCTACGGTCTTCAGGAGGCTTGGCCTTACCCACTGGCGGTGGCTATCGGCGATGGCGTCACCGCCACCGTGCCGCTGCTGTGGGTGGTGATGATCTGCGCCGCCTTCGCCCGCACTAACGGTCTGTTTATCGTCCACTTCGGCTGGCCGCAAAACCGTGTCGCCCGTGCCATGCGCTATTACCTGATGAGCATCGGACTCATCGTGCCGCTTATCATGGCGCTGATCATGTTCGATAACCTCAACGACCGGGAGTTCTCCGCATCGCTAGGCAGACTCTGCTTTATCCTGATCTGCGGTGCGCTGGCGGTGGTTACACTCAGCCTGAAGCGCGCGGGCATTCCACTGTATCTCGACAAAGAGGGCAACGGTGATAATCGGGTCAACAGCATGCTGTGGAACCTGATGATTGGCGCGCCGCTGGTCGCTATTTTTGCCGCCGCCGTCGGCTATCTCGCCACATCGCAGGCTCTGCTGGCGCGTCTGGAAACCTCGGTTGCCATCTGGTTCCTGCTGCTGGTGATTTACCACGTCATCCGCCGCTGGATGCTTATCCAGCGCCGCAGACTGGCGTTTGAACGAGCCAAACACAAACGCGCTGAAATGCTGGCGCACCGTGCCAGAGGTGAAGAAGAAGCCCACGCCACCAGCCTCGAAGGAACCGCAGAGATGGAGGTGAGTGAGGTCAATCTCGACACTATCAGCGAACAGTCTCTGCGTCTCGTCCGCTCGATTCTGATGCTGATTGCGCTGGTATCGGTGATTATCCTGTGGTCGGAAATCCACTCGGCGTTTGGCTTCCTCGAGAACATCTCGCTGTGGGATGTCACCTCTACCGTGCAGGGCGTTGAAAGTATTGAACCGATTACCCTCGGCGCGGTACTCATCGCCATTCTGGTGCTGATTATCACCACCCAGCTGGTACGTAACCTGCCCGCGCTACTCGAGCTCGCGATTCTCCAGCATCTCTCCCTGGCACCGGGTACCGGGTACGCCATTACCACCATCACGAAATACATTCTGATGATGATTGGTGGCCTGATGGGCTTCTCACTGCTGGGGATTGAGTGGTCGAAACTGCAATGGCTGGTTGCCGCCCTCGGTGTCGGTCTCGGCTTTGGTTTGCAGGAGATATTCGCCAACTTTATCTCTGGCCTGATTATTCTGTTTGAGAAACCAATTCGTATCGGCGATACGGTCACTATTCGCGACTTAACCGGGAGCGTCACGCGCATCAACACCCGAGCCACCACCATCAGCGACTGGGACCGCAAAGAGATTATCGTGCCAAACAAGGCATTTATCACCGAGCAGTTTATCAACTGGTCGCTGTCGGACTCAGTCACCCGCGTGGTGTTAAGCATCCCGGCACCGTCGGACGCCAACAGCGAAGAGGTCGCGCAGATCCTACTGACCGCCGCCCACCGCTGCTCGCTGGTGATTGATACACCGGCGCCGGAAGCGTTCCTGGTAGATTTACAACAGGGGATTCAGATTTTCGAGCTGCGTATCTACGCCGCCGAGATGGGTCACCGCATGCCGCTGCGCCACGAACTGCACCAGCTGATTCTGGCCGGTTTCCGCCAGCATGGTATCGATATGCCGTTCCCGCCGTTCCAGATGCGCTTAGAGAGTATCAATGGCAAGAAATCGGCGAACACGCTGACCTCTGCGGGCCGTGCCAGCCGCCAGCCGGGCAGTCTGTAATCGAAGCACCTTCTCCCCTTTTTAGGGGAGAAGGAATCACGCAATACTCGCTTTATTTTTGGTTCGTTCGCGTGGCGTCACCGACGCTTCGCTTCACCACCGGCAGTATTTCGTCGGTAGTGTATTGCATAGCCTGACTACCGCATTTATTCCGCGGCCAGGTGCGGTCGGGGGTCGGCCCTGTGGCGATAGTTTTCGTAAATAGCCATCGCCAGCAGCGAGAAGAAAATCGGCCCGCCAACCATCCACAGTGCGCTGTCCCAGTCTCCCTTCTCGATTACCGGCTGAATCACGGTAAAGATGTTGGCAAAAGCAACCACCAGCACCACCACGCCCGTGGCAAGCCATATTGAGACCTTCGTTTTGAAGAGAACAAACGGACGGTCGAGATCCATTTTGGCTTTAAAGAACGGGAAGGCCAGCGCCAGGAACAGATACGGCAGGGTCATGGAAACGTTGGCCATCAGCGTCAGCTTGTTATAGAACG
This sequence comes from Kluyvera intermedia, assembly GCF_021440345.1. Classification (GTDB taxonomy): domain Bacteria; phylum Pseudomonadota; class Gammaproteobacteria; order Enterobacterales; family Enterobacteriaceae; genus Kluyvera; species Kluyvera intermedia_A. Next base: position 127,346 of record NZ_JAKCNS010000019.1, read on the forward strand.
CCGAAGCGGTATCGCCGCCAAAAGAGACCAGCAGAATAAACAGGCTCACCAGCGCGCACTGCATCCACATCGCCGTGGATGGCATGCCATTTTCATTGAGACGGGTCATTGACGCTGGCCACAATGCTTTTGGCGTTCCTTGAATAATCGCCTTCAGCGGTGAGTAGATTAAAGTAAAGAATGCGCCGGTATATGCGAGGAACATCGACAACCCGGTAATTCGTGCAAACCAAACCCCTACCGTGGCGGCCGCTGCTGGCGAAAGATGCAAGGCGTTGCCCAGTGTCGCTCCCAAACTGGACATCAACACATAGGTAATGTTGCCAAGGTTAACCGAGCTGTCACTTAAAATTTGCTGCCAGTTGGTGCTAACACCCCACAAGAATATCGCCAGCGAATAACCAATAGAAATAACTATCGCCGCAAAGACAATACCTTTGGCGAAGTTCTTTTCCGGACTTTCCGTTTTATCTACCAGACCACCCACGGCTTCAATGCCACCGTAAGCAAAGATTGCAAATACTACAAACGATAAAACTGCCAGCCCCGATTGATAACCCGGGTTTGGCGAGGTGATGAAATTAATTGGCTGTGCAAAGTGGCCGCCATTTAATAACAAAATAGCAATACTTACTAACAATAAAACCAGATTAAGACACATCACAGCAATACCGCCAATGGCAGTAATACGTGCAATTTTATTAATTCCTTTTGCCGCAACCATCGTGACCAGCACCATCCAGACTACCGCCAGTACACCTACCACCTGCGTCGATGCCAGGCCAGCAAAGCTCCCGTGCTGAGTCATGTCAGAGCCAAACAGGAAGGTCGAAAACGGTACCCACACCTTCGCCGACGTGCTCACCATCCAGATAACGTAGGAAGAGAACCACATAAAGGTACCAATAAACGCATAGCGTGGGCCGACGCTATTATTCATCCACGAATAGATCCCCCCCTCTTCTTTACGATAGGCAGCCCCCATTTCAGCCATCATTAAGGCAAAGGGAATAAAGAATAAAAGTGCGGAAAATATATACCAGACGATGGCGCTATATCCCATCAGATAAAATGCGGAGGGGCTATTGGCAAAACCAAAAACTGAAGTAAATATCATCAGGATGAGGCCAATAAGGCTCATCTTTTTTATTGACTGGGTCATTTGACCCTCCTTTACTCTGAACCATTATTTTACACGCCGACAGGACACCGCATTGCGAACTTGCATGAGCAAGGCAATGGGAGAGCGACGATAGAATTTGCTGGCAGGATGATAGCAAACAACCAGAGGAATATTGTGACAATCAGCGGCAATTAAAAAATATATAACCATAAAATGACGCATTGCGCGTCATTTTATCTTGTTAAATAGTGTGTTAAGCCCGTTCTACGCTAAATGCCAGCACGTCAGCCAGACTTTCAGCCCCTAGCGCCAGCATCACCAGACGGTCAACTCCCAGTGCCACACCGGAACAATCCGGCAGGCCGGCCGCTAACGCGTCCAGCAGGTTTTGATCGATCGGTTGTTGTGGCAAACCACGCGCGGCGCGCTTGCGGTTGTCCTGCTCAAAACGCTGCTGCTGCTCACGGGCATCGGTCAGTTCATGGAAACCATTTGCTAGCTCCATCCCCTTGAAGTAAACCTCAAAGCGCTCGGCTACCCGATGATCTTCCGTACTGATCTGCGCCAGCGATGCCTGACTTGCCGGGAAGTGATAGACAAACGTCGGGCGTTCTTTACCAATATGTGGCTCAACGCCGAAGGTAAAGAGCAACTGTAGCAACGTGTCGCGATCCTCTTCGGTATCCGCAATGTTGCTCAGGTCGAGCTTCGCCGCCACTTCACGCATCTGAGCTTTGTCCGCCGACAGCGGGTCAATTTCCAGATGACGCTGGAACGCCTGCTGGTAAGAGAGACTCTCGGCAGGCTGGGTTTCCAGCACCTGCTGCAGCAGATCATCAACCTCGTTGATCAGGCGATACATATCAAAGTGCGGACGGTACCACTCCAGCATGGTGAATTCCGGGTTGTGGTGACGTCCCATTTCTTCATTGCGGAAGCTTCTACACAGCTGGAAAATGGGGCCACAGCCGGCTGCCAGCAGGCGCTTCATGTGATATTCCGGGCTGGTCATCAGATAAAGATTCATGCCCTGAGAATGCCCCGGGCCAACAAAGCGAGTCTCAAACGGTACCATATGGATGTCAGTAACCGTTGCCTGGCTCATGCAGGGCGTTTCCACCTCCAGTACGCCGCGGTCAGCAAAAAAACGACGGATTTCCGCCATTAGCGCCGCACGTTTTAACAGATTGGGAATGGAGGCGCTCGGCTGCCAGGTTGCCGTCTCGCTCATGTTTGTTTCTCCGAATTCAGACAAGGGCACGAAGTCTACCCGCAAGCGGCACATGACACAAATATTGCCCAGCGATTGATGAGAGGGCCAGGAAGAACATTTTCCTAAGTAATTCCATAACGTAATTCATCAGCTACATTGATAAATTAAGCGCACATATCGATAAAAAAATCGAACACATCAAATTTCCCTGACAAGCCCACGGGTATACTGCTTTACCTATAAAGGAGCAGTGGAAACGTTTTTGCGACAGGCCACGAGATATCCCCCGCGTAGCTTGTTGTGAAATAACAATAATCTGGAGGAATGTCGTGCAAACCTTTCAAGCCGATCTTGCCATTATAGGCGCAGGCGGAGCTGGATTACGCGCTGCTATTGCAGCCGCCCAGGCAAATCCAAAAGCCAAAATCGCTTTGATCTCAAAAGTTTATCCTATGCGCAGCCATACGGTTGCCGCCGAAGGTGGCTCCGCCGCCGTCGCACAGGACCATGATAGCTTCGAATACCATTTTCACGACACTGTCGCCGGTGGCGACTGGCTTTGCGAACAGGATGTCGTCGATTACTTTGTCCACCATTGTCCAACGGAGATGACCCAGCTTGAGCAGTGGGGCTGCCCGTGGAGTCGTCGCCCGGACGGCAGCGTTAACGTCCGGCGCTTCGGTGGCATGAAAATCGAACGCACATGGTTTGCCGCCGATAAAACCGGCTTCCATATGCTGCACACCCTATTCCAGACTTCCCTGCAATTCCCTCAAATCCAACGCTTTGATGAACATTTCGTCCTCGATATTCTGGTCGATGATGGTCAGGCCCGTGGCTTGGTCGCCATGAACATGATGGAAGGTTCGCTGGTACAAATTCGCGCCAACGCGGTGGTGATGGCCACCGGCGGTGCGGGGCGTGTGTATCGATACAATACCAACGGCGGCATCGTTACCGGTGACGGCATGGGCATGGCGCTAAGCCACGGCGTTCCGCTGCGTGATATGGAATTCGTTCAGTATCACCCAACCGGTCTGCCGGGCTCTGGCATCCTGATGACCGAAGGTTGCCGTGGCGAAGGCGGTATTCTGGTCAACAAAAACGGCTACCGCTACCTGCAGGACTACGGTATGGGTCCGGAAACCCCGCTGGGCGAGCCGAAAAACAAATACATGGAGCTGGGTCCACGCGACAAGGTTTCTCAGGCCTTCTGGCATGAATGGCGCAAAGGCAACACCGTACCAACGCCACGCGGTGATGTGGTCTATCTTGACCTGCGCCACCTCGGCGAGAAAAAGCTGCTGGAACGTCTGCCGTTCATCTGTGAACTGGCGAAAGCCTACGTCGGCGTCGATCCGGTGAAAGAGCCAATTCCAGTACGTCCAACCGCGCACTACACCATGGGCGGCATCGAAACCGACCAACAGTGTGAAACCCGCATTAAAGGGCTGTTCGCCGTCGGCGAATGTTCCTCCGTGGGTCTGCACGGTGCAAACCGCCTGGGCTCCAACTCGCTAGCGGAACTGGTAGTCTTCGGTCGTATGGCCGGTGAGCAGGCGATGGCCCGCGCAGCAACCGTCGGTGAAGCTAACGGCAGCGCGCTGGACGCGCAGGTGAGCGATATCGAAAACCGCCTGAAAGCGGTGGTGAACCAGGAAGGCAACGAAAACTGGTCGAAGATCCGCGACGAAATGGGTCTGTCGATGGAAGAAGGTTGCGGCATCTACCGTACCCCGGAGTTGATGCAGAAAACTATCGATAAGCTCGCTGAGCTACAGGAGCGCTTCAAACGCGTGCGCGTCACCGATACCTCAAGCGTGTTCAATACCGATTTGCTCTACACCATTGAGTTGGGCCATGGTCTGAACGTTGCCGAATGTATGGCGCACTCGGCGATGGCACGTAAAGAGTCGCGCGGCGCACACCAGCGTCTTGACGAAGGCTGCACCGAGCGTGATGACGTTAACTTCCTCAAACATACCCTCGCCTTCCGCGATGCCGACGGCACCACGCGCCTCGACTACAGCGATGTGAAAATCACGACCCTGCCACCGGCTAAACGCGTGTACGGCGCAGAAGCAGAAGCGGCCGAGAAGAAGGAGAAGGCCAATGGCTGAGATGCAAAATATCAAAGTTGAGATCGTGCGCTACAACCCGGAAGTGGACAGCGCGCCTCACAGTGCCTTTTATGAAGTGCCTTACGACGAGCAAACGTCGCTGCTCGACGCGCTGGGCTACATCAAAGATAACCTTGCGCCGGACTTAAGCTATCGCTGGTCCTGCCGCATGGCTATCTGCGGTTCCTGTGGCATGATGGTTAACAAAGTGCCGAAGCTGGCCTGTAAGACCTTCCTGCGTGAATACACCAAAGGGATCAAAGTCGAAGCGCTGGCCAACTTCCCTATCGAGCGCGATTTGGTGGTCGATATGACCCACTTTATCGAGAGTCTGGAAGCGATTAAGCCGTATATCATCGGCAATCCGCGCACGCCAGATCAGGGACCAAACACCCAGACTCCGGCGCAGATGGCGAAATACCATCAGTTCTCCGGCTGCATCAACTGCGGCCTGTGCTATGCAGCCTGCCCGCAGTTTGGCCTGAATCCTGAATTCATCGGCCCGGCGGCGATAACCCTCGCTCACCGCTACAACGAAGATAGCCGCGACCACGGGAAGAAAGAGCGCATGGCGCAGCTGAATGGTCAGAATGGCGTCTGGACCTGTACCTTTGTCGGCTACTGCTCCGAAGTGTGTCCAAAACACGTCGATCCCGCCGCCGCCATTCAGCAGGGTAAAGTGGAAAGTTCGAAAGACTTTCTTATCGCTACCCTGAAACCACGCTAAGGAGTGCATTATGACGACTAAACGCAAACCCTATGTACGGCCGATGCCGTCCACCTGGTGGAGAAAACTGCCGTTTTATCGCTTCTACATGCTGCGTGAAGGCACAGCGGTACCCACCGTCTGGTTCAGTATTGTACTGATCTACGGTTTGTTTGCGCTGAAGCACGGTGCTGAGAGCTGGGCTGGCTACGTAGGCTTTTTACAAAACCCTATCGTGGTCGTGCTGAATCTGATCACCCTGGGCGCTGCGCTGCTGCACACTAAAACCTGGTTTGAGCTGGCGCCAAAGGCAGCCAACATCATCGTGAAAGGCGAGAAAATGGGGCCGGAGCCGATTATTAAAGGGCTCTGGGTCGTGACCGCAGTGGTCAGCGTGGTGATATTGTTTATCGCCCTGTTCTGGTAAGGAGACTGGCATGATTAACCCTAATCCAAAACGTTCCGACGAGCCGGTATTCTGGGGCCTGTTCGGCGCAGGCGGCATGTGGGGTGCGATTATCGCCCCGGTTATTGTGCTGCTGGTTGGCATTATGCTGCCGCTGGGTCTGGCGCCGGCTGACGCCTTTAGTTACGAACGCGTACTGGGTTTTGCCCATAGCCTGATTGGCCGTGCGTTTATCTTCCTGATGATTGTTCTGCCGCTGTGGTGTGGTCTGCACCGTATTCACCATGCGATGCATGATCTGAAGATCCACGTCCCGAATGGGAAATGGGTGTTCTACGGCCTGGCAGCCATTCTGACGGTGGTGACGCTAGTCGGGGTACTGTTTATCTAACTTTGTGCCGCCTCCCGGCGGCGCTCTGTTCAACGGGGCGACGGTCCGTCGCCCCGTTGAACACATATCACACCAAACTACGCCTGCTGAATTAATGGGCGCTTAGCTTCAGACCAATAATCCCCATGACAATCAGCGCAAGACTGACGATACGCATTGGGCTCGCTGACTCACCTAACAGCAGAATCCCGGTGATAGCTGCACCAACCGCACCGATTCCCGTCCAGACCGCATAGGCCGTCCCTACCGGCAGACTTTTCATCGCCCATGACAGCATGGCCATGCTGACCACCATCGCCGCGATCGTAATGGCACTCGGCACCAGTCGGCTAAAACCATGGGTATATTTCAGGCCAACGGCCCACACCACTTCAAGAAGACCAGCAACAAAGAGAATTATCCAGGGCATATCAGGCTCCATAATAATGGGGCCGTCCCCAAGTGCGATACGCTTACGGGTCGTCCCGTAAGGTGTTTTGTAGAGAGGCAGTATAGGCAAGGAAAAACGACGGTACAACAGCGCGTCGTACCGTCAGTCTGGATTTATTGCTGCGCCTTGGTTGCTGCCCCAGAAATCGCGCTACCACCATCAGAAATATCCTGACCAAGACCTCGGGTGGTATTACATGCCGTTAAAACCGAGGAGAGTACCAGCACCGTAAAAAACGCTGCGATCGCTTTTTTCACCATAATGTCATCCTTATGTCAGTTTTAGTTATCTTGCTTGATAAGCATAGACAACTTCACCCAGCATGTTGGATTTCAGCGATTTTTTTCAGACTTAAACACGGGGAAGTAATGAAATAAGGCAGGGATTGCGGAAGGCAGGCGCAGCACTGCTGCTGCGCCACGGCTCAATACATGAATTACTTCACGCGAGAGACGTATTCGCCAGAGCGAGTATCAACTTTGATCACTTCGCCAATCTGTACGAACAGAGGAACTTTCACGACTGCGCCAGTAGACAGAGTCGCTGGTTTACCGCCGGTACCTGCGGTATCGCCTTTCAGACCTGGATCGGTTTCAACGATTTCCAGTTCAACGAAGTTTGGCGGGGTTACGGAGATAGGCTGACCGTTCCACAGGGTCACGATGCATTCAGCCTGATCCAGCAGCCATTTAGCGTTATCGCCAACGGCTTTCTCATCGGCAGCCAGCTGCTCGAAGGTTTCGTTATTCATGAAGTGCCAGAACTCACCGTCGGTATACAGGAAGGTCAGGTTCATATCGGCAACATCTGCACCTTCAGCGGAGTCGGTAGACTTGAAGGTTTTCTCTACGCGAGTACCGGTCAGCAGGCGGCGCAGTTTAACACGTGCGAATGCCTGACCTTTACCCGGCTTAACGAATTCACTGGCTTCAACCGCGTACGGTTCGCCGTCCATCATGATTTTAAGACCAGCACGAAAATCGTTGCTATAGTAAGTCGCCATAAGGCCCTCTGAAATTGTTAAATGGTAGCTAAGCCACAAAATGGCGCATATTGTAACCCTAAATACCCCATCCAGAGAAGATTGGTTGATGCAACTTGCCGATGTTCTCACCGATCCGGATGAATTATTGCGTCTTCTGAATATAGACGCTGATGAAAACTTGCTCGCTGGCCGTGAAGCTAAGCGCCTTTTCGCCCTGCGCGTTCCACGTGCGTTCGTGGCGCGAATGGAAAAAGGTAATCCTGACGATCCGCTTTTACGTCAGGTACTTACCTCGCAAGAAGAGTTTATCGCCGCGCCAGGGTTTTCCACCGACCCGCTGGAAGAACAGCACAGCGTGGTACCGGGATTGCTGCATAAATACCGCAATCGCGCGTTATTGCTGGTAAAAGGCGGTTGTGCGGTAAATTGTCGTTATTGTTTCCGCCGCCACTTCCCGTACGCCGATAATCAGGGCAATAAGCGCAACTGGCAGGCCGCTCTCGACTACGTGAGTGCACACCCTGAACTGGATGAAATCATCTTCTCCGGCGGCGATCCCCTGATGGCAAAAGATCATGAGCTAGACTGGCTGCTCACTCAGCTTGAGTCTATCCCGCATATCAAACGCCTGCGTATCCACAGCCGCTTGCCGATCGTTATCCCCGCACGCATTACTGATACCCTGGTTAGCCGCTTTGAGCGTTCATCACTGCAAATCCTGCTGGTGAATCATATTAACCACGCCAACGAAATCGGCGCGGAATTCCGTACCGCCATGGCAAATCTACGCCGGGTGGGCGTGACGTTGCTCAATCAGAGTGTATTATTGCGTGGCGTTAACGATAACGCCCAAACGCTAGCAAACCTCAGCAATGCACTATTTGACGCGGGCGTAATGCCCTATTACCTGCACGTGCTGGATAAAGTGCAGGGTGCAGCTCATTTCCTCATTAGTGATGATGAAGCGCGTGAGATTGTGCGCGAATTACTCACTCTGGTATCCGGTTATATGGTACCTAAACTGGCCCGTGAGATTGGCGGTGAGCCGAGTAAAACGCCGTTGGATCTCCAGCTGCGCCAGCGCTAATACCTCGAATATAGATGGGCTTAAGTCTGTCTATATTCTCCACGTATCATAATAGACTGTGTTATTTTGGACACTTCAATAAAACCAAACCATATCAATAAGTTAATTTAATGATTAACTTAGAAATGGTTAAGGAGAACCGTTTGTCGATCACCATGATGGGTATTAACGCCGGCGTTATTCGCCAGGATAAAAACTTTATTGCGCTAGCGCTGAAAGTGAAGTCATCACGTAATCAAGAGTCGCTATTCTTTCTGCCGGTTATCGTTCTAAAAGATCTGCTGATCGCGTTGGAATCTCGCCTATCCCAACTTCCGCATCTGAGCGCCGAAAAGCGCCGCCAATACGAAAAACTACGTGATAAAGCCGTCCAGAAAATGCATCAGAATATCCCCTCGATTCAACAGTTCGAGCTGGAGCAGGCTGACATCAATCAACGTGTCAATATTCTGTCTCTGACGCAGCATAATGCCGATGCCATGACCTTCTCGCTAAAATTGCAGTCAGGTAAAAGTATTGAGCTAGTGGTTGATCTGCTGCAGATGGAATTACTGATTACCGTGATGATCCACGCGGTGAACAATGCTGAAATGCACGAGCTGACTTCACGCCTTGCATCGATAATGGACTTTCTGCCGCTTTACGATGTGGACCACCGCGACAGTGGCAATCTGGAATATGATGCCTACGACCATCCGGCGTGGAAACGAAATCTGTTTGCGCACCATCTGGCTGTGCTCTATCGCTACACCAATTCCGAAGGGAAAGAACAGTTTTGTGGAACGTTGATTAAAACACGGAGTAAACCAGGTTCAAAAGAGGTTGAGGAGATTTCTCGCCGTCTTCTGGATTTCAGTCCACGGCTGAAAAAACTTTCTGGCACATCGTGTCAGGTGTTTGTCAGAATGCTGTCGTCAGAAAAGAACAAAACGTTCACCCCCGATGACTGTATGCAGGCGCTCTATCAGCTACAGCAGAACGCAGAAAAAGCCAGGGACTGACTTCGCGTCAGTATCACAGTGCACAAATCTGTCAAAGGGTTTGAGTTATGCAGATATAAATGGGCCTAGCCATCATTCAGTTCGCCCATTTCACCCAATCATATTTTCAATTGCCTCATGTTCATTACCCCTAAGCGCCGCATCATACCTACGTTTAGCCCTTACCTCAGACAGGACAAAAAAGTTCAGACAATTCGTAAAATGCTGGTTTTAAGAAGGTGAACTACCAGAGCATAAATCCTTTTTTTTGGAAAAATAAAAATATCAATTGTCGGCATGTAAAAACATAACTCGTCTGCCGGGTACAGACCTGGCAGACAGCAGTTTTATTTTATGGATTTGAGGTATCAACAGGCGGTAGTTAACAATCAGAACACAGTCAATGCGCCCATGATTTTGCATAAGATATTCCATAAACATAAAATATAAGAAAACCACCTTTTATTATTTATAGAAATAGAGAGAGGATGTTTGCGATCAGCATAGCTAGGAAAAGTGGCAATATCCATTTCGGTAGCATAAATGTCACGATTTTTTTGTCGTTGATATTTTCACTTACATTCTTATCTGCAGGTAAATCACTCTTCTGTGGCGCAGAATACTCTATTGGGGAAGATGAATCCATCATCTTATTATTAACGATATCATCAGACTCCACTTCATCATTTTTAAGAAATAAAGAAATATGTACGCTTGAGGAAATCACAAACCCTCGCTGCCTGACTGTAATAATAATATCCTGCGATAGACCCGCTTTAACCAAAGATTTCCTAAGCAACGATATGTTTTGATAAAATGTGTTTTGGGAAACAACAATACCTCTTGTTTTCCATACTGAATCCAGAAATTCTTCGCGGGATACAACCCGATTGCTGCTCTCCAGCAGGAGCTGTAAGCAACGCGCAGTTGGCGCATTTAAACTCACCCCTTCACCTTTATCCCCAAGAGGTTGTAACATATTCATATTTGCATCAAAAATAACTTCATCATTAATAATATATTGATTGAATACCATAATCCTTCCCCGTCCTCATTAGTTTCATGAAATAACGATGAATTAAATTCAAGTTTAACTTCACAAATCATAAAGCAGTCTTACAACCTTATAAGACTGAATAACTCATAGATTGTTTAAGGCATAAATACATGATGGCGTAGCCGTAACAAATGCAAGGTTAGCATGATATTTCCCGCAAGTGAAAGTCAGTTTTTCTCGCTATCCTTCTCACCATCAAAAATTAACCGACCAGGGCAAAGAATGAATCCTCAGATCTCACCTAATCCATTTTTAAATTCAGAAACAATTCACATGCATTTTTTTCTTCGCCCACTAAGATTGTCATCGCTCCCGCTCACAGGGCAAATGTAGATCCCCATGAGGTTATACATTCCGCTTAAAGTCGGAGAAAAATGGCGGTACCTGGATAGAAAAAGTGATGTGTTAATTATTAATAAACGCAACTAATTAACCATCGAGCCAGGTATCGATTCAGGACTTGAGTATTTACAAATGGATTAAGTAAATGAAAAAAACAATTTTAGCTGTAATGGTCGCAGCTTCTGCAATCATCAGTGCACAGGCAATGGCAACAAATACGTCTGAAGTAACTATCCTGGGTGAAGTTACTGACTCAAAAACCTCCTGTGTGATCACCCCAACAGGTACGCTGAACAACGGTATCGTGCGTTTAACGACCGTCACAACTGCAGAAGCAAACGGCGAAGCAGTAAACACGCTGTTTAAAACTGCAAAATTCGGTTTTGATGTTAAAGACTGTGCCCTCGGTGGCGCTGATGAGAATAACGTCACTGGCCTGACCGTTAACGTAACCGGTACTACCAGCGGAAGCTCAGATATTCTGGATAATACCGCGGACGATCCAGCAGGCGGCATCGGTATTGGTATCAAGAAATTCGACGATTCTACTCGCCTTGTTTTTGATGGTTCCAGCCCTATGAATGAATCCTACACCCCAGGCGAGATTACCCATCTGAATTATCTAGCTGGTTACGTGAAAGTTAACGCCGCAACCCCTATTACAGAAGGTCAAGTTAAAGGTGTAGCTACTTTCACCATTGATTACACCATCTAATTTTCTGAGGGCCTGGTTACGACAACAGGCCCTTCTTATCTTTTGAGAAATGGATATGCTCAGAAAACTGCTTCATAGCGCTATTTTTTTATCTCTATGCCTAAGTGCCAGTGTGCGTGCGGGTATTGTTATTGAGTCTACTCGTTATCTGTATAAGGAAGGCGATCGCGAAATTTCGGCACAAATAGAGAATAAAGATGAGATTCCTTACCTGATAAAATCATGGGTTGAGATGCCTCAAGGTACTACGCCAGCCTTTATGGCAACTCCCCCCCTATTTCGTCTGGAAGGTAAACAAAAAAATACCGTACGCATATTTTCTACTGGTAGCGTCAATGCTCCAACAGATCGCGAGTCAACCTATTATTTTAATGTAATGGCGATTCCACCAGCAGATGATACGTATGTTGAAAACAATACAATACAGCTTGCAGTTCGCCATCGCATGCGTCTGATCTATCGACCAAAATCATTATCGAGTCTGTCTATTAACAGTGAAGCACAAAAAATTAGCTGGCACAAAAGTGGTAGTAAACTAACCATCAATAATCCGACACCTTTTTTCTACTATTTCAATACGGTCACTATCGGTGGTAGAGAGATAAAAAATGAAATCAAATCGATTCCACCGCTGACCTCAAAAGACGTAACACTAAAAACGAACGTCACTGGCTCCAGTATTTCATGGAAGATAATGAATGATTTCGGTGGCGCCGGCTCACTCTATTCATCATCACTATAATAAAACAATGCATTATAAAGGGATGTGTTTATGCAAAATAAAAACAAGAGCCTTTGCAAATCACCGACATTATTTATAGCAATGCTCCCTGCATTGCTGTTTGGTTTAAATAATAAAGCCCAGGCCCGCGATTTTTTCGATCCTTCATTCATCAACGCCGTGAATGGTGGCGATGCAACTAACATCCCTGACTTATCCGTTTACCAGGGTATAAACACCCAGGCTCCTGGCGATTATCGTGTAGATATCGTTTTTAATGGCCATTATCTTGAAACCAAAAACGTCCGTTTTATTACTAACAATAGCAATATTGATTCTGAAAACACCAACACGGTAAAACTTACTCCTTGCTTTAGCCTCAGTGCGTTATCGGAATACGGTGTAAAAGTTGGCGCATTTCCTAACCTGGTCGAGGATAAACAGGGCTGTTCTAATCTGAGTGTTATACCAGACGCCAGCACTCTCTTAGATTTTTCATCACAACGACTAGATATATCCATTCCACAAGCTGCCATGTTTACAACAGCCCAGGGGTATATCCCCCCGGATAAATACGATGATGGCATTAACGCCATGATCCTTAACTATCAGTTCAGCGGTTCAGAGGATTATCAAAGTGACGAAGAATATTACAGCCTCAACTTACAGTCAGGTCTCAACCTTGGTCCATGGCGTATACGAAATCTAAGTACATGGAATAAAAGCAATAGTGATGCCGGCGATTGGGACTCAGTATATCTGTATATGCAGCGCAGCCTGATGCCGATTAACAGCAATATCGTCGTCGGTGAAAGCTCATCGTTATCATCAATATTTGACAGCGTTCCATTTACCGGTTTTCAGGTCGCAACCGACACCTCAATGCTGCCGGAAAGCATGCGCGGTTATGCACCGATCATTCGGGGCATCGCCAAAACTAACGCCAGGGTAGTGATCAAACAAAACGGCTATCAGGTATATCAGACCTACGTCGCACCGGGAGCCTTCGAAATTACAGATATGTATCCCAGCGGGGGTAGTGGGGATCTGTATGTAACTGTTGAAGAGTCTGATGGCTCAACGCAAAGCTTTGTCGTGCCATTTGCCACCCTGCCGGTGATGATCAGAGAAGGCCAGTTTCAGTATGAAATTACCTCTGGTCAATACCGCCCCTATGACAATGATGTAGACAATACGCCGTTCACGCAGGCGACATTAACCTATGGCTTGTCGACCAATACCACGGCGTATGGGGGCATTCAGGCCGCGTCGAAATACCAGGCTCTGACTGGAGGTCTGGGATACAGCTTGGGTGACTTTGGTGCCGCCTCGGCAGACCTTACTCAGGCTTGGTCAAAAGAGCAGGATAAAGACAAAACATCGGGGCAATCGTGGCGTATCCGATACGGTAAAAACATTCTGGAAACGGGAACCAACGTCACTATTGCCGGTTATCGTTACTCCACCAGTGGCTTCCATACCCTATCCGAAGTGCTGGATACTTACACCTCAGATTCAAATTACTCATCGCCTCATTCGCTGCGTAATCGTACTAACCTAACCGTAAACCAAAGCCTCGGTAACTCATTGGGTAGCATCTCAGTTAGCGGATTGATTGAAGATTATTGGGACGAGAAGCGAACTAACCGCTCTATCAACGTCGGCTACAACGGTGGCTGGAGAGGGATCAACTATTACATTGGCTATAGCTATAACCGCTATACATGGAATTCCGACAGCTCAGATAAAGATGCTCAGGACGACCAGAGAGTGACGCTGACGGTAACCATTCCGTTCAGCAACTGGCTCCCTGGCTCTTATGCAAGCTATCAGCTCACCAACAGCAGTCCGGGGGCAACCGATCAATACGTCACCGTTGGCGGTGTTGGGCTGGAAAATGACAGCCTCGATTGGAGCGTGCAGGAAGGCTATAACAATAGGTCATTCAACAGCGGTGATTTACGGGCCACTTATACGGCTTCACACGGTAGCGCCAATGCTGGATATAGTTACAACCATGATAGCCAACGCATCGACTATGGTGCAGACGGCAGTATCGTTGCCCATGCCAACGGCCTCACCTTTGGGCAACAAATTACCGATGCCGCGGTGCTGGTTCAGGCACCGGGTCTGGATGACGTTAAGTTAACCAGCGACGCCACGATTACAACGGATTATCGCGGCTATGCCATCGTGCCTTATGTTACTCCATACCGTAGTACTGATATTACGCTGGACAGTACTAGCCTGGGGGATGATATGGAATTGCCGCAGACAACCCAGTCCGTCGTACCGACTCATGGGGCAATTGTTCGTGCCAGCTACAGCGGCAATATTGGGCAGCGTGCCTTTATTTATCTGAAAACAGCAGATGGCAAAGATATTCCATATGGCGCCATGGTTTCCTTGAATAACAACACTCAGGCACAAACTGGAATCGTTAGCGACGCCGGTATGGTCTATCTGGCAGGTCTGCAACAAACAGGGATACTGAAGGTGCAATGGGGTGACGGGCCTAACCAGCGTTGTCATGCCAGCTTCAATCTTCCAGACCGGAATGGCCAGCAGGCTAGAATCAGTCAGACGTCAGCTATCTGCCGCTAATATTCAGACAAGGACGATGATTAATGAACAAACTATTTATTCTGTTAGTGATACTAATTTGCGCAAACAATGCAATGGCAAAATGTACATATGACGGCAGCATCCAGCGCCAGGTATTATCACTTTCGCCACGTATTGCACTAGATCCCTCTATTCCAGTTGGGGCTGTACTTTATTCCAAAAAATTCGGTACTGGGGCCTATAAAACTTTTACGTGTAGTAAAATTATGAATGACCAGTACATCATTGATTCAACTGCACCAGCGGCTGCCGGAGTTACAGGGATTCAGGGGAAACCCGTTTATGAGACGGGTATTGACGGTATTGGTTATCAGGTTTCAGACATTCTGCTGAGCAAGAATGGTTCATTGGTACCAGCCGTCGTCGGCTCTACGCTCGTGCCCATCGAAAACACTACGGGGGGAAATAACTATAAGTTTATCACCGTATGGTTAATCAAAACTAAACCGACCATCGACACTAACGGCACCAGTATGAATCCCGTTATTAGCTTCTCTGCCGGTAATCCGCAAACTAACCCCAACCCTAACGACCGACTGCTTTACCAGGCAACGATAAAATTATCTAATTTGAATTATAAAAATACTTCCTGCAATGTGTCTGTCGCAGGATCCAGCCAGATAACGCTGAAAAAAATCAGTAAAGATAATCTCATGTCGGTAGCCCGTGGCGGGATTACACCGTCACAAAAGACCATTACAATGGACCTAAATTGCCCTCAGGAATCTCTCGGCACTACGGTAACTTACTGGTTTAACCCTATAAGCGGGGCAAGTACGTCTGGTGATGGCATTATAGATAACCAGATAACCGGAGCAGGAGCTGCTCAAAAAGTGGGGATCATTATCAAGAAAGGGAACACTCCAGTTGAATTCTATAATACCGATGACTACCAAATCGCCAACGTGAAATCCTCACAATCCTTTGACTTCACAGCCGACTATTATCGTTTTAGCGATAATGCTGCAGAAGTATCATTAGGTAATGTTAAAGCAATATTTCAGGTTGTCATTCAGGAACAATAGTTCCTAAATATCCGAAAAGAGTTTGATGTAGTAATATTATTCACACCTGCATCAAGCTCTCTTCCAACAGCATTCACCTGGATGAATGTCTTCTGCATTATATCAGTAACCTTATATCAATTCATAAACCAAGACATTATCAATAATAACCAAATTAAAATAACGCCTACGCGTTATCCATTAGCAGCAAAAATATACAGGCCCAATTATCTGAGGCGAAAAATCATCTAGACGGTTCAAACCAAGAATGAATGTTGCCGCATGGGGTTCTGGCCGTGAATTCATCAACAATTCATGTTAATTCAGTTGATGGCTAGCATCTTCATCGCTATTTTTCCTTCGCTGGTTACGACTAATCGTAGTAACGGTATTTTAACCTTAGCTTTATTAATTAAAGGAATAAATATGAAACAATTATCTGTAATGGAAATGGATGCTGTCTCCGGTGGGCGCTATACCTGGAATTTCTCGTCTGTCAGCAATGCAGTCACCTCCGTTGTCACTAACGGTATTTCCGCAGCTGCGGGCATTGTAGGTGGTGCAGCAGCCGGCGCTGCAATTGGTACTATCATTGGCGGTGCTCATGGTGGCGACGGTGGTGGTATTCTCGGCGTGGGTTCCATCGGTCAGGGGGTTGGTATGATTTATGGCCTCGCCGCAGGTGCAGTAATTGGAGGGATCGCTGGCGGGCTGGCGGGCTTTGATGACGTATATAATTACGGTACCGCATTCATTGATGGGGCGATAGAAGGCACCTTCGTTCCTTGGGCCTAATACGATAAATTGGCTTTAATATAAAGGTCCGCAATGCGGACCTTTTATAATGCCAACGTTGCCAGATGATATCTAAAATTAATGACCAGCCATTTTTTAAAACGAATTCAAAAGTAACTCATAATGTTGAATAATCTTTATCGCAAGGAAGCGGTTGAATACAAGAAAAACCACTGGAAGGGAAAAGCGCTACTTTTAGCTGGCCTACCCACGTGGATAATACTATTACTCTCTGCGCTCTTTTTAATCATCTTGATAGCAACGATAACTTTCTGTTCGTTCACTCAACGAATTGATGTCCGTGGGGAGGTCATTACGTTGCCGCATTCCGTCAATGTTTTCGCTCCTCAGCAGGGCTCAGTCGTTAATCAGTTTGTGAAAATTGGCGACTTGGTTCAAAAAAACTCACCGCTGTATGAAATTGATGTCTCTAGAAACACTTCCAGTGGTAACGTCAGTGCCACACAGATCGGTGTTATCAACGAAAAAATCACTAACTCACAGGGAATCATTGAAAAACTAACCCGAAATAAAAATGAAACCGTCAGTGCAATTGAGTCACAGCTTAAAACCGCTGCCGAGTCATTGAAAGAAACTAACCGAATGCTGAATAATACACTGGTGGGATTAAAAAAAATGCATGACAACCTGTCAAGCTACGATGGATATCTAAAAAAGGGATATATTACTAAAGATCAGTATAACTACCAGCACTCACTCTACTTCCAGCAACAAAGTGCTTATCAGTCTTTGATAAGTCAAAAAATGCAGCTTGAGTCTCAACTAACTCAACTTAATAGCGACAAAATAACTAAAGCCGCTGATTTCGATAATCAGATATTAAATCAAAACAACCAGACTAACGATTATAAAAATCAACTCGTTGAATCTAATGCAAGTGGCAATCTGATAATCAAAGCAATGACCGAGGGTCGTATCGATTCTCTATCAGTCACCAAAGGTCAAATTGTTGATAATGGGAGCAGCCTCGCACAAATAAAACCATCAGGGAAAATTGAATATTATCTAATTATTTGGCTGCCAAACAATGCCATTCCTTATGTTCAATCGGGAGACACCATCAACATTCGCTATGATGCATTTCCAGCGGATAAATTTGGCCAATTCCCGGGCCAAGTAATGTCAATTTCATCCATGCCTGCGTCACGCAAGGAACTATCTGAATATACTAACGTTAACAATGGAGCGGTTCAGCAGGAGCTCGCGCTATATAAAGCAACAATAAAAATAAAAAATCAAGAGTTTGAATATAACGGAAAAAAACTCAGCCTCTCTGATGGACTCAAAGCGCAAGCCGTTATATTCCTGGAAAAACGACCTCTTTATATGTGGATGTTTACTCCGTTTTATAAAATGGCCCAGAGCATAAGCGGACCTCTCGATGACTAATAATTTATTTTCAGATATAATTTCTAAGATTGATTTTTCGCTGCGGAAAAAGACTTCAGTTATATTGCAATCTGAAGCAACAGAGTGTGGCATAGCCTGCCTGGCGATGATCTGCAGTTTTTATGGTCAGCATATTGACCTCTTTAACTTCCGCCACCATTACGGTAGCCCTTCACAAGGTTCAAGCCTGCTATCACTAAGCCAGACAGCCGGGCAAGCCGGTTTAAAGAGTCGAGCACTCACTTTAGATCTAAATGAAATTAAGCAGTTAAAACTTCCCTGCATCATTCATTGGGAAATGAACCACTATGTGGTGCTGACCAAAGTCTGTAAATCCAGCTATATCATTCATGACCCATCATTAGGCAAACGAATCATTGGCCTGCAGGAAATGTCGAACCATTTCACCGGCATAGCATTAGAGCTCTGGCCAGATCAAAATTTTCAACAAAAAAAAGCCAAATCTCGGCTACGTCTGTTAGACCTGATGAACAACATCGTCGGTTTAAAGTCTGTATTACTAAAGATTTTCGCTTATTCCATTGTGATCGAAGCAATAGGTTTATTACTGCCAGTAGGGACTCAGTTGGTTACTGACCACGTCATCATGGCTCACGATCAAAACTTATTATCGATTATTTGTATAGGGCTCGTTTTTTTTACATTATTCCGCACTTTTATCAGTATGTTACGATCCTGGACTTCGTTGACGCTGAATACACTGACCAATATTCAATGGAAAACATCGTTATTTGATCACATGACTAACCTGCCCTTGTCATTCTTTGAAAAAAGGCATCTTGGTGATATTCAGTCCCGCTTTACATCACTGGATACTATTCGCTCAACCTTCACAAGCAGCATCGTAACCGGAATTATGGACTCAATCATGACTGTCGGGCTGCTTATCATGCTTACACTGTATGGCGGCTGGCTGGTATGGGTCGTGGTAGGCTTTACCTTTTGCTATGCACTAATGCGGTTGCTGACTTACCGTTTTTACCGCCGCGTTGCTGAAGAACAGGTCGTGAAAGGAGCGCGGTCCGGTTCGCATTTTATGGAATCGCTGTATGGCATTGCAACAATCAAAGCGCTCAATCTCCAAGGACGTCGCTCCCAGCACTGGCTAAATCTCAATATTGACGCCTGTAATGCCGGTATTAAACAAACACGATTCGATATGCTGTTTGGCGGTATAAACACTCTCATTACGTCAATCGATCAAGTCGTCATACTGTGGCTTGGTGCAATTATGGTCATCGATAATAATATGACGCTGGGTATGTTTATGGCGTTTAATGCCTATCGAGGCCAGTTTTCTCAACGAGCTTCCAGCTTAATCGATCTTTGTATGCAGCTACGAATGCTGTCATTGCATAACGAACGTCTTTCAGAAATAGTGTTCTGTGAACCGGAAAAATCATTGCCCCCACGTCGCGTATTTTCTGAAGGTGCAGGAGCTCGGCTTGAGATTAAAAATCTCAGCTACCAATACGATCCTTTTTCACAACCCATTATTGCAAATCTGAACCTCAACATAGCTCCTGGCGAATCGGTTGCTTTAATCGGGCCATCGGGTGTGGGAAAAACAACGCTTCTAAAAATTATGTGTGGCCTGCTTTCACCGACACAAGGGGATGTACTTGCGGATAATCTCGACATCCAGAAAATTGGCTTAAACAACTATCGACAGGGGATATCCTGCGTGCTTCAGGAAGATCGCCTGTTTTCAGGGTCACTGATCGAAAATATCAGTGGCTTTGATGATAATATAAAAATGGAATGGATCATTGAATGTACCAGACATTGCAATATCCATGATGAGATTATGAAAATGCCTATGGGGTATGAAACCATCGTTGGTGAGCTCGGTCTAGGCATTTCAGGAGGACAGAAACAACGCATTTTGATCGCCCGCGCACTCTACCGGAAACCCAGTATTCTTTTTATGGATGAAGCCACCAATCATTTAGACCTGAATAATGAATCGGCTATCAATCGTTCAATTTCCAGCCTAAGTATCACCCGAATTATCGTTGCGCACCGGCCATCTACCATTGCTTCAGCCGATCGCATCATCGACTTATCACAATATCATTCAATATAGGTTGAACATTAAATCTGGAAAGGAAAATCCTATGCAAAATATGATTAAAGGTATCAACACAGCAGTGATCAAATATGAAAATCGCTTTTTATCGCTGCTAATAAAGACTCAACAATCAGACGGCCGATATAAGCATTATTATCTACAGGTTCCTGAATTAATCTCACTACTAATGATTTTGCGCAATCGTATGACGATTGTCGCAAAACACCTAATTTGTGAAGGGGAGACATACGGAAAAAACCTCCGCGCCTACTCTGAAATGTTAGTTAACCATACGCCAAAAATAGAGACTGAGGAACTACAACAGCCCAATCCGGAAAGACGGGTGATGTCACTTATGCTAAAACCGGGAGAATCTATCTCAACTCTTATCGCAACGTTGCAGAATGACATGATTGCCCTTTTGTACATCGACGATATGTTGGCCGGGCCGCTGATCTTGGCCATCCAGCAGGCATTAATTCATGCCGGCGAAACAGAGCTAATTCAACATTGTGCTTCTACGGTGAACCACTTGATGCTTTATACCACCAGTTTGAACAATACCGAAGCTATGAACTACCAGCAGTACCCGCAGGATGATTGGAAGCAGTTACTGTTTAACCATCATCTTGCAATCTTATTTTGCTTCAATACGACAGAAGGAAAAAAAATACTTTCCGGCGCGGTAATTAGAACTAGCGTAGATCACCCTTCAGAGGAAGAAAATAATATTGTAATGCATACTCTGGAGAGATACCCAATGCTTCAGGCCACTCGTGATGATAAACGGGCGTGTCAGATTTTTACCCGTGTCATATCCACCCATTCTGAAAAGATACTCACGCGGGAAGAGTGCCTGAGGCCATTACATGCCTTTTACCTCGATACGCAGGCCTCTTTAAATGCCTGAACCGTTAAGCCTCTCTCCATTTTCACAGAGGGAGGCTCGGTATATCAGTTCGGGCACTTATAAACCTGGCCGTTCATTTCGCTATCGGTAGGAACAAAGCTAGACAGCACGCCTTGCGTCGGGCTGCTTACGCCATAAATCACGTTACCACCCAGTTCAGCCGCATGGTTACGCAGCGCATTCGCCGCACCGCGCATTGAACCACCCTCTGCGCCCTGCTGGCCGGAGAGCCAGTTACCCTGCGTCCCGGTAGCCGTTCCCATCAACTGGCACTCTGCACCCGGTTTATCTTCGACAAAGCGCACATTCTGGCCACCTGCGGTTAGCTCCGTGGTAGAGCTACAGCCAGCCAATAACAGCGCTGCGCCAACAATCCCTGCTAAAAATTTCACCTGCATGTTATTCCCCATAATCAATGAGCTGGACGCAAGCCGTCCGTGTGTAAACCTTATACTAAAAAGATGACCAAAAGAAAAACCCCCGAACATTTCTGTTCGGGGGTTTCTTTATGCTATGGGGTATAGCGCACGATTACATCATGCCGCCCATACCACCCATGCCGCCCATACCGGCAGCACCTAAGTCAGGTGCGTCACCTTTAGGCAGGTCGGTCACCATACATTCGGTGGTGATCATCAGACCAGCAACGGAAGCGGCGTACTGCAGAGCAGAACGGGTCACTTTAGTTGGGTCCAGGATACCCATGTCGATCATGTTGCCGTATTCTTCGGTTGCTGCGTTGTAACCGTAGTTGCCGTCGCCCGCTTTCACGGTGTTAGCAACAACAGATGGCTCTTCGCCGCAGTTCAGAACGATCTGACGCAGTGGAGCTTCCATTGCGCGCAGCGCAACTTTGATACCCACGTTCTGGTCTTCGTTCTGGCCACGCAGTTCACCCAGTTTGGACGCTACGCGAATCAGCGCAACACCACCACCGGCAACCACGCCTTCTTCAACCGCAGCACGGGTCGCGTGCAGAGCATCGTCAACGCGTGCTTTTTTCTCTTTCATTTCAACTTCGGTAGCTGCACCGACTTTGATTACTGCAACGCCGCCAGCCAGTTTCGCTACGCGTTCCTGCAGTTTTTCACGGTCGTAGTCAGAAGTTGCTTCTTCAATCTGCTTACGGATCTGAGCAACACGGCCCTGAATCGCAGTTTCTTCACCCACGCCATCGATGATGGTGGTGGTGTCTTTGTTGATCACAACGCGTTTAGCCTGGCCCATGTCTTCCAGGGTCGCTTTTTCCAGCTCCATGCCGATCTCTTCAGAGATAACGGTACCGCCGGTCAGAGTTGCGATGTCCTGCAGCATAGCTTTACGACGGTCGCCGAAGCCAGGTGCTTTAACCGCAGCCACTTTCACGATGCCACGCATGGTGTTAACCACCAGAGTCGCCAGCGCTTCGCCTTCAACATCTTCAGCGATGATCAGCAGTGGTTTGCCTGCTTTCGCAACGGCTTCCAAAACTGGCAGCATTTCGCGGATGTTGGAGATTTTTTTGTCAGCCAGCAGGATGAATGGGCTTTCCAGCTCAACAGCACCCGTTTCTGGTTTGTTGATGAAGTATGGGGACAGGTAGCCACGGTCGAACTGCATACCTTCAACGACGTCCAGCTCATCTTCCAGGCCAGTACCGTCTTCAACGGTGATAACGCCTTCTTTGCCCACTTTGTCCATCGCTTCAGCGATCAGTTTACCCACGGTTTCGTCGGAGTTAGCAGAGATGGTACCAACCTGAGCGATAGCTTTAGAATCAGAGCAAGGTACGGACAGTGCTTTCAGTTCTTCAACAGCGGAAGCGACAGCTTTGTCGATACCACGTTTCAGATCCATTGGGTTCATGCCCGCAGCAACGGCTTTCAGACCTTCAGTGATGATAGCCTGAGCCAGTACGGTTGCGGTGGTGGTACCGTCGCCTGCAGCGTCGTTCGCTTTAGAGGCAACTTCTTTCACCATCTGCGCGCCCATGTTTTCAAACTTGTCTTCCAGTTCGATTTCACGTGCTACGGAAACACCATCTTTAGTGATGGTTGGTGCACCGAAAGATTTGTCCAGAACCACGTTACGGCCTTTAGGGCCCAGGGTTACTTTAACTGCATCTGCCAGTACGTTAACGCCGCGCAGCATTTTCACACGAGCGTCGTTACCAAATTTTACGTCTTTAGCTGCCATTTCTTCTATTCCTCAAATTCGTTCGCGCGTTACTTACGCTTCAACAATTGCCAGGATGTCGCTTTCAGACATGATCAACACTTCTTCATTGTCGATCTTCTCAGATTTCACGCCGTAGCCGTCGTTGAAAATCACGATGTCACCAACTTTAACGTCCAGCGGCTGCACGGTTCCGTTTTCCAGAATGCGGCCCTTACCGACAGCGATGATTTCGCCACGAGTTGATTTAGCTGCTGCAGAACCGGTCAGCACGATGCCGCCTGCAGATTTGGTTTCAACTTCTTTACGTTTGACGATCACACGATCATGTAGCGGACGAATACTCATTGATAGCTCTCCTTTGAGAAAGTCATTATCAGTTATGGATGACGCCGGGCCGTACACGGTTTTCCGGCTAGTGCCAGAGAGATGGGGGTGTTCTTTTCCCCTTCAAGGGGGAAACCTAAAAAAAATTTTTTACCGACGGACAATCACGATAAATCACTGAAATACGTGCTGACTACAGCACAATGACGCGGGGTCATCACCCAACCCGATGTGGTAAAATCGTGCTCTTTTTTAGGGTGTAGGCGAAGAGCATGGCAGAACTAAAACAAGAGCTTGGGTTAGCTCAGGGAATCGGATTATTGTCGACGTCGCTGCTAGGTACCGGCGTTTTTGCCGTCCCGGCGCTCGGTGCGTTGGTGGCTGGCAACAACAGCCTGTGGGCCTGGCCTGCGTTGATTGTATTGGTGTTTCCGGTAGCGATTGTTTTCGCCCTACTTGGCCGCCACTTCCCCAGCGCTGGCGGCGTCGCACACTTTGTCGAGATGGCCTTTGGTCCTCGTCTGGCTCGCGTAACCGGCTGGCTATTTCTCTCGGTCATCCCCGTTGGCCTACCTGCTGCCTTACATATCGCCTCTGGATTCGCACAGGCGCTATTCGGCTGGCACGGCTGGCAGCTGCTGATAGCCGAGGTCGCCACGCTGGGTATCATTTGGTGGCTCGGCTCACGCGGCGCCAGTTCCAGCGCCAATATTCAGACGCTGGTTGCCATCATGATTGTTGCGCTGCTGGCAGCCATTTGGATCTACGGCGATATCGCGGTAAGTGAGATCCCTTTCCCGGCGATCGCGGAAATTAACCATTCACAGCTGTTTGCCGCCCTGTCGGTGATGTTCTGGTGTTTTGTTGGCCTAGAGGCCTTCGCGCATATGGCTTCCGAGTTTCGCCACCCGGAACGCGATTTCCCGCGTGCGCTCATTATCGGCCTGCTGCTAGCCGGCGTGGTTTACTGGGCCTGTACCGTCCTGGTCCTTCGTTTTCATGCCTACGGCGCGGCCAATACCGCGGCGGCATCGTTGCCCACTATCGTGGTGCAGTTGTTCGGTGTCAAAGCGCTGTGGGTGGCAAGCGTCATCGGTTTTCTCGCCTGCTTTGCCAGCACCAATATCTATATCCAAAGCTTTGCCCGGCTGGTCTGGTCGCAGGCGCAGTACAAACCCACCAGCTATCTGGCACGCCTGTCGCCTAATCGGGTACCACGCAATGCGCTCAACGTGGTGATTGGTAGCTGCATGGTCAGTACGCTGGCGAGCTATTGGCTCAATATCAATCTCGATGCACTGATCATCTACGCCAACGGCATCTTTATCATGATTTATCTGCTGTGCATGCTGGCGGGCTGCAAGCTGCTCACCGGCCGTTTTCGGGTGCTGTCGGTTATTGGCGTTGCACTGTGCGTCATGCTGCTGGCGATGGTGGGTTGGAAGAGTCTGTATGCCATCGTGATGCTGTTCATGCTGTGGCTGCTGCTGCCTAAGCGGCGTATAGTCACCGCGTAACAACAAAAAAGCCGGAGAGATATCCGGCTTTTTTCATCGCGATAAAAAGATTACGGGCGATTATCGTCTTTGTGGTCAATCTGATCCGGACGTTCGTCCTTACGCTGATACTCCCCGTCAAAGGTCTGTCCACTCGTGGTACCACCCGCGAAACCGCCGCCCGGCATACGATTAAAATGCAGATAAGGCATCAGCTTCATGGTCAGGTGTTTTTGCACCGGCGGCAGCAACAGTATCAAACCGAGGAAGTCGGTAAAGAAACCCGGCAGCAGCAGCAGCAAACCGGCGAGGATCAGCGATACGCTTTTGATCATCTCCGCGGCCGGGCTTTCACCCGCCTGCATTTTTTCCTGCATCAGCATCAGGTTTTTGAACCCCTGGTTACGCACCAGTGACATGCCGATAACCGAAGTAAAAATAACCAAAATCAGTGTCATCAGGACGCCAAACACATGGGCGACCTGGATAAAAATAGATATCTCAATGTAAACATAGAGAAAAATTGCGATTAACGGTATCCAGCGCACTGGCATCTCCTGTGAGGTAAACAACGCGTACGACGCGCAGGCAGCGATTCATGGTTCTCTGCACTAGATTTAAATGGTGGTGGATCGTCGTATTTCAATCAGCGCAGATGGATAATTTTGTCAACATTCGTCAAGCGGTGATTCATTTCACAAATCAATAATTCTTATCGGGTTCACCAGATAATAAGTGATCCAGATAACTGCAATCCGCTATCATCAGCATATGATCATGGACACTAGGCCGATTAAGGAAATAATCTGCGGTAAGAAAAGCGCATGAATTCAAAAATCCTGCGTACTTGGTGAAATCATTGGCAGCTCGCAAAAAGAAGGTTCACATGCTAAACAACATTCGTATCGAAGAAGATCTGTTGGGTACCAGGGAAGTTCCTGCTGACGCTTACTACGGCGTTCATACTCTGAGAGCGATTGAAAACTTTTACATCAGTAACAGTAAAATCAGCGATATCCCAGAATTTGTACGTGGGATGGTGATGGTGAAGAAAGCGGCGGCAATGGCAAACAAAGAGCTGCAAACCATTCCGAAAGGCGTCGCCAACGCTATTATTGCTGCATGTGACGAAGTTCTGAATAACGGCAAGTGCATGGATCAATTCCCGGTAGACGTCTACCAGGGCGGCGCTGGCACCTCCGTTAACATGAATACCAACGAAGTGCTGGCGAATATTGGTCTGGAACTGATGGGCCACCAGAAAGGCGAATACCAGTTCCTCAACCCGAACGACCACGTCAACAAATGCCAATCCACCAACGATGCTTACCCAACCGGTTTCCGCATCGCGGTCTACACCTCTATTCTCAAGCTGATTGATGCTATCCACCAGTTGGGCGAAGGCTTCCAGCGTAAAGCGGTTGAGTTCCAGGACGTTCTGAAAATGGGTCGTACCCAGCTGCAGGATGCCGTACCGATGACCCTCGGTCAGGAATTCCACGCGTTTAGCGTCCTGCTTAATGAAGAAACCAAGAACCTGCTGCGTACCGCGGAACTGCTGCTGGAAGTAAACCTTGGCGCTACCGCTATCGGCACGCGTCTGAACACTCCGGATGGCTATCAGCAGCTGGCGGTGCAAAAGCTGGCTGAAGTCAGCAACCTGGCCGTTGTACCAGCGGAAGACCTGATTGAAGCGACTTCCGACTGCGGCGCCTACGTAATGGTGCACAGCTCGCTGAAACGCCTGGCGGTGAAAATGTCGAAGATCTGTAATGACCTTCGCCTGCTCTCCTCCGGCCCACGCGCGGGTCTGAACGAAATAAACCTGCCAGAATTGCAGGCCGGCTCTTCTATCATGCCGGCGAAAGTAAACCCGGTGGTGCCAGAAGTGGTAAACCAGGTGTGCTTCAAAGTTATCGGCAACGATACCACCGTCACCATGGCTTCCGAAGCGGGCCAGCTGCAGCTGAACGTGATGGAACCGGTTATCGGCCAGGCGCTGTTTGAATCAGTCCACATCCTGACTAACGCTTGCTACAACCTGCTGGAAAAATGTGTCGACGGCATCACCGCTAACAAAGAAGTGTGTGAAAGCTACGTCTACAACTCTATTGGTATTGTCACCTACCTGAACCCGTTCATCGGTCACCACAACGGCGATATCGTCGGGAAAATCTGTGCCGAAACCGGGAAGAGCGTGCGTGAAGTGGTGCTGGAGCGCGGACTGTTGACCGAGGCGGAGCTGGATGACATCTTCTCCCCACAAAACCTGATGCACCCAGCCTATAAAGCCAAGCGATATACCGATGAAAGCGAGCAGTAGTCTTTCAGACTAAATAACCGAGGCATGTCATGATGACATGCCTTTTTTGTTTCTATAATTCACGAAAACACAACAATTACACATCAATCTCGTAAACAAGGAAGGCTAATATGTTTGGAGCAGAATTGGTCATTGTGCTTCTTGCCATCTATTTGGGGGCAAGACTCGGAGGAATAGGCATCGGCTTTGCCGGTGGCTTAGGCGTACTGGTTTTAACACTTATCTTCCAGATAAAACCCGGTGCGATCCCCTTTGACGTTATCGAAATCATCATGGCAGTTATCGCCGCCATTGCCGCTATGCAGGTGGCGGGCGGTATGGATTATCTGGTCAGCCTGGCTGAGCGAATGCTCCGCCGCCATCCAAAATACATCACCTTCCTCGCCCCGCTAGTCACCTGGTTTATGACTATTCTGGCAGGTACCGGTCATACCGCGTTCTCCACGCTGCCGGTGATCACCGAAGTCGCTAAAGAGCAGGGCATTCGCCCTTCCCGACCGCTCTCTATCGCCGTTGTTGCCTCACAAATTGCGATTACTGCCTCGCCAATTTCGGCGGCAGTGGTGTTCTTTGCTGGGATCCTGGAACCGCTGGGCGTCAGCTACCTGACGCTGCTCTCCATCTGTATTCCGGTCACATTGATTGCCGTCCTGCTGACCTCCGTGGTGTGTAACTTCCTCGGCTGTGAGCTGAAGGACGACCCGGTGTACCAGGAGCGCCTGGCAAAAGGCGAGGTGCGCCTACGCGGCAGCCAAACTTTAGAGCTGAAACCCCATGCCAAACGCTCCGTGCTGTTCTTCCTGATCGGTATCGTGGCGGTCATGTTCTATGCCACTGCTATCAGTGACACCGTTGGGCTTATCCAGAACCCCGTTCTGCCACGTAACGAAGCGATTGTGGTATTCATGCTAACCATCGCCACTCTGATCAGCATCACCTGCAAAATCGATACCGGCGAAATCCTCAATGCCAGCACCTTTAAATCCGGTATGAGTGCCTGTGTGTGCGTACTGGGCGTGGCATGGCTGGGCGATACCTTCGTGAAAGCGCATATCGCCGATATCCAGGCAGTGGCAGGCGACCTGCTGAACAACTACCCGTGGCTGCTGGCGGTAGTGCTGTTCTTTGCTGCGACCCTGCTTTACTCCCAGGCGGCGACCACCAAAGCGCTGATGCCTGCAGCGCTGTTGCTGGGCGTCACTCCGCTGACCGCGATTGCCTCTTTCGCGGCGGTCTCGGCACTGTTCGTTCTGCCAACCTATCCAACGCTGTTAGCCGCGGTAGAAATGGACGACACCGGATCAACACGAATCGGTAAATACGTGTTTAACCACGCGTTTCTAATCCCTGGCGTCATCGCCATTACCCTGTGCGTAATCCTCGGCTTTATCTTCGGTGGTCTGATCCTCTAACCGCCCTAGCCTGTAAAAATCGTTAAAGTCGGGCCGCTCTGCGGCCCGATGCATTCAACCCCGATAACTCACCGTGCTATAGTGCTTCTTTTCATCGATACGAGGTGACAATGAGTACTCCCGACGCTGTTGTGGTTCTCTGTACTGCTCCTGATGAAGCGACCGCCCAGGACCTGGCGGCGAAAGTATTGGCTGAAAAACTCGCGGCCTGTGCCACCCTGTTGCCCGGCGCAACGTCGCTGTACTACTGGGAAGGGAAACTGGAACAGGAGTATGAAGTGCAGATGCTGCTAAAAACCGACCTCGCCCACCAGCAGGCGCTGCTCGACTGCCTCAAGGCCCATCACCCGTATCAAACGCCCGAACTCCTGGTTTTACCCGTTACTCACGCAGATACCGACTACCTCTCATGGCTCAACGCTTCCTTACGCTGATCCTGCTGCTGTGCAGCACATCGGCCTTCGCCGGGCTGTTTGACGCGCCCGGCCGCTCTAATTTTGTTCCTGCCGATCAGGCATTTACCTTTGATTTTCAGCAGAACCAACACGATGTCAATCTGACCTGGCAGGTCAAAGACGGCTACTACCTGTACCGCCAACAGATTCAGGTTAACCCAGCTAATGCCAGCATCGCTCCGCTCCAGTTGCCCAAAGGCGAGTGGCATAACGATGAGTTTTACGGCAAAAGCGAAATCTACCGCCAACGCCTGACCGTCCCGGTCGAGTTAACCCAAGCTTCGCAAGGCGCAACGCTGACGGTGACTTACCAGGGCTGCGCCGACGCCGGATTCTGCTACCCGCCGGAAACCAAAACCGTGCCGCTAAATGCCGTTGCGGCTCAGGCTCAAACGCTCTCTTCCGAAAAAAGTGCCGGGCTGAAAGCCACACAAACTCCTCCCCCTCTCCCCTCCGGGGTGAGGGGCGACTCCAGTACCGATCTCCCGTTCAGCGCCCTTTGGGCACTGCTAATCGGCATTGGCATCGCCTTCACCCCCTGCGTTCTGCCGATGTATCCCCTGATTTCCGGCATCGTTCTGGGCGGTAAACAGCGCCTCTCCACCGCCCGAGCCCTGCTGCTAGCCTTTATCTACGTCCAGGGCATGGCGCTAACCTACACCGCACTGGGTCTGGTAGTCGCCGCAGCTGGCATGCAGTTCCAGGCCGCTCTCCAGCATCCTTACGTGCTAATTGGCCTGTCGGTGGTGTTTATCCTGCTGGCACTGTCGATGTTTGGCGCTTTCTCACTCCAGCTACCGTCATCGCTGCAAACCCGCCTCACGTTAATGAGCAACCGCCAGCAGGGCGGCTCGGCGGGCGGCGTATTTGCCATGGGGGCGATTGCCGGGCTTATCTGTTCGCCGTGTACTACCGCCCCGCTGAGCGCGATTCTGCTGTATATCGCTCAGAGCGGTAACCTGTGGCTCGGCGGCGGCACGCTTTATCTTTACGCCCTGGGCATGGGGCTGCCGCTGATCATCGTCACCGTATTTGGCAACCGCCTGTTGCCAAAAAGCGGGCCGTGGATGGCGCACGTCAAAACCGCGTTTGGCTTTGTGATCCTCGCCCTGCCGGTATTCCTGCTAGAGCGCATAATTGGCGATGTCTGGGGATTACGCCTCTGGTCCATGCTCGGCGTCGCGTTCTTTGGCTGGGCATTTATCACCAGCCTGGGGCTGACAAAACCGTGGCAGCGCATCGGGCAAATCCTGCTGCTGGCCGCCGCACTGATTAGCGTACGTCCGCTACAGGACTGGGCGTTTGGTACCACCGTAACCCAGACCCAGGCACATCTGAATTTCACCCGCATCAGCAACGTGGAAACCTTAGAAACCTCGCTGGCTAACGCCCGCGGCAAACCGGTTATGCTCGATCTGTATGCCGACTGGTGCGTGGCCTGCAAAGAATTTGAAAAATACACTTTCAGCGACCCGCAGGTGCAGCAGGCGCTGCAAAACACCGTACTACTACAGGCCGATGTCACTGCCAACAGCGCGCAGGACGTGGCGCTGCTAAAACATTTACAGGTACTGGGACTGCCAACAATCCTCTTCTTTGATGAAGATGGCAACGAGCAGCCTGCACTGCGGGTGACTGGATTTATGGATGCCAACACCTTCCGCGCGCATTTGCGTGAAAGCCAACCGTAGACAACACTTTTAAACAAACAGCCGTCGGAAACGGAGGAGAATACCGTGCAACGCGAAGACGTACTGGGAAAAGCCCTACAGCTCCTTGAGCAAGAAGGAATTGCGAGCACCACGCTTGAAATGGTTGCCGAGCGCGTAGACCGCCCTCTGGACGAACTGCGCCGCTTCTGGCCAGACAGCGAGGCGCTGCTGTATGACGCACTGCGCTATCTGAGCCAACAGGTTGAGACATGGCGTCGCCAACTGATGCTGAATGAAGAGATGACGCCCGAGCAAAAACTGCTGGCCCGCTACACCGCATTGACCGAATGCGTAAACAAAAATCGCTACCCGGGCTGTCTGTTTATTGCCGCCTGCACCTTCTACCCGGAGGCGGACCACCCTATTCATCAACTGGCAAATCAACAAAAGCAGGCCGCCTACGAGTACAGCCACGAGCTGTTAACTCAGCTTGAAGTCGATGACCCGGCGATGGTTGCCAAACAGATGCAACTGGTACTGGAAGGCTGCCTGAGCCGAATGCTGGTCAGCCGCAGCCAGATCGATGTCGACACCGCTCACCGCCTCGCCGAAGACATTTTGCGCTTTGCAAAATGCCGTCAGGGCGGCGCATTAACCTAAGACCTGGCACTGAAAAACAGGTAAGTCACAGGAAACTCACAGCTGGGCTCCTCATTATTCGAGTCCTGGCTGTTCTGGCATTTATCAGGAATGCCGGAAAGGTTTGTGCAAACATGCGTTAAAAACGCGTAAATTGCCGCAATAGTAAGCAGTTGAACGACTTTCCGGTGAATTTGGTTGACGTAAGGGAGCGACTACGGTTTAATGCGCTCCGTTGCCCGGATAGCTCAGTCGGTAGAGCAGGGGATTGAAAATCCCCGTGTCCTTGGTTCGATTCCGAGTCCGGGCACCACTATTTAAAGAACCCAGCCTATGGCTGGGTTTTTGCTTTTCAGCGCTCGGGCTTCCCGTATCTACCCTCTTTCAAACCATCGATAAACACGTTTGGCCCCATCACTTAAAACCAGGCTTCGAACATGCCGCCGACGTTCAGCGAATC
>NZ_JAKCNS010000002.1 GCF_021440345.1 Kluyvera intermedia
TAGTGTTTTTATTTCTGAGGCTGCTCAATGATGAATGTGTTTTATAACACTATAATATTTATGAATATATATGAAATGAGCAGCGCCACGAACTCGTCGTGGCTGGGATCTTACACTCTCTATTTCTCTACTGTAAATATAAGGAGTGGGGATATGCGGATAGGGACATAATATAAATTGTTACTTGTTTTTAAATATAAAAATAATATATATGCAGTTCGTAATTATCTATTTTAATTATTTTATTCACTTTTTTTATTTGGTGAGGGTGAAGTCGCTATGGGAATAATGATTATCCAGAAGAAACGAAAGATTTTTCTGTAACAGGAGGTTTTATCCCCTAGGATCCTGTGACATAATGCGCCGCGTAGATGCTCATTCCATCTCTTATGCTCGCCTTACGGCTTCATAAACCCAGGAATGACGCAGAGCCGTTTACGGTGCTTATCGTCCACTGACAGATGTCGCTTTAGCCTCATCAGACACCATGGACATAACGTTGAGTGAAGCACCCATTATGTTGTCGAATTAAACCTGTTTAACGCCTGCTCCTAAACGAGCAGGCGTTTTTTTATGGGGCAAAGGTCGCGGGAGAGACCTTTTAGCCAACAAAAAGGGGACCTTGCGGTCCCCTTTACTCATTTTGCTGTCTTTACGCTGGCGGGTTGTTCTGTAACGTTAGCATCAGCCCATCCCGACGCATTGTCGC
Source organism: Kluyvera intermedia (assembly GCF_021440345.1). GTDB lineage: Bacteria > Pseudomonadota > Gammaproteobacteria > Enterobacterales > Enterobacteriaceae > Kluyvera > Kluyvera intermedia_A. The sequence goes on from NZ_JAKCNS010000002.1 coordinate 710, forward strand.
GGCTTCTTCCGGCTGCTTCAGGCGGTCGAGCACATCGGCCAGCCAGGCATAGTCGAACGCATCCGGACGCTGCTTGAGTGCCGCGCGGAACGCCAGGCTTGCTTCCTGCCATTCACCGTGTTTCATCAGCGACTGACCCAGCGTGCTCCATAGCAGCGGACGATCGCCCACCGTTTTAATCTGCTGGCGCAGCAGTTTTTCCATCTGCTCCGGATTGTTGGTGTTCAGGCGCGGTATCAGCATGACCAGACGATCGTCATACTGGCGCTTCAGGCCGTCGATGATGATCTGCTGGGCGGTGTCATGATCGTCACATTCAATCAAGTGATCGGCTATGGCGACCTGCAGGGCGACCTGATGGCGGGTTTTGCGGCTCTGGTTTTTCCACCAGTCACGCAGCCCTTCGCTACCCTGATCGGCGCGAGCTTGATCCATTAGACCAATCCACGCCTGTTGCTCCAGTGCGGCGCGGTGAGCATCGTCGCCGACGTGGGCTTTCGCCATCGATGGGATGATATCCAGCAGCGAACTCCATGCTCCGGTCTGAATGTAGGCCTGCTCGGCCAGACGCAGCACTTCCGGATGACGCGGAGTGATTTCCAACAGCTTATCGACACCGTGGCGCGCCGCGTGGGTTTCGCCACGTGCAAGCTGCAGGCGAACGCGGGTGATTTCGACTGGGATCAGATCGTTGCCAGCGTTTTCCGCCGCGCGCTGCAGATGTTGGTTGGCACGCGCTTCGTCACCGCGCTGCTGTGCCGCTTCTGCTGCCAGCAGGTAGTTCACCACCGGCTGCTCTGCGTGATCGGCATTTTTCGACATCAGCTTTTCAACCTGCTGATAATCGCCTTCCGCCAGTTTCAACAGCGCCTGTTCCGTTTGCTTACGCGCACGGCGACGTTTACGTCCGACAAACCAGCCGCGAGTATGGGCACCGGTACGGAAAATGCGGCGTAGAATCCACTCCAGCGCGAACAGCACCACCATCACCAGAATCATGATGATGACCAGCCCGGTTACGCTAGTCTCAATGTTGTAATTGTCCGTCTGAATCAGGACATAGCCCTGATGGCCTGCGATCATCGGGCCAACAACAATGCCCGCAATCAGCAGTGCGAAGAGTAAGAGAACTTTCAGCATCGATTATTCTCCTTGCGGCGCGGCGGCGGCTGGCTGCTCTGGTGCAGGCTCCGTCACGGCAGGTTGCGCGTCAGCGGGCTGTGCAATGGCAGGCTGTGCCATCAGGTTACGCACGCGAGTTTGCATCAGCTTTTCCAGAATCGGCTGGCTTTGCAGGGTTTCTGGTACGTCCATGCTGATGCTTTGCTGGCTGAGTTTTTCGATATCGTCGAGGAACGCCTTGGTGGTGGCGTCTTCCGTGTCGTAGTAGGCACGAACCCAGGTGGACACGTTATCCAGCGCCTGTTTGTAGGTCTCATCCTGATGACGAGGTACCGCTTGTACGGCGGCTAACAGTTGCGAGCGAATATTTTCCCGCAGGTAGATATCCTGGTTTGGTGCCAACAGCGGCACGGCGGTTTCATCGCGGCGGCGGATAGTGATAAAGCTGTCCATAAAGCTCTGCCAGCTTTTCTGCAGATTGACGCGCCATTCGCTGAGCGATGCCGACAGCTCACCGTCGTCGTTGTCCATCGGTGAATCATCGTTGTTGTTGTCGGCCAGACGCAGGTTATCTACCTGATTTGCCAGTTGGTTAACCTTGAGAATGATGCCGTCGTAGTCCACCTGTGAGATTGCCGCGAGGCTGGCAATATCTTCAGTCAGCGCGCGGCGCGCGGTGATTAAACTGGGATCGTTCATGTCGGCAAGGCTGGCGTCAGCGCTTTTTAACAGCGCGGCAGCAGTGGTTACGTCCTGATCGCTCCACAGTTTGCGACCGGCCAGCTTAACGAGAAAATCAGACTGTGAAAGAAGCCAGGTTTTGGCATCGGTGCCGGAGATTGCGGCCACTTTTTGCTGCACTTCATCCAGCTGTTTGGCCATTTCACCCTGCTGGGCTTTCGCCTCATCCAACTGGGTTGCCTGCTGTTTGATGGTCGTTTCCAGCGCCTCTTTTTGCGCATCCTGCGCTTTTTGCAGCGCAATGAGCTGATTAGCGAGGGTATCGCTGGTGGTGGTTTGATTGACGGCCTGCTGTTTGCCCCAGCCGTACAGGCCCACGCCTGCTGCCAGTGCTATGGCAATGGCGACTGCGCTCAGTACGAGGCTCGTTTTTCCGCTGTTATTTTTCTTCCCAGCATTTGCGGGCTGACTAGATTCGGGCTGCGGCGTGATGTTCACGGCATCCCCGGACTCTTCAACCACGGCGGAGTTTTCTTTTTGTTCCGTCATTATGGCTTCCAATTTTGAAAGTTATTGTAATGCGCGCAGCAGCGCATCGTTGTCTGCGCTATCGGCAACCTGAATATCCTGCCAGCCCATCTCCCGGGCCAGTTTTGCAATACGTTCACTCACGACCAGTAATCGGCATTTGAGCAACCAGCTCTCCCGGTACCAGAGGGGAATAAGCGTCCAAAGTTGTTGCAGCATTTCACCGCTGGTGACGACCAGCGTGGTGACTTCACGGGCCTGCCAACGCATGGCTTCTTCGGCGCCATCATAGTGAACAGGGCAGCGCTGATAGCATTCACACAGCGTGACTGTTGCACCGCGCTCGGTGAGCGTTTCGGCCAGCAGTTCCCGGCCGCCGTTACCGCGAAGGATGAGCGCTTTCTTACCGGCAATAGTTTGCAATTCAGGTAATTGTAGCAACACTTCGCTGATTTCCCGATCTAATGGGTAGCGAACGTCAAGACCGCTGACCTGATGCAGCGCTAATGCCGTGGTACGGCCTATGGCAAAATAGCGGGGCGCGGTAGGCCAGAGAAGGTGTTGCTGCTGGAGTTGGGCGTGAGCGAAGCTAACGGCGTGCTGCGACAGTGCGAAGACCAAATCACCATCGCCCAACGTCTGTAGCCTTTGGCTGAGCGTGCTTAGCTCCCGCCCGGGGGTAAATTCAATGAGTGGGAAACTCCAGGCAACTTGCCCCAGCGCGCGCAAACGGCTGACTAACTCTTCACCTTGCAAAGAGGGGCGAGTTACCAGAATGGTCATATGGCCGCGTCCCCGTCGTAAACGGCGGCCAGAATTTCACGGGCACCGTTATCGAGGAGTTCATCAGCCAGTTCAATGCCCATTTTCTCGGCGTTTTCCGGCTTGCCACGGCGTTCGCCACGGACCGTTTCGCGGCCATCAGGCGAGCCAACCAGCGCGCGTAGCCACAGCTCGCCATCGACCAATTCGGCATAGCTGCCGATAGGGACCTGGCAGCCGCCTTCCAGACGCATGTTCATGGCGCGTTCAGCGCATACACGAATGGCTGTTTCATCGTGGTTCAACGGCGCGAGCAGTGCACGCGTTTGTGCATCATCCAGGCGGCATTCAATACCGACTGCACCCTGGCCAACGGCCGGGAGCGACTCTTCTGGCGGCATCGGCTGGCGGATACGCGCATCCAGCTCAAGGCGTTTTAGGCCGGCAACGGCCAGGATAATGGCATCGTAATCGCCGTTATCGAGTTTGCTGAGGCGAGTGCCGACGTTGCCGCGCAACGAGCGGATCACCAGATCCGGGCGGCGCTGGGCAATCTGGCACTGGCGACGCAGGCTGGAGGTGCCGACGATGCTGCCTGCCGGGAGATCATCCATACAGGCGTAATGATTCGAAACGAAGGCGTCACGCGGATCTTCGCGTTCGCAGATGGTGACGAGCCCCAGCCCCTGAGGGAACTCGACCGGGACATCTTTCATGGAATGCACGGCGATATCGGCACGGTCTTCAAGCAATGCCAGCTCAAGCTCTTTAACAAACAGCCCTTTGCCGCCCACCTTAGCCAGCGGAGTATCAAGGATAATATCGCCGCGGGTGACCATCGGGACAAGCGTCACCGTTAGCCCAGGATGGCAGGCCATCAGGCGTTCTTTTACATAGTGCGCTTGCCAGAGAGCGAGCGGACTTTGGCGTGTGGCAATTCTCAAAACTTTGTCTAACATGCTTGTTACCGTCATTATCGTCCGTTGTTCATCGTAACATTGTTGACTTAATGATGTTAGTTTTCAGGGTTTCATACCCTGATCAAATCGCAATGCAGGAAATGTGCCTGTTGCGTAAATGATGGCAGGGATAAACGGGGTTGTGTTTACCGTTTATTACTGGCACTGTCTTGATCGTATGCCGGGGTTTACAGCAGCATTCAATGCTACACTTGTTGTAGTGCAACATTCTTTACGGTCAACCGGCAAGGTGTTAGATTGATCACGTTTTAAACCGATTTTTGTCCGAATTTTGATAATCACAACGGCGGACGAGAAACGGTAACGGTTCTTCTTGTTGAAATATTAAAAACCTCCGTATCTGCACTTTTACGATACGCCGCGGTTTTGAACATCAGGCGATATGTCTTGTACCTCTATATTGAGACGCTAAAACAGAGACTGGATGCCATCAACCAACTGCGTGTAGATCGCGCGCTTGCAGCCATGGGCCCTGCTTTCCAGCAGGTATACAGTCTACTGCCGACATTATTACATTATCATCATCCGCTGATGCCGGGTTACCTTGACGGTAACGTTCCCAAGGGCATCTGCCTCTACACGCCTGATGAAACCCAACGTCATTATCTCGACGAACTCGAGCTGCATCGCGGTATGCCGCCGCAGACTTCTGCGAAGGGCGAGCTGCCGATCACCGGCATCTACTCGATGGGCAGCACCTCGTCCGTCGGCCAGAGCTGCTCTTCCGATCTCGATATCTGGGTTTGCCATCAGTCGTGGCTCGATAATGATGAACGCCAATTATTACAGCGCAAATGTAGCCTGTTGGAAAGCTGGGCGGCATCGCTGGGCGTTGAAGTCAGTTTTTTCCTAATCGATGAGAACCGCTTCCGCCACAATGAAAGTGGTAGCCTCGGCGGTGAAGACTGTGGCTCAACGCAGCATATTTTACTGCTCGACGAATTTTACCGTACGGCGGTGCGCCTGGCGGGCAAACGTATTCTGTGGAATATGGTGCCGTGCGAGGAAGAAGAGCACTACGACGATTACGTCATGACGCTGTACGCTCAGGGTGTACTGACGCCAAACGAATGGCTCGATCTCGGCGGATTGAGCTCGCTCTCCGCTGAAGAGTACTTTGGCGCCAGTCTCTGGCAGCTCTACAAAAGTATCGACTCCCCATATAAAGCGGTGTTGAAAACTCTGCTGCTGGAGGCCTACTCCTGGGAATACCCCAACACGCATCTGTTGGCAAAAGACATTAAACAGCGCCTGCATGACGGCGAGATCGTCTCCTTCGGTCTCGACGCCTACTGCATGATGCTAGAACGCGTTACCGAGTATCTGAAGGCGATTGAAGACGAAACACGTCTCGACCTCGTTCGCCGCTGCTTCTACCTCAAAGTATGCGAAAAGCTCAGCCGTGAACGCGCCTGCGTTGGCTGGCGTCGTGAAGTGGTGGGGCAATTGGTGAAAGAGTGGGGTTGGAGCGAAGAGCGTCTGGCGATGCTCGACAATCGCGCTAACTGGAAAATTGATCAGGTGCGCGAAGCGCATAACGAACTGCTCGATGCGATGATGCAGAGCTATCGTAACCTGATCCGTTTCGCGCGCCGCAACAACCTGAGCGTTTCGGCCAGCCCGCAGGATATCGGCGTGCTGACGCGTAAACTGTACGCGGCGTTTGAAGCGCTGCCGGGCAAGGTGACGCTGGTTAACCCGCAAATCTCCCCGGATCTGTCCGAACCGAATCTGACCTTTATCTATGTTCCGCCGGGACGTGCCAACCGTACGGGTTGGTATCTCTACAACCGCGCGCCGAACATGGAATCCATCATCAGCCATCAGCCGCTGGAATATAACCGCTATCTCAATAAGCTGGTGGCCTGGGCGTGGTTTAACGGCCTGCTGACTTCGCGCACGCGCCTGTTTATTAAAGGCAATGAGATCGTCGATCTGGCGAAACTGCAGGAGATGGTGGCCGATGTTTCGCACCACTTCCCGCTGCGCCTGCCGGCGCCGACGCCTAAAGCCTTGTACAGCCCGTGCGAAATTCGCCACCTGGCCATTATCGTCAACCTGGAATACGACCCAACCGCGGCCTTCCGCAATCAGGTGGTACATTTCGATTTCCGTAAGCTCGATACCTTCAGCTTTGGCGAAGATCAGAAATGCCTGGTTGGCAGCGTTGACCTGCTGTACCGCAACTCGTGGAACGAAGTGCGTACGCTGCATTTCAACGGCGAGCAGGCGATGATTGAAGCGCTGAAAACCATTCTCGGCAAAATGCACCAGGACGCCGCGCCGCCGGACAGCGTTGAAGTGTTCTGCTACAGCCAGCATCTGCGCGGTTTAATCCGTACTCGCGTGCAGCAGCTGGTTTCTGAGTGTATTGAACTGCGTCTCTCCAGCACCCGTCAGGAAACTGGCCGCTTTAAAGCGCTGCGCGTCTCCGGGCAGACATGGGGACTGTTCTTTGAACGTCTGAATGTGTCGGTGCAGAAGCTGGAAAACGCCATCGAATTTTACGGCGCTATCTCGCACAACAAGCTGCACGGCCTGTCTGTGCAGGTTGAGACCAATCACGTCGAATTGCCGCAGGTGGTTGACGGCTTCGCCAGCGAAGGGATCATCCAGTTCTTCTTTGAAGAGTCAGGTGAAGAACAGGGCTTTAATATCTATATTCTGGATGAGAGCAACCGTGCAGAGGTGTATCACCACTGTGAGGGCAGCAAAGAAGAGCTGGTGCGCGATGTCAGCCGGTTCTACTCGTCATCACACGATCGCTTCACCTACGGCTCCAGCTTTATCAACTTCAACCTGCCGCAGTTCTATCAGATTGTGAAGGTTGATGGCCGTGCGCAGGTGATTCCATTCCGTAGCCAGGCGCTGACGCCGCCGCCGTCTCATCACGACAACGATAATACGCCGCTGTTGCAGCAGTATTTTTCGTAAAAACAGCATCGTTCGAAATGCCGGATACGGCGGTTTACACCGTTATCCGGCAATAAATCTTAACGGAATTTCACCGTTTCGCCCGACTGATGCGTAGCCGCTTGTTCCAGTAAATCCCAGAAATTTTCGCCGCTGCGGTCGCAGATCCACTCGTCGCCCTTCAGGTCAAAGTGGTAGCCGCCCTGCTTGGTGGCTAGCCACACCTGGTGCAATGGCTCCTGGCGGTTAATAATAATTTTACTGCCGTTTTCAAAGCTGATAGTCAGTACGCCGCCGTTGATTTCGCAGTCGATATCGCTGTCGCCGTCCCAATCGTCCAGACGTTCTTCAATGGTCAGCCACAGGGTATCGGCCAGGCGATGAAATTCACTGTCGTTCATTGTCGTTTCCCGTTTTTTAGTGATTCGGCAGTATAGCGTGAAACAAATCACGTTGCAGTCAGGCGCTTAACGCTTGCTTTTGCGCCTTCTCCTGCGATGATAGAAAATAGAAAGCATTGAACTACAGGCATCTTAAGAATGAATAAGATTTTTCGACCGCTGGCGGTGTTACTCGCCTTGTTTATCCTTGCAGGCTGTGGCCTGAAAGGCCCGCTATTTTTCCCTCCGGCTGATAAAACGGCACCGCCGCCGACCAAATCGGTGACGCCTCCGGTGCAAAGTGATACTCCGGATCGCAACGACCGCGGTGATAACGGCGGCCCGACGCAGGTTAACTACTAATTAATACGTTCTGTTCCGCGCAACTGGAGTAGATGATGCAGTTTTCTAAAATGCATGGCCTCGGCAACGATTTCATGGTTGTCGACGCGGTAACGCAGAATGTTTTTTTCTCGCCAGAGCTGATTCGTCGCCTGGCCGACAGGCATCACGGCGTGGGCTTCGACCAGCTATTGGTTGTTGAACCGCCTTACGATCCCGATCTGGATTTCCACTATCGCATTTTCAACGCCGATGGCAGCGAAGTTTCGCAATGTGGTAACGGCGCGCGCTGCTTCGCGCGTTTTGTGCGCCTGAAAGGCCTGACCAATAAACGTGAGATCCGCGTGAGTACGGCGAATGGTCGTATGGTATTAACCGTCACGGACGATGAGTTGGTTCGCGTCAACATGGGTGAGCCTAACTTTGAGCCATCGCAAGTGCCGTTCCGCGCTAACAAAGCGGAAAAGACCTATATTATGCGTGTGGCCGAACAGACAGTATTGTGCGGCGTGGTCTCCATGGGGAACCCGCACTGCGTGATTCAGGTTGATGACGTCGATACGGCCACGGTTGAAACGCTGGGCCCGTTGATGGAAAGCCATGAACGTTTCCCTGAGCGCGCGAATATTGGTTTTATGCAGATTGTGAAGCGCGAACACATCCGTCTGCGCGTCTATGAACGCGGTGCGGGTGAAACGCAGGCATGCGGAAGCGGAGCCTGTGCGGCGGTCGCCGTCGGTATTCAACAAGGTTTGCTGGCGGAAGAAGTGCGCGTGGAATTACCGGGCGGGCGTCTTGATATCGCCTGGAAGGGCCCGGGCCAACCGTTGTTTATGACTGGCCCGGCGGCACATGTCTATGACGGATTTATTCACCTATGAAACACGTCGGGGAAGAACAACAGGATGTAGCCACTGCGCTAAATGACCACGCAGTGGCGGACTATCTGTTGCAACATCCTGAATTTTTTATTCGTAATGCCGCCGTGGTTGAGCAAATGCGCGTCCCGCACCCGGTGCGGGGTATGGTGTCACTGGTTGAGTGGCACATGGCGCGTTCGCGTAACTACATCGCGATGCTCGAAGAGAACATGGATCAGCTGATGGATCAGGCGGCAGCCAACGAAGGACTGTTCTATCGCCTGCTGCATCTGCAAAATCGACTGGCCTGTGCGGAAAGTCTCGACGATTTGCTGCTGCGGTTTCACCGCTGGGCCCGTGAGCTAGGGCTGGCGGGCGCATCGCTTCGTCTATTCTCCGATCGCTGGCGACTCGGAGCGCCTTCAAAATATACCCATCTGGTTCTCTCGCGTCAGTCATTCGAACCCCTACGCATACAGCGTTTAGGGCAAGAAAATCATTATCTGGGCACCCTGAATGGCCCTGAGCTGCTGCTACTGTTACCTGAAGCGAAAGCGGTGGGTTCGGTGGCAGTATCGATGATGGGCAGCGATGGCGATCTCGGGGTGATTCTGTTTAGCAGCCGCGACCCGCACCATTATCAAGCTGGGCAGGGAACGCAGCTCTTGCAGGAAATTGCCCTGATGCTGCCGGGCCTGCTGGAACGATGGATTGAACGCGTATGAGCGATACCTCGCTGACGCCCGCCGTGACGCGTTTCTTACGTTATCTTGGCGTGGAGAGGCAGCTTAGCCCGATTACCTTATTGAATTATCAGCGTCAGCTTGATGCCGTTATTGAAATGGCCAGCGCAATGGGCCTGCAGAATTGGCAACAATGTGATGCTGCGATGGTGCGCAGTTTTGCCACTCGCAGCCGCCGTAAGGGGCTTGGTGCAGCAAGTCTGGCGCTCCGCCTCTCCGCGCTGCGCAGCTTCTTTGACTGGATGGTGAGCCAGGGCGAACTGCCGGCAAACCCGGCGAAAGGCGTTGCGGCGCCGAAAGCCCCGCGCCATCTGCCAAAGAATATCGACGTCGACGATGTGAATCGGCTGCTGGATATCGATCTCAACGATCCGCTGGCGGTGCGCGATCGCGCAATGCTGGAAGTGATGTACGGTGCTGGCCTGCGTTTGTCAGAGCTGGTTGGGCTGGATATCAAACATCTCGATCTCGACACTGGCGAAGTGTGGGTGCTCGGCAAAGGGAGCAAAGAACGCCGTCTGCCGATTGGCCGCAACGCCGTGACGTGGATTGAACACTGGCTCGATCTGCGCGGGCTGTTCGGCGGCGATGACTATGCGCTGTTTCTGTCGAAACTGGGCAAGCGTATTTCAGCGCGTAACGTGCAAAAGCGTTTTGCCGAATGGGGCATCAAGCAGGGGCTGAACAGTCACGTTAACCCGCACAAGCTGCGCCACTCCTTTGCCACCCATATGCTGGAGTCGAGCGGTGATTTGCGCGGCGTGCAGGAACTGCTGGGCCACGCCAATCTATCGACTACCCAAATCTATACCCACCTTGATTTTCAACACCTTGCTACGGTGTACGATGCGGCGCATCCACGCGCCAAACGGGAGAAATAATGCGTTTTTATCGACCGCTGGGCACCATTGCCGCGTTGACGTTTGACCTTGACGATACCCTTTACGATAACCGCCCGGTGATTGACCGGACGATGCAGGAGTCGCTGAATTTTGTGCGCGGCTACCATCCGGCGCTGGTGAACTTCGATGCGCGAATGCTGCAAAGCTGGCGCGATGAGCTGCTGCAAAGCGAGCCGGAAATCTACCACGACGTTACAGAATGGCGTTGGCGCGCGCTGGAGCACGGCCTGCGTAAAGCGGGACTGACGGCGCAAGAGGCTATTGCGGGCGCGGATGCGGCGATGGCCAATTTTGCCCAGTGGCGCAGCCGGATTGATGTTCCGCAGGAAACCCACGACACCCTAACCAAGCTGGCGCAGAAATGGCCGCTGGTGGCGATTACCAACGGTAACGCCCAGCCGGAGCTGTTCGGTCTGAGCGGCTATTTCGAGTTCGTGCTGCGCGCGGGCCCTGATGGGCGCTCGAAGCCTTACGCCGACATGTATCATCTGGCGGCGGATAAGCTCAACGTCCCGCTTGGCGAGATCCTGCACGTCGGCGATGACCTGACCACTGACGTCGCGGGCGCAATCCGCTGCGGCATGCAGGCTTGCTGGATTAAGCCGCAAAATGCCGACCTGATGCAGACCGCCGACAGCCGTTTGTTACCACATGTTGAGATTTCGCGGTTGGCATCTCTGACCTCGCTGATATAATTCCCGGTAGTTCTGTATAAAATTCCAGGGTTTTTGGCGGATAGCGCTATGCTTATCCGCCCTACGATGACGTAGGCCCGGTAAGCGAAGCGCCAGCGGGCGTTCCGTTTTTTTCCTGATTACTACGCGGCGGTGCCAATGGACGTTTCTTACCTGCTCGACAGCCTCAATGATAAACAGCGCGAAGCCGTCGCGGCAAAGCGTACCAATATGCTGGTGCTCGCCGGGGCTGGTAGTGGTAAGACGCGCGTGCTGGTACACCGTATCGCCTGGCTGCAAAGCGTGGAAAATTGCTCGCCATACTCGATTATGGCGGTGACCTTCACCAACAAAGCGGCGGCGGAAATGCGCCACCGTATCGCGCAGCTGATGGGCACGTCTCAGGGCGGCATGTGGGTTGGGACGTTCCACGGGTTGGCGCACCGACTGCTGCGCGCGCACCATCTGGATGCCAATCTGCCGCAGGATTTTCAGATTCTCGACAGCGAAGATCAGCTGCGTTTACTGAAGCGTCTGATCAAGGCGATGAACCTTGATGAGAAGCAGTGGCCGCCGCGTCAGGCCATGTGGTTTATCAACAGCCAGAAAGACGAAGGGCTGCGCCCGCATCATCTGCAAAGCTATGGCAACCCGGTTGAGCAGACCTGGCAGAAGGTTTATCAGGCCTATCAGGAAGCCTGCGACCGCGCCGGGCTGGTGGATTTCGCCGAGCTGCTGCTGCGCGCTCACGAGCTGTGGCTCAACAAGCCGCATATTCTTCAGCACTATCGCGAACGTTTTACCAATATTCTGGTGGATGAATTCCAGGATACCAACAACATCCAGTACGCGTGGATCCGCCTGCTGGCGGGCGATACCGGCAAGGTGATGATCGTCGGCGATGATGACCAGTCGATTTACGGCTGGCGCGGGGCGCAGGTGGAAAATATCCAGCGATTCCTGAACGATTTCCCCGGTGCCGAAACCATTCGTCTTGAGCAAAACTACCGTTCGACCAGCAATATCCTGAGCGCTGCCAACGCCCTGATTGAAAACAACAACGGGCGTCTGGGCAAAAAACTGTGGACCGACGGCGTCGATGGTGAACCGATTTCGCTCTACTGCGCATTCAACGAACTCGACGAAGCTCGCTTCGTGGTGAACCGTATCAAAACCTGGCAGGACAACGGCGGCGCGCTCGAGCAGTGCGCGATTCTCTATCGCAGCAACGCCCAGTCGCGCGTGCTGGAAGAGGCGCTGTTGCAGGTCAGCATGCCGTACCGTATTTACGGTGGTATGCGCTTCTTCGAACGTCAGGAAATTAAAGATGCGCTCTCTTACCTGCGCCTTATCTCCAATCGCAACGACGACGCGGCCTTTGAACGCGTGGTGAATACGCCAACGCGTGGCATCGGCGATCGTACGTTGGACGTGGTGCGTCAGACTTCGCGCGACCGCCAGCTCACGCTATGGCAGGCCTGCCGCGAACTGCTGCAAGAGAAAGCGCTCGCCGGGCGCGCCGCCAGCGCATTACAGCGTTTTATGGAGCTGATTGACGCTCTGGCGCAGGAAACCGCCGATATGCCGCTGCACGTGCAGACTGACCGGGTGGTGAAAGACTCCGGCCTGCGCATGATGTACGAGCAGGAAAAAGGTGAGAAAGGCCAGACGCGTATTGAGAACTTAGACGAACTGGTGACGGCGACGCGCCAGTTCAGCTACAACGAAGAAGAAGAGGATTTACTGCCGCTGCAGGCATTCCTCTCCCACGCGGCGCTGGAGGCGGGCGAAGGTCAGGCCGATACCTGGCAGGACGCGGTGCAGTTAATGACCCTCCACTCGGCCAAAGGTCTGGAGTTCCCGCAGGTGTTTATCGTCGGTATGGAAGAGGGGATGTTCCCAAGCCAGATGTCGCTGGATGAAGGCGGCCGTCTGGAAGAAGAGCGTCGCCTGGCCTACGTTGGCGTAACCCGCGCGATGCAGAAGCTGACGCTGACCTATGCGGAAACGCGACGCCTGTATGGCAAAGAGGTTTATCACCGCCCATCACGCTTTATTGGTGAATTGCCAGAAGCGTGCGTGGAAGAAGTGCGCCTGCGTGCGACGGTGAGCCGCCCGGTGAACCATCAGCGCATGGGTACGCCGATGGCGGAGAACGATACCGGCTACAAGCTTGGCCAGCGTGTTCGCCACGCCAAGTTTGGCGAAGGTACCATTGTTAATCTGGAAGGCAGCGGCGAACATAGCCGTCTGCAGGTTGCATTCCAGGGGCAGGGGATTAAATGGCTGGTAGCAGCCTACGCCAGACTGGAAGCCGTATAACATTCAGAAAAATATCATTATTTTGTAACGATCTGCTAGCCTTACTGAACTGAAGGTAATTAATGCCGGTTAGCGTTTCGTTGCGTGTTGACGCCGTTTTTTTGCTGGCGTAACATGCGCGCACGATTACGCTAAGAGGACAAAGCCTTGGACACACCCAGTAGATGCTGGCTCACCTTCCTGTCATCCAGGAACAACTCCTAAGGCTATCCTCTTATGCTGATAGCCTTAGCGGTTGTCAGCGACCCGTATTTATCCCGTCGCATTGAGTCAGGCTGTTTAATGGTCTGAAACCCCTGTAGTTTCTGTGTGCCCACCGGCTGTCCGATAATTTTTTGCATTGGGAGTCCCGGTCATGCTGAGCGCATTTCAACTGGAAAATAATCGTTTAACGCGTCTTGAAGCGGACGAGATTGAGCACCTGGCCAGTTCGGTTTGGGTTGACTTAGTCGAGCCGGATGACGATGAACGAAACCGTGTGCAAAAGGATTTGGGCCAGAACCTGGCCACGCGCCCTGAACTGGAAGACATCGAAGCATCCGCACGTTTTTTTGAAGACGAAGACGGTCTGCATATTCACTCCTTCTTCTTTTATGAAGATGCGGACGATCATGCCGGTAACTCGACCGTAGCATTTACCATCCGTGAAGGGCGTCTGTTTACCCTGCGCGAGCGTGAATTGCCGGCGTTCCGTCTGTATCGTATGCGCGCCCGCAGCCAGCTGATGGTGGATGGCAACGCCTACGAACTGCTGCTCGATCTGTTCGAAACTAAAATCGAACAGCTGGCGGATGAAATTGAAAACATCTACAGCGACCTGGAAAAGCTCAGCCGTGTGATTATGGAAGGGCGTCAGGGCGACGAGTATGACGAAGCGCTTTCCACGCTGGCAGAGCTAGAAGATATCGGCTGGAAGGTTCGTCTGTGTCTGATGGATACCCAGCGCGCGCTGAACTTCCTGGTACGCAAGGCGCGCTTACCGGCCAGCCAACTGGAGCAGGCGCGTGAGATCCTGCGAGATATCGAATCCCTGCTGCCGCACAACGAATCGCTGTTCCAGAAGGTGAACTTCCTGATGCAGGCGGCGATGGGCTTTATCAACATCGAGCAGAACCGCATCATTAAGATCTTCTCGGTGGTTTCGGTGGTGTTCCTGCCGCCGACGCTGGTGGCGTCCAGCTATGGGATGAACTTTGAGTTTATGCCGGAGCTGCGCTGGAGTTTTGGTTACCCGGGCGCAATCATCTTTATGATTCTGGCGGGGCTTGCGCCGTATCTCTACTTTAAGCGCAAGAACTGGCTGTAAGATCTTTACCGGAGAGCGGCTACGCTTTTTCGACCTACGCGTAGGCGGATAAGCGCAGCGCCCTCCGGCGTCTTTCTACCCGCGGCGGGTCCGTCGCTGGGTATAAATCGCATCCATCACAAAAATCGCCAGCGCGACCCAAATAAACGCGAAGGTGACCATTTTGTCCGCACCCGGCACTTCACCGTAGAACGTCACCGCCAGCAGGAACATCAGCGTTGGGCCGATATACTGGAAGAAACCCAGCGTTGACAGGCGCAGACGCGTCGCCGCGCCGGTAAAGCACAGCAGAGGAATTGTGGTTACGACGCCTGCGGCAATCAGCAGTAGATTCAGCGACCATGCGTTTTGCCCCATATGGCTGGTTGCACTATCGGCGATACCAAACAGATAAATTGCCGCTACCGGTAGCAGCCAGAGCGTTTCAAACAGCATGCCGGTCTGCGCATCGACGGCGATTTTCTTACGCACCAGGCCGTAGAAGGCAAAGCTGAAGGCCAGGCCTAAGGCGATAACCGGCAGCGAACCGAAGGTCCATAGCTGTACCAGCACGCCGCAAACCGCCAGGAATACCGCCAGCCATTGCATACGGCGGAAGCGCTCGCCGAGGAAAATCATCCCCAACACAATATTAACCAGTGGGTTTATAAAGTAACCGAGGCTGGCTTCCAGCATGTGATGGTTATTGACCGACCAGATAAACAGCAGCCAGTTGCCGCCGATCAGCACCGCTGAAAGCGCCAGTAAAAACACTTTTTTTGGCGTCTTGAGTAGCGTTCTGACCTGCAACCACTGACGGCTGATGCTCACCAGCGCCACCATAAAGAAAAACGACCAGATGACGCGGTGGGTCAGGATCTCATCGGCAGGAACGTAGTAAATCAGCTTAAAGTAGGCTGGAGCGATGCCCCAGATAAAATAGGCGGCGAGGGCAAGAAGCACGCCCTGACGCGTCTGTTTGGGATCCATGAGAAACATCCATTTTAAAAAAGTAACGCAATTTTACGCGATTATGACCGTTATCCCACCATATAAGTCGCCGTCGCGCTGGCGATATGCGTTTGTTCTTCGTTGTGCAGCTCAACGCGAGCAACGGCAACCTTGTTGCCCGCGCGCAGCAGCGAACTGGTAGCCGTAAACCGCGTACCGCGACCAGGGCGGAGGTAGTCTACGCGTAAATCAATGGTACCCATCCGCGACAGGCGTTGGCGCAGCTCGTCTTCATTGATGGTGTCATGGCGCGCCAGCGTACTGCCAACGCACACCAGCCCGGCGGCAACGTCCAGCGCCGAGGCAATCACCCCGCCGTGCAAAATGCTTTGCGCCCAGTTGCCTACCATCATCGGTTGATTGTTAAAACTAATCTGCGCAAAGGCCTTTTCGTAGACCTCCAGCTCCAGATTCAGGGCCCGGTTAAACGGCATATGGTAGACAAAAATTTCGCCAACCAGCTTGAGAGCAGCTTCGGCGGTAAGTTGTGCAGACATAATGACCTTGCTTGGCATGTTAATGAAATGTTGATTTTATGCCTATTGCATGTTGATTACTACTTTCAGAAAGGTTTGATGAGCAAGAACAGTGCAAACCGGTAGAATGCGTGTCATTTTGCTATTCATTATTTTTATATATCTCAGGGGAAAGTGACCGATGCGGCTCTCACGGAGTGGATTACTGGCGCTACTGCTGCCTGTCTCAGCGTTTGCACAGGAAGCAACGATCAAAGAAGTGCACGATGTGCCCGCAGTGCGCGGCAGTATTATCGCCAACCTGCTGCAAGAGCATGATAATCCGTTCACGTTGTACCCTTATGAAAGCAACTATCTGCTGTACACCTGGACCAGCGATCTCAACAAAGAGGCGATTCGTTCCTACGATTGGGCTGAAAATGCGCGTAAAGATGAAGTCAAATTCCAGCTTAGCCTGGCGTTCCCGCTGTGGCGCGGGATCCTCGGCGATAACTCGGTACTGGCGGCTTCTTATACGCAGCGATCCTGGTGGCAGCTTTCCAACAGCGGTGAGTCTGCACCGTTTCGTGAAACGAACTATGAACCGCAGCTGTTCCTCGGTTTTGCTACCGATTACCAGTTTGCTGGCTGGACGCTTCGCGACGTTGAAGTGGGGTATAACCATGATTCGAATGGCCGAGCCGACCCAACATCACGTAGCTGGAACCGCCTGTATACCCGTCTGATGGCGCAAAATGGTAACTGGCTGGTGGAAGTGAAACCCTGGTATGTGGTGGGTGAAACCGATGACAACCCGGATATCACCAAATATATGGGCTATTACCGGCTGAAAATCGGCTATCAGTTAGGGGATGCGGTACTGAGCGCGCAGGGGCAATATAACTGGAACACCGGCTACGGTGGCGCGGAGCTGGGAGTGAGCTATCCGCTAACCAGGCACGTGCGCGTGTATACTCAGCTCTACAGCGGGTACGGCGAGTCGCTTATCGACTATAACTTTAACCAGACGCGTATTGGCGTTGGGGTGATGCTTAACGATCTGTTTTAACAGCCTAACCGTCGGTATGTTGCGAGTATGGCTGAAGGAATTCGTCTAAAACATTGCAGTTTGGCACGCAGGCGCTGAAAATAGCGCCTGTTTTTATTTTACGGTGAATGGGGTCAATGTGGCACAGGCGGAAGTTTTGAATCAGGGATCGCTGGCTAAACAGGTTTTGCAGGAGACCTTTGGCTATCAGCAATTCCGCCCGGGCCAGGACACTATCATCAATACCGTGCTGGAAGGGCGCGACTGCTTAGTCGTGATGCCAACCGGCGGCGGAAAGTCGCTGTGTTATCAGATCCCCGCGCTGGTGCTTGATGGTCTGACGGTCGTCGTTTCACCGTTGATCTCCCTGATGAAAGACCAGGTCGATCAACTGCTGGCGAACGGCGTGTCGGCGGCCTGCATCAACTCGACGCAAACCCGCGAACAGCAGCAAGAGGTGATGGCCGGGTGCCGCACCGGGCAGATTCGTCTGCTCTACATCGCCCCGGAACGCCTGATGCTGGATAACTTCCTCGAGCATCTGGCGCACTGGAACCCGGTAATGCTGGCCGTCGATGAAGCGCACTGTATCTCCCAGTGGGGACACGACTTCCGCCCAGAGTACGCTGCGCTGGGCCATTTGCGTCAACGCTTCCCGGCGCTGCCGTTTATGGCGCTCACCGCGACTGCGGACGACACCACCCGTAACGATATCGTGCGCCTGCTGGGGCTTAACGACCCCTATATCCAGATCAGCAGCTTCGACCGACCGAACATTCGTTACATGCTGATGGAGAAGTTTAAGCCTCTCGATCAGCTGATGCGCTATGTCCAGGAGCAAAAGGGCAAGTCGGGCATTATCTACTGCAACAGTCGCTCGAAAGTGGAAGATACCGCCGCGCGTTTGCAAAGCCGTGGTATTAGCGCGGGCGCCTATCACGCCGGGCTTGAGAGTCACGTTCGTGCCGATGTGCAGGAGAAATTCCAGCGCGACGACCTGCAGATTGTGGTCGCCACCGTGGCGTTTGGTATGGGTATCAACAAACCGAACGTTCGTTTCGTGGTGCATTTCGACATTCCGCGCAATATCGAGTCTTATTATCAGGAAACCGGGCGCGCTGGGCGTGACGGTCTGCCTGCGGAAGCGATGCTGTTTTACGATCCGGCCGATATGGCCTGGCTGCGCCGCTGTCTGGAAGAGAAGCCAGCGGGCATGCTGCTGGACATTGAGCGCCATAAGCTCAACGCGATGGGGGCATTTGCTGAGGCGCAGACCTGTCGCCGTCTGGTGCTGCTTAACTACTTTGGCGAGGGGCGTCAGGAGCCGTGCGGCAACTGCGATATCTGCCTCGACCCGCCGAAACAATATGATGGAGCACAGGACGCACAGATTGCGCTGTCGACCATCGGACGTGTTAATCAACGCTTCGGTATGGGCTATGTGGTGGAAGTGATTCGCGGTGCCAATAGCCAGCGTATTCGCGAGTTCGGCCATGACAAACTGAAAGTCTACGGTATGGGCCGTGAGAAGAGCCATGAGCATTGGGTGAGCGTGATCCGCCAACTGATCCACCTCGGCTTCGTGACCCAGAATATCGCCCAGCATTCGGCGTTACAGTTGACCGACGCATCTCGCCCGGTGCTGCGCGGCGAAGTACCGCTTCAGCTTGCGGTGCCGCGAATCGTGGCGCTGAAGCCGCGCGTGATGCAAAAAGCGGCGGTAGGCAACTATGATCGCCAGCTGTTCTCCAAATTACGCAAATTGCGTAAAGCCATTGCTGATGAAGAAAATATCCCACCATATGTCGTCTTCAACGACGCCACGCTGATTGAGATGGCAGAGCAGATGCCGGTTTCACCGAGCGATATGCTCAGCGTGAACGGCGTTGGGACGCGTAAACTGGAACGCTTCGGTCGTGAGTTTCTGGCGCTGATCCGCGCCCATGTCGACGGCGACGATGAAGAGTAGTCAGTGCGCGGAAAAAGTGTCAGGATAGTCACTCACTGTACTATTTTCCGCAATTTTATCGTCTCGTTTGGTAGGTCTATCATGATAACGCTGTTCCTTACCGTGGCGCTGGTGCACATCATTGCGTTGATGAGCCCTGGGCCGGACTTCTTTTTCGTTTCTCAGACAGCCGTCAGTCGTTCGCGCAAAGAGGCGATGATGGGCGTGCTGGGAATTACCTGCGGCGTCATGGTCTGGGCGGGCGTTGCACTACTCGGGCTGCACCTGATTATCGAAAAAATGGCGTGGCTGCATACCATTATTATGGTCGGCGGTGGTCTATATCTGTGCTGGATGGGCTACCAGATGCTGCGCGGGGCGCTGAAGAAAGAGAAATCAACCGAAGCAGCAGAACCGCAGGTGGAACTGGCGCAAGGCGGGCGTAGCTTTATGAAAGGCCTGCTGACTAACCTCGCTAACCCAAAAGCGATTATCTATTTTGGCTCCGTGTTCTCGTTGTTTGTTGGCGATAGCGTCGGTGCCGGCGAGCGCTGGGGGATCTTCGTGCTGATTATTCTCGAAACGCTGGCCTGGTTTACCGTTGTGGCGAGTCTGTTTGCGCTGCCAACGATGCGTCGTGGCTATCAGCGTGCGGCGAAGTGGATTGACGGCGTGGCGGGAACGCTATTCGCCGGTTTCGGTATTCACCTGATTATTTCACGCTAAGTTTTAGCCCACTCCGTTTGCGGGTGGGCTCCCTTCTTTCTTATCCCATCACGCGTGGCGTGCCGACGCCAGCAGTGCGCCGACCAGCATAAACAGCGAACCAAACACCTTATTCAATGCCTTCATCTGTTTTGGCCCTTTGATCCACACCGCAATGCGCTGCGCCAGGGTGGCGTAGCCAATCATCACAATGATATCGACGACGATGGTGGTCACGCCGAGGACCAGGTACTGCATGACCTGTGGCTGGTCGGGTGAGATGAACTGCGGAAAGAGCGCGGCAAGAAACACAATGCTTTTCGGGTTGGTCAGGTTCACGAACACTGCGCGCTGAAACAGTTTGCCGCGGCTCTGGGTTTTCGCCAGCGTATTGAGGTCGATGGCTCCCGCTGCACGCCACTGTTGAATGCCAAGCCAGATAAGGTAGGCCACGCCGGCCCACTTCAGAATTTCAAACGCCAGCACCGAGCGGGAAAACAGCGTCCCCAGCCCCACGCCCACCAGAACGATATGAATGGCCAGCCTGGTTTGTAATCCGGCAATTGACGCTGCCGCACCGCGGTAGCCGTGGTTGATTGAGGTGGTCATGGTATTGATC
Organism: Kluyvera intermedia; assembly: GCF_021440345.1. GTDB lineage: Bacteria > Pseudomonadota > Gammaproteobacteria > Enterobacterales > Enterobacteriaceae > Kluyvera > Kluyvera intermedia_A. Next base: position 20,990 of record NZ_JAKCNS010000002.1, read on the forward strand.
GCCCCTGAGCCCGGCGACAGGCTGAGAATTATGGATGTTAGCAGGTAGGCGAACCACCATTCAAAGGTCATGAGAAACTCCCTGATTGTCTGTTTTTATGCCACAATACGCTATTGTATAGGCGCTGTGTTAGGCGTCACAAAAAAACAATTTTCAGCGGTTAACTGGGGTGGAAGCCCGATGTTTCAACAGCAAAAGGATTGGAATACAAGAGAAAACGCGTTCGCTGCGTTTACCACCGGTCCATTGATGGATTTCTGGCACGGTCGGGAAGAAGCCGAGTTTATCGGCGTCGATGGCATTCCAGTATGGTTTGTTCGTTTCAGTTCGCCTGCGCATGACCGCGTTATCGTTGTTTGTCCTGGGCGCATTGAAAGCTACGTGAAGTACGCTGAGCTGGCGTACGATCTCTTCCGCAGTGGGTTTGATGTATTAATCATCGACCACCGGGGCCAGGGGCGTTCCGGACGTATGCTTTCGGACTCGCACCGCGGCCACGTGGCGAAATTCAGCGACTATGTGGATGATCTTGAAGCCTTCTGGCAGCAACAGGTTCTCCCGGGTCGCTGGCGTCAGCGGTTCATCCTCGCGCATTCGATGGGCGGGGCGATTGCGACGCAGTTTTTACAGCGTAAACAACAGGGCTGTGATGCTATCGCGCTTTGCGCGCCGATGTTCGGTATTATCATGCGCTTGCCGGAATGGGTTGTCCGGCCGCTTCTCGATTGGGCTGAGGGCCATCAGCGTCTTCGGGAAGGTTATGCGATGGGGACCGGGCGATGGCACGCGCTGCCGTTTGGCGTTAACGTGTTGACTCACAGCCGCGAGCGCTATCGGCGCAATGTTCGTTTTTATGCCGATGAGCCGCAGCTGCGCGTCGGCGGTCCCACCTATCATTGGGTACGGGAGGGCATTCTGGCCGGGGAGAACATTCTCGCTAACGCCGCAAAAGATACCTTTCCCGTCCTGCTGATCCAGGCGGAAGAAGAGCGGGTTGTTGATAACCGCATGCACGACCGTTATTGTGATATTCGCGCCGAAGCGGGCAATCCTTGCGATGGCGGTAAGCCGCTTGTCATACAGGGCGCCTACCATGAGATCCTTTTTGAAAAGGACGCTATGCGATCAGTCGCACTCACTGCCATTGTCGATTTTTTCCATCGACATCATTAATTCGGCGCCAGCGCCGCACTGTTTAGAGGTTAAATTCGTTTATGTACCAGGTCGTTGCGTCTGATTTAGATGGCACCTTACTCTCCCCTGACCACCACTTAACGCCGTATGCCAAAGAGACGTTGAAGCTGCTGACCGAGCGCGGTCTGAACTTCGTCTTTGCTACCGGGCGTCACTACATTGATGTCGGGCAGATCCGCGATAATCTTGGGATCAAATCCTATATGATCACCTCCAACGGCGCGCGCGTGCACGATGCCGATGGCAAACAGGTCTTCGCCCATAACCTGGACCTCGACATTGCGACCGATCTCTTTGGCATCGTCAATGCAAACCCCGATATCGTCACCAACGTCTACCGTGACGATGAGTGGTTTATGAACCGTCACCGCCCGGAGGAGATGCGTTTCTTCAAAGAAGCGGTCTTCAACTACACCCTGTATGAGCAGGGTATGCTGGAAGCCGAGGGCGTCAGCAAGGTGTTCTTTACCTGCAACGACCATGAAACGTTGCTGCCGCTGGAGCAGGCAATTAACGCGCGCTGGGGCGATCGCGTCAACGTCAGTTTCTCGACGCTGACCTGCCTGGAAGTGATGGCGGGCGGTGTATCGAAAGGTCACGCGCTGGAAGCAGTGGCCAAAGCGATGGGCTATACGCTCAAAGACTGCATTGCCTTTGGTGACGGTATGAACGATGCCGAAATGCTGTCGATGGCGGGTAAAGGCTGCATTATGGAAGGTGCTCACCAGCGCCTGAAAGATCTGCATCCGGAGCTCGAAGTGATTGGCTCTAACGCCGATGACGCTGTGCCGCACTACCTGCGTAAGCTGTATCTTGATTAAAAATTGACGACTGGCTATTAACTGGTCAGTTGTCAACTTACATCTCCGCTACAATGAATGCTCATCTTCCTATGAGACATTCATTGTGGCGCTCCTGATTATTACCACGATTCTGTGGGCCTTCTCGTTTAGCTTTTACGGTGAGTACCTTGCCGGACACATTGACAGCTATTTTGCCGTGCTGGTGCGCGTCGGCCTTGCTGCGCTGGTGTTTTTGCCGTTTCTGCGTACGCGCGGACACAGCCTGAAAACTATCGGCCTGTATATGCTGGTGGGCGCGATGCAGCTTGGCATCATGTATATGCTGAGCTTCCGGGCCTATCTGTACCTGACCGTCTCGGAGCTGCTGCTGTTTACCGTGCTGACACCGCTCTACATCACCTTGATCTACGACCTGATGAGCGGGCGTCGCCTGCGCTGGAGCTACGCGTTTAGCGCGCTGCTGGCGGTGATTGGCGCAGGGATCATTCGCTATGACCACGTGACCAGCCATTTCTGGATGGGGCTTCTGCTGGTTCAGCTCTCCAATATTACGTTTGCCATCGGGATGGTGGGTTACAAGCGCCTGATGGAAACCCGTCCAATGCCACAGCACAACGCTTTTGCCTGGTTCTACCTTGGCGCGTTTTTAGTGGCGGTGGTGGCCTGGTCGCTTCTGGGGAATGCGCAGAAAATGCCGCAGACGATGCCGCAGTGGGGCATTCTGGTGTTTCTTGGCGTGGTGGCTTCGGGGATTGGTTACTTTATGTGGAACTACGGTGCCACTCAGGTGGACGCAGGCACGCTAGGTATCATGAACAACATGCATGTGCCTGCGGGGCTGTTGGTTAACCTGGCAATCTGGCATCAACAGCCCCACTGGCCGAGCTTCCTTACAGGGGCTGCTGTGATCCTGGCCTCACTGTGGGTACATCGGCGTTGGGTCGCTCCGCATTCTTCACAAACGGCAGATGATCGCAAGCGTGGTTCCGCGCTGAGCGAATAAACGCTTCCATTACCGGCTGACGCTGCTCGCCATCGCGCACGGCGGCGTACAGCCGGCTCCACAGTCCTTCGCCCAGGGTTTTAGTGACGATAAGACCCTGGCGCTCAAAACTCTCCACCACCCAGTGCGGCAGCGCAGCAATCCCCATGCGTGCCGATACCATCTGAATCAGCAACAGGGTGTTATCCACGCTTTTTAGCTGTGGGCTGATACCGGCTGGCAGCAGGAAGTGACGCCAGATATCCAGACGCTGGCGCTGTACCGGGTAAATCAGCAGCGTTTCCGACGCTAAATCTTCCGGCGTAATGCGCGCTTTGGTCGCCAGTGGGTGATCGGGAGACAGCACCAGACGCACCTCGAAATCAAACATCGGCGAATAGTGCAGACCGCTTCGCGGCAGAATGTCGGAGGTTAGCACGATATCCAGCTCGCTCTGCTGCAAGGCCGGCTGTGGGTCAAAAGTGACACCAGATTTAAAGTCCATCTCAACCTGCGGCCACTGCTTGTGGAAATTCTCCAGCGCGGGCGTCAGCCACTGAATGCAGCTGTGGCATTCAATAGCGATGCGCAGCGTGGCCTGCTGTGGCTCATTACAAGCCTGCAGCGCCTGACCAATTTGCGGCAGTATCTGGTTTGCCAGCTGCAGCAGGATCTCTCCCTGCGGCGTAAAGCGTAATGGCTGGCTTTTACGCACAAATAGCCGAAAGCCAAGGCGTTGTTCCAGATCGCTGAACTGGTGAGAAAGGGCGGATTGGGTCTGATGCAGCGTCGCCGCGGCGGCTGCCAGTGAACCACTACTCCGCAACGCCTGGAGCGTTTTCAGGTGTTTAATCTCGATCATGAAAGTCCTTCACTTCGGCATGAACAATTTGCGCTTGAGGAATATACAGTACCTGTCGATTATGGATGTGTAAACATCTGGACGGCTAAAATACCAAAAATCCATGAGAGGCATATGATGACTATTCAAAACCACACCCTCGGTTTCCCTCGCGTCGGCCTTCGTCGTGAGCTGAAAAAAGCGCAAGAGAGCTATTGGGCGGGTAACGCCTCCCGTGAAGAATTATTGGCGACAGGCCGTGAACTGCGCGCTCGCCACTGGGAACAGCAGAAACAAGCGGGTATCGATCTGCTGCCGGTCGGGGATTTCGCCTGGTACGATCACGTCCTGACAACCAGCCTGCTGTTGGGCAACGTTCCTGCCCGCCATCAGAATCAGGATGGCTCTGTTGATATTGACACTCTGTTCCGCATTGGCCGTGGTCGCGCACCGACCGGAGAGCCTGCGGCGGCGGCAGAAATGACCAAATGGTTTAACACCAACTATCACTACATGGTGCCGGAATTCACCAAAGGCCAGCAGTTCAAATTGACCTGGACTCAACTGCTGGACGAGGTGGATGAAGCGCTGGCGCTAGGTCACAAGGTGAAACCTGTTCTCTTAGGACCGGTAACCTATCTGTGGCTGGGCAAAGTGAAGGGTGAACAGTTTGATCGCCTGAGCCTGCTGAACGATATTCTGCCTGTTTACCAACAGGTACTGGCGGAGCTGGCAAAACGCGGTATCGAGTGGGTGCAGATTGATGAACCAGCGCTGGTGCTGGAGTTGCCGCAGGAATGGCTGGATGCGTTCAAACCGGCATACGATGCGCTCACCGGCCAGGTCAAACTGCTACTGACCACTTATTTTGAAGGCGTGACGCCGAATCTGAGTACCATCACCGCGCTGCCGGTGCAGGGCCTGCACGTTGACTTTGTTCATGGGAAGGATGACGTTGCTGAACTGCATAAACGTCTACCTGCCGACTGGCTGCTCTCGGCGGGGTTGGTAAACGGTCGTAACGTCTGGCGTGCCGATCTCACCGAAAAGTATGGGCAGATTAAAGACATCGTTGGCAAACGTGCGCTGTGGGTGGCATCTTCCTGCTCCCTGCTGCATAGCCCAATCGATCTTAGCGTGGAGACGCGTCTGGACGCGGAAGTGAAGAGCTGGTTTGCCTTTGCACTGCAAAAATGTGAAGAGCTGGCCCTGCTACGCGATGCGCTGAACAGCGGCGACACCAACGCTATTACCGAATGGAGTGCGCCGATTCAGGCTCGTCGCCACTCCACCCGCGTACACAATGCGGCGGTCGAAAAACGTCTGGCGGCGATTACTGCACGCGACAGCCAGCGTAATAGCGCCTATCCGGCGCGTGCTGAAGCCCAGCGTGCGCGCTTTAATTTACCGGCCTGGCCAACCACCACTATTGGCTCATTCCCACAAACCACAGAAATTCGCGGTCTGCGCCTGGATTTCAAAAAGGGCAATCTCGATGCCGGCAACTATCGTACGGGTATCGCCGAGCACATCAAGCAGGCGATTATTGAACAGGAACGCCTGGGCCTCGATGTACTGGTGCACGGGGAAGCTGAACGTAACGACATGGTGGAATACTTCGGTGAGCACCTCGACGGCTTCATCTTCACCCAAAACGGCTGGGTACAGAGCTACGGCTCCCGCTGCGTGAAGCCTCCGGTAGTGATTGGCGACGTCAGCCGCCCAGAAGCGATTACCGTGGAGTGGGCGAAATATGCGCAATCTCTGACCGAGAAACCGGTGAAAGGCATGCTGACCGGCCCGGTAACGATTCTTTGTTGGTCGTTCCCACGTGAAGATGTGACTCGCGAAACCATCGCCAAACAGATTGCGCTGGCGCTGCGTGATGAAGTGGCGGATTTAGAAGCCGCCGGTATCGGTATTATCCAGATTGATGAACCGGCGCTGCGTGAAGGTCTGCCGCTGCGTCGCAGCGATTGGGCGGCCTATCTCGAGTGGGGTGTGGAAGCCTTCCGCATCAATGCTGCGGTGGCGAAAGACGAAACGCAGATCCACACCCACATGTGTTATTGCGAGTTCAACGACATCATGGATTCCATCGCGGCGCTGGATGCTGACGTGATCACCATTGAAACCTCGCGTTCCGATATGGAACTGCTGGAGTCGTTCGAAGAGTTCGACTACCCGAACGAAATCGGGCCGGGCGTGTACGACATTCACTCCCCGAACGTGCCGAGCGTAGAGTGGATTGAAGCCTTGCTGAAGAAAGCCGAGCAGCGGATCCCAGCGGAACGCCTGTGGGTTAACCCGGACTGCGGTTTGAAAACCCGAGGTTGGCCGGAAACCCGCGCGGCGCTGGCGAATATGGTGAAAGCGGCGCAGAATTTACGCGAGGCGTAAAAACAAACGGAGGCGAAAGCCTCCGTTTTACTTTATTAAAAGGTTAGCCCTTTTTCCCGCCATACTGTGCAAACCATGCCAGCATCCTCTGCCAGCCATCTTTGGCCGACTCTTCATGATAGCTCGGGCGATAGTCCGCATTAAACGCGTGACCGGCCTCCGGGTAGACGACAATGTCAGCTTTCGCATTTGCCGCACGCAGCGCCTGGCGCATGGTTTCAACGGATTCAAGCGAGATCCCGGTATCCTGGCCGCCGTACAACCCCAGCACCGGCGCGCTCAAATCGACTGCGATATCAACCGGATGTTTCGGGCTGTTCAACGTTTTGTCGCCTGTCAGACGGCCATACCAGGCCACTGCGGCTTTGAGCTGCGGGTTATGCGCAGCATACAGCCACGCAATGCGCCCACCCCAGCAGAAGCCGGTCACGAATAGACGGTTGGCGTCACCGCCGTTACGTGCAGCCCAACTGGCAACATGGTCGAGATCGCCCAGCACTTGAGCGTCAGGGACTTTAGTGACAAGGCCGCTGAACAGCGATGGGATGTCGTCATAGTCGTTCGGATCTCCCTGACGAAAATAGAGCTCTGGTGCGATAGCCAGATAGCCCTCAAGCGCCAGACGGCGGCAGATATCGCGGATATGTTCGTGGACGCCAAAAATCTCCTGCACTACGATGATTACCGGGAGAGGCGCATCGCTATGTTTAGGGCGGGCGTGATAGGCCGGCAGCGTATCCCCCTGTGAGGGAATCGAGGTTTCTCCCGCCGTGATAGCCTCTTCGGGCGTATGGACGGTGGTCAAGGCATGAGGTGAAGCAGCAGGTGCAAATCCAGGTTGTTTGTTGATTGTCATGGCATTCTCCGTACCCTTGAAATGAACTCATAGCTGAATCACAGTGCCTCAATACGGCGTATTTTTGTGCAGCTGAGATTCACAATAACTTGTTAATGTGATGTGAATCACTAATTGCGTGGAATTTAATGTAATATTTTTATTCCTTAGTGATGGCAATCACGAAAAAGAGTCGTGGTCTTCTATAAAGTACATTTTTGCTTCTTCTGACAAAACTGAACCACAGAGGAGTTCTTTATGTCCAAGTCTGATGTTTTTCATCTCGGCCTCACTAAAAACGATTTACAAGGGGCTACGCTGGCTATCGTCCCCGGTGACCCGGAGCGTGTGGAAAAGATCGCCGCGCTGATGGAAAAGCCGGTAAAACTGGCATCTCATCGTGAATTCACCTCCTGGCGTGCTGAGCTTGATGGCAAGTCAGTGATCGTCTGCTCAACCGGTATCGGTGGCCCATCAACTTCCATTGCTGTGGAAGAACTGGCGCAGCTGGGTATCCGCACGTTCCTGCGTGTCGGTACCACTGGCGCAATTCAGCCAAACATCAACGTTGGCGACGTACTGGTGACAACGGCATCCGTCCGTCTTGACGGTGCGAGCCTGCACTTTGCGCCGATGGAATATCCAGCGGTGGCCGACTTTGCCTGTACCACTGCGCTGGTGGAAGCGGCGAAAGCCGTCGGTGCAACCACTCACGTGGGTGTGACCGCCTCTTCTGACACCTTCTACCCGGGCCAGGAACGCTATGACACCTTCTCTGGTCGCGTCGTGCGTAACTTCAAAGGCTCCATGGAAGAGTGGCAGTCAATGGGCGTGATGAACTACGAAATGGAATCTGCCACCCTGCTGACCATGTGCTCAAGCCAGGGTCTGCGTGCGGGTATGGTCGCTGGCGTTATCGTCAACCGTACCCAGCAGGAAATTCCTAACGCTGAAACCATGAAGAAAACCGAAAGTCATGCGGTGAAAATCGTGGTGGAAGCGGCGCGTCGTCTGCTGTAGTTTCCCCTCCTTGTGTAAAAGGCCGACTTGTTCGGCCTTTTTCTTTTTGCGTAGCACCTCGCAGGAAACTGCTTTAAAACTGGACGTTTATACAGCACAATTCTATTTTTGTGCAGATAACGGATATAAGCGGGGGGCGTTGTGGATATTGCCGTGGTGATTTATGCGTTGGTAGCGCTGGCAGGCATGGCGATTGGCTGGCTGGCGGCAAGCTATCGCGTAGCGCAGCAGCGGGCCGAACAGCTTGCGGAAGAACGCGATGTGTACGGCGAACTGAGCGCAGCGAAGCAGCAAATTGCCCAGAATGCCCATTGGCGTGAAGAGTGTGAATTGCTCAATAACGAGCTGCGCGGCCTGCGGGAACTCAACTCCTCTCTGGAGGTCGATCTCCGGGAAGTGACGACGCTGCTGGAAACCACCCGCCAGCACGGTGACGAAAAATATCGCCTGATGCTCAATAGCGAGCAGCGCCTGAGCGAGCAGTTTGAAAATCTGGCTAACCGCATCTTTGAGCAGAGTAATCGCCGCGTTGATGAGCAGAATCGTCAGAGCTTGCAGGGTCTTCTGACGCCGCTGCGTGAGCAGTTGGACGGCTTCCGCCGCCAGGTTCAGGACAGTTTTGGCCAGGAGGCGCGTGAACGGCATACTCTGGCGCATGAAATTCGCAACTTACAGCAGTTGAATGCCCAGATGGCGCAGGAGGCGGTCAACCTGACCCGGGCGCTGAAAGGCGATAATAAAACCCAGGGCAACTGGGGTGAAGTGGTTCTGACGCGTGTGCTGGAGGCTTCCGGGCTACGTGAAGGGCACGAGTACGAAACCCAGGTCAGCATCAATACGGATGCTAATTCCCGTATGCAGCCGGATGTTATCGTCCGTCTGCCGCATCGCAAAGATGTGGTGGTCGATGCCAAAATGACGCTGGTGGCCTACGAGCGCTATTTCAATGCGGAGGATGACTATACCCGCGAAGCGGCGCTGCAGGAGCACATTGCGGCGGTACGTAACCATATCCGCCTGCTGGGGCGTAAAGACTACCAGCAGCTGCCGGGGCTGCGTTCTCTGGACTATGTTTTGATGTTTATCCCTGTTGAACCTGCTTTTTTACTGGCGCTGGATAGGCAGCCAGAGCTAATAAGCGAAGCGCTAAAAAATAATATTATGCTGGTGAGCCCAACGACCCTGCTGGTGGCGCTACGCACCATTGCCAACCTGTGGCGCTATGAGCATCAAAGCCGCAATGCGCAACATATTGCTGAACGTGCCAGCCGCTTATATGACAAAATGCGCCTGTTCGTTGATGATATGTCGTCGATCGGACAGAGCCTCGATAAAGCGCAGGATAACTACCGCCAGGCGATGAAAAAACTCACCTCCGGGCGCGGGAATCTGTTGGCGCAGGCGGAAGCATTCCGCCATCTCGGCGTTGAGGTGAAGCGCGAGATTAATCCAGATCTCGTCGAGCAGGCCACGTCGCAGGATGATGAGTTCCGGCTGCGCGATGATGAAGAGCTGAATGATGGCAATCCGTTGGCGGCAGAGCGTCACTGATCCAGCGACGGGACGGATTTCGTAACGGGGTGGAATCGTAGGGCAATCGAGCCCAATCTGTTACACTCCATGAACATTTTCTTGATAAGCAGGCATAGAGATGGTTGAGGATTCACAAGAAACGACGCACTTTGGCTTCCAAACAATTGCCAAAGATCAGAAGGTAGACATGGTGGCGCATGTATTCCATTCTGTCGCCGCAAAATACGATGTTATGAATGACCTGATGTCATTCGGTATTCATCGTCTCTGGAAGCGTTTTACCATTGATTGCAGCGGCGTGCGCCGTGGACAGACAGTTCTCGATCTGGCGGGCGGCACCGGCGACCTGACGGCGAAATTCTCGCGTATGGTGGGTGAAACCGGGCGCGTGGTGTTGGCCGATATCAACGATTCCATGCTGAAGATGGGGCGTGAAAAGCTGCGTAACATCGGCGTCGTTGGTAATGTTGAATACGTGCAGGCGAACGCAGAAGCGCTGCCATTCCCTGATAACACTTTTGACTGTATCACCATCTCCTTTGGCCTGCGTAACGTCACCGACAAAGATAAAGCGCTGCGCTCCATGTACCGCGTGCTGAAACCGGGTGGCCGTCTGCTGGTGCTCGAATTCTCCAAACCGATTATCGAGCCGCTGAGCAAAGCCTACGATGCCTATTCATTCCACATTTTGCCGCGTATCGGTGAAATGGTGGCAAACGACGCCGACAGCTACCGCTATCTGGCGGAGTCCATCCGCATGCACCCGAATCAGGACACCCTGAAAGAGATGATGCAGGATGCTGGTCTGGAAAACGTTGAGTACTTCAACCTGACGGCCGGGATCGTCGCGCTGCATCGCGGTTATAAATTCTGATTGAGGTGCAGCTATGCCTTTAAAACCCTTAGTAACCGGCAGCATTGAAACCGCCATTAATACGCTGCTTTGGCGTGAGAAGGCTTTAAAGCCTGCGCGCCAACGTCTTATTGGCAAAGTGCTGCGCATTGAACTCAAAGAGTTCTCCTCGCCGCTGGTGTTGGTTTTCAGTGAACGTCAGGTTGATGTGCTGGGTGCGTGGGAAGGCGAGGCAGACTGCACCGTTATCACTCGCGTCAGCGTATTACCGCAGCTGCGTAACCGCCAGCAACTGACGGCGCTTATCCGCAATAACGATCTCGAAGTGCAGGGCGATCTCCAGGTGGTTCAAAACCTGGTGTCGCTTGCCGATCTTGCGGAGTTTGATCCTGCGGAACTGCTGGCGCCTTACACCGGTGATATTGCCGCGGAGGGCGTGAGTAAACTGCTGCGCGGCGGGGCGAAGTTTGTACAGCATGGGCTGGCTCGTCAGCAGCGTTATGTTGCGGAAACGCTGACCGAAGAGTGGCGGCTGGCACCGGGTGCATTGGAAATCGCCTGGTTTGCTGAAGAAGCAATGGCCGTAGAGCGCGAGCTTGCCGCACTGACCAAACGGTTGGAAAAACTGGAGGGGAAATGACGCCAGGAGAATTACGGCGCCTGTACTTTATCATCCGCACCTTTTTGAGCTACGGGCTTGATGAGCTCATTCCCAAAATGCGAATCACGCTGCCGCTGCGTATCGGGCGTCGGCTGCTGTTCTGGATGCCAAATCGCCACAAAAATAAACCGCTGGGTGAACGCCTGCGTCTGGCCTTGCAGGAGCTTGGCCCAGTGTGGATCAAGTTCGGGCAGATGCTTTCCACCCGCCGTGACCTTTTCCCGCCGAATATCGCCGATCAGCTGGTGATGCTGCAGGATCGCGTCGCCCCGTTTGATGGCAAGCTGGCAAAACAGCAAATTGAAAAATCGATGGGCGATATTCCTGTCGAAAGCTGGTTCGATGATTTCGACATTGAGCCGCTGGCTTCCGCATCGATTGCCCAGGTACACACTGCGCGCCTGAAAGAAAACGGCCAGGAAGTGGTTATCAAGGTCATCCGCCCGGATATCCTGCCGGTCATCAAAGCGGATATGAAGCTTATCTACCGCCTGGCGCGCTGGGTGCCTCGCCTGTTGCCGGATGGACGTCGTCTGCGTCCTTTGGAAGTGGTACGCGACTACGAAAAAACGCTGCTCGACGAACTGAACCTGCTGCGTGAAGCGGCTAATGCCATCCAGCTGCGGCGCAACTTCGAAAACAGCCCGATGCTGTATGTACCGGAAGTGTATTCCGACTACTGCCGCGTCGATATGCTGGTGATGGAGCGCATCTACGGTATTCCCGTATCCGATATTGAGACGCTGGAAAAGCAGAATACCAACATGCAACTGCTGGCTGAACGTGGCGTACAGGTGTTCTTTACCCAGGTATTCCGCGACAGTTTCTTCCATGCTGACATGCACCCCGGCAATATCTTTGTCAGCTACGAGCATCCGGATGATCCGCAGTACATCGGGATTGATTGCGGTATTGTCGGCTCGCTGAATAAAGACGATAAGCGCTATCTGGCGGAAAACTTCATCGCTTTCTTCAACCGCGATTATCGCAAAGTGGCTGAGCTGCACGTTGATTCCGGTTGGGTGCCCGCGGATACCAACGTCGAAGAGTTTGAGTTCGCTATTCGTACCGTGTGTGAACCTATCTTCGAAAAACCACTGGCAGAAATCTCGTTTGGCCACGTGCTGCTGAACCTGTTTAACACCGCGCGCCGCTTCAATATGGAAGTTCAGCCACAGCTGGTGTTACTGCAAAAGACATTACTTTACGTAGAAGGGGTAGGACGACAGCTCTATCCTCAGTTAGATTTATGGAAGACGGCAAAACCGTTCCTGGAGTCCTGGATTAAGGATCAGGTGGGTGTGCCGGCGCTGTTCCGTGCATTGAAAGACAAAGCGCCGTTCTGGATTGAAAAAATGCCGGAATTACCGGAGCTGGTTTACGACAGCCTGCGCCAAAGCAAGCAGATGCAGGCCAGTCTTGCAAAGATTTCGCAGGATATGGCAACGCATCACACTCGTCAGGGGCAGTCGCGTTATCTCTTTGGTATAGGCGCGGTTTTACTCCTGAGCGGTACAGTATTACTGGTTTACCGCCCGGAATGGGGCCTGACACCCGCATGGCTTATGGCCGGAGGATTGGTGGTATGGCTCGCAGGCTGGCGAAAGACGCGCTGATTTTTGCGTCGCTAACAGGGCGCTGCATAACGTATAATGCGCGCTGATTATTTCATCATCTATCAGAGGAACATGTATGGGTGGTATTAGTATTTGGCAGTTGCTGATTATCGTCGTTATCGTGGTTCTGCTTTTTGGGACTAAAAAGCTGAGCTCGCTTGGGTCGGATTTAGGCGCGTCCATCAAAGGCTTTAAGAAAGCCATGGGTGATGAAGACGAGAAGAAAGATAAACCGAGCCAGGATGCAGATTTCACTGCGCAATCAATTACTGATAAGCAGGAAAGTGCGAAGAAAGACGAAGCGAAACGCCACGACAACGAGCAGGTGTAATTCGTGTTTGATATTGGTTTCAGTGAACTGCTGCTGGTATTTGTGATTGGCCTTGTCGTATTAGGGCCAAAACGTCTACCGGTTGCAGTGAAGACGGTTGTTGGCTGGATCCGGGCGCTGCGCTCGCTGGCGACAACCGTACAAAATGAGCTGACGCAGGAGCTTAAACTCCAGGAATTTCAGGACAGCCTGAAGAAAGTGGAGAAAGCGAGTCTGGATAGCCTGACGCCTGAGCTGAAGGCTTCGATGGACGAGCTGCGCGAAGCGGCTGAGTCGATGAAGCGTTCTTACTCTGCGCACGATCCTGAAAAGGCGAGCGATGAGGCCAATACTATCCATAACCCTGTGGTGAAGGATAAGGAAGCCGCGCAGCCGACCACTGCCGATCCGCAGGTGGTGCATGCTGACGAACCCGTTTCGCCACCGGTAGAAGCTCCGGCGCCAGCCGCTGAGGCGGTCAAACCGGTAGAGAAAGAGAAAATTTCTGCGGCCGCGGTTCCTGATTCATCCCCCGCATCGAGTGATAAATCGTAAACATGAGCGTAGAAGATACTCAACCATTGATCGCTCATTTGATTGAGCTGCGTAAGCGTCTGCTTAACAGCATCATCGCGGTCATCGGTATTTTTCTGGCGTTGGTCTACTTCGCCAACGACATTTACCAACTGGTGTCAGCGCCGCTGATTAAACAGCTGCCGCACGGGGCGACGATGATCGCGACCGACGTCGCATCGCCGTTTTTCACGCCGATCAAGCTGACCTTTATGGTGTCGCTTATCCTCTCCGCGCCGGTCATTCTGTATCAGGTATGGGCGTTTGTCGCCCCTGCGCTGTATAAGCATGAACGTCGCCTGGTGATGCCGCTGCTGGTCTCCAGCACCCTGCTGTTTTACACCGGTATGGCGTTTGCCTACTTTGTGGTGTTCCCGCTGGCGTTTGGATTCCTGACGCATGCGGCCCCGGCTGGGGTGCTGGTATCCACGGATATCAAGAGTTATCTCGATTTCGTGATGTCGTTGTTCATCGCGTTTGGTGTGTCGTTTGAAGTGCCGGTCGCTATCGTGCTGCTGTGCTGGGTGGGCGTGACCACGCCGGATGATCTTCGCAAGAAGCGTCCGTACGTGCTGGTGGGTGCCTTCGTGGTTGGCATGCTGCTGACTCCGCCGGATGTGTTTTCGCAAACGCTGCTGGCCATCCCGATGTACTGTCTGTTTGAAGTGGGGCTGTTTTTCTCCCGCTTCTACGCCGGGAAGCGAGCGACGCGTGATGAAGACGCGGAAGCCGAAGAATCTGAAGAATAACCAACCGCCCGTCAGGGCGGTTGTCATATGGGAGCCATGATGTTTGATATCGGAGTTAATCTCACCAGCTCGCAGTTTTCCCGCGATCGCGACGAGGTTGTCGCGCGTGCCCGTGCGGCAGGCGTACACGGTATGCTGTTGACCGGAACCAATCGTCATGAAAGCGAGGAAGCGCAACGGCTGGCAGAGCGTTTTGAACGCTGCTGGTCTACCGCAGGTGTTCATCCGCACGATAGCAGCAGTTGGTCACCGGAAGTGGCCGAAGCAATCTATACGTTGGTGAATAAACCGGAAGTGGTGGCGGTGGGTGAATGCGGCCTGGACTTTAACCGCAACTTCTCCACACCCGCGGAGCAGGAAACGGCTTTTAGCGCCCAGTTGGCAATGGCCGCTGAGCTGGGAATGCCGGTATTCCTGCACTGTCGCGATGCGCACGATCGCTTCTTCGCGCTACTGGAGCCCTGGCTTGATCATCTGCCGGGTGCCGTGCTGCACTGTTTTACCGGCACGCGGGACGAACTGCAGGCGTGCCTGGATCACGGGCTGTTTATCGGTATTACTGGCTGGGTGTGCGATGAACGCCGGGGGCTTGAGCTGCGCGAGTTGCTGCCGATGATCCCGGCAGAACGCCTGTTACTGGAGACGGATGCGCCGTATTTATTACCGCGTGATATGACACCGAAACCGGCGTCACGACGCAATGAGCCGGCGTTTGTTCCGCATATTCTGGCGCGCGTCGCCGAATGGCGAGGCGAAGAAGCGCAATGGCTGGAAGGCGTCACAGACAACAACGTCAGACAGTTGTTTAATATCGACTTTTAACTCAGGCTTTACGGAAGTCGGTGTTTTTAACGCTCTGCTTGATCTGCTGGTTGAGCAGGTTGAGCAGCAGCATTGAACGCGCTTCGCCGTCAGGTTCAGCAAAGATAGCCTGTAACCCTTCGAACGCGCCTTCGGTGATGACGACGCTGTCACCAGGGTAAGGGGTTTCCGGGTCGGTGATGTCTTCCGGCTGATAGATGGAAAGCTGGTGAATGACTGAAGACGGAACCGTTGCGGGATGGATGCCAAAGCGGACAAAATGACTGACGCCGCGGGTCGCGTTAATGGTGGTAGTGTGAATCACTTCCGGGTCAAATTCCACAAACAGGTAGTTCGGGAACAATGGCTCGTTGACGGTAGTACGTTTACCGCGCACCATTTTTTCCAGGGCGATCATCGGCGTCAGGCAATTGACCGCCTGTCGTTCAAGATGTTCCTGGGCGCGCTGAAGTTGCCCACGTTTGCAGTACAGTAAATACCAGGCTTGCATAATGACTCATTTCCGCTCTTTAGCGTGAAAGCATAACAAAAGTGCAGTCAAATCGCGATGTTGATTATTACTGCTTTAATTTACGCTAATTTAACAAAATTACAGCATCACGGAACCATTCGCCGTATAATGAGGCGCTTACCAGGAGGCCAATAATTACCCCATGAAATACCAAGACCTACGCGACTTTCTGACACAGCTTGAGCAGCAGGGTGAGCTTAAGCGTATTAGCCTCCCGGTTGATCCCCATCTGGAAATTACCGAAATTGCCGATCGCACTCTACGTGCCGGTGGTCCCGCGTTACTGTTTGAAAATCCTATTGGTTATTCCATGCCGGTGCTGTGTAACCTGTTCGGTACCCCGAAGCGTGTGGCGATGGGGATGGGGCAGGAAGATGTCAGCGCACTGCGCGAAGTGGGTAAATTATTAGCCTTTTTGAAAGAGCCTGAGCCGCCGAAGGGCTTTCGCGATCTGTTTGATAAGCTGCCGCAGTTCAAGCAGGTGTTAAACATGCCGACGAAACGTCTGCGCGGCGCGCCTTGCCAGCAAAAAATTATCTCCGGGGATGACGTCGATCTGTCCCGTATCCCGGTGATGACCTGCTGGCCAGAAGATGCGGCTCCGCTGATTACCTGGGGATTGACGGTGACCCGTGGGCCGCACAAAGAGCGGCAGAACCTGGGGATTTATCGCCAACAGGTGATTGGTAAAAACAAATTGATTATGCGCTGGCTGTCGCATCGCGGCGGCGCGCTTGATTTTCAGGAGTGGTGCGCGGCGCATCCGGGTGAACGCTTCCCGGTGTCTGTCGCGCTAGGCGCCGATCCTGCCACTATTCTGGGGGCGGTGACGCCGGTACCGGACACCCTTTCCGAGTATGCCTTTGCTGGCCTGCTGCGCGGTACCAAAACCGAAGTGGTGAAGTGTCTTTCGAACGATCTGGAAGTTCCGGCCAGCGCCGAGATTGTGCTTGAAGGCTACATTGAGCCCGGTGAGATGGCGCCGGAAGGCCCGTATGGTGACCATACCGGTTACTACAACGAAGTGGATAACTTCCCGGTCTTTACCGTGACCCACATTACCCAGCGTGAAGATGCGATTTATCACTCGACCTATACCGGTCGTCCACCGGATGAACCGGCGGTGCTGGGCGTGGCGCTGAACGAAGTGTTCGTGCCGATTCTGCAAAAACAGTTCCCGGAGATTGTTGATTTCTATCTGCCGCCGGAAGGGTGCTCCTATCGCCTTGCCGTCGTCACCATGAAAAAACAGTACGCGGGACATGCAAAACGCGTGATGATGGGCGTATGGTCGTTTTTACGGCAATTTATGTACACAAAGTTCGTGATTGTCTGCGATGATGACGTGAACGCACGTGACTGGAACGATGTGATATGGGCGATTACCACCCGTATGGATCCTGCAAGGGATACCGTGCTGGTAGAAAACACGCCGATTGATTATCTTGATTTCGCCTCGCCGGTTTCCGGGTTGGGGTCGAAAATGGGGCTGGATGCCACCAACAAGTGGCCTGGGGAAACCCAGCGCGAGTGGGGCCGCCCGATTAAGAAAGATCCTGCCGTTACGGCGCGTATCGATGAAATCTGGGATGAGCTGGCCATTTTTTCCGACGATAAATGATAAATATCCCCCTAAATCATCAGTGGAGCATACGTCCTGGTATCGCCGATGATGATGGGGGAGAAGACCCGACAGAGGGAGCGCATGACAACCTTAAGCTGTAAAGTGACCTCGGTGGATGCGATTACCGATACGGTATATCGCGTTCGTTTAGAACCCGAAGCTGCCTTCTCATTTCGTGCCGGCCAGTATCTGATGGTGGTGATGGATGAGCGCGATAAACGCCCGTTCTCCATGGCCTCTACGCCGGACGAAAAAGCGTTTATTGAGCTGCACATCGGCGCCTCAGAGCTGAATCTGTATGCGATGGCCGTGATGGACAGAATTCTCAAAGAGCGCGAAGTGGTTGTTGATATCCCACACGGCGAAGCCTGGCTGCGCGATGAGGACGAACGTCCTCTGGTGCTGATTGCCGGCGGTACCGGCTTCTCGTATGTGCGTTCTATTTTGCTGACCGCGCTGGCGCGTAACCCGAATCGCGATGTTACGATTTACTGGGGTGGTCGTGAAGAGAAGCATCTGTACGATCTCTCCGAGCTGGAAGCGCTATCGGTGAACCATCCAAATCTGCGCGTCGAACCGGTGGTTGAACAACCGGAAGAGGGCTGGCGCGGACGTTCTGGTACCGTGCTGACGGCGGTGTTGCAGGATTACGGTACGCTGGCAAACCACGATATCTATATCGCTGGCCGCTTTGAAATGGCGAAAATTGCCCGTGACCTGTTCTGTAACGAACGCCAGGCGCGTGAAGATCGTTTGTTTGGTGATGCTTTCGCGTTTATCTGATACGTGGATAAAAAACCCGCCCCTGACAGGCGGGAAGAACGGCAACTAAACTTTTTTGTAATAAGGTTGCTTGCCGGGTAGCGACGCTGGCGCGTTCTATCCGGACGATCACATTGCTTGCCCCGGTCCCGTTATGCGGTACCGGGGCATGTTTTTTATACCCGCTCGATAACCGTCGCGATGCCCTGGCCTAAACCGATGCACATAGTCGCCAGACCAAACTGCGCGTCTTTGCGTTCCATCAGGTTCAGCAAGGTGGTGGTGATACGCGTACCGGAGCACCCTAGCGGATGGCCCAGCGCAATCGCACCGCCGTTGAGGTTGATCTTCTCGTCAATCTGCTCCATCAGCCCCAGATCTTTGATGCACGGCAGGATCTGCGCGGCAAATGCTTCATTCATCTCAAACAGATCAATATCGCTTGCCGAAAGCCCCGCTTTTTTCAGCGCCAGCTTTGACGCCGGAACCGGGCCGTAACCCATAATCGAAGGGTCGCAGCCGACAACCGCCATTGAACGGATACGGGCGTGTGGCGTTAAGCCCAGCGCGCGCGCGCGGCTTTCGCTCATCACCAGCATCGCGGAGGCGCCGTCGGAGAGGGCAGAAGAAGAACCTGCCGTAACGGTACCGGTGACCGGATCAAACGCCGGGCGCAGAGTGGACAGCGCTTCAACGGTGGTCTCCGGGCGGATAACCTCGTCGTAGTTAAACTGTTTCAGCACGCCGTCTGCGTCATGGCCGCCGGTAGGAATGATTTCATTCTTAAAAGCACCGGATTGAGTCGCAGCCCAGGCACGTGCATGGGAGCGAGCAGCGAACGCGTCCTGCATTTCACGGCTGATACCGTGCATGCGGGAGAGCATTTCTGCCGTGAGGCCCATCATACCTGCCGCTTTTGCGACGGTACGGCTCATGCCCGGGTGGAAATCGACGCCATGGCTCATCGGCACGTGGCCCATGTGTTCAACGCCGCCGACCATACAAACCTGCGCATCGCCGGTCATGATCATTCGCGCCGCGTCGTGCAGAGCCTGCATGGAAGAACCACACAGACGGTTGACGGTATTCGCCGGAACCGAATGAGGAATTTCCGCCAGCAGCGAGGCGTTACGAGCAATATTGAAGCCCTGCTCCAGCGTCTGCTGCACGCAGCCCCAATAGATGTCGTCGATAGCCGCGGCTTCCAGCGCCGGATTACGCGCCAGCAGGCTACGCATCAGATGAGCAGAGAGATCCTCCGCGCGCACGTTGCGGAACGCGCCGCCCTTTGAACGGCCCATTGGGGTACGAATTGCATCAACAATAACAACCTGTTCCATCGTGACTCCTTAAGCCGTTTTCAGCTCACCAACCGGGCGGGCTGGCTCAACCGGGGGATAGTACGCTTCGTTGTGGCGGGCTTTGTCGCGCAGACCGGCCGGAACTTCATACAACGGGCCGAGATGCTGATACTGCTG
Source organism: Kluyvera intermedia (assembly GCF_021440345.1). Lineage (GTDB taxonomy): Bacteria > Pseudomonadota > Gammaproteobacteria > Enterobacterales > Enterobacteriaceae > Kluyvera > Kluyvera intermedia_A. Next base: position 40,557 of record NZ_JAKCNS010000002.1, read on the forward strand.
CGCCATGTCGAGGTACTTCGCGCTGCCGAGCGTATCCAGCCAGCGGAACGCGCCGCCGTGGAACGGAGGGAAGCCGAGACCGTAAACCAGCGCCATATCGGCTTCAGCTGGGGTTGCGATAATGCCTTCTTCCAGACAACGTACCACTTCGTTGACCATCGGGATCATCATACGGGCGATGATCTCTTCTTCGCTGAAGTCACGTTTTGGTTGGCTGACGTCGGCCAGCAGGCTGTCCACCGCCGGGTCTTCTTCTTTCTTCGGCTTACCTTTGCTGTCTTCTTTATAGCGCCAGAAGCCCAGACCATTTTTCTGCCCGTAGCGGCTGGCATCGAACAGCGCATCGATAGCATCGCGGTAATCTTTGTGCATTCGCTGTGGGAAGCCAGCGGCCATAACGGCCTGCGCGTGGTGCGCGGTATCAATACCGACCACATCCAGCAGGTAAGCAGGGCCCATTGGCCAGCCGAAGACTTTTTCCATCACTTTATCGACTTTGCGGAAGTCGGCGCCATCGCGCAGCAGCTGGCTAAAACCGGCAAAGTAAGGGAACAGCACGCGGTTGACGAAGAAGCCTGGGCAGTCGTTAACCACAATCGGGGTTTTACCCATTTTGCTCGCCCAACTGACCACTTTCGCAATGGTGCTGTCGGAGGTCTTCTTACCGCGGATGATTTCAACCAGCGGCATACGGTGCACCGGGTTGAAGAAGTGCATCCCGCAGAAGTTTTCTGGACGTTCAAGCGCATCGGCCAGCTCACCAATAGGAATAGTCGAAGTGTTGGAGGCCAGCACAGTATCCGGGCGAACCTTTTGTTCGGTCTCGGCCAGCACCGCTTTTTTGACTTTCGGATTTTCGACGACGGCTTCAACGACAACGTCAACGCGGTCAAAACCTGCATAGTCGAGGGTCGGTTGAATGGTGGAGATAACCCCCGCCAGCTTCAGACCGTCAATCTTTCCGCGCTCCAGCTGTTTGTTGAGCAGTTTGCTGGCTTCGTTCATGCCAAGCGTTAGCGACTTCTCGTTAATATCCTTCATGATAACCGGCACGCCTTTCCAGGCGGACTGGTAAGCGATCCCGCCACCCATGATGCCGGCGCCAAGTACAGCGGCATGTTTCGGTGGTTCGGTGTTTTTGGTCAGTTTCTTCGCCTGACTTTTTACGAATTGGTCGTTGAGGAAAATGCCGACCAGCGCACGGGCTTCATTAGAATGGGCCAGTGGGACAAAACTTTTATTTTCCAGATTCAGTGCTTCTTCACGGCCGAAACGGGCCGCGGCTTCGATGGTCTTCACCGCCGTGATCGGCGCCGGGTAGTGTTTACCCGCCGTCTGCATCACCATGCCTTTAGCGATAGTGAAACTCATGGTCGCTTCAATCTTGCTGAGCTTCAGCGGCTCCAGCTTAGGTTGACGCTTGGCTTTCCAGTCGAGATCGCCGTTAATCGCCTGGCGCAGAACAGCCAGCGCGCCATCAAACAGTTTCTCCGGCTTAACTACACCGTCAACCAGACCCAGTTTCAACGCTTGTTCGGCGCCAACATCTTTGCCCGCGGCGATAATTTCCAGTGCGCTATCCGCTCCGAGCAGACGTGGCAGACGCACGGAGCCGCCAAAGCCTGGCATGATGCCTAGTTTTGTTTCCGGCAGGCCGATACGCAGGTCCGGTGTCGCCAGACGGAAATCGGTGGCCAGCACGCATTCGCAGCCGCCGCCCAGCGCATAGCCATTGATGGCAGAAAGGGTTGGGACCGGTAAATCTTCCAGACGGTTAAAGACGCTATTGGCGAAATGCAGCCACTGGCTGAACTGTTCTTCAGGTACCAGGAACAGCGAAAGGAATTCGGTGATATCCGCGCCGACAATAAAGGCCGCTTTTTCAGAGCGCAGCAGCAGCCCTTTCAGCTCTTTTTGTTTTTCGAGGACGTCGAGCGCCTGGCCGAGGCTGGCGACGGTCGCGGTATCAAGTTTGTTCACGGAGCCGGGGGCATCGAACACCAGTTCGGCAATGCCATCTTCCAGCCAGTTGAGATATAGGGTGTCGCCTTTGTAGAGCATGTCAGTCTCCTGAATCCAGCAAGGTGATCTGGTCGTACCAGATAAAGTCGAGTGTGTATTTTGTGTTAAATAAATGCAAATGAGTCTTTAAATATTTGCTGGTCGGATCACGTCCGGTGTAAATCACGCAGGCTGAATGAGGTGTGCTAATATGCGGGGACTTGAGGGCAAAAAATTCAGAAGGGTAAATAATGGAATCACTGGCCGCACTTTATAAAAATCATATCCTTACCTTACAAGAGCGGGCGCGTAACGCACTCGAGCGTTCTAAGCTTGATGCGCTGCTTATCCACTCTGGCGAGCTGATGAATGTTTTTCTGGATGACCACGCGTACCCGTTCAAGGTCAACCCACAGTTTAAAGCCTGGGTGCCGGTGACTCAGGTACCTAACTGCTGGCTGTTGGTTGATGGGGTGAATAAACCTAAGCTGTGGTTCTACCTGCCGGTCGATTACTGGCACAACGTTGAACCGCTACCGACTTCGTTCTGGACGGAAGATGTTGAAGTCATTGCCCTGCCAAAGGCTGACGGTATTGGCAGCCTGCTGCCGGCTGACCGTGGCAATATCGGTTATATCGGTCCGGTTCCGGAGCGTGCGCTGGGTCTCGGCATCGCCGCCAACAACATCAACCCGAAAGCAGCGATTGATTACCTGCACTACTATCGCGCCTATAAAACCGATTATGAACTGGCCTGTATGCGTGAAGCGCAGAAGATGGCGGTTAACGGGCATCGCGCGGCGGAAGAAGCCTTCCGTTCTGGAATGAGCGAGTTTGACATCAACCTCGCTTACCTGACTGCTACCGGCCACCGCGATACCGATGTGCCTTATGGCAACATCGTGGCGCTGAACGAGCACGCTTCCGTGCTGCACTACACTAAACTCGATCACCGTGCGCCGTCTGAAATTCGCAGCTTCCTGCTTGATGCCGGAGCGGAGTACAACGGTTATGCCGCTGACCTCACCCGCACTTGGGCGGCGCACAGCGACAACGACTATGCGCATTTGATTAAAGATGTGAACACCGAACAGCTGGCGCTTATCGCCACTATGAAGGCGGGCACCAGCTATGTGGACTATCACATTCAGTTCCATCAGCGGATTGCCAAACTGCTGCGTAAGCATCAGATCGTGACCGACATGAGCGAAGAGGCGATGGTGGAAAACGACCTGACCGGGCCGTTTATGCCGCACGGTATCGGCCATCCGCTGGGTCTGCAGGTTCACGATGTTGCGGGCTTTATGCAGGATGATACCGGTACGCATCTGGCGGCTCCGTCCAAATATCCGTACCTGCGCTGCACCCGTATGCTGGAGCCGCGTATGGTCCTGACCATTGAGCCGGGCATCTACTTTATTGAGTCTCTGCTCGCGCCGTGGCGTGAAGGTCAGTTCAGCAAACACTTCAACTGGCAGAAAATTGAAGCGCTGAAGCCGTTCGGTGGCATTCGTATTGAAGATAACGTAGTTATCCACGAGAACAATATCGAAAACATGACGCGTGATCTGAAACTGGCGTAATGGATAGCTGGCGAATACCGGCCGAGTCGGTCACCTTTGTTGAAGAGATCAAAAAAAGCCGTTTTATTACCCTGTTGGCGCATACCGACGGGGTAGAGGCGGCAAAGGCGTTTGTTGAGTCGGTTCGTGCGGAACACCCTGATGCCCGCCACCACTGCGTGGCGTGGGTTGCGGGTAGGCCTGACGATTCACAACAGCTTGGCTTCTCGGACGATGGTGAACCGGCGGGCACGGCCGGAAAACCGATGCTTGCCCAGCTGATGGGCAGCGGTATCGGCGAAATCACCGCCGTAGTGGTGCGCTACTACGGCGGTATTCTATTGGGGACCGGTGGTCTGGTGAAGGCCTACGGTGGCGGAGTGCAGCAGGCGCTCAATCTATTGACGACGCAGGTTAAGACACCGCTAACGGAATATACTCTGTTATGTGAATACGGACAGTTGGCGGGTGTCGAAGCGTTGGTTGAACAGCATGCGGGCCTCATTGTTGCCAGCGATTATCAAGCAGCGGTGCAGCTTCGCGTGGCGCTTCCTCAGGCTAAGGTGTCTGATTTTTCCACAAGACTGGCCGATTTTAGTCGTGGTTCATTGCATTTATTAGCGATTGACGAATAATCCCCCTCCTGACTTTTTTGAATATCAAAGGACGCGCCGGAAATGCATTTTCGTGCCATTACTCGAATTGTTGGACTTCTGGTCATCTTATTCTCGGGGACAATGATCCTGCCGGGATTGGTGGCTTTGATTTACCGCGATGGCGCCGGGCGCGCATTTACCCAGACCTTTTTTGTCGCACTGGCGATTGGTTCGCTGCTGTGGTGGCCGAACCGTCGGGAAAAGGGCGAGCTGAAATCGCGCGAAGGGTTCCTGATCGTCGTCCTGTTCTGGACGGTGCTGGGGAGCGTGGGTGCGCTGCCGTTTATCTTCTCCGAGCAACCGAACCTGACGGTGACCGATGCGTTCTTTGAGTCATTCTCGGGGTTAACCACCACTGGGGCGACGACGCTGGTGGGGCTGGACTCGTTACCTCACGCTATCCTCTTTTATCGACAAATGCTGCAGTGGTTTGGCGGTATGGGGATCATTGTGCTGGCAGTGGCGATTCTGCCAATCCTCGGCGTTGGTGGGATGCAGCTTTATCGTGCGGAGATGCCAGGGCCGCTGAAAGACAACAAAATGCGGCCGCGTATCGCCGAAACGGCCAAAACGCTATGGCTTATCTATGTGCTACTGACTGTGGCGTGCGCGCTGGCGCTATGGTTTGCCGGGATGCCGGCGTTTGATGCTATCGGCCACAGTTTTGCGACAATCGCTATCGGCGGTTTCTCAACGCACGACGCCAGCGTCGGCTTCTTTAATAGCCCGACCATCAACACCATCATTGCTATCTTCTTGCTGATCTCCGGCTGTAACTACGGTCTGCACTTCTCTTTATTAAGTGGGCGAAGCCTGAAGGTTTACTGGCGCGACCCGGAATTCCGCATGTTTATCGGTGTTCAGCTAACGCTCGTGGTTATCTGTACGTTGGTCCTATGGTTCCACAATATCTACGCATCTGCGGTAACGACGCTAAATCAGGCCTTCTTCCAGGTTGTCTCGATGGCGACTACGGCGGGCTTCACCACCGACAGTATTGCGCGCTGGCCGTTATTCCTGCCGGTACTTCTATTATGTTCGGCATTTATCGGTGGCTGTGCGGGGTCGACGGGCGGTGGTCTGAAGGTGATTCGTATTCTGCTGTTGTTTAAACAGGGGAACCGCGAACTCAAACGCCTCGTCCACCCGAATGCGGTCTACAGCATTAAGCTGGGCAGCCGCGCGCTACCGGAACGAATTCTTGAAGCGGTGTGGGGATTCTTCTCTGCTTATGCGCTGGTCTTTATTATTAGTATGTTGGCGATCATCGCGACCGGTGTAGATGACTTCTCGGCGTTTGCTTCCGTTGTGGCAACGCTCAACAACCTCGGCCCAGGGCTTGGCGTGGTGGCGGATAACTTTGCCAGTATGAATCCGGTGGCGAAGTGGATCCTGATTGCGAATATGCTATTCGGTCGTCTTGAGGTCTTTACGTTGTTGGTGCTCTTTACTCCAACATTCTGGCGCGAATAACAGGAGTCCGCGTTGAAAACATTAATGCTATTTTCTACCCGTGATGGGCAGACGCGCGAAATTGCCGCCTATCTTTGCTCTCAGCTCCATGAACTGGGTGCGGATACGGCGCTGATTGATCTGAATCGTACGGATGATATTGAGTGGCAGCTGTATGATCGAATCATCATTGGTGCTTCTATTCGTTATGGCCATTTCCACCCGGTGCTCGACCGTTTTGTGAAAAAGCATGCCGCGGCGTTGCAGGCAGTACCCAGTGCGTTCTTCTCGGTGAACCTGGTAGCACGTAAACCTGAGAAGCGTTCACCACAGACTAATAGCTACACGCGCAAGTTCTTGCTGCGTTCTCCATGGCAACCGGATAGCTGCGCGGTGTTTGCGGGAGCTTTACGTTATCCACGTTATGGATGGTTCGACCGCTTTATGATTCGTCTTATTATGAAGATGACCGGTGGCGAAACGGATACCAGTAAAGAGGTGGTTTATACCGATTGGCAACAGGTCGCAGATTTCGCCCGTGAAATAGCGCAACTTTCACGCAAATAGGGCGGTAATTCGACGGATCGCCTGGAAAGTGAGCGAACGAAAACATTTTTCATATTTATGCTTGCGGGATCTCAATTTCCCCCTATAATGCGGCCCCACT
>NZ_JAKCNS010000020.1 GCF_021440345.1 Kluyvera intermedia
TAAGTTGGCAGCATCACCCCGTTTCCGTAATGCATTAAATGCCATGTTGGAGGCCAATGAGAGAGCCAGAGCCGCCAACGGTAAAAGAATATATCCAAACCGAGTTCGTCATGTTTGGGTAAGGGAGTTTTCCGAAGAGGGAAAATGTCATTTTCATATTGGTCTTTTTTTTAACAAAGATGCTTATTACCATTTAGGTGATTATGAGGCTGAAAGCAATTTAAGGATGATGATTGTAAGAGCATGGTATAGCGCACTGGGATTGGAACTGGATGATTATCCGGGATTGGTTCACTACCCTGAAAATTGTCGTTATATATTAGACGTCAATGATTTTAACTTTGAAGGAGAATACAATAAATTACTGAATCGTCTTGACTACCTGGCTAAACTTGATACAAAAGTATACGGAGATGGCGACCGTAGCTTCGGCTGCAGTCGCGGGTAATTTATTTTTTTACAGAAATGGCCTTTCTTATGGATGGAAAGGCCAAACCCATCAGTTAAAGATGGTTGTTTTACTATAATCGAGACTGTAATTTAAATTGTGTATCTGCCTGTTTTTGATATGTTCATTCCAACAACGGAGACAGGCAAATTATGGACGAAAAGAAACTCAAAGCGCTGGCGGCTGAACTGGCTAAGGGCCTTAAAACCGAAGCCGATCTTAACCAGTTTTCTCGTATGCTGACGAAGCTAACCGTCGAAACAGCGTTAAATGCTGAGCTGACCGACCATCTTGGGCATGAGAAAAATGCGCCCAAAAAAGGCTCTAATACCCGCAATGGCTACTCGTCAAAAACGCTGCTTTGCGATGACGGCGAGATTGAGCTGAACACGCCGCGTGATCGTGAAAATACCTTTGAACCTCAGTTGATTAAGAAGAACCAGACGCGTATCACGCAGATGGACAGCCAGATTTTATCCCTCTATGCCAAAGGCATGACCACACGGGAAATCGTCGCCACGTTCAAAGAAATGTACGACGCCGATGTGTCGCCCACGCTGATATCTAAGGTCACCGACGCCGTAAAAGAGCAGGTCACTGAGTGGCAAAACCGGCAGTTGGATGCGCTGTATCCCATTGTTTATATGGACTGCATTGTTGTCAAAGTCCATCAGAATGGCAGCGTAATCAACAAAGCCGTCTTCCTGGCGCTGGGTATCAACACCGAAGGCCAGAAAGAATTACTGGGTATGTGGCTGGCCGAAAATGAAGGCGCAAAGTTCTGGCTGAGCGTGCTGACAGAGCTTAAAAATCGCGGGCTTCAGGACATCCTGATTGCCTGCGTGGACGGCCTGAAGGGCTTCCCGGATGCGATAAACAGCGTCTATCCGCAGACCCATATCCAGCTGCGCATCATCCATATGGTACGTAACAGCCTGAAATACGTGTCCTGGAAGGACTACAAAGCCGTCACTAGCGGACTGAAGGCGGTTTATCAGGCTCCGACCGAAGAGGCGGCGCTGATGGCGCTGGATGCGTTCGCGGGCGAATGGGACGATAAATATCCGCAAATCAGCAAAAGCTGGCGTGCGCACTGGGAAAACCTGAATACATTCTTCGGCTACCCGCCGGATATCCGCAAGGCCATCTACACCACGAATGCGATAGAATCGCTGAACAGCGTGATCCGAGCTGCGATTAAGAAACGCAAAGTGTTCCCGACAGATGACTCGGTGCGGAAGGTTGTGTATCTGGCGATCAAGGACGCGTCGAAAAAATGGAGTATGCCGATCCAGAACTGGCGGCTGGCAATGAGTCGTTTTATTATCGAGTTCGGTGACCGCCTGAGCGATCACCTTTAACGAGTGGGCAGTTACACAGAATTACTGACAGGCTCTTTGGCTACAGCCGAAGTTACGGTCTCCTTCACCAAACACTTTGCTTTCAACTTTGGTCAGGTAGTCCAGTCGGGTTAACAGCGCCTGGTAGTTCTGCTGGAAGTCAGTACTATTGGTGTCTAGCACATACTTACAGTTTTCAGGAAAATGGACCAGACCAGGGTGATCGTCTCTCTCCAGTCTCAGGGCGCTGTACCAGGCTCCTGTGATCATCCCTCTAAGGTTATCGTCCTGATCGTAATCCCCGAGGTGGTAGTAAGCGTCTTTGTTGAACAACAGGCAAATGTGATAGTGGCATTTACCTGATTCAGAATACTCTTTCGCCCATATAATAAATAAAGGGCAACGGTAAATGCGTTTATCCTCACGCACCTTACGGGTACGGTCAGCCTCCAGCTTAGCTCTGAGGGATTCACGCATCCGGGATATCACCCCAGGTTCCAGGTTAGGGAAGCAACAGATATTGTCACCGTTATCAACTATTTTGGGATAGTGGAGATCGACACGTACAGCAATTAACCTAAATAGCTGCGCCTAATACCGCTACACTTTTGCCTGACCATGTTTTCCTCCGGGGAATGGGCTGGCGGTTTCCATAAAATGGCGGACCTTTTTCAGTAACTGCCACATTGAGCGGCACTGATGATTACGGGTTATCGTGTCATGAAGTGCCTGCCATAGCTGTTCCACATGATTCACCCACGGCGAGTAAACCGGCTGGTAAATTACCCTGAACTTGGGATTTGCTTTCAACCAGCGCTGTGTTTCGCGGCTTTTATGGATAATGTAGTTATCAACGATCAGCGTGATTGTTTTCGCCCGCCGGTAAGTGGCTTTCAGGTGCTTCAGCAGAGCGATAAACAGCGCTGAACTTTTGCTGTTGCCGCCCACGTAGCTGACTTTACCCGTGCCACTGTGCAGTGCGCCGGCCAGATAGTATTTTTCGTTCTGCCCCGGCGTCACTACCCGTTTCTGCTGTCCGCGCAACTGCCAGTCCGCACCGATTTTAGGATTAAGGTGGATATCCACTTCATCTTCATAAAATACCGGATGCTCTGCGCTGCATTCATCCAGCGCTTTGTGGATTACCGCCATCTTTTCATCTTTATGTGGGTCACGGATACGCAGAGTTGGCGCGGCCCTGCGCCATACAAGCCCCGCAGATGGCAACCAGCGGCGAACGGTTCCTGCATGTAACTGGCAACCGGTTATCTCATTGATTTTTATTGCCAGTAATTCGGTGCTCCAGCGTGAACGTTGATAACCAAAATCGCCGGGAGAATGCTTTATCAGCTCACGTAACAGGGTGCAGATATGTTCAAAAGGCCAGCGTCGGGAGCGCCCTGCGGGTAAGGATTTCAGGCCTTCAATACCTGAGTGCGTAAACCAGTTAATCCAGCGACCAACGGATGAACGGGCACAACAGAGAGTTCTGGCAACATCGCTGACCCGTTCACCCCGATGAAGCATCAGCATGGCCGTGAGTCTGTGGGCATGATTTTTATCACGCGTTTTATGAATAGCTTTCTGCATCAGGCGTCGTTCGCCACGGGGTATTGGTACTATGATCGGCATCGCTCAGTCCGGTTGGTGATTTTGGTTGGTTTGGCGATTGATCAGATCGCACAATCCGGGCTGAGTTCCCTTTCAGTGATCTACTATTCCGCGCAGCTATTTAGCTAGCCACTTTACGTACACTCATCCTTCCACGCATACACAAAACACTGCAATTAATAAAAAACTACATTACATTAAGATATCAAATACAGATTACATCAGTGAAAACAAGAACTGTAACCCTACCTACTTCACAAACAAAGACAACAGCACACATGTGATTTATCGGCATTTCTGGCATGATCTTTAGTGTGTTTAATAAAGATTAATCAGTTGAATCAACATTCTAATTGTACACACTGGAAAAATGTCTGACGTTGAGATATATTCACGGAATGTATATTTTATGTGGAGATATCCTCCCATGTTTCATGGTAAGGCCTACGAATTCGAAAATGTCGATTATTTTTGAAAAAGATGTGTTTCAGCAGCAAGGCCAACATAAAGTGATACGAAAACACAAAATTGCATAAGCTATCAGTGCGGGATACCTACGAACACATAATAACACATTGCAATTAATTTATTACTTATTATTTAAATGCTCTTTGAATAGCTCTTTTGACATCTTATAACTAATACAATAATCAGTAATGTCGGACAAAATCATTACTAATTCTAAATTTTTAGTTGATACAGCTTGCTTGTCGTTACTTAATTATTTTTAAGGAAAAAGATTGTGAATACATTTAACCGAACTACCACATGCATCGTGATTTCCGCAGCATTGTTACTTGGAGGCTGTGCCAATACCGGAAGCTCTCTCCTGTCTGGGACAAAGCCGGATCCTCGCCTTACCACCACAGAACAATCACAGTTCTTTAGCGCTTCTGGTGCACAAGGTTGTGGCGTAGGCGCCGTATCCGGCGCAGCTCTCGGCGCGTTAGTAGGGGCGCTAGCAGGTGACTCGAAGAAAGCGCTTGCCGGCGCTGCAATTGGTGGCGCTGCTGGCTGTGCTGCAGGTATGACCGCTAACTACTATCTTGACGGACTGAAAAAAGATTATGCCTCCACCGCCGATCGTCTGCAGGCAATGGATAACGACATCAGCAAAGATACCGCAGCGGTTGAAAAATCGACGCTGGCGATGAAACAAGTTATTAGCGAAAACCAGGCCACCTTAACCAAAATCAGCATCCAAAAAGATAAAGCTGGATTTGATAAAGCCGGTGCGAAAACCCAGCTGGCGCAAATTGATGCCAACATCAGCAAGATGAAAGAGACCATGAAAGGCATGAAGGATAAAGAATCTGCCTATAAGGTCGCTTTACAAGGTCAAACGACCACCACAAGTGCAGAGAAAAGCAAGCTGGCAAATTTGAACAAAGAATATGCCAATCTCAATAGCAAGATTGCTGCTCTGGAACAAGAAACCAACGAGCTGTATGAACAGCGCCAGGCGATCTCCCTTGGTTAACCCTTTCGGCCGATAGCATTATCGGCCGGTTTAAGACTGCTTAAAGCAGCGTTATTCGACGCTAATGATGGATTATTTGATGAGAAAATACGCACTTCTTGCCGCCCTTGTCCTTACGGGTTGTACTACGTCTCCCCAGGACTGTGATTTACACGCACAAGATCCAAGCTTTATTACCAAACTGAGCTGCGCCACGTCGGGTGGTTATCGTCAGCAGGTTGATCAAAAAGAACAGCAGGTTCGCCTGAGCCAATATCAAAATGAATCGGCCAAGCAACAGCAGGATTATACCCAAAACAGACAGCAGACCTTAAATCAAAAGCTGGCAGATGAACAAGCAAGGCTAAATGCCGTGCGTTCGGATCTGTCGCAGACTCTCGCAAAACTGAAATCAAGCAAGATTCAAAGCCGCGAACGCCAGCAGGAAATTGCCAAATTGCAGGAGCTGCAGCGCCAGTCACAAACGGCAACGAGCGCCAGCGAAATTTCAGCGATTGAGAAAAAGGTCGCCGAAGCCAAGCACAAAATAAAAGTTCTCGAAGAAGCAAATACGCTCCGCTAAAAGCGCAGAAAACGTTCCGGCTGTCTGAGATGCGATGATACACATCTCATGCATATCACCCACAACAATAATGATTTGCTTATGCAACGATTAACAACTGCCGCGCCGATTCATGAAGCAACGCTGACAACCTATGAAGAGACGGTCGGTATCATACATCGTCATCTTCCCCCTTCACTGGCGCTGCTGTATGCCACCGCGCGTCGCAATGCCGAAGGACGCCTGGAGTGGTGGACAGCACGTCAGGGGCTGGCTAAACCTTTTTCCGCACTGAATGACGCCGAACGGCTGACTGTTGAGAATAAACGTCAGCAATATCAGGACATTCTGGCGGGGTTAATCAGCCAGCTGGCCGCGCGCGGCGAAGATAAGTCAGCACATGTGTTGCAAACGCTACTCACCCAATCACACCACCTCGACGGCTATAGCGTCGGCGGCGAACCGGTGTTGGTCAATTGGGCCACAGCCAGCACAGCGGCGCCCCTCCATACGGTAGTGGTTATCCCCTGGTGCCGCGGTTTTCTTCCTTGGCTGGCATTATTGCTACTGCTGCTCCTACTCGTCGGTGTCTGGTGGTGGTTTACACATCGCCCGGCCGTGACGCTCCCCGTTGTTACACCAACCCATACCGAATTAACTGACACCAATCCCAGCGTGAAGCTTGAGAAACGTCAGGATTTTGGCCGGATAAAAATCAATCTGCAGTGGAAGCAGGGGGACCACAAAGAGCCTGTCGATCTCGATATTGCCGCCTTTGTGCGCTTAAAAAACGGTGAAATCAGCGGCGCTGAGGCGCTGAGTCATTTGCCCGGCAACTATGACCAGCCACCGTATCTGCTGCTGCAGGAAGATCTGCGTGAAGGCAATGACGTGGATGGCGAATGGCTTTTCGTCAACGGCAGCCACTGGCAGGACATTGATGAGGTGCTGATTTATAGCTTCATTTACGCTGGCACCGATAACTGGCAAGGGACAAACGCCTCCGTCACCCTCTATGTCCCCGAACAGCAGCCGATTACATCCATGCTCACGGATAGCGACCAGCGTAATAATGTCGCCGCCATCGCCAGGCTCAAAAATGTCGATGGCAATATTCAGGTTGAACGCCTTGACCGTTTCTTCCCCGACCGCGAGTCGATGGATAAGCACTATGGCTGGGGTTTCAAATGGACGCCCGGCGCGACCAAAAATTAGCCTGCACCACTGTGGCTTTAGTCAAATTACAGCCTTTAAGGGTTAGATAATGCGAAATTCGATTCAGGGACCACTACTTCGTACCGGAAATAACTCTTCATTCAAGGCGCTGGGTGAAACGGGCTATCCTGTTTTCAAGATGGCCTTCCAGCTACGCGAAGCCATCTATCGTCTTGATGCAGGGCGCGATCTGGCCCGTCATCTGGCTATCCCGCAAAACGATCAGGGCGGTGACAGAACCGACTGGTACAGCAGTTTTCCCGGCGATGTTATCCCGTGGAGCGGCGCAAGCGAAGCGGAGCGAGAATCGGCGCGCCAGCAATTTAATGCGTTTCAAATGGCAGTGCAGTCACTAAGCGAACAGTTGCTCAACGCGGAGCAAAGCCGAACCGGCGGCGATCGTCGGGTCTTTGCCCAGTTGCTTAAATCTGTGACCCATTTCCCCGATTATGAGTTTGTCTATCTCGTTAATGGAACGCTGGTGATCACCTTTTGGGGGTTTGTCCACCCGGAAGGGGAACAACGTCACCCGATGCATTGGCTGAGTTCATCGTCCGTTCCCGCCGCCGCCCTCGCGGCCGTTCCGCCGCAGGCCAGCGCCACGGAAAAAACCGTCGAACCCGCTCCCGCGCCCTTTGTTGATGTTCGAACGCGCCGCTGGCGCTGGCGTTGGTTGCTATGGCTACTTTTGGCGTTACTGCTGCTGGCGCTGCTGTTAGGGCTGCTCCGCGGCTGCGCTCCTTCTCTTTCCCTGCCGGGCCTCCCTGGTCTTTCTGCGGATAAAACCACGGTCACCGCTGAACCTGTGGCTACGCACCCGGCCACCAGCACCCATGACGTGGCGATCAGGGGGTCAGAAACCGCCGTTGGCGCTCGCGCCGTACCCGGCATTGTGGAAGGGTCAACCGCGGACGCGCATCCTGCGCTGGATTCAACGGTGCCCGCGATGCCTGCCGACACATCTGACAGAGCGGTAGACGGCGATGCGACGCCGCCGCCGGCTAACGCAAATGAAGCCAGCGTAAAACCGCCACTGCCGCCCGGCGTACAGGATACCCACGACGAGCAGACGCCTCCGGGCGTGACTCCGGTAACCGCCCCGCCGCTCGTTGCGCCGCAGGGCGAACCGTTAACCCTCCCGGCCACCCTGCCGGACGGCCCGGCGAAGTTTCTTAACGGCGAATGGCGCGTGAATGGCGGTATTCAGGACAAGCACACCGGACGCCCGCTCCAGCTGCAATATAATTTTGACCAGGGCAACGGCACCGTCAGCGTCCGCCAGTCCAGCGGCGTAACGTGCCGTGGCCCAGCCAACGGTAACGTGCAGCAGGGGGCGCTCAACATTACCAACCCTGAGCAAATGACCTGCAGCGATGGCTCAAACTTTATTGTGCCGACCATCGAGTGCAAATCACCTTCCGCGGGTCATGCCGATTGTATTGGCAGCAACGATGGGGAAAAAACCTTCCCGATTCGTATGCTTCAACCTAATTCCTGAACAGGGACGAGATAACTATGTTGCCCGAGATTGTATCTTTTGATCGTCAAGTAACCCTGGTAGGCGACTCCGGGATCCAGTTTATGGATTTTGGTTTGTCTCCAGGACGTTTGCCCGCCGGTGAATTTGTTAAATTAGCCAATGGCGTATTGACCCGTTTAATCTACAACGAACAGCGTGATTACTATTTTTATCAGCCCAGCCCGGCAAATATCGAGAAGGCTAAAAGCCAGTACGATATTCCCGTTGAGCAGAGTCTTAAGCTGTTTGACGGGACATGGTTGCCGCTTCCCCTACTCCGTTTCAGCCCGCCTGACGTCTATCAGGAAGGGCCGCTAAACTGGGCGCGTTTTCGTATCGTCAAGCTGGACAAGCCTGATATGGATGGGCATAGCCATCGAATGACGTTGGCTATCGATACTCGCGTAATGGCCAAACAGCAGGCCGCCGCCGACCTCAGCCCAAACCAGGAAGATGTCAATGCCGGGGCAACCTTTGCGGTGGCGACAGCCACCTATGCCCTCAACTGGTATCTCACGCAAGAGTGGATTGTCGACTGGCTGAAAGAGGTATTTAAAGAGGCGAGCAAAGGCCGGGATATCGACGAACGCGAGCAGGAGCTTAACCAGCAGTATCCGCTGGCGCACTACCTTAACCTTCTTTCACTGATGGCGATTCCCGTCGAAGGTTTGCAAAGTCAGACCGCCCCCATCATTGAATTGCCGCAGTTCAGGGTCATCGCCAATCGGGAAACTAACGCTATCAAGCCTATTCCCGTTGATTTGATCCTCGATGTCGGTAACTCACGCACCTGCGGTATTCTCATTGAAGATCATGGGCAATCAGGTTCAGGTATGCAGCACAACTATGTGCTCAAATTGCGCGATCTTAGCGCGCCGGAACATGTTTATACCGAACCCTTTGAAAGCCGGGTCGAATTTTCACAGGCCTTCTTCGGCAAAGATCACTGCTCGGTGCGTAGCGGCCGCCACGATGCCTTCCAGTGGCCGACGATCGCTCGTATCGGCGGAGAAGCGGGTCGTTTAGCGGCGCGCCGAAAAGGCAGCGAAGGTTCAACCGGCCTCTCCAGCCCTAAACGTTATCTTTGGGATGAAAAATATTACGGTCAGGGCTGGCGATTCAACGGTAGCTACGTGCAGGACAGTAATCCACTCGCCACCGCTGCGCCGTTCGCGAATCTGATCGATGAACGGGGCGAGGCGTTACACACCATCGAAGATGAGATGGATCGCATCCCGGTCTTTACGCCACGCTATTCCCGCAGCTCGCTGATGACCTTTATGCTCGCGGAAGTATTAACCCAGGCGATTAGTCAGATTAATAGCCCGGAACAACGCATACGTCAGGGACACGCAGGTATTCCGCGTCAGCTACGCCATATTATTCTGACCGTGCCGCCCGGTATGCCGATGGCTGAACGTTGCGTACTGGATGACCGTATGCGTCAGGCGGTCGGTTTAGTCTGGAAAGCGCTACGCTGGCACAACGGCGAAAACGATCCTTATGAGGATGAGCAAGAAGATCATAGTCAGACAAACATTAAAATTCCGCTGCCGAAAATCAGGGTCGAGTGGGATGAAGCGTCCTGCGCGCAGTTGGTTTATCTCTACACCGAGATAAACCAAAACTTTGCCGGTCACCCGGAGTCGTTTTTCGACGCCCTTAGCCGACCCGACAGCACGCAACGTGAAAGAATATCCATCGCATCTATCGATATCGGCGGCGGCACCACCGATCTGGTCATCACCGATTATCATCTCGATCGCAATGGTCATAGTGGGGGCGGCGCTAACGTCCATATCATCCCGCAGCAGCGTTTTCGCGACAGTTTTAAAATTGCCGGCGACGATATTCTGCTGGATGTCATCCAGTCCTATGTGCTTCCAGCCTTTGAGCAGGCGCTGCGTGAAACGGGGGTCATATCCGTTGAGACGCTGATGTCTCAACTGTGCGGCTCGCAAAATATTAGCGCGGCGGAATCCGTGCTGCGCCAGCAGCTCACCCTGCAACTCTTCGTTCCCCTCGCGTTGCACATTCTGGGTAAATACGAGCAATTCGATCCGCTGGACGAGCAAACGCATATCGTGATTAACCAACGTGTCGGCGATCTACTGCCGGTAGGTTCTCTGCGTGATGAAGTCGAGAGCTTTGTTCGCCGCGAAGTACAAAAAGCTGGTGGTCCGACCGATTTCAAACTGGCGGAGGTAATGCTCACTCTGCCGCTCGCCAGAGTGCATAACGATTTGTGCTCGGGTAAGTTCAACATTGATAAAGTGCTAACCGCGCTGTGCGAAGTGCTGAGCTATTATCATTGCGACCTGCTACTGCTGACGGGCCGCCCTTCGCAGCTGCCGGGCATTCAGGCAATTATCCGTCGCAACCTGCCGTTGCCGCCGGGGCGTATTTTACCGCTGCACGGTTATCAGACCGGCACCTGGTATCCGTTCCATAAAAATGGCCATATCGACGATCCGAAGAGCACCGCCTCCGTTGGCGCGATGCTCACGCAACTGTGCGCAAATCACAGCATTCCTAACTTCCATTTCCGTACCTCGGCGCTGAAGCCTTACTCAACGATTCGCCATATTGGCACCATTGATATGGATAACCTGATTCGCAGTGCCGATATCGTTTATCGCCATATCGAATCGGAGAACGGGCAGATAAAACTGCCGACATTCACCGACGAAAATGGCGAGAACACCACGCAAAGTATCATCATGCGTGGCGATTTGCGGCTGGGTTATCGTCAACTGGATGCCGAACGTTGGGCCGCCGCACCGCTTTATACCTTACGTTTTAGCGAAGAAGGCCGTAAGAAGTTTTCCGCCGCCTTCTCCGTGGATAACGGTTCACCGTACCTGAAAGTGAGACTGGCTATCGACAAAGGCAAACGGGCGCGCCAACTGGGCTTAATCAGCGATCGGCTGATGATTGCGGATATCACCAGCAACACCGATAAGTCATTCAGCAAGCGTGATGTAGATCTGGAACTCAATACTATGCCCGATACGGGGCTCATTGATAGCCGACACTGGCTCGATAGCGGGAGTGTTAAAAAATAATGAATAGCGATCAAAAATCTCTCACTCAGGGTTGGGCAGCTATCGCTCAGGGCTGTCAGGACGCACTTGGCTGGGTTGATGCAGTGCGTTCCGGTTCACGTCGCCTCGACAACGAGGCGGATAAACTCAACCTTAGCTTGCTCCGCACGCGTAACCAGGCCAATAGCCTGACGTTGGTCGCCAGAACGCCAATGACCGTCGGTTTTTTCGGCATTTCTCAGGCCGGGAAATCCTATCTCATCTCCGCATTGGCAGCTGGCAGCAATGGTTCACTGGAAGCCCTTTATGGCGAACGGCGCGTCGACTTTATCAAAGAAGTGAATCCCGTCGGCGGCGGTAAAGAGGCCACCGGCCTGGTCACCCGCTTCACCCGCCAGGCCCCCGCCGCGCCTGCGGGCTATCCTGTGCCTCTGCGCCTGTTCAGTGAAATCGATCTGGCCAAAATTCTGGCAAACGCCTGGTTTAATGATTTCAACCACGAGCAGCTGAGCTTTCAACTTGATGAAGCCAGGGTTGAAGAGCGACTGCGCCCCTTCCTGCAACGCGCCACACAAGCAAAAAGCTATAACGGCGTGAGCCAGGAAGATGTGGTTGCCTTATGGGATTACCTGAACGCCTCGTTCAGAAAATCGGTTGAAAAACTTGAACACGCCTATTGGCCGCAGGTGTTGAAAATTGCCCCTGCGCTGAGTCCTGGTGAACGCGCAGAGCTATTTTCTTTATTGTGGGGAGAACTGCCGGCCCTCACCGAGACCTATCGTTCATTAGCCAATGTGCTGACCAAACTCAATCATGCCCGGACGGTGTTCGCCCCGCTGGAGACGCTTATCGATCACAGTAATGGCAGCATTATGAACGTCGACAGCCTTAACCGGCTAGGCTCCAGCCAGGATCGCCACGTGGAGATCCGCTACTGGAAAGAGGAGCAGCAAATCGGCAGCGCCAGCTTAACCCAGGCGGAACTGGCAGCGTTAACCACCGAGCTTATCTTCCCGTTAGCGGAAGTCGAGGCCGACAGCGTCGTGGAGCAGGTCGATCTGCTTGACTTCCCTGGGTATCGCGGGCGTCTTAAAATTACCGCACTGGAAGAGGCCGGTAGAGAGGGGCTTAATCCCATTTGCCAGCTTCTGCTGCGCGGTAAAGTCGCCTATCTGTTTGAACGTTACACCGATAATCAGGAGATGAACGCGCTGGTCGTGTGCGCCAGCTCCGCCAAACAGAGCGATGTTGCTGACGTTGGTCCGGTATTAAACCGCTGGGTAGAAAAAACGCAGGGTAAAAGCGCCGAAGAACGTCAGGGCCGTAACCCTGGGCTGTTCTGGGCCATCACCATGTGCGATATGCGCATCAACAGCAGTCTGCAACTCACCACCGAACAGTTAAAAGAAGGCTGGGAAGGTATGCTGCACATGACCTTGCTGGAGCGTTTCGCCCAATATGATTGGCTGCAGCAATGGGCGCCCGGCCAGGCGTTTAATAACTGTTTCCTGGTGCGAAAACCGGGGCTGGATAATCCGTTCATCGACCTAAAAGACGGTACAGAGCAGGAGCGAAACAAGGAAGCGTGCATCACCGAGCGCTATCGCCAGAAGCTCGACGAAATGGGCAGCACCTTCATTAGCGCTAAAAACGTGCTGCAACACGTCACCGAGCCGAGCAAAGCCTGGCACGCGATGCTCGAGCTCAACGATGGCGGCATGGGACGCTTAACCAAAGCGCTGCGCGGCGTCGCGCATCTGGAATTCAAGCTGGCACGTTTGCAGCAACAACTTGAACAGTGTCGCGAGGAGACCGGCAATCGCCGCCTGGGCCGCTGGTACGAAAAAGACGGCGACGGGCAGCTCGTGAAAAAACAGGCCATCGCGAAAGAGCTATGGCAGGGGCTGTCCGCCTGCTCCCACAGTATGGGAGAGCTAATTAATCGTCTGGATCTGCCGACGCAGGAGCTTAATAACATCTATTTAAGCATTCGCGACCGCAACCCGGAACCGTCAAACGATGGCGACAGCCTGGCGGCAAACGCGTTTACCGCCAGCCCATTTGGCAACACCCCCTTCGGTGATAACCCGTTTGGCAGCGATCCCTTCGCCGACGCACCGGCTGAAATCGCCGTGGTTGACGCGCCAGCGTCAACTGCCCAGGAAAGAGTCGGCCAGGACGATGATTTCGCCCATCAGGCGTTTAAAGCCTGGGTCGCGCATTTGCGTGAACTGCCGCAGCAAGCGCCGCAGTGGCGTCAGTTGGGGATGAACAGCGAACTGATTAATCATCTCAGCGAAGAATTGATCACCGCAGCCACGCGCCTCGATCTGGAAGGCACGCTGAAACGCGCGCTGGCGGGTCAGGAGCAAGCGGGTACGCGGCGTGAACATCTTATGGCACGCCAGGTTCTGCGCGCCCAACTGACTATGCGTGATTTTATCGCCTGGTTTGGTTATCTCACTCTACCGCCTGAAAAGGTGCCCAACAGCTATGTTGGCGAGAAAAATAAAGTCTTCCTGCGCCAGAAACCGCTGATGAACGACGAGCTGCCGCAGCTCGCCGCCGTTGCGCCGCAGCCGGGTGTCTCTTATCTGGGAGACTGGCTATCCGCCCTGATGAGCGTCGTACTTGATAACGCTGGTCATAGCGCCACGCGCGATATTTCCGTCGAACATAATCGCCAACTTGGTCAAATTATCAGCCAATTGAAACAAGAGAACATGCCATGCTAGCTAAAATCATCGCCTGCCAACCGGCAGAGCCGGGTACCGCACAATTGATGGTTCGCCTGCGCGGCGAAACTGCGGTGCTGCCCGATCTGACCTTTACGCTTTGTAATAACGAGCAGAACTATCTGCAGCCCGATGGCAGCTGGAGCCCTGCACAGCACTGGTTTACTGTCAACGGCGGTTACTCCCTGGCCAACGGCAGCGGCTTTCGTATCGGCCCTACTCTACTTGACCCTTTGCTGGCAAACGCAAGCCAGGTCCAGATTCAGATCAAGCTGGCTTCAGGAGAAGTGCGCAATACCACCCTCCAATTGGTGCGTGATGAGTTGCTCTCTTCTGAAGCCAGGGGCGCGACGGGTAATTACAGCAGCAGCAGTATGCTGGCAACCCCAGAAACCGACTCCGCACCAGCGGCCATCGTAGAAGCGCCCGTCGCAGAATCTGAAACCATTGCGCCGACCATTCATGCCGAGCCGCAGCCGCAACAAAAACCTGCGGCTTCCCGCCTCCCGCTCATCATCGCCGCCATCCTGCTTTTAGTGGTGATTGCTGGCGCGCTTTGGTGGTTCATGGGCCGGGACAAAGGTCAGGAGGTGGTCCCGGCGGTACAAGCTCAGCAAGCCCCCGCCGCCGCCGCCCCTGAAGCGACGAACACCGAGCCTAAAGCCCCGGCTGGCTGTTCCGCACAGAGTTTAGACACGCTGAGCGAGCTTGAATTCGTGCAGACGTGCGTTCAGGAAAAACTCGATAGCGATAAACTGCTGGCCATTATCCAGTCAGCGAAAGAGGCGAAGAAATGCGGCGTCGCCCAGCGCCTGTACGCAAATCGCGCGCAGGGCGGCGATACCAAAATCGCCCTGATTTACGCCGGTGAGTACGATCCGAAATACCATCAGGCAAGCGAATGTTTCAAAGAGGCGGATAAAGATACCGCGGCCTATTGGTACGAAACGGTACTGCAATCAGAACCCGAGAACCAAACGGCTAAGCAGCGCCTTGAGGAGCTAGCAAAATGACCCGGACTTTTTTTTGCCGTCTGGCGCTGCCCTTATGCGGCCTGTTGTTCAGCGGGCACCTCTTTGCCGCCGAGGGCGATAAACCGCTGCTTCAGGAAGGGAAGAAAACGCTATACCAGCGCATCCTGACGACGCCAGGCTGTAAGCTTAGCGACAACGCCGGGGATGAAAATGGGCAGCTTCAGCCTGCCTTTAGCAGCCTTTATGTTTATCAAAAGGAAGAGGCTAAGGGGCAAAGCTGGCTTAAAGTCGGGCCGGATAGCTATGGCAAAACCCTTGGCTGGTTGCCGAAATCCTGTACCGTAGACTGGAAAATGCAGCTGACGCTGGCGTTTACCAACCCGGCCAACCGCGATCGGTTACTCTTTTTCAAAGAGAAAGAAAGTCTGGATAACATTCTTTCTGCCCCCGATCCTGTCTCTCTGGTGGCGCCGCTGCGCGCCAAATTGAAGCGTGACGGCCACGCTGAAGGTATTCAGGCCCAGGAGCCGGAATATTTTGTCGATCTGCAAAAGCAATTTTATCTGCTGCCAATCCTGAGCGGCGAAGAGGTCATGACCGAAGATGGCTTCTATACGCGCCTGCTCAACGTGGCCTCCGTCAGCAAGGCGGATGATAACGCAGCGGCAAAACAAGATAACGACGTAAACCAGTTGAAAGGCTTTAACGCTTCGGTGGTGTTCGTTATCGATTCAACCATTTCAATGGGGCCGTATATTGAGCGCACTAAAGAGGCGGTCAATAAGATCTACGACAAAATTAAACAAGAGCATCTGGATGGGCAGGTCAAGTTTGGTTTGGTCTCTTATCGTTCAAATACCAAAGCCGTACCGGGACTTGAATATAACACCCGCATTTTCGCCGACCCTAACCAGGTCAAGGACGGCGCGGATTTTCTGCAGAAAGTCGCCGATCTTAAAGAAGCGAAGGTCTCAAGCTCTTTATACGACGAGGATGCCTATTCCGGCGTGTTATCAGCTATTGATGACATTGACTGGAGTCCATTCGGCGCCCGCTATATGGTGCTGATTACCGATGCTGGCGCGATTGAGGGCAGCAATAAACTTTCAGGAACCGGCCTTGATGCCAGCCAGCTCCGTCTGGAAGCCGGTAACCGCGGCATTGCTATTTATACGTTGCACCTGAAAACCGCCAGCGGCAAAGCAAACCATACCAAAGCCGAGAGCCAGTACCGCGATCTCTCCAATTTTGATAGCACGCAATCTAACCTTTATCAGGCGGTGAATGCAGGCGATATCAAAATGTTCGGTCAGCAGGTTGATGCCCTGGCGTCAGCCATTACGGAACAGGTGAAAGCCGCCTATATGGGGGATGCCGCCATTGGCAGCGCGCTGTATGCCAAAGATGAGGGGCAAAAGCTCACGGCGGAGCAGAAATTGCTCCAGGATACGGCGTTAATCGGGCATGCGATGCAGTTAGCCTATTTGGGCAAACGCAACAGCACCCAGGCCCCGCTGGTGTTCCAGGCCTGGATTAGCGATCGCGATCTGATTAAGCAGAACATCCCCACAACAGATGTTCGCGTGCTCTTAACCAAGGGACAGCTGAGCGATTTAAGCGATGCCGTCAGCCAGATTCTGAAAGCCGCTAATGAAGGGATGATCTCGCCCACTAAGATGTTTGAACAACTGCGCACCGTTGCGGCAACAATGGGGACCGATCCTAACCAGTTGAAACAGCAAGACAGCGCGAGCATCGGCGATCTTGGCGTGCTGGGCGAGTATCTGGCCGATCTTCCCTACAAAAGCGATGTGCTGAATCTCGATGAAGAAACGTGGAAAAGCTGGGATGGGCTGTCACAGGAGAAATTTATCCGCACACTGTCATCCAAGCTGCGTCACTATCAAAAATATAATGCAGATGTCGACCGCTGGGTCGAGCTGGCGCAAGGTAGCGATCCGCGCGATCGCGTGTATCCCATCCCACTGGAAATGATGCCCTGATGCTGCACATTGAAGACTTGTGCGTGGTTCGTGGTCAGGATCATCAGGCTCACCGTGTTTACCTGCCGCAGCTTTCGCTGCGGCCAGGCGAGGTGGTGGCGGTAACGGGTGAAAGCGGCTGCGGTAAAAGCACGCTTCTGGAAGCCATTGGTTTAGTGTTGCATCCCAGCAAAATTGGGCGTTACACGCTCAGCAAAGGGACACAGCAGCAGGATATTGCCGCGTTGCTTCTGGGCGAGCGACATAATACACTCGCTGCGATTCGGGCACGCGAACTTGGCTTTGTATTACAAAACGGTGGCCTCCTTCCCTACCTGAACGTCAAAGATAATATTCTCTTGCCGTGCCAGCTGCTGGGAGCCCGCCCTGACAGCACCATGCTGGATAGGGTCATCGACACGCTAAAACTGTCGCCACTACTGGCAAAATATCCTACCCAGCTCTCCTTTGGCGAACGGCAGCGCACCGCTTTTGCGCGCGCGATATTACATCGCCCGGCGCTGGTACTGGCAGATGAACCGACGGCGGCGCTCGATCCCTACAATGCCCAGAAATTATTTAGCCTGTTTATCGAACTAGTCCGTCAGGAAGACATGATGGCGCTGGTCGTTTGCCATGACTGGCCTCTGGTCAAACACTTCAATTTACCCTGTTTAGCTGCGCAGCCAGAATCGCTGACGGCGTCATCACAGAGCGAACGGGGAGGTACTTACTTTGTCCTTTAATCGTGCAAGACTGCTCGGTCGCCTTGCAATGCAAGACCTGTGGCACGATCGCATCATCTCTTTTTGCATCGTCTCCTCTCTTGTTGCGGTCATCGCCCCTTTACTGCTCCTTTTTGGCCTGCGCTTTGGCATTGTGAACCAGTTACAAAACGATCTGGCCAACGATCCCCGCAATCTGGAGATCCGCATGTTGAGCAGCGGAAGCTACGATCAGCACTGGATCACGCAGCTACGGCAGCGGCCTGATGTCGGCTTCGCCATCGGGCAAACGCGCTCGCTCAATACGCTGACTGACTTGCAGACGGACAGCACACATTTTATTGAAAATGCGGAAGTCATTCCGACAGAGGCTGGCGATCCTTTGCTCGGCACGCAGGTGCTCCATCATGACCATGAAGTTGTTATTACTCAGGAAGCGGCACGCAAGCTGGCGGTGAAAACCGGTGATACGCTCACGCTACGCGTGAGTCGTATGCTCGATGAACGCCGCGAATGGGGACGTAAGCGCGTGACCGTGGTGGGGATTTTGCCAGCCACCTATTTTAATCGCCCCGCTATCTTTACCCGCCCTGCGTTATTAATGGCTCTTGAACATTTTCGCGATGGCTATGCGGTAACAGCGTTAGGGGTCGCCAGCGGCGCTCAGCTTAACGGTAACGCGCCGCGCTACGCCCGCGCAAGGTTGTACGCACGCGATATTGACCATGTCGCCAGCCTTGAACGCGATTTGCGCGCCCAACGCATCGAAACCACCAGTCGGCTGGCGGATATTGAGAATGTAAAAAGCATTAACCGTGTGTTGGGCATCATCTTTAACACGATCGCCATCACCGCGCTCATTGGCTGTATCGCCTCGTTAATCGGCTCGTTTATCGCCAATGTCGATCGTAAACGTAAGCATATTGCTGTACTTCGTCTGCTGGGCTTCACGCGACCAGCCGTAGGCGTTTACGTCATTAGTCAGGGCGCTTTGCTCAGCCTGATGGCCTATATCGGCGGTTTTGGCATCTATTTTTTAGCCAGCCAGATATTTAACCGGGCGCTGTCCACAAGCCAGGCCACCGGTCAGATGATTTGCAAGATAACGCCCTTACACGGCCTTATCGCCCTCTTACTGACGCTGGTTGTGGCGACGCTGGTTGCCGGTATCGGTGCCTGGCGCGCGATCCATATTGAACCTGCGCAGAGCCTGCGCGAGGCATAACCCTTATTTTTTTAATTTGCCCTAAGCATCTATTTTAGCGGAGATCGTTCATGGCCTTTACTCCTTCCACATTATCGCGCTGCCTGGCGCTAGCCCTGCTGGTGAAGATCTCCCCCGCGCTGGCAGAACCGTGGGCAGAGAAAACCTATAATCCGAAGCCAGATAGCGATGACGTGATTTTGCCTATGCCCTGCGAAGGTTCGATGGTATTTCGTCGGGTAGAAATTCCAGTAGCCGGTCCTCTGGATGATATTCCCATCACCTTAGGGGAAGATGGCGGTGAATGGGGCTTTGTGGAACACAGTTATCCCACGTTTATCGCCGGTAGCTTTACTGAAACGCCCCAAAATAAAGGCCGTTATTATTTAATGGCGAAATATGAGCTGACGGCATTGCAATATCAGGCATTAACTTCCGATACTTGCCCGACACCATCGCGTAAACTTAGCCTCCCTCAAACCAGCATCAGTTGGTTTGAGGCCGTTAATTTCTCCGATAAATATAACCAGTGGTTACGCGCAAACGCGCTCGACAAGCTGCCGAAAGAAGATAACAAGCCAGGTTTTTTACGACTGCCCACCGAAGTAGAGTGGGAGTTTGCCGCGCGCGGCGGTCTGAAAGTGGATACCGCACAGTTTCGTGATTCCCGTTATCCGATGGACGACATCAAAAATTATGAGTGGTATTCCGGTTCGCAGTCCTCAAACGGGAAACTTCAGCTCATCGGTCTGTTAAATCCTAACCCGCTCGGCCTGTACGATATGTTAGGCAACGTCTCTGAGATGATGTTTACCCCCTTCTACCTCAATAAAATTAATCGATTGCATGGCCAGGCTGGCGGTTTTGTGGTGCGTGGCGGCAGCGTGATGTCCAGTGAGTCGGATATCCGCAGCGCTAGCCGTAAAGAAATTAACTATTACGATAATGCCCAGCCTTTTACCAGTAAAACAATGGGCCTGCGGTTGGTGCTGGTTTCCCAGGCAATTACCTCAACGGACCGGGTCAAACTTCTTGAGAAAAACTGGTCGACTCTCGGTGATGATAAAACGGGCGCAGAGAGCAGCAAATCCGGGTCCAATGATACGGCGAAAGCGTTAGGTAGCCTGGCTTCTGGCGTTGAAGACGGCGAGCTGAAGAAAAAGCTGAAAGATCTGGAAAACCAACTTCGTGCCAGCAACCAGCAGCAGCAAGAAGAAAGAGCACAGTCTATCCGCGCCAGCCTGAATCTGGGCTCTTTTCTCTGTACCAAATTACAGGACGATGGTCGTTTCCTTGACTTCCTCAATCACAATTATGAGCTGCTGTGCAAAGATAAAGACAGCAGCGATGCCAACTGTGCCATCCGCAAAAATAAGCTGGCGGAACAAACCGATCGTCTACAGCAGCTAACGAGCTACTACGCCAGCAGTCTGGTGGATTCCGGCACCCTGTATGGGCAAGCAGGGCTAAAAGGCGAAGTGAACGTGTTCAATCAGATGCTGATGCTGAATAAACGTCTTTCCGGTCTTAAGCCGTTCCTCGCTGCTCATTGGCAGAATCAGCAAAAATACCTAGCGAACGGCAAAATTGATACAGCTGGCTGGCTGGATACCTGCAAACAAGTAAAGAACGGCCACTAATCTTAAACATGTCAGTTTATAAAGGAGTAAGGAACGTGAAATTAACTCTACGAATTGCGGCGTTGACCATTGTCTGTATGTCACTCAGCCAGACAGCTTTAGCTGCGTCTTACAGTGCGGAGGATCAGGAACAATTAACGCTGGAATGCCTGCTCACCAATAATAAATACGCCAGCGCCTTTATTGCGCAGGATAGCGCGGGATATGCCCTGGGAACCCAGTCTGCTCCGACTGCTGAGCTGAATCTTGTCACTAATCAACCGGGGGTTAACGCCTACTATAATTCTCAGATGATCGCCGGTGGCTCGCTTTACTGGATACGTGTCGTCAAAGGCCCCTATGAATATATTGTTTACGATAAAGAGCAGCACGGCGATATGTCAGGTGTGGTTGTCACAAAAAAAGGGAAAAGAATCTTCCACAAAAATTGCAAGGAACCTATCAAGGTGGGTACACAAAACGATGGCAGCATCTTTAGCCGATTTGCGCAAGAAGATACAGAAGGCGATCGTATTATCGATTTAATCAACAAAGCATAAACGCTTATTTCGTCGTAATGGGGATGTATATCTATCATCCCCATGGTAATGACTCCAACTTA
>NZ_JAKCNS010000168.1 GCF_021440345.1 Kluyvera intermedia
GCCATGGTCATGAGTCATACTAATATTTATCAGGATTACTTATCGCAAGTTATGCGAGAGAATACGTTAGAGAATGTGCTGGTCATTCCTGATCCGTTTGGTACGGCACCCTTAAGTGCCTGGATAGGTGTCTGGAGTCTTGAAGTTCGCGATATCGCTTTGCAAATTCAGGATGTGGCGAAAAGCGCGAGTCTTATTGAGCAGACGATTACACTGGAGGTAGGAGCGAACCTTGTACCCGTACTTGG
>NZ_JAKCNS010000021.1 GCF_021440345.1 Kluyvera intermedia
AAGTTGGAGTCATTACCATAAATTCTATCTCTAATGCAAATTACGTGAAAATCGTAATGATGATTCGGTTTTTGTGAAAACCATATAACTTATTTACTTCCCCCATTGGTTGAATTATTAAACGCACACTTGAGTTGAATATCATTCGGCTGTTGCTATAGCGGTTAACCGCTCAAACACTGGCGGTGGTGTTAAGTGTGATTTCAAATACGGTGCTATATAACCAACGGTTTAGGTAATTTTGATAGCTTGCTCACGGTTAACGCCCTAAACTAGCGGGGTAAACATAAGGAGATAGCAATGTTAGAAGGGTACTTCGATCTCGACGGCGCCACCGGCGTTGATGCTGCTGAAAACCGCAAGCGCTTACTGGCCGTTCAGGCTGCTCTGGAGATCTCCAAAGCATCCGTTTCTGCCTCCACCGCAAACTCGGGGATCCGCTCCCAGATGGACCTGCGCAACGTTTCTCAGGAAGTTGCCGCACTGGCTGACGCCATCCAGGATGCGCTGGAAATCAGCGAGTAAATCCTCTTGCCGCCCCCGGGCGGCATTCACCTTTTTTAGCTCTTCTGCAAAACGATTAATAGATGATGCTGGGTTTGAGTCTGGCTGGGATAGCTTTCTGTGGCAGGCTTAGGTAGAAATTCACAGCGGTAAAATCTGGCACGAATCCTCATCCACTCGCTTTATCACGCAACAGTTACGGCCATTGTTTTTGCCGTAGTACATGGCTTCGTCGGCTCGGTTAATTATTTCATGCAGCCCTTCGTGTTCTTGCACTTGTGTCAATCCGCCGGTTACGGTGACTTTCACCGGTTGCCCAGAAATTAGAAAATCCTGGTCAGCCAGGCTGCACCGTATTCTCTCCGCTGCTGATTGCGCTGCAAGCGTGGTCGTCGTTTCCAACAGGATAATAAACTCTTCGCCACCAAATCGATAAAGACGCTCGGTATTGCGAGTGGCTGATTTTAAACGCTGTGTAACTTGTTGCAGTACGAGGTCCCCAGCATTATGTCCCCAGGTGTCATTGATGGATTTAAATCGATCGATATCCATTATCAACACGTACAGGTTGTTGCTGTTTCTCTGACAGCGTGCGAGAAAACCAGGAAACTCCTGATAAAGTAGATGACGTAATGGTAAGCCTGTTAAAGCATCATGCTGATTGCGGTAAGCGAAAAGATACGATTTATACGAATCGATACTGTCAATAAATGCCTGCTGCCGTTCATGGTATTGGCTAACCAATTCTCTTGTTGCCGTCCTGGCAATGACTGCTTGAGCCAGGGTTCGTGCAATATCGTGCATAGCCCGGTGATGACGCTCGATTTCCATCACCATATTCAGGTCAAGGGTATCTCCATGTGTGCGTTGCATTAACCACTGACTGAAATGACATTGCAGATGCGAATCGTTGTCCATGATGTCGCATCCAGCAATACCGCCAAACAGATTCAGACAAAGTAAATCACCAGCCCAAAGGTAATGTTCTTTGATTGCGCTATTCAGTGCAGCAAGTGAGTGGTCAATACCGGTAACATTAATTGGCATAAATTCATTTCCGCATGGCAATATAGGTCGGCTAGATTGGGTAACATTTAAAGAGTAAGCGTATTTGGCTAATGACGGTACAATCATTAATATTATTTACATTGTTTGAATTATCTGATGGTTAATGGGAAATGACTTTTCCGGGGTGGCGGAAGTTAATATTCCGATGTGGAGGGTATTCCAGTGAGAAATGTTCTTCTCTTGATGAGTTAATTTGTTTATCACAACAGTCATTATATTTATTTATCAATCCCTGGTGCACTCCGGGGCTTTTTCATCTCAAGTTCCGGGAATAACTCCTTACTTCTTTTTTGACATAATAACCCTCCTAAAAAATGCCTTTATAGGATAGATAAATCCACTGAGCAAGTATGCTATGTGCATATCCAGTATTTGCATGACCGGGTCCTGATTCGTTTAATTATTCAGCGCTTAGACATGCCGTAGCGAGGGAGTTGTAGTGGATCCAGAACATGCCTGAATAGTGCAGATCGGGGGGACTCACATCCCCGTCGCCCACGTTGTGGCGAACAGGTAATAAATGCGTTAATGAGATTGAACTCTTTCCCTTCTGCGTTCAGGTGGTACACTGAAAATGTGATTTCCATCATGACCTGCGTAAAAACGAGAAAGAGATACTGCTATGCAACATATCATTGAAGGGTTCCTCAACTTTCAGAAAGAAGTTTTTCCTAAACGTAAGGAACTCTTCCGCAGCCTGGCCTCTAGCCAGAATCCAAAAGCACTTTTCATCTCCTGTTCAGACAGTCGTTTAGTGCCTGAACTGGTGACTCAACAAGAGCCAGGGCAACTGTTTGTTATCCGCAATGCCGGCAATATCGTTCCTTCCTTTGGCCCTGAGCCGGGCGGGGTTTCTGCGACTATCGAGTACGCGGTAGTGGCGTTAGGCGTGACGGATATTGTTATCTGCGGGCACTCTAACTGCGGCGCGATGAAAGCCATTGCCACCTGTCAGTGCCTGGAGCCGATGCCTGCGGTTTCTCATTGGTTACGTTATTCCGATGCCGCCAAAGCGGTCGTTGAGAAAAAAACGTTTGATAACGAGACTGACAAAGTGAACGCGATGGTGGAAGAGAACGTCATTGCGCAGCTGAATAACATCAAAACTCACCCGTCGGTTGCTGTAGGGTTGCGTGATGGCGCGATTCGTCTGCACGGTTGGGTATATGACATAGAAAGCGGAGCTATTCGCGCGCTGGAGAAAGATACGAAGAAATTTGTCTCTCTCGCGGACAATCCTCAAGTCTTCTTCGAGTAAGTCGTCGGTCAGTACACAAGCCGCCTGAGCTAAACGTCCCGCATTCTGCGACGGTTTAGTCGGGCGGTTTTTTTGTCTATTTTGTGCAGCGATAAGCTGTGCCGGTGGCTTTGGTTATTCCGGTAACGGGAATATAGCTCTGGCTGGTGACGACCAGCGTGTCGGCCCCGGCTTTTTTCCCTTGCTCTTGTAAATCGTAAACGACCTGTTTACGGGCAGAGAAATATCCCATCCCAAAAGCCCACGCATTACGTTCAGCCTTAACATCCTGTATACGCTGACACTGGCTAAGCGCTGGGTCAGCCACTTCGACAATCTTAACGCCATTAGCTTGCTCAGACTGGCTTGCGCAACCGCACACCGTGAGTATGAAGCCGAGGTTCAACCATACTGATTTCCTCATCCCGTTTCCTCATCGTAAATACCGTTAACGCGCTCGACGCACCAGCGTTAGTTTGGCCCGCCGGGGCGTACGCTGAGGCGATTCGTTGATGATGACATATAAAAAAGGACGCCAGGCCATGGGGTTATCTCGCGTTGGGTGTGTAGTAAACCTGGCAAAATACGACCGGCGAAACGCTCCTGCAAAAGTATTAATGTGCAACAGTGGGATAGGTTGTTCGCATGAATGACGTGGGTAACTAACTGAGAGATAAAACAAAAACGGGAGCAATGAGCTCCCGTTATTTTCAGCGCGACGGGCTACCAGCCACAAACGTCATGTTCGTTTTCGGTATCGTAGGCGCGAACGGTATTGATCAGATCTTTGACCACATCAGCCGCAACATCAGGGACCAGCAGTTCCATCGGTGTCTCGGTTTCATAATCAACAGAAATGCCGTTGCTGTTGTTGGTGACGGTCACCGTGTAGGTTGCCTTACCCATCTTCTTACCCCTTATGCGAATTCACGACTTTGCCCAGGCCTTTACCCTCAAGCGTGGCATCCGGGTCGGCAAAGAAATCGATATTAAAGTAGGTATCTTCCGTCAGCAGTTCGATGCGGTGCCATTTTTGCGGTGGGGAAATACCAAAACTACCGGCTTCAATAACCAGTTCGACATCTGGTTCGGTGGCATCACCGTCAGGGAATCCAAAATAGCGCACGGCACCCTGCATCACGGAAAGGCGACCATATACGTGGGCCTTGGTGTTGTGGTGAGTGAAGAGGGCTTTCGGCGCGGTATCTTTATTCCAGAACGGGGTCGAACGCGAATGAACAAAATTCTCAGGAATACGTAACATAGATGGCTCCTTACTGCATGACCCTAAGGCCTATAGCGATTTCAGCACATCAGCTTCGACAAAGAAGTCGATGTTAAATACGGTATCGTCGGTCATTGTTTCGATGTAATGCCATTTTTCCGGCGGAAAAACGCCAAAGTGACCAGCTTCGATAATCAGCTCATTTTCCGGTTCAGGTGCTGTTTCAGAGGCAAAGCCAAGATAGCGGATGGCCCCTTGATGAACGGAAAGCCGTGGATAAACGCCCTGGCGCGTCCCTTTATCCAGGTGACGCTGGAAAATACCGGCAGGTGCGGTCTCTTTGTTCCAGAATGGTGTGGAACGGGTATGAATACAACTTTGCGGAATGCGTAGCATGTTTCCCCCCTATACGTTGAAAGTATTAAAACATAAATTCCGGCGGCTGTTTATCAGAAAATGCATTTTATATGCAACTTAAAGGTGAGGTTAAATACTTGATCTATCAACGCCGATTTTTGTGAATATTAAGCAACAAAAAACATTCAATTTATGCTTCATTAATGTTACAAATACAGCAAAATATCGTGAGATTCGCGTCGGGAGGATGCAATGATTCTGGAAAAACTGCGTACGCCGAATGGTAAAAAATTCGTGCTGTGTGCGATGGTGATTTTTGCTATCGCCGTGGTGATAGTGGGGCGTGCCACCTTTGGCGGTGTGGTCCGTGAGTATAACTTGCCGTATTCACAATGGACGACGAGCATGTTTGTGCTGCAGGGCGCTATGGTCATGGTCTATAGCACCATTTTTACCGTTCTCTTTTCCATTCCGCTGGGTTTTTTACTCTTAGGTTCTGATAACACGCATAAATGAAACCAGCCAGGCGAGCATCCTGCTCGCCTTCCGGAAATCCTATTGCCATTGCGGCAAAGACCTGACACGATCAAATTCCTGCCTGCGAAAATTATCGTCCATAATGATCACGATACGTAATCAAAACGTGACGCGAGTTGACTGCGTGGGTGGCATTAAAGGTATTTTGGCCATCTGTTCGGGGTGTCGGTGAGAATTATTCAGGATAGTTTACGCAAGAAACAGTCGTTGCTGGCATCGGCAGTAGTGACTTGTCTGCTTATCTGCCTCGCGATCTTTTTCCTCTATCAGCGCGCGTTGTCGCAGGTTAACGAAGGTATCAACGTACTGCAAAACCAGATGATGACCATGTTTACCGATAATGAGCTGATGGCTGAGGCGGCAGGCGTGCGTTATCAGCAGGTTAGCCGTCATTTTCTCTGCGGTGAGGCCGACGTGTTCCATCCGCGGGGCGATGATTGGGGAATCAATGCCATGCCCGGCGCTTTGGATGATAATCATGGTGCCCTGGTGGCAAAGAAGCCGGAACGCAGCGCGCGGTGTCTCTACGTAACGGCGGAATATATCCGTGAGAAAGTCCGCGCGTTGAATCCTGAACAGCACGAGACCCACCGCTATATTATTGATAGCAACGGGCATTGGTTCTACTGGTTTAACGCCGCGGATTCTGTACCGTTCACCTTCAATTCATCGCAGATGGCAAGCAACCCTCGCGCCTTCTTCGCTGAACCTGAAATGTTTTATGACCGGGTGCTGCAAAAAAGCATTCGTAAAAAATCTATTAGCGTCACTAATTTCTACGAAGATAAAATCACCGGCGATAAAGCCTACAGCGTGGTCAGCTATATTTACGACCTCTCCGAGGGGGACCCGAGTAACCATATTATCGGTTATCTGGCCTACGATCTTTCGCGTTCAGAAATACTGCGTATGCTGCAGATTGCGTTTAACCACCAGGTGCCTAAGGGACTGATTCTGGGTTTACAGAGTCGGCAAACGGGCGATGTCATGTGCATTGTTAATAACTGTCGCTGGTTAGAAAACTACCGCATTCACGAAGTATCATCGCGCTACGAGATTAAATATGCGCTACCTACATGGTTATTTATTCTCCATGACGCCAACGCATTAGCCATTCTGGCCATGGCTCCAGCGCTGCTAATTCTGCTGTTCTTCTTGATTCGCTATCACCTGAATCACGCCGATCTGCGTTTTTATCGCGATCCGCTAACCGGCTGTTTTACGCGCAATATTTTTACGCTGATCCAACAACGTTCGCTGCCGTTTATGACGGTGATTCTTTTTGACTGCAATAAATTCAAGCAGATTAACGATAACTATGGCCACAAAGCGGGAGACCGTGCATTACAGGCTATTGCGCAATGTATGCTCAACGACATTCGTGCAAGCGGTGATTGGGTTATTCGCAGCGGCGGCGATGAGTTTATCGTGCTGCTAAGCCGCACGGATATTGCACATGCGCATATGGTGGCGGAGCGGATTGCTGCCAGAATTGCGGTCTTCCCGTTTAGCCCGGATGACAAGCCGGTGCCGCTATCGGTATCGTGGGGCGTTGCACCGTGCGTGGATACGCTGGATGCGGCAATCCAACAGGCTGACGCGCAGATGTATCAGATGAAGGAAAAGCGTGGGGAAAGTAGATAAGCCGCCGCTAAGACGGCTTATTTGAGTCTTACCACCAGCCGAACTCAACGCCGACAACGGTGATGATGGCGATGATAAGCATAATAATCGTGGTCTTTCTCATTGTGCTCCTCCCGGTAGCGCGTAGCCGCCAATAAAGAACCAGCCCAGAAAAATCACCGCGATAAAAAAGATAACGATGGGGAAGGCGATACCCAGTCTCATTGTGACATCCTGATTTCTATTCCTGTATGGCAGGTATGATACTGTAATTAGCCCAACCTCTGGGCGCTAATTTCCGTGCGATGGCGAAATTTCTTGTCCTGATACATTGCGCTATCGGCAGCGCGTAGGGCGCTATCCGGATTCATTTCGTTCGGGTCGATAACAACGGTGCCGATACTGGCTCCTGGATAATGGATCAGCGTATCACCGAGTAAATAATCGCCAATCAGCAACTGACGTAGCGTTTCGGTAAACAGCTCCAGCTGTGCCGTGGTGCGGGACAGCGTCGCGACCATAAACTCGTCACCGCCCAGCCTGCCGAGCTGATCGTCGACTGAAATACCCAGCTTCAAGCGCTGACCAACCTGTTGTAAAAAGGCGTCTCCCGCCTGGTGTCCGTAGAGATCGTTTATTTTCTTGAAGTTATCGAGGTCAATAAACGCCAGCAGCACCCCGTGATTGAGGTGCCGTGCCAGTGAGAACAGCATTTCCAGATTATCAAAGACCGCCCGGCGATTAGGTAGCCCGGTCAGCGCATCGGTGTAGGAGTGGTAAATCAAGGCGGCGTTAGCCTCCTGAAGCTGGGAGACCAGTGACTCTTTCTCGATGTAGCGCGCGATAATACTCGCAAACAGCTGGAGCACCTGCTCGCTGTTAAAGCTCAGCGGCTTCTGCGCGGTGCTGGTGGCACACAATGTTCCATACAACGAACCATCGGTCAGATGAATCGGCGTGCTAAGAAAGGTGGTAATCCCCAACGCCTTAGCGGCGTCACAGTCGCTCCACTGTTCAGGGACGTGATCGCTGTAGAAACAACGATCGTCCATCGCCCGTTTGCACAGGGTGTCGCCCCACGGCACGGATAAATTTTCCGGGATGACCATATCACCGCTATTACGTGAATAGACAATGTGCTGCAGCTGGGCCTGAGTATCAATTTTCGTCAGATACGTTGATTCCATATTGGTAACCAACTCGAGCATTTCAAGCAGTTGGCGAACGAGACTCTCTAATGACTGTTCCGTAGCAAGTGTTTGCGATACCCGGGCAAGAATTATATCTGACATGAAAACGACGGTCTCCGATGAAGATGTGAGTGATAGTGTATGATCCTGGACGAAATCGGATTATCTAAATTTTATACATTATGTATCGAGAAGGTAAGCACCCTGTCATCAAAAGGTGTCTTATTGCAGAATATCGCGGGCGTGCTATAGATAAAAAAAGCCCCATCGGGGGAGATGGGGCAAAAATAACTCATTGATTATGGAATGTTCTGTTCTCTGGTCAGTTGAGAACGAGAGCTACTCTACGTCGCAAAAGTGTAGCTAAAATGAAGAAATTATGGAGTTTAAAGCTAAACTCCGGCGGAAAAAAAGGAAGAGTTATGTCGTATCGTTTGTGTTTATTGTTGCCTCTGTTCCTGGCGGGTTGTGCTAAACCGGCCGTCCAGGATGCGCCGAAACCGCCGCAGGTGGGTATGGCAAATCCTGCTGCGGTTTACTGCCAGCAGAAGGGGGGAGAAAGTATTCCGCAGGTCAATGCCCAGGGGCAGTACAGCCTTTGCAAATTGCCAGGCGGTGAAACTCTCGAAGAGTGGGCGCTATGGCGTCGCGATCATCCGCAGAAAAAATGACAGCCAATGGCGCTTCCAGTAAAATACGTCCCAGGATAAATCTGAGTAACGAGAGACGTATGTTTTCGCTAAAACCGGGGACCACTGCCATTATCATTGGTGCCCGTACCGCTGCTGGCCGCGCCAATATTGGTAAGAGCGTGGAATTGTTTGCGCTGATTAACCCCGGAGAACGCTGTCTGAACCCGGTGAATGGGGTGATGACGGAACTGGCCGCCGACGCGCCGCGCGCGCTGTGGTTAGTGACCGGCGATGTCAGCACCGGTGAAGGACAACACGGTTTTGCATTTGTACGTGCGGAGTATCTGCTGCCGTTAACGCCGGACGCGCTGCCTGCGCAAGAGCGCGCTGCGCTGGTGGGATAATAACGCGACGTCTTCAGACGTCGCGAGCGGGTTATAAATTTTTCAGCCAGTCGGCGAGTACGCGGGCGTGATTTTGCGTCGTGTTGGTGGCGGCGTAAATCAGCGTCAGCCCCCGTTTCTCGGCAATTTCCGCCAGACGCAGCCCGTCGTCGCGATGGTGAGAGAGTTCTTCGCGATAGTGCTGGCAGAATGTCGGAAAGTCGATGACTTCGCCGTGGTAGGCTTTACGAAGTTCGGCCGACGGCGTCAGATTTTTGCACCACTCATCGTAGACAAGGTCCTCCTTTTTGATGCCGCGCGGCCAGAGCCTATCAACCAAAACGCGGTAGCCATCGTCAGGTGTTGCGTCTTCATAAACGCGTTTACACTGGATCATATCCTTCCTCCCTTTATCCTTTTTTGACCATACCACAAAGAATGATGGGGTTCGCTATCTGGGTGTTGCTATTGCCCGCGGAGATCGCTAGTCTGAGGCTCCTTATGCTGTTTGTTAATGCCTGCACATAAGGACTCTCATGGAAAACGCTGCTGCAACTCCCTCCCTTCGTATCGCCCTGGTTGGCGACTATAATGCCGATGTCATTGCACATCAGGCGATCCCTTTGGCTATTGATGACGCTGCGGCGGTGCTGGATCTTGCCGTCGAGTATGTTTGGCTCGCCACCGAAGACATTAAAAGTGCCGATGATTTAGCCGACTATCATGCGCTCTGGCTGGTGCCTGCGAGCCCGTATCGCAATATGGAAGGGGCATTGACGGCGGTACGCTACGCCCGTGAAAACAGCCTGCCGTTCCTTGGCACCTGCGGTGGTTTTCAACACGCTATCGTGGAATATGCGCGCAACGTGATGGGCTGGGAAGATGCCGCTCATGCTGAAACTGACCGTGAAGGGCGGATGGTGATTGCGCCGCTGACCTGTTCGCTGGTGGAAAAAACGGACACCATTGAACTCCGCGCGAACACGCTGATAGCCCGCGCCTACGGCCGCGATAGCATTGAAGAGGGTTATCACTGCAATTACGGTATTTCCCCTGACTTTGCCGCTGAGCTGGAAACGCAGCCGCTGCGAGTTACTGGCTGGGATGATAACGGTGATATCCGTGCAGTCGAGCTGGTTACGCATCCGTTCTTTGTGGCGACGCTGTTCCAGCATGAGCGCAATGCGCTGGCCGGGCGTCCGGCTCCGTTGGTACAAGCGTTCCTGTATGCCGCGGCACAGTAATCGATAGATGGCCTGATGGCGCGATAGCTGCGCGCCATCAGCTTTACCTGAGTGAGCATTACCCGCCGTTAATTTCCCGGTTACGCCCCGCGAACCCGCCAAATACCGCCATCACTAGCGCCAGCGCTGCCACACAGAAAAGTGAAATATGCCATGAGCCGCTGGCATCATGCATTTTGCCCATCAGCGGCGGCCCACATGCAGCCAGTAAATATCCTACCGTTTGCGCCATGCCGGAGAGCGCGGCGGCCTGGTGCGCGGAGCTGGCACGTAGCCCGATAAAGGTCAGCCCGAGAATCATCGTCGCGCCGGAGCCAAAACCGTACACCACCGTCCAGATCACGGCCTGTGCAGGTAAAAAAATGTAGCCCAGCATACTGACGGCGCACATGAGCGCGGAGAGGATGGCAATCCCCCGCTGATCTTTTAACCGCAGCAGAATCAGCGGGACGACAAAACCAGGGACCGCCGTCGCCAGTTGCAACAGGCCGTGCAGAGAACCCGCCTGCGCTTCGCTATAGCCCTGGCTAATCAGAATGGCGGGGAGCCAGCCGATAATCACGTAATAGACCAGCGAATTAAGCCCGAGGAACAGCGTCACCTGCCAGGCGAGCGTTGAGCGCCAGATCCCGCGATTATGCGCCGCACCGCTACCGGAGATGGTGGTGTTTTGCGTCGTCCGCCACTGTGGCAACCAGAACAGCAGCGCCAGCAGCGGAAACACCATCAGCGCCAGCAGCGCGCCGCGCCAGCCAAAACCGCTCAACGCAATGGGGACCACCAGCGCCGAGCCGAGCGCGGCGGCTACCCCCATCGTCACTGAATATGCCCCGGTAAATTTTGCCACCTGAGTTGCGAAATCGCGCTTAATTAAGCCCGGCAGCAGCACGTTGCCCAGCGCGATCCCGCAGCCAATCACCGCGGTACCCACGAACATCAGTAAAACGGAGGGCAGGGAACGGACCGCGATACCAGCGCAAATCAGCAGCATGGCGATAAACAGGCTACGCTCCATGCCAAAACGGCGAGCAATCCCGGCCGCCAGAGGAGAGACAAGGCCAAATGCCAGCAATGGCAGGGTGGTCAGCAGCCCGGTCAGCGCCGTCGTCAGACCGTAGTCGGCGCGAATAGCATCGAGCAGCGGAGCGGCTCCGGTAAACGTCACGCGCAGCGTCGCGGCAATCAGTAAAATACCAACAATCAGCAACCAGCGTTGGCTGGAAGAAGGAAGTGTTCGAGACATAATCTTCTCAACGAAAAAATGGGAGGGCTACAATACCGGGTTTAGCCTTTGTTTAAATCAAGCTAAAATGACAGATTATCGCTAAAATCGGACAAAAACATGCTGGGACTTGGTTTAGACGGCTATCACCCGGATAGTCATCGGGATGCCGCCGTTGCTTTTGGAATTCAGGTGGTGGAAGGAGAGCAGTATATTCCCGAGCATCAGCACCGGAAGGGGCAACTGATCCTCGCCCTGCATGGCGCCATCACCTGCGAGGTGGAACATGCGTTATGGATGGTGCCGCCGCAGTTTGCGGTGTGGGTCCCCGGCGGGGTGCCGCACAGTAACCGCGCCACGCCGCAGGCGAAACTGTGCTTTTTGTTTATTGAGCCCGGTGCGGCGAAAATGCCCGCGCATTGCTGCACGTTGAAAATCTCACCGCTGGTGCGTGAGCTGATTCTGGAACTGGCCCAGCGCGATGAGGCGGCACGCCAGACCCCGGTGTCTCAGCGTCTCATTCAGGTGCTGTTTGATGAGCTTCCACAGCAGCCGGAACAGCAGCTACAGCTCCCTGTTTCGACTCATCCCAAAATTCGTCAGATGGTGGAGATGATGGAGGCTGAACCCGCGCAGTGGCAAACGCTGAGTCAGTGGGCTAGCCGTTTTGCGATGAGTGAGCGCAACCTGGCCCGGCTGGTGGTGAAAGAGACCGGGCTGAATTTTCGCCGCTGGCGGCACCAGCTACAGCTGATTCTCGCGCTGCAAATGCTGGTGCGCGGGCTTAATGTCCAGCAGGTTGCGCTGTCGCTGGGCTACGATTCCACCACCGCGTTTATTACCATGTTCCGCAAAGGGCTGGGGCAAACGCCGGGGCGGTATCTGGCGGAGCTGACTACGACTTCCCAATAAGCAGCGACACAAGGCCTGCGGCGATCAATGGCCCCACCGGTACGCCGCGAAATAGCGCGACACCAAGTACCGTGCCTATCAACAGGCCGGCAACCAGATGCGGCTGGCTGCCCATCAGGGTTACGCCGCGCCCGCCAAGCCACGAAACAAACACCCCAACGGCGATCGCCACCAAGGATTTCCAGTTAGCGAACGAGTGCAGCAATGTGCTGGCAGGTAGCGCGCCGCTGGCAA
Source organism: Kluyvera intermedia (assembly GCF_021440345.1). Classification (GTDB taxonomy): domain Bacteria; phylum Pseudomonadota; class Gammaproteobacteria; order Enterobacterales; family Enterobacteriaceae; genus Kluyvera; species Kluyvera intermedia_A. Next base: position 12,369 of record NZ_JAKCNS010000021.1, read on the forward strand.
TGGGGGCCATTACGCTGATGGTCAGAATGATGATACCGATGCTCAGCCCCTGTTTTTCCACCCATGGAAAAAACACGCTGAGCGGGGTAACGCGGATAATAATTAAAACCAGAATAGAGACGGCAACGGTGGTGTTATGGCTGACAAAACCAAGCGCCGCCAGGCCCAGAAGGATAATCAGGGTGGTATCGAGCATACAGAGGTAATCCTTGCAAAAATCAAAAAAAGACGCTGCTACGCATTGTACTGTTGCGAGTCGGCAGGCGGTTTTACCTGTCGGACGCAGGCTTGCGTAATCCCCTTTACTGTACGCAACTGCGCGCAACTAAGCAGGTCTTTTTCAATTTTTGCAGAGGATTTCAGGCATTTGCCTGATTATTCCGCTAACAGGGCGATTAATGGGTGTCCCTGGCGAATAAATAGCTTAATCGTCTCCAGACGCTCAGGCCTGACGATGAAACGCAACCAGCTCCGGTTGAGCGATGCGCAGATAGTCTTCAGTGTTAAGAATCACGGATTTCTCAAGGCTACCGGCGTTGAAAGCAATCTCAGCAAAACGGTCAAACAGCAACGGGTCGGCGACTAGCCGGAGCGCGCTGTGGAAACTAAACGGCGGGATGGCACCAAACACGCAGCCGGTGAGTGCATTGACTTCCGCCGGGCTCGCCAGCGAGGCTTTTAGCCCCCCAATATGCTGTGCCAGTTGGGCAAGATCAGCCTGCTGGTCGGCGGGCAGGATAGCCAGCACGTGCTGGTTTACGCCATTGCCTTTGACTTTGCACACCAACGCTTTGGCACCCTGACCCAGCGCAGTGCCGCGGACCTCAGAAACAGCTTCACATTTACCGACGGCCTCATGGGTCATCACACGATAGCGGGCGTGCTGTTCATCAAGCAGCGCGATAAGCTGCTGGTGAATATTTGGCGATACCGGGGGGATCATATTTGCTCCAGTGAGTAGTAACGGATTATTCGACTACGTGTCGCTTTTTTTGTCCAGATAGAGGCGTTCATCGGCAATCTTCATGGCTTCATCGAGGCTATCGCCAGCGCACATCTTGTACGCACCCCACGAGAAGCTAACGCGTTTATCATGGTCGATGAGCGCTAGCTGTTCCTTGATGCGTTGCGGGATAAGCCGGGCCTCTGCCTCTTCGTAGTCCACCAGAATGATACAGAATTCATCGCCACCAAGACGAACACCGTAGTCACTTTTACGAATGGAAGCCGAAATTGCCTGCGCCAGCATGATAATAGCGCGGTCACCTTCATCGTGACCCCAGGTGTCATTGATCTGTTTGAGCTTGTCGCAATCCAACGCGATAACCACGATACCGGCACCCTGTTCGGTCAGGCGCTGCAGGCGCATGCTTTGCACCTGAGAAAGAATTTTACGGTTGTACAGCCCGGTTAGCGCATCGCTGATGTTCTCTTTGCTGACCGTGCGATAAAGCCGGAAATGCGTGCGTACCAGATGCAGTAAGGCGAGGGTGGTCACCAGGTAGAACAAGAATAGCTTCCACGAACTCAGCAGAAAATAGGTCACATCAAGCGACAGAGTCACGTTCATGTTTTCCGCCAGCGGACGCGTGTATTGAACGTAGTTCAACAGGTGCGCCGCGCTGCGATGCACCCTGATGTGCGCGTTGGTATCCGAGTCCGTGAACATGATGTCCAGATAGCGCCACACCAACGGGCGATCGTGGGTATAAAAAATTCCGCGCATATCCTGACGAGAGAGGTCAACCATGACGATGCCTTTCAGTTGTTCATGCTGATAAACCGGCGTCAGGAAAGTTAAGATATTCTTACGGGTAAAGGTGTCCACGTAGATACTGGAAACGACCGTTCGGCCAAGAAATAAATTCTCCAGGCTCGCCGGGGAAATTCCGAGGCGTTTGCCGTAGATAAAATTCCAGCTGGTTAGAGTGGGATCGGTAATGACCACCGGAGAATTGAAATAAATATATTGATTCATTAAATCAATATAATAACGAAAATGTTTATTTGGTTTCGGCTCGTTAGGCAGCGTTGGTTTCCAGACGGTATTATTGGCAATGGCCTGGTCAAACGCTTCTAAAGCGGGAAGGTCATTCACCCATTGTGAACATGGTGTTTTCCCGGAGGTGAGCGAACCGTCTAGCGGTGCGTAGGTATGGCCGTCAATGTTCAAACCGCTGACCTTGCCGCGATGCTGCACGCTGGCACAAGCGCGCACTGCCGCTTCAGCAGTAGGGCGTTCATCCATCTTTCTGGTGAACTGCGATATAATCAGCTGGTTCTGATATTTATCATAGAGAAAGGCCGATTCTCCCTTGTCTATGATATATCGCATATAATCAGACATATCCCGATGCGTGGCGATCAATTCATAGATCAGGAATGAAGAGGTGAGTATCACTACGCCACCTGAGATGACGAAGCGTAGTATTTTGTTCTGCAGTTTCATGATGAAATTATTTATTCTTCCGTGGCAGCCGGAATTTTATCATGGGGGGGGCGCTATCACTAGTCATACATTAGCAGTAGAAATGTTTTGCAAACAATGGCGATAAAGCTGTCTCCAAAGAGACAGCCTGGGGAGGGTTATTTGTCGGCACCCTGTTTGTGGCTCAACTATATGTTTTAAAAAGATTTGTGCTCATTGATAAATTTCCTTTCCCCAATATCTTCCCAGGGTGGGACGTGAAAAGTAGGACGCTTTCATAGGGTAACGTCAAGGCGGCTGAACCAATGGAAAGTTGCGCAGCGTTCATCACTGCTGAGAGCGGAGGGGGACCTGTTCAATAGAAAGCGGGATCTTGATAGATCGTGATGCGATTATTGAGAGTCTGGAAGCGAAGCGTAAGGCCGTGGTCAATCTGTACCATAAAGAGGCGGCTGATCTGACGCCGAAAGAATACCGGCTGATGGCTGAGCATCCGGAAATCTCAAAAAGTGCGTGGAACTAAAACTGGTGTACCTACGCTTCATTCAATATCATCATTACTCCCTACGGAAGGGAATTGTGACATCCACATTTCATAAAATTTTTCTTTACGTTTAATTAAATAATCAAAATCACCTTCCTCAATAATCTTACCTTCACTCATGACTATTATCTTATCGAAGTGTTTAATTTTCCCAAGTCGATGTGTCACAGCTACAATAGTTGAATCCAAAGATAATATTTTATTAAAGAGTTTATATTCAATTTCAGGATCTAGTGAAGATGAGAACTCATCGAAAATAAAAAGATCTGCCTTTCTGAATAATGCTCGTGCAATAGCTAATTTTTGCCATTGGCCTACTGAAATTTCGCTTCCTCCAAATCGTTGACCTAATTTCCTTGATGGATCAAGATCTAATTCTACCTCTGACAATAAATATTTAATATCATTGTCATAATTAAAATCATTCGAGTATTCAAAAGCAATGTTTTCTTTCACGGTAAATTCGTAGCGACCATACTCTTGAAATACTGTAGATACAGTATCACGATAAGTATCTATATCAAGGTCTTCTAAATACACTCCAGATATACGGATAGAACCTTTTTCAGATTCATATAATCTCAAGATTAATTTTAGCAATGTTGTTTTACCACTACCATTATCACCAACTATGGCTATTTTTTGGCCTTTTTCTATGTTTAGACTTAAATTGTCGATTGTCGGTTTTATCTGATTTGGATAAGTGTAAGTTAATTTCTTGATTTTAATATCATGAGAGCCTGTTTTTTCAAGCCTGGTCTTTCCATTTTTAGCTGGTTCGAGAAACTCGTGCATAAATTGGTGATAGGCCTTAAAAAAGCCTGTAAGGGAGAAAATGTGCCCTCCGTTTGATGCCATATCATCCAAATATGTTTTTAGCATTATTACAGACTGTAATGCTACAGCAATAGCACTAACCTGAAGATTGCTCTCTCGTAGTGATATAAAAAATAAATACATACCTATTAATAAGAGTATAAGACTTAATACAACCATGGGAATTGGCATTAATAATGCGTATACTCGCTGTTTATGCATACTCTTATGCATGTTTTCAGCAGCGCCAACGTATTTTTGTATTAAATACTCTCCTAGTTTGTATATCCTTATTTCTTGCAAATGATTTTTCTGCATGCATGCATCAAAAACATAGCGCATTACAACTGACTCTTTTGTGTTAACTAAGAGATTTTTCCAGTTCTTTTGTTCAACCTTTATATTTATCCATAGTAATGGAACTACAGATATAGAACATACTACCAATCCTATTCCTGAGTACTTTAGTAATACAAAGGCTAGCCCACAAATAACAATAAAAGATCTCAAAAGGAATACAAAAGTTATTATGAAGTTCAAGGGGCGATGACTTGCCTCCCTTCTTAATAACTCCAATTGTTCATGTTTTTCCTTCTCTTCAAAAGGAGTCAATGTAAGAGTTTGGTTCATTCTACGCATGATATTTTCATTGAAATATCGTGTGGTTATTTCATTAACATCACCCTGTACGAGGTTTACCAACGGCTGTATGCACTGCACGCCGAGTAATGTTAGACACCACAAACCTATTGTAAAAATAAACTCAACCTGTTCGAAGTCGTTCATCTGAATAGAATTTATAATTTTCCCGGTAAACATTACGTTTACCGCAGGTAGAACTCCTTGGATCCCTAAAAGCATTAATAATACTATGATTCTTGCTGGGCACGACATGAATATATACCTTAGTGCCAAAATCATAATTCAACTCCTTTTGTATTATCTGTGCTTATAATACGGAAATTATTATTTAAGTTTAATAAAATATAATCATCATAATATGAATGTATATTACTATCCGATGTGTAATCAATTGTCAACAAACGATAATGATAATCATTGCTATTTTGTGTGGCATTGATAACAATACCTATCAGTACTCTGATGGAGAAGGGATGCTCCTGCTGGGGGCGAGGGTCAATGGAACGAAAACGGGCGAATAGTTCGAGGCCAGGAATGAGCACTATCAGTAAGTGCTCACCGTGGATTGGATGACATCCCGCACATTGCTAGCGCCGGAGGCAAAAACTTGGTCGTTGGTATCGCTGTAAAAGGACGGTACGCGTGTATTTTTCTAGATGAGGTAGTTCACATGATATAGTAGGCATACAAATCAGGTGTAATAAATTGTTTTATATTGGTTTTTTATTTTTTACGGTATTATCCGAGTATCTGCACCCCGACAGAAAATGATGGTGAGTTAACCGTTTTTTAAATGCAATCTTTCCCCAAAACGAAACGCAATCTCCTGAATATAAAGAGTTTATTTGTATACTGTTAATCAAGTAAAATCAGCCAGAAAACTAAGTTAACTGGCTAATTTTAAAGTGTTAATCCTTGATTGTGCTACCCTGTTTGTGGAAAAGTTCGCGGAATACCGGGTAGATATCTTCTTGATCGCGAATATGTTGAATCGCAAAGTTATCGAACGTTTGCTGCAGATGCTCGTACTCGCGCCATAGGGTCTGATGCGCCCGACGGGTGATCTCGATATAGCTATAGTAGCGCACCACCGGCAATATCTTTTTCGCCAGAATCTCATGACACAGCGGCGAGTCATCGGCCCAGTTATCGCCATCGGAAGCCTGTGCTGCATAAATATTCCATTGCATGGGGTCGTAGCGCTCCTTCACCACTTCATCCATCAACTTCAGCGCGCTGGAAACAATCGTGCCGCCGGTCTCCTGCGAATAGAAGAACTCATGCTCATCGACTTCTTTGGCTTGAGTATGGTGGCGAATATAGACCACTTCGACGTTTTTATAGGTTCGGCTCAGGAACAGATAGAGCAGAATATAAAAGCGTTTGGCCATGTCCTTGGTCGACTGATCCATGGAACCGGAGACGTCCATCAGGCAGAACATTACCGCCTGGCTGGAAGGTTCCGGACGTTTTTCGTAGTTCCGGTAACGCAGGTCAAAGGTGTCGATAAACGGCACGCGGTCGATTTTAGCCCGCAGCTCGGCTATCTCTTTACGTAAGCGCTCCTCTTCGAGTAGCTGCGCGGGTTCGCTTTTGGCGACTTCATCAAGCGTCTCTTCCAGCGCGTGCAGTTCACGGCGCTTGCCTGCCGTCATCGCCGTACGGCGGGCAAGCGAGTTTTGCAGCGAACGCACCACGCTAATATTTGCGGGTACACCATTGGCGGTATAACCGGAACGGTGGGTTTTATACTCGGTCAGTTGACGCTGCTGATTGCGTTTGAGATTGGGCAGCGCCAGGTCTTCAAACAACAGATCCAGATATTCATCTTTCGATATCTGGAACACGAATTCGTCCTGGCCTTCACCGTCGGCGCTGGCTTGTCCCTGGCCGCTACCGCCGCCACCTCCACCGCCTTGGGGACGTTCGATACGGTCATTCTGGACAAAATGGTCATTCCCGGGATGTACCCGGTGGCGTAATCCGCCGCGTCCCTGATGGAACATCGGCTCGCTGATATCATCCGTCGAAATAGAAACGGACTCACCGCTGTCGACGTCAGTTACCGAACGTTTATTGATGGCTTCGGAGATCGACTGCTTAATTTGCGCTTTATAACGGCGCAAGAAGCGCTGGCGGTTAACCGCGCTTTTGTTTTTGCCGTTCAGACGCCGGTCAATGAACCAGGTCATAAGCCCCTCCTGAACTGCTTTGCCAACTCATACACATCATTCTTCACGTTATCGTGGCGGACTTTTCGCCGTCATTGTGCGCGAGCAATGCGTGTATCGCCGTGCCTGGGCCCGGTCAGCAACACCGTTGCTTCCGGGCCATTTTTGGCTGTTATGATGATTTACGTACGCGTAGATACCATTCACATAACAGGCGAACCTGTTTACGGGTATAGCCTTTTTCCATCATCCGATCGACGAAGTCGTCATGCTTTTTCTGTTCATCGGTTGAGGTTTTTGCGTTAAACGAAATCACCGGCAGCAGCTCTTCGGTATTCGAGAACATTTTCTTCTCAATAACCGTGCGCAGCTTCTCGTAGCTTGTCCAGTTCGGGTTGCGGCCATTGTTGTGGGCACGGGCGCGCAGCACAAAATTGACAATCTCGTTGCGGAAGTCTTTCGGGTTACTGATCCCGGCAGGCTTCTCGATTTTTTCCAGTTCGGCATTCAGCGATTCACGGTCGAACAGCTGTCCGGTATCCGGGTCGCGATACTCTTGATCCTGAATCCAGAAATCCGCATAGGTGACGTAGCGGTCGAAAATATTCTGACCGTACTCGGAGTAGGACTCCAGATAGGCGGTCTGAATCTCTTTGCCGATAAACTCGGCGTATTTCGGGATCAGATAGCCTTTTAAGAACTCAAGGTAACGCTCGGACTGTTCTTGCGGGAACTGTTCGCGCTCGATCTGCTGTTCCAGTACGTAGAACAGATGTACCGGGTTCGCCGCCACTTCCGCGTGATCGAAGTTAAAGACTCTGGAGAGGATCTTAAAGGCGAAACGGGTAGAAAGACCGTTCATGCCTTCGTCAACCCCCGCATAGTCGCGATACTCCTGATACGACTTGGCTTTCGGGTCGGTGTCTTTCAGGCTCTCGCCATCGTAGACGCGCATTTTTGAGTAGATGCTGGAGTTTTCCGGCTCTTTCAAACGCGACAGAATGGAGAAGCGCGACAGGGTTTCGAGGGTTCCCGGTGCGCATGGCGCATGGGTCAGCTCACTGTTATTAAGCAGTTTCTCGTAAATCTTGATCTCTTCGGAGATCCGCAGGCAGTAAGGCACTTTGACGATATAAACGCGGTCAAGGAACGCCTCATTGTTTTTGTTGTTACGGAAGGTCACCCACTCAGATTCGTTGGAGTGCGCCAGAATAATACCGTTAAACGGCAGGGCGGAGATCCCCTCGGTGCCGTTGTAGTTACCTTCCTGCGTGGCGGTCAGTAATGGATGGAGCACCTTGATAGGCGCTTTAAACATTTCGACAAATTCCATAATCCCCTGGTTTGCACGGCACAGTGCGCCGGAATAGCCGTAGGCATCCGGGTCGTTCTGCGCGTAATGCTCCAGTTTACGGATATCGACTTTACCCACCAGTGCGGAAATGTCCTGATTGTTCTCGTCGCCCGGCTCGGTTTTGGCAATCGCAATCTGTTGCAGAATAGACGGCCACACTTTCACTACCCGGAATTTGGTAATGTCACCGCCAAAATCCTGCAGGCGCTTGGCGGCCCACGGCGACATAATGGTGCCGAGATAGCGCGTCGGGATGCCGTACTCTTTATCCAGAATCTGCGCGTCTTCCTGTGGATTAAACAGGCACAGCGGATGGTCGTTGACCGGGCTGCGCTCACCGTTAGCGCTCAGCACGTAGATAGGCACGCGCTGCATCAGTGATTTCAGGCGCTCAGCCAGCGAGGATTTACCGCCGCCGACGGGCCCCAGTAAATAGAGGATTTGTTTCTTCTCTTCGAGCCCCTGGGCGGCGTGTTTCAGGTAGGAGACAATTTGCTCAATGGCCTCTTCCATGCCATAGAACTCTTCGAACGCCGGATAGCGCCCGATGACTCGGTTCGAAAAGAGACGGGAAAGCCGCGGTTCCTGAGCCGTATCAACCATTACGGGCTCACCAATAGCTGCTAATAGCCGTTCTGCCGCGTTAGCATAGGCACTGCGATCTTGCTTACATACAGCGAGAAACTCCTGCAGTGTGAACTCTTCGTCCTTGGCAGCTTCATAGCGCTGGCGATAGTGATCGAATATATTCATGGCATGCCGTCCTTTCATTTTTTTAGCACAGGTTAAGAGCCATTGGTATGAATAGTGTGGGCTCCCGGAAGGGGTACGCCGAACGGCGCTCACTGCATCATCCAGCAACCCGTGTGCCAGGTTGACGGAGCAATTAACGCGAACGTGCGTGGCGATGACACCTTCTAAAAATAAGCGTAGATGGCATTTGCAAAACTTGCATGGCGATAAAAACGAATTTCAATGACATATCAATAACTCATCAATTAACACGCCATTAAATTTTTTAATCTTTTTTACTCTTTCATATAGCCGTCACGAATTTGCAAGTGATCTTGACCCTCCAT
>NZ_JAKCNS010000169.1 GCF_021440345.1 Kluyvera intermedia
AAATAGTCTCTTCTATATCTAAAAAATGTTTTGAAGTTGCTGGTATGATTTCCATGATTTAATCCTTTAAATTGAATCTTCCTTATAGTGAACAAAAAACCCACCCCTAAAAGGAGTGGGTTTAAAAAGTTAGATACCATTTGTTCTTCTAAAATACATACCTTCCCAACCCGCACCAACTATACTAATTGGTGTTGGATGGTCACTGTATAATGCAACTGATAAGTTTTTAGCATTACCAGTAGCAGCGAATCTAACTTGAGCACTCTGAATATTTATGGTATTCAAACGTAAGTCATTAGTTCCGATTGCTGCACCTGCTTGATCTGTAATAAAAGTAGTAGCTCCATTATTAACGATGATATTAAATGCACCAGTATTTTTATAGTTTAGATAAACCCGGCGTAGTTGTAGACGGCCTGAAGATTCAGTAGCGGTCGAACCATCATCAGCGGTGTTCTTGATTAGTAGTTTACTGAACTCATAAACAAAACTATAAGACCTACCAATCGTTACGGTCTTCCCTGCATAATTCCCATTAACCCAAATCTTATCATTAGTTAAACTCCACGGTTCATCCTCATCATAAGGGAATCGATACATAAAACCATCATCCAGAATTAATACGTAGTCATATCGGGAACCAAAGTTACCGTATACTTCCGACATATCAACCATAGTTTTGTTAGTGAAGAAATCATAATTGTCATCAGGTATTGTATATGCTACTTTACCATCAATATAATAACGGTATAGTTCACTATCATAGTCTTTAGTATTCTGTGTGAAATCAATAGACTCTAAACACATACCATTAATACTATCGTAGAGAACATACATTTTACTGTCGATGCAATCACACGCTAATATATGTGTTTCTTCTGGGAACTCCCAATGACTCCAGGACTGTTGACGAACCTGTTCATCAATGTACAAGAACTTATACATGTAAATGATGTTACGTGCACCCTCTGTAAGAAGAGTAATAAAGTTCTCTGTGTTTGAACCTTTAATACTGAATATCCCATTTGGAATATAGTTAGGCACATGTGCAGAAATATCACTTGCGTTATTCACTGAACTAACATCTTGAACTGCATAGAAACGGTTAATACTACTGAACGTAGAACGCGGTGAACAGAAGTAAACACCACGGCCTAATGAATAAGGACGGGCATAATCTGAAACGTTAAAGTTAGTAGTTAAATCTATATTGATAGTCTTACCTGTCAATGCACCGTTTTTACTCAAAATAAATTGGCTGTCATTGCTCCAAAGTAAAAGCTGTTCAGAGAAAGGAACCGCAAATTTTAGAATGTTAATGCGGTTATCTGAGCTGGCTACATCAATTGGATCTGCATCGCCAGTAACGGATACGGACGGCATATAGAAGTTACCATACTTAGCAGCAGCCGAAAGTATTACATTCTCACCAGACAAAAAGCCTAAGCGGTTACTGAAGAAGAAACAATCATTGATAGTATTCTCTACGAATGATGGATCTGGATTACTATCATAGTCACCAGAACTACGCTCACCCCATGTGAATTCTTTGAAATCAAATGTACCATCTGCATTACTAATTAGAACGTGTGGCATAGTTGAAGCATCGATACCTTTTCTAACTCCTAACTGTGGGCATTCTTTCCAGATACGGTTATTAGCATCATATCGAACATAATAATCATCGGACGTTTGATTACTGATACCACTAATTTTTACTACGTAACCATCAGGAGCTACTAACGGTAGTTTTGCAGCCTGACTAACTTTAGTCCAAACCGGGTAAATCAAATCGTTGTTGTAACCATCTTTGGTAGAGATTTCCGTAATAGGTGTATCATCTGGGGTGATTATCTCTATGTACCCTGAACCGTTAATGTTAACAGTGTATGTAGGCCATACTTTTTTAATCGCTGCACCTAACTTATCTGCAATGCTTGAAGCGTCCATTTGCTGAACATCAGAAGCAGTAGAACCATTAGGAAGGACTACAGCAGCCGTCCATGTTCCGTTGATACCTACGGATAGTGAGCGTCCATACTGACCACCACGGACTACAATCAATGCTCTGTTCTGATCTTTGTAAGTAGGTGTTAGTTCGGTTCCTGGCTTAACGACAACTGAGCGATTAACAACAAAAGTGTAATCCGCAATAGTAACCATGCGTAGATACTCGCGTGGTGATTGAGTAGTAGCATAATTAAAGTCACCATTAACTACATGTTCATTCCCTTTCAGGTCGAACACCTTAATTGATTGTCCATCAAAAATTACATAATACTGTTCTTGTGCATCACGATTGATTAAGTGAATGAGTGGTTTAGCACCAAAGCTACCACTATCACCAAGACGTTTAATAAATTTTGATGGTGGACGTTTTTGTAAGCCATCAGTTTCAGAACTGAACGCATTAATTTGACGCTCTCCCTGTTCTGGATATCTTAGTTGATCTGGTTGTTGGCTAATACCCCCTACTAAGTTTTTAATTTCCTGTGATACAAGACTCATTATTATTATCTCC
>NZ_JAKCNS010000022.1:0-124568 GCF_021440345.1 Kluyvera intermedia
TTGGTTATTCTTATTATATCTGTTAGAGTATCTAACAAAATTTTAAGCCTTTCTTTTGCCCCAGGAGGAAATCCTATACCAGAAGATTCAGGATCATACTCATCATAATCGATTAGATATGTTGCATTAGGATACCCAGGTCTATCACCTATAAGAAAAGCAAAACAATCACCAGAAGGAATGTATTCTTCAGGAAAATTGTACAGCTCATTATATTTTATCTTACAAATACCTATGGATATCCTTGATATATACTTTAGTAACAATATCTCTTTTTCTCTATTTAGAGAAGGCATAATATAACCACAAACATCATTTGACATAATGACCTCTATTTTTCCAAAATCCATGGCCCTACAGCTTTACCATTTTTATCAATTTCACGGTGGTATTTTTTATCCATAAACCCTCGTTCATCATAGGTTATTTTATGTTCATGCGGAGGCACTTTTCCGTTAGAATCGTAACCTAAAGAACTATGAGTACGTTGCTGACCATAATCTTCTCGAGAAAACGTTCTCCCCTTACTATCATAATAAGTGATACTTTTTGAACCATCCCCCCTCGACACCTCATAGACAGAGTTCGGCGTTAAAGTCTTTGGAGCTTTACCAGAAAGAACAACTATATACTCAGTTACCACCTTATTAGTTGCATGGTTGATTATTTTGTTAGTTTCTTTCAAATAGTCAGCCGTCTTTTTCGATAAACGGCTACTATCCACAACATCCTTCTTAACAAGCTCTGCATCCTATCCAATACACTGGTGCAGACATTGAAAATTCCATTAAGCAATGTTGTGCAATGCATTTTCATTATTTGAAATATTTAATCCGTGACCTCCTCATGATTTATGAGTACGACTAATTCTTTCAGAAAAGTGCCCAAGGGCTGCTTTTGGACAAAAAAAATCCCGGAACCAGTCCGGGATTTTTTCAATATCAATTCGCTGAGTTAGCGGCGGTTGCCGAAGATACGCAGCAGCATCAGGAACAGGTTAATAAAGTCGAGATACAGGGTCAGCGCACCGAGAATGGCGTATTTGCGCAGATTAGATGAATCACGCACATCAATCTGTTCGCCAATGTTTTTCAGCTTCTGAGTGTCATAGGCGGTAAGGCCGACGAACACGATCACCCCGATATAGGTCACTGCCCACATCAGCGCTTCGCTTTTCAGCCAGAAGTTCACCAGCGACGCCAGCACAATGCCGATGAGCGCCATAAACAGCATGTTGCCTAAGCCGCTCAGGTCACGCTTGGTGGTGTAGCCGTACAGGCTCATGATACCGAACATGCCGCCGGTCACCACGAAGGTGCTGGCAATTGATGAATAGGTATAGACGATAAAAATGCTGGAGAGCGTCAACCCGGTAAGAGCCGAGTAGAGCATAAATAGCGTCGTCGCCATGCCCGAACTCAGGCGCTGTACCATGCCAGAGAGCACGAACACCAGCGCCAGCTGGGCGATAATCAGCCCAAAGAAGGTGATTTTACTGGAGAAAACGAACTCCATCACCGCCGGCGTATTGGCCGCATACCACGCAATAAACGCGGTCAGCAGCAGACCACAGGTCATCCAGCCATACACCTGAGCCATATAGGTTTGCAGGCCGCTACGCGCCTGCACAATAGAATCTGAGCGCGGGAATCGTTCCATGACGTTCTCCTGAAGTTAGTATGAACCTAAAATATTCGCCGTTATTCAGGCTACCAGCGCATCAGCGACAACCTGAACTCCATGAATTTAAGTGTACTCTACCAGCGCTCGGCTGCCTGTTTATCGCTGTCGCGCGCTTCCACCCAACGCTCCCCTTCCGGGGTCGCTTCACGCTTCCAGAACGGCGCGCGGGTCTTTAGATAGTCCATGATAAACTCGCCCGCGTCAAAGGCGCTGCTGCGATGAGCGCTGGTCACACCGACAAAGACGATCTCTTCGCCCGGCCACAGTTCGCCAATACGGTGAATCACGGTGACGCGGCCCAGCGGCCAGCGTTCGCGCGCGGCATCAACGATCTCCGCGAGTGCTTTTTCGGTCATGCCGGGATAGTGCTCAAGACTCAGCGCTTTGACGCTGTCGCCAAGGTTATGGTTACGTACTTTACCGGTGAATGTGACCACCGCGCCGTCTTCATCACGGGCAGCCAGCCACGGATATTCATCACCGACGCTGAACGGCTCATGGCCGACACGAATACGGGTTTCACTCATATCAACCTCCCGTAACCGGTGGGAAAAAGGCCACTTCATCGCCATCGGCCACCGGATGGTCGAAACTCACCAGCGTTTGATTTACCGCCGCCAGCAGCTTGCCCTCTTCCAGCGCCAGCGCCCAGCGCCCTTCTTGCGCCACCAGATGCTGGCGCACGGCTTCTACCGTCGAAAAATCAGAGGCCAGGGTCAGTGAGTCGGTGCCGACCAGCTCGCGGACTTGAGCAAAAAACAGCACGTTAATCATGAGCATCCACCTTAAAGTCTCCCGACTTGCCGCCGCTTTTCGCCAGCAGACGCACCGGGCCAATGACCATGTCTTTTTGTACCGCTTTGCACATGTCATAAATGGTGAGTGCCGCAACCGATGCGGCAGTGAGCGCTTCCATCTCGACGCCGGTCTTGCCGGTTAAGCGACACAGCGACTCAATCCGCACGCGGTTATGCTCCGGCTGGGCCTGCAGATTGACTTCCACTTTGCTCAGCATCAGCGGATGACACAGTGGAATCAGATCCCAGGTACGTTTTGCCGCTTGAATGCCAGCGATACGAGCGGTGGCAAAGACGTCGCCCTTATGATGGCTGCCGTCGATAATCATCGACAGAGTTTCCGGCAGCATAGTAACAAACGCTTCAGCGCGCGCTTCGCGAACGGTTTCCGCCTTGGCGGAGACATCCACCATATGGGCTTCACCGGCCGCGTTGATATGGGTCAGTTGCGACATCGTTTTATTTCTTCAAATGAGGGTGGAAGTTGCACGGGCGCGTACGGGCATCAAGCTGTGGGGCAATGATGTTATCCCACGCGGTGCGGCACGCTTTGGTTGAACCCGGCATGGCGAAAATCAGCGTACGGTTTGCCATTCCGGCGACGGCACGCGATTGCAGCGTGGCGGTGCCAATTTCTTCGAAAGAGAGCATGCGGAACACTTCGCCAAAACCTTCAATTTCGCGGTCAAACAGCGGCAGCAGGGCTTCAGGTGCCTGATCGCCGTCGGTTAAACCGGTACCACCGGTGATCAACACCACCTGCACATCGTCGCGGGCAATCCATGCGGAAACCTGGGCGCGGATCTGGTAGCGGTTCTCTTTGACAATGGCCTTATCGACGACCTGATGGCCCGCTTCCTGCGCCGAGTCGCGCAGGAAATGGCCGGAGGTATCGTCCTCTTCGCCACGGCGATTGGAAATAGTAAGAATAGCAACGCGTGCTGGGATAAATTCAGCGCTCACCTGACTCATTTGATAGCTCCTTGATGACGAATCATCCACCAATATAGGATAAATTCTGGGTAATTCCGGTATTGCCCTGATGCAGGAAGTGGGTCTGTTTTTTATGCGTTAGCGCTTCGGCAATACGGTCTTCCAGCGCCTGCTGCTGGGCGTCATCCGCCAGCAGTTCGCGCAGGTCAACGCCGCCGTCGCCAAACAGGCACAGATGCAGTTTCCCAATGGACGATACGCGCAGACGGTTACAGCTGGCGCAGAAGTCTTTTTCATACGGCATAATTAAGCCGATTTCCCCTTCGTAATCGGGGTGACAAAAGACCTGCGCCGGGCCGTCGCTGCGCTGACGGATTTGATGGATCCAGCCGCGCTGGAGCAGTTGGTCACGCAGCACCATGCCTGAGATATGGTGTTTGCGGAACAGTTCGCTGCCGTCGCCGGTTTCCATCAGTTCAATAAAGCGGAGTTGAATGCGGCGCGGTTTGATCCACGCCAGAAAGGTGTCGAGCTGGTGATGGTTGACATCGCGCATCAGCACGGTGTTGACCTTCACTTTATCAAAGCCCGCGGTAAAGGCGGCATCGATGCCATCCATCACCTGGCGGAACTTATCCTGACCGGTAATCGCGTGAAACTGTCGCGCGTCGAGACTGTCAACGCTGACGTTTAACGCGGTGAGTCCGGCTTCGCGCCAGGCGGCAACATCGCGCGCCATTCGATAACCGTTAGTGGTCACGGCAATCTGGCGAATTGAGGCGTTCTCTTTCACTGCGGCAATCACGTCGGTAAAGTCGCGACGTAACGACGGCTCCCCGCCGGTTAAACGGACTTTTTCCGTACCCAATGCCGAAAAGGCGCGCGTCACCCGGCGAATCTCGTCCAGCGACAAAAATCCTTTGTTGGTGACCCCATTGGGCTGGTAGCCGTTAGGCAGACAGTAGGTGCAGCGAAAGTTGCATACGTCGGTAATCGACAGGCGCAGATAAAAGAATCTGCGCGCAAACGCATCAGTGAGTTGTGAAGCCATAGACACCTTTCCAAATACGGGAGGCGAGATCATTTCTTCCTTCGCCCTGGCGACAGATTATCTGTCGCGGCCAAAGCACCGTATTTTTCAACTTAGGCGCAGAGGCTAGAGTGTGTTGTTCAGACTAAAGTAGAAACAGTACTGAACCTGGTTATGCCGAATAGTAGCGCGAGAATAACAGTTTCGCCATTCCCACAATCGTTATATAAAGCTATACATAACGACCTGATCGTGCACTTTCCCTACAGAATACGTAAAAATCACGCTTTTGCATTGATATACGTCATTTTGACCAGCACAGAGCATCGTCTTTTAGAGGTAGTTAGGCTAATGTAAGCACGTTTTTCACTATAAGGAAGTTGTATGCGCAATCGTACTTTTGCCGATCTCGACCGCGTCGTCGCGCTAGGCGGCGGACATGGCCTTGGACGCGTGATGTCATCTCTCTCATCGCTCGGCTCGCGCCTGACCGGCATCGTCACGACCACCGACAACGGCGGCTCTACCGGGAGAATTCGCCGTTCCGAAGGCGGTATCGCCTGGGGGGATATGCGCAACTGCCTTAACCAATTAATTACCGAGCCCAGCGTCGCCTCAACGATGTTTGAGTACCGTTTTACGGGTAACGGCGAACTTTCCGGACATAACCTCGGAAATCTAATGTTAAAGGCACTGGACAACCTGAGTATCCGGCCTTTAGAAGCCATCAATTTAATAAAAAACCTGCTGAAAGTTGAAGCTTCACTGATTCCAATGTCCGAACAGCCGGTTGATTTAATGGCAATCGACAGTGAGGGCCATGAAATTTACGGTGAAGTGAATATTGACCAACTCAAGCTGCCGCCGCGCGAATTAATGTTAACCCCTTTAGTCTCGGCGACTCGCGAAGCAGTAGAAGCGATTGCCGATGCGGACCTGATTCTTATTGGGCCCGACAGTTTCTACACCAGCCTGTTACCGATTATTCTGCTGCCGGATATTGCTCAGGCGCTTCGCCGCACCCCGGCGCCGATGGTCTATATCGATAATCTCGGCCGCGAGCACAGCCCGGCGGGCGACCTCGGCATTGATGAACGGATCGCGCTGCTGGAGCACTATATCGGCAAAGCGGTGATCGATGCGGTCGTTGTCGGCCCGAAAGTCGACGCCAGCCACGTTCAGTGCAAAGTGGTTATTCAGCAACCGCTGGAAGCCGGTGATATCCCCTATCGTCACGACCGCGTTCTGCTGCGTGCGGCACTCGAAGAAGCGTTACAGGCCTTTGGTTGAGTTTCCTTAACTTCTTAAGGTTGTCTTAAAATAGCTCGGGCAGCATAGCGAACATCATCACTTTTGAGTCCAACGCTATGCTTCGCCTGTTACGCAACCGCTCGACCGTCAGCCGGCTGACTTATATCATTCTGTTTGCGCTCTATATTGCGCTGCCGCTGAATATCGATTTTTATCGTCAGGTGTTTACCCTGCTGCCCGTTGACGGCCTGCATAACACGCTGGTCTTTATAAGTATGCCGGTGGTGGCGTTCTCGGTCATGGTGATATTGCTAACGCTGGCCTCCATTATTCGGCTGGAAAAACTGGTCGCTTCGCTATTTATCCTGCTTAGCGCCAGCGCCCAGTATTTTATGATGAGCTTCGGGGTCATTATTGACCGCTCGATGGTCACCAACATCTTCGACACCACGCCTGCCGAAAGTTACGCCCTGCTCTCCGGGCAAATGATTGCCGTCCTCGCTGTCTCCGCCCTGCTGTTTATTGCACTGGCATGGTGGATTAAAATTAAACCCGCTGCCAGCCTGGTGCGCGGTACCCTGATGCGGGTCGGGATGTTTGTCGTTTCGGCGGTATTAATTCTGCTGGTCGCCGCACTGTTTTATAAAGATTACGCCTCGCTGTTTCGTAATAATAAAGAGCTAGTGAAATCGCTTAACCCGTCAAACAGCATTGTGGCGGTTAATTCCTGGTATTTTCACCATGAGATGGACAACCTGCCGCTGGTAAAAATCGGTGAAGACGCCAAACAAAAAGCGGTGATGAATAATGGCCCGCGTAAAAATCTGACTATTTTAGTGCTCGGTGAGACTTCACGCGCCGCTGATTTTTCGTTGGGCGGCTATGACCGTGAAACCAACCCACTGTTAGCCAAAGACAACGTGGTCTACTTCCCGAAAACGACTTCCTGCGGAACCGCCACCGCCGTCTCGGTTCCCTGCATGTTCTCAAATATGCCGCGCACCAGCTACAACGAGTCGCTGGCTCATCATCAGGAAGGTTTGCTGGACATTATTCAGCGCGCCGGAATTCAGGTGCTGTGGAACGATAACGACGGCGGCTGTAAAGGTGCCTGCGACCGTGTACCACATCAGGACGTCACGGCGCTGAATCTGCCCGGCCAATGTATTAACGGCGAGTGCTACGATGACGTGCTGTTCCATGACCTGGAAAAAACCATTGATAATATGCAGGGCAACGGCGTAATTGTTCTGCACACCATCGGTAGTCACGGTCCAACTTATTACAATCGCTATCCAGCGGAATTCCGTCGCTATACGCCAACCTGCGATACCAGCGAAATTCAATCCTGTACCCAGGAGCAGCTCAAGAATAGCTACGACAACACCATTTTGTACGTCGACTATATCGTCGATAAGGCGATTAAATTGCTGCAATCGAGACAGGATAAATTTACCACCAGCCTGGTCTATCTTTCCGATCACGGTGAATCATTGGGCGAGAACGGCGTTTATCTGCACGGGTTGCCCTATTCCATCGCGCCAGAAACACAAAAACATGTGCCAATGCTGTTATGGTTATCGGATGATTATCAAAAGCGCTATGGCGTTAATTACGACTGTCTGCAAAAGCAGGCCAAAGAAAATAACTACTCGCAGGATAACCTGTTCTCTACAATGCTAGGTCTGACCGGCGTAGAGACGCAGGAATATCGCGCAGCGGATGATATCTTAGCCACGTGTAAATAGAGGCCAGTAGATGAAAATTTTAGTCGTTGAAGATGACACCTTGCTATTACAGGGGCTGATTCTGGCCATGCAAAGTGAGGGCTACGCCTGTGATGGCGTGGCTACCGCCCAGCAGGCAGCGCTTAGCCTCGCCAACGGGCATTACAGCCTTGTCGTGCTGGATTTAGGTCTGCCGGATGAAGACGGGCTGCATTTCCTCAACCGGATGCGCCAGGAAAAACTCAGCGTTCCAGTGTTGATCCTCACTGCTCGCGATACGTTAGAGGATCGCGTGAGCGGTCTGGATACCGGTGCCGACGATTATCTGGTGAAGCCATTCGCGCTGGAAGAACTTAACGCCCGCATTCGAGCTCTGCTGCGACGCAATCTGAACCAGGGTGATAACGAAGTCACCGTTGAGAATCTGCGCCTCAACGTCACCCGCCGCCAGGTGTGGCTGGACGGTGAACTGCTGGAACTCACCCCCAAAGAGTACGCTTTACTGTCGCGCCTGATGCTCAAAGCCGGTAGCCCGGTACACCGCGAAATTCTCTACAACGATATCTACAACTGGGATAACGAGCCGGCGACCAATACGCTGGAAGTACATATCCATAACCTGCGCGACAAAGTGGGTAAAGCGCGTATCCGCACCGTACGCGGCTTCGGCTATCAGTTGGTTACGACCGCAAAGGCAGAATAAAGCATGGCACTCTTCTCCATTCGCAAATGGCCGATGCGCCATCAGTTACTACTGGCCATCGGCGTTATTCTGGTGGTGTTCCAGCTTATCAGCGTGTTCTGGCTCTGGCACGAGAGTAAAGAACAGATCGAGCTGGAAGTGGCAATGCTGCTTAACAACCACAACAATGCCAAACACATACGCCACGAAGTGCGAGAGGCGATTGCCAGCCTGTTGGTACCAAGCCTGGTGATTATCGGCCTGGCGCTATATTTATGTCTGCAGGCGGTCAAGCGCATTACGCGCCCGCTGGCCGATCTGCAAAAAGAGCTCGATGCGCGTACGCCGGGAAATTTGCAGCCCATTTATCTGCAGCAGACCACGGTTGAAGTTGAAGCAGTGACCAGGGCGATTAACCAGCTGGTCGAGAATTTGACCCAAACGCTCGATCGCGAACGCCTGTTTACCGCCGACGTCGCCCACGAACTGCGCACGCCGCTGGCGGGGCTGAAATTGCATCTCGAACTGCTGGAAAAAACGCAGCACCTGGATCTGTCCGCCCTGGTGCAGCGTCTGGACCAAATGACCGAGAGCGTTGCGCAACTACTGCTATTAGCGCGAGTCGGGCAATCATTTTCCGCGGGAAGCTACCAGCAGGTTGACTTGCTAGCCGATGTGGTTGAGCCGATAAAAAGCGAGCTGGAGACCATGCTGGGCGCACGCGGGCAAACGTTGGCGATTGAGGAACCAGCCTCAGCGCTGATCGTTTCCGGCGATGCCACCCTACTGCGGCTATTGGTGCGTAATCTGGTGGAAAATGCACATCGTTATAGCCCGCAAGCGTCAACCATTACGCTCTTGCTGGAGTCCGCATCGCATCCGATGCTGGTGGTTGAGGATGAGGGGCCGGGGATTGATGAGTCGAAAGTCGGCGAGCTGAGCCAGGCGTTTGTTCGTATGGACAGCCGCTACGGCGGGATTGGCCTCGGGCTAAGTATTGTGACGCGTATCGCCCAGCTGCATGAGGCCGCTTTCTTCTTACAGAACCGTGATACCGGAACCGGCACGCGGGCATGGGTAGAATTTCAGGCGCCGAAGCGCTAAAGCGCTTTAGTAAGTTAGCATCCAGTGGCAGGCAAAACCGGCGACGATAGCCGCAAAGACAAGCATGGTAAACAACTGCTGAAAACTTAAATTCGACATGACGCTACCCTCATAGATTTTGGGAATAGTATCAGTCGTATTTATTAAGTGAACATTAAGGATTCAACCCGCAGCGTGACCCCTGCCACATTTCGCGCCAATATCAGCCACAGCGTACGCTAGCCTGGACAACCAACGTCTTCAGCATAGCCCGGCCGACCTAAGTCAGCGGGCAAAATACCGTATCAGGACGTCGCAATAAACAGTTCGCGCAGCTTGTGCAAACGGTCGCGAGCCTGCGCCGCCTCTTCGAATTCGAGATTCTGCGCATGCTTCATCATCTGCGCCTCCAGCGTCTGGATTTGCTGCTGTAGCGCCTTCGGCGTCAACGCCTGCACATCTGGCTCGACGATAGAAGATGCGCCGCGAGACTTGCCGCGGCCTTTGGCTTTGGTCTTCGCCAGCCCCTCGCCCATCGACAGAATGTCGACCACATCTTTCACCAGCCCCTGAGGCACAATCCCGTGCTCTTCATTGTAGAGCTGCTGCTTCTCACGGCGGCGTTCGGTCTCGCCGATTGCTTTGGCCATTGAGGCAGTAATTCTGTCACCGTACAGAATGGCCTTACCGTTGATGTTACGCGCGGCGCGGCCAATGGTCTGAATCAGCGAACGCTCGGAACGCAGGAAGCCTTCTTTATCGGCATCGAGAATAGCCACCAGCGAGACTTCCGGCATGTCCAGCCCTTCACGCAGCAGGTTGATGCCCACCAGCACGTCGAACTCACCCAGACGCAGGTCGCGAATGATTTCCATACGCTCAACGGTATCGATATCCGAGTGCAGATAACGCACCCGCTCGCCGTGCTCTTCCAGATAGTCGGTGAGATCTTCCGCCATACGTTTGGTCAACGTTGTCACCAGCACACGCTCGTTAATCACCGAACGCTTACGGATTTCCGATAGCAGATCATCAACCTGAGTACCGACCGGACGCACTTCAATAATGGGATCGAGCAGCCCCGTAGGGCGCACAACCTGATCAATCACGTCACCACCGGATTTCTCCAGTTCGTAGTTACCCGGCGTCGCCGACACATAAATGGTTTGCGGCGCCAGCGCTTCAAACTCTTCAAATTTCAATGGGCGGTTATCCAGCGCCGATGGCAGGCGGAAGCCGTACTCCACCAGCGTCTCTTTACGCGCCCTGTCGCCGCGATACATACCGCCAATTTGCGGAATAGTGACGTGCGATTCGTCAATAACCAGCAGGCCATCGGCCGGCAGATAGTCAAATAGCGTCGGCGGCGGCTCGCCTGGGCCTCGGCCGGAGAGGAAGCGCGAGTAGTTTTCAATGCCCGAGCAATAGCCCAGCTCGTTCATCATCTCGAGATCGAACTGGGTACGCTGGCTGAGGCGCTGCTCTTCCAGCAGTTTGTTGTTGTCCAGCAGCACTTTACGTCGCTCCGCCAGCTCAACTTTGATCTCTTCCATCGCCTGCACGATACGTTCACGCGGTGTTACGTAGTGACTTTTTGGGTAGACCGTATAGCGCTGGAGAGTGGATTCGATATGCCCGGTCAGCGGGTCGAACAGCGACAGCCGCTCGACCTCTTCATCAAACAGCTCCACGCGCAGCGCGATGTCGTCTGATTCCGCAGGGAAAATATCGATAACCTCGCCGCGTACGCGGAAGGTCCCACGCTGGAACGCCTGATCGTTACGGGTGTACTGCAAATCCGCCAGACGGCGCAGAATGGCGCGCTGGTCGATAATGGTGCCCACCGTCAGGTGCAGCATCATTTTCAGATACAGATCCGGGTCACCCAGACCGTAGATCGCCGACACCGAGGCCACCACAATGACATCGCGGCGCTCAAGCAGCGCCTTGGTCGCCGACAGACGCATCTGATCGATATGTTCGTTAACGGCGGAATCTTTTTCGATAAAGGTATCGGAGCTCGGGACGTAGGCTTCCGGCTGGTAGTAATCGTAGTAGGAGACAAAATACTCGACCGCATTCTCCGGAAAGAACGCTTTCATTTCGCCATACAGCTGTGCCGCCAGCGTTTTATTCGGTGCCAGCACCATCGTTGGGCGCTGGAGGTCAGCAATGACGTTAGCCACGGTAAAAGTTTTACCCGACCCGGTTACGCCCAGCAGCGTCTGGTGCGCCAGACCGTCTTCCAGACCCTCTTTCAGACGTGAGATGGCAACAGGCTGGTCGCCTGAAGGACTAAACGCAGAATGCAACTTAAAGGGTTTACTCATGGGCAACGCTACCTGATGACTGATGGCCGGGCTGGAGATTAATTCTACTCGTCGCCTGCGGATTTGCCAATAAAAAAGACTGGATATAAAAACAGTAGTGCATTATCGTATTTCGTATACTCGCGGCGATAACAAGCAAGAGCGGCTAAAATTTGTCCTCAGACCAGATAAAAAACTAGTCGTACAGGGTTATCCCCAGAACATTTTCTCTTTTAACATTTGTCAATATAGGTCATGAAAGTTTTATGGCAATTGACAGCACTTTTTATGACGCCATTGCTTTTATTTATCTTATTGATTTATAAAACAAACAACCAAAAGACGCGTTTCGCGCCAATTCAGGCGAAAGCCGCATGCTCTCTCGTTTACCGCAAGTTTTCTAACCCTAATACACAGGGTTATCCACAGGAATAGTGGATAACTACCTCTAGCCCCTATCCCCCGCCACCCGGCGATTTGCGCAACGCACTCCAAAAGCGACAGCAAAAAAAAATTTTCCCGCTGATTTTGATATTTATCAGCGAAAAGGCGTAGTCGTTTTAAGGAAATTTTGTTCGATTCTTTTACGTTTTCTGCGGGTTAGCGCTTACGAATGAAGATAACCCGCAAGCAACGTCAGAGGGCGGTCAGTGAAAGATAGTGCCCCAGCGGTTGAGTCTCTACTGCGTCGCCCAGCCATGGAATTTCACCCAGCATAGGGGCTGGTAGCATCCGCTGAAGCGTACTGAGATATTCGGCATGTCGACGGCCCGGCGGCGTCACATCATTAGCAATCCACCCCGCCAGCCGTAGCCCGGCCTGCTGCACCGCCTGCGCAGTTAACACCGCATGGTTAATGCAGCCCAGCTTCACACCAACGACCAGAATCACCGGCAGCTGTTCCATCTTCACCCAATCCGCTAACGTCAGCGTCGGCGACAGCGGCGTAAACCAGCCTCCGGCCCCTTCCACCAACACCCAATCCGCCTGCCCTTCCAGCGAACGCAATCCGGCTGAAAGCACGCTGGCTTCAATCGGACGCTGCTCATCGGCGCTGACGATATGCGGCGAGGTGGGTTCCGCGAAGGTGTATGGGTTCACCACATCGTAATCGAGCGGCACGACGCTGTTACGCTGCAGCGCCAGCGCATCGCTGTTGCGCAATCCCTCTGGCGTCATTTCGCTGCCGGAGGCCACCGGCTTATATCCGGCGGTGCGTCGTCCCAGCAGACCTGCCGCTTGCAAAAGCGCGGTGCTGGCAACGGTTTTTCCCACCTCGGTATCGGTGCCGGTCACATAGTAGCGTTCAATCACGCGTAATTACTCCTGTAAAAAGATGGTAAGTCAGCGGGCATTCACCCGCCTGCGACGGCCATGCCAGTTGAAGCTGCTGCAACCTGCCGCGCGTTAATGGCTGACTGCTGCGCCCCTGATGGAGGTGCGTCGCGCCGATCCCCTTCAGCGAACGCATGGCGCTTAACGCATCGGGAAACGACAGTGTGATAGAGGTTAACGTCGCCTGATGGCGGTAGCCTGCCAGCGCGTCGCGCAGCATTGTTTCGGACAGAAAACGATTCGCATGCGGATGGCTATCAATAGCTCGCCAGGCCTGATTGAGTTCGGGTAAAGAACCTGCGGTTAGCGTGGTAAACGCCAGCGTGCCGCCGGGGCTCAGCTGGCGATAAAGCCCGGCAAGCGCCACGCGAATATCGCTGCACCACTGCACCGCCAGATTGCTCCACACCAGCTCAAAACCGCCTTCCGGCAGCGGAATATCTTCGATATCCGCTTGAACATAACGGTCTGCCGACTGCAGGCGCTGCGCCTGCTGCAACATGTCGTCGGAAAGATCAAGGGCGGTGACGTGGCTTCCCTGGTCGCGCCAGTAGCGGCTGTAGCTGCCGGGCCCGCATCCAGCGTCCAGCACTCGCGCGAACGACGCCGATGGCAGCTGGGCCAGCAGATACGCCGCGCTCAGGCGCTGCAGCTCATCGTGCTGATGGTAGTGGGCGGCGGCACGGCCAAACGCCGCTGCTACCGCCTGTTTATCCACGCTCGCCATGCAGTACCTCCAGCAGCTGCGTAATATCCTGCGGTTCATGCGCGGCGGTCAGCGTCAGACGCAGGCGTGCGGTACCGGCGGGAACCGTCGGTGGGCGAATCGCCGTCACCCAACAGCCCTGTTCGCGCAGCCGCACTGCCAGCTGGAGCGTATGCTGATTATCGCCGACGATAAGCGGCTGAATGGCGCTGAGCGAATCGGTCAACGGATACGCCAGGTCGCTGGCCCCGTGACGAAAATCCGCCACGTGCTGTGACAGCGTTTCTCGCCGCTGTTGGCCCTCATCGCTTTGAATAACCGCCAGCGCCGCCTGCAGCGCCACTGCCTGAGCCGGGGGCATGGCGGTGCTGTAAATCAAATGACGGGCAAACTGCAGGAAGTAGTCCGCTACCGCGTGGCTGCACAATACCGCCGCGCCGCTGAGGCCGAAGGCTTTGCCAAACGTGACAATCAACAGCTCCGGATGAACGCCCTGCTGCTGACAGCTGCCACGACCGTTGTCCCCGTCAACGCCAATACCGTGCGCATCATCCACCATCAGCCAGCCGTTGGCCGCTCGCGTGGCGCTGGCAATATCGGCCAGCGGCGCACGGTCGCCGTCCATGCTGAACACCCCTTCGGTCACTACCAGTTGCTGCCCTGTGAGCGGAGCGGCAAGCAGGCGAGCGAGATGCTGGCTGTCATTGTGCTGAAAACGTCGCAGCTGCGCCGGGCTCTGCGCCGCAGCTTCCAGCAGCGAAGCGTGGCTGAGACGGTCGGCAACAATGCGATCCTCGCGTCCGGCCAGCGCGGCAATCACCGCCTGGTTGGCGGCGAATCCGGAGATAAACAGCAGTGCACGGTCATAGCCCAGCCAGCCGGCCAGCTCTTCTTCCAGCCGCTGATGCGCCTGGTGATAGCCGGTGACGTGCCCCGAGCCGCCGGAACCCACGCCGTAACGCTCGGCCCCCTGCTGCCAGGCCTGGATCACCCGTGGATGCTGGCTTAAGCCCAGATAATCATTACTGGAAAAATTCAGATAACGACGATCGTCACGGACCAGCCAGCGCCCCGCCCCCTGCGTGAGCGGCTGGCGCTGGCGAAATGCCTGTGCTTCCCGCCGCTCGGCGACCGCTTGTTCGATTCTCAGCTGCCAGCTCATACCGCCGCCGCGTTGTAATATTCCTCGGTATCCGGCGTCATCAACGCCTGTTCCAGACGCTGCTGCTGTTCGTTATCACCCGCGGTGACCATGGTCTGCTGCGGGTTGAGACCCAGCTTGCGGAACAGTTGCAGATCTTTGTCCTCTTCCGGGTTTGGCGTGGTCAGCAGTTTGCAGCCGTAGAACACCGAGTTGGCACCGGCCATAAAGCACATCGCCTGGGTCTGCTCGTTCATCTGCTCACGACCGGCAGACAGGCGCACGTGGGAGGTTGGCATCATGATACGCGCCACGGCGATAGTGCGAATAAAATCAAACGCATCAACGTCTTCGTTATCGGCCAGCGGGGTTCCTTTCACCTTCACCAGCATGTTGATCGGCACGCTCTCTGGCGGCGTTGGCAGATTGGCCAACTGCAGCAGCAGCCCGGCACGGTCAGTCACCGTTTCGCCCAGGCCTACGATACCGCCGGAGCACACTTTGATCCCGGCTTCACGCACTTTGTCGAGCGTGTCGAGACGTTCCTGATAGCTGCGGGTGGTGATGATATTGCCGTAAAATTCCGGCGAGGTGTCGAGGTTATGGTTGTAGTAATCGAGGCCCGCCGACGCCAGACGTCCCGCCTGACTGTCGGACAGCGTGCCCAGCGTCATACAGGCTTCCAGCCCCATCTCTTTCACGCCCTGCACCATCTGCTCAAGGTACGGCATATCGCGCTCGTGCGGGTTTTTCCACGCCGCGCCCATGCAAAAACGGGTGGAGCCTGCCAGCTTCGCTTTGCGAGCGGATTCCAGCACCTGCTCCACTT
Source organism: Kluyvera intermedia (assembly GCF_021440345.1). GTDB lineage: Bacteria > Pseudomonadota > Gammaproteobacteria > Enterobacterales > Enterobacteriaceae > Kluyvera > Kluyvera intermedia_A. The sequence goes on from NZ_JAKCNS010000022.1 coordinate 15,507, forward strand.
CCATCAGGCGCTCGCTTTCCAGCCCGGTTTTGTAGCGCGAGCTCTGCGGGCAGTATTTACAGTCTTCCGGGCAGGCGCCGGTTTTAATCGACAGCAGCGTACTCACCTGCACCTGCTGAGGGTCGAAATGTTGACGGTGAACCTGCTGCGCTTCAAACAGTAAATCCAGCAGCGGTTTTTCGAAAAGAGCGGTGACCTGCGACATTGTCCAGCGTAAAGGGTGAGCCATTGGCTTCTCCGGGGGTTTTGTTAATTTTCGGATCGGTTTATACTCGTAAACCTAAAACTTTTCAAAATGGTTTACAAGTCGATTATGACAACGGACGATCTCGCCTTCGATCAGCGCCACATCTGGCATCCCTACACCTCCATGACCGCACCGCTGCCGGTTTACCCGATTGTCTCCGCCGAAGGCTGCGAGCTGCAGCTGGCCAGCGGCGAGCGTCTGGTTGACGGTATGTCATCGTGGTGGGCGACTATTCATGGCTACAATCACCCGCGTCTGAACGCGGCGATGAAGGCGCAGATTGACCAGATGTCGCACGTGATGTTTGGCGGGATAACCCATCCTTCTGCCGTGGCCCTGTGTCGCAAGCTGGTGGCAATGACGCCGGAGCCGCTGGAGTGCGTGTTCCTCGCCGATTCCGGTTCGGTAGCGGTGGAAGTGGCGATGAAGATGGCCTTGCAGTACTGGCAGGCCAAAGGCGAGCCGCGCCAGCGTTTTCTCACCTTCCGCAACGGCTACCACGGCGATACCTTCGGTGCGATGTCGGTGTGCGATCCCGATAACTCGATGCACAGTCTGTGGAAAGGCTACCTGCCGGAAAACCTGTTTGCCCCGGCGCCGCACAGCCGCTTTGACGGCGAGTTTGATGAATACGATATGGTGGCGTTTGCGCGCCTGATGGCGGCGCATCGCTCGGAAATTGCGGCGGTGATCCTCGAACCTGTCGTGCAGGGCGCGGGCGGGATGCGCATGTATCATCCGGAGTGGCTCAAGCGGATCCGCAAGATGTGCGACCGGGAAGGCATTCTACTGATTGCCGATGAGATTGCCACCGGTTTTGGCCGCACCGGCAAGCTGTTCGCCTGCGAACACGCGGACATCAGCGCCGATATTCTGTGCTTGGGGAAAGCCTTGACCGGCGGCACCATGACCCTATCGGCAGCCATCACCACGCGTGACGTCGCAGAGACCATCAGCAACGGCGAAGCGGGCTGCTTTATGCACGGCCCGACGTTTATGGGCAACCCGCTGGCCTGCGCCGTGGCGGCGGAAAGTCTCGCTATCCTTGAGAGCGGTGAATGGAAAACGCAGGTCGCCGCCATTGAGCAGCAGCTCAAGCGCGAACTGGCACCGGCGGTGGATTCGCCGCAGGTCGCCGACGTGCGCGTGCTGGGCGCAATTGGCGTTATCGAAACACGCTATCCGGTGAACATGGCGCAGCTACAGCGTTTCTTCGTCGAGCAAGGGGTGTGGATCCGCCCGTTTGGCCGCCTGATTTATCTGATGCCGCCGTACCTCATTAGCCCGCAACAGCTCACCCGCTTGACGCGCGCGGTCTGTTTGGCCGTCGAGCAGGAAACATTTTTTATCCAATAGCAGCAGCAACACCGCGAAATAAGCATTAAACTCCTTCGTTAATCAGTAGATTAACAAAGGAGGCAGTCAATGAAATTAGTCAGCCGCGAACTGCGCGACGGTGAGAAACTTCCCCAACGTCAGGTCTTCAACGGGATGGGCTATGATGGCGAAAACATCTCTCCGCATCTGGCCTGGGACGACGTCCCGGCCGGTACCAAAAGCTTTGTCGTGACCTGCTATGATCCGGATGCGCCAACCGGCTCCGGATGGTGGCACTGGATTGTCGCCAATATTCCGGCAGACACCCGTGAACTGCCAGCGGGTGCCGGCTCTGACTTAGTCGCCTTACCGGCGGGTGCCCTGCAAACCCGTACCGATTTTGGCAAAGCCGGCTACGGCGGCGCGGCACCGCCAAAAGGCGAAACCCACCGCTATATCTTTACCGTACACGCACTCGACGTAAACAAAATCGACGTTGACGAGGGTGCCAGCGGCGCTATGGTCGGGTTTAACGTCCACTTCCACAGCCTGGCGAGCGCCTCGCTGACCGCGCTGTTTAGCTAATACCCGCCCGACCTTCTCAGCCCTGCATGGTAAACCGTGCGGGGCTTTTTTATATCCGTGATCTGAGATTTGTAATTTTATGACGTAAATTGACCGGCCGAAGGAGAAAAACGGGAGAAGAGAGGAGTCACGAAAAACATCTTGTGAATGCTGTCACAATTTAAAAACAAAGACGCCAAAAATAAAGGTGACTAACATCACAAAAAATCGCCGATAAGGCCTCTATTTTTAACATTGTAGCGAAATTACAGAAGTTAATGTGATCACCATCACTTAAAAGGTGGGTGAACGGGGGTTTAGTTGGTGACCAAGATCACAAATCCCCCTCGAGTACGCGAGATGATAACGGCGTGATAGAGTCGATTTTGCATACAGAACGACTGGATGGTTTTTGGCGAAACCACCACAACTATTACGACGCGTAACATCTTTACGCGCACCACGAGGGGTGTTTTATGTTATCACCAGATATCAAGGTCAAGGTACAGAATTTTGGCCGCTTTCTCAGCAATATGGTGATGCCCAATATTGGCGCATTCATTGCCTGGGGTTTGATTACCGCTTTATTTATTCCGACGGGCTGGCTGCCTAACGATACGTTAGCCAAGCTGGTTGGCCCGATGATCACCTATCTGCTGCCGCTGCTCATCGGCTACACCGGTGGTCGTCTGATTGGCGGCGAGCGCGGTGGCGTAGTCGGCGCTATCACCACGATGGGCGTTATCGTCGGTGCCGATATGCCAATGTTTATGGGTGCCATGATTGCCGGCCCGCTCGGCGGCTGGGCGATTAAGCGCTTTGACCGCTGGGTAGACGGTAAAATCAAAAGCGGTTTTGAGATGCTGGTGAACAACTTCTCGGCCGGTATTATCGGCATGCTGCTGGCTATGCTCGCCTTTATGGCGATTGGCCCAATGGTTGAAGTGTTGTCAAAAGTGCTGGCATCGGGCGTGAACGTCATGGTGCAGAACAACCTGCTGCCGCTGACCTCTGTGTTTGTTGAACCGGCAAAAATCCTGTTCCTCAATAACGCCATTAACCACGGCATCTTCTCGCCGCTGGGTATTCAGCAGGCGACTGAAACCGGCAAATCGATCTTCTTCCTGATTGAAGCAAACCCAGGCCCAGGCCTCGGCGTACTGTTAGCCTATATGTTTGTTGGCAAAGGCAGCGCTAAGCAGTCGGCTGGCGGCGCGGCAATTATTCACTTCTTCGGCGGTATTCACGAAATCTACTTCCCGTATGTGCTGATGAACCCGCGCCTGATTCTGGCGGTGATTCTCGGCGGCATGACCGGCGTGTTCACCCTCACCCTGTTCAACGCGGGCCTGGTATCCCCAGCGTCTCCTGGCTCCATTTTCGCGGTCCTGCTGATGACGCCAAAAGCGTCGCTGATTGGCGTTGCACTGTCGATTATTGCCTCCACGCTGGTGTCGTTCCTCACCGCGTCCATGTTGCTTAAGCGAGTTCGCGTTGGCGATGAAGAGAGCAACGGTCTGTCTGAAGCGACTCGCCGCATGCAGGCGTTGAAGCAGCAGTCTAAATCTGGCGGCAAAACGTCTGGCGAGCAGCCACTTCCAGCTCCGGCTCTCGATTTGTCGAAAGACCTGCAGCACGTTCGCAAAATTATCGTGGCCTGTGATGCCGGCATGGGCTCAAGCGCCCTGGGTGCTGGCGTCCTGCGTAAGAAGGTGAAAGATGCCGGTCTGACCCACATTTCGGTCAGCAACTGTGCCATCAACAGCCTTCCTGACGACGTAGATTTGGTCATTACCCATCAGGATTTAACCGAGCGAGCCATGCGCCATGCACCGCAGGCGATGCATATTTCGCTGAGCAACTTCCTCGATAGCGGACTGTACACCGATCTCACGACCCGCCTGCTGGCTGCCAAAATGCCACCCGCAGCCAACGACGGTCGGCTGATTAACCAAAGCATTATCGCGGCCAACGATGAAACCTTCGCCGGCACCGAGCGCGATGAGAATCTGTTTAAACTGAGCGCTGACAACATCTTCCTGAACCTCACCGCCGACAATAAAGCCCAGGCCATCCGCTTTGCCGGTGAAATGTTGGTCTCCGGCGGTTACGTAGAGCCGGACTACATCGACGCCATGCTGGCGCGGGAAGCGCTAACCACCACCTATCTGGGAGAGTCCATCGCCGTCCCACACGGCACCGTAGAAGCCAAAGACCGCGTGCTGCGCACCGGGATCGTCATTTGCCAGTATCCGCAGGGTGTTCGATTCGGCGATGAGCCGGACGACGTGGCCCGTCTGGTTATCGGCATTGCCGCCCGCAATAACGAACACGTGCAGGTTATCGCCCGCTTAGCCAACGCGCTGGATGATAAAGACGTTATCGAACGTCTGACGCAGACCAGCAGCGTACAGGAAATCTTGCAGATCCTGTCCGGCGAGCAAGCAGCGTAAGGTTTCGGGGGCCATTCGCCCCCTGATACGGAAAGACTTTTTCGGAGTAACATTTATGAAAGCAATTCATTTTGGCGCAGGGAATATTGGTCGTGGTTTTATTGGTAAACTGCTGGCCGATGCGCAGGCAGAATTAACCTTTGCCGACGTCAACCAGCCGTTAATCGATCAGCTTGCCCACCAGCAGCATTACCAGGTCAACGTGGTCGGCGAACAGGCACGCGTCGAACAGGTCAGCCATATCCGCGCGATTAATAGCAACAGCCCGGATGCCATTCAACAGATTGCGCAAGCCGATATGATTACCACCGCCGTTGGCCCGCAGGTGCTCAGTAAAATCGCCAACACGCTGGCACAGGGGCTGATAGCCCGCCACACCAGTGGCAACCAGCAGCCGATGAACATCATCGCCTGTGAAAACATGGTGCGCGGCACCAGTCAGCTCAAAAATCATGTGCTCGAGGCTATCCCTGCCGAGCTTCATGCCTGGGTTGAAGAGCATGTCGGTTTTGTCGATTCCGCCGTGGACCGTATTGTTCCGCCAAGCGCGGCGGCGAACGACGATCCGCTGGACGTGACGGTGGAAACCTTTAGCGAATGGATTGTCGATAGCACTCAGTTCAAAGGACAATTGCCGAATATTGCTGGAATGGAACCAACCAGCAATTTGATGGCCTACATTGAGCGTAAACTGTTTACCCTTAACACCGGCCATGCCATCACCGCCTATCTCGGCCAGTTGGCAGGGCATCAGACCATCCGCGACGCTATTCTCGACCCGGCGATTCGTCAGGTGGTGAAAAGTGCCATGGCGGAAAGTGGTGACGTACTGATTAAACGCTACGGCTTCGATCCGGCGCAGCATGCGGCCTATATCGACAAGATTTTAGCCCGCTTTGAAAACCCCTATTTGCATGACGATGTTGAACGCGTCGGCCGCCAGCCGCTGCGCAAACTGAGCGAAAACGATCGTCTCATCAAGCCGCTGCGAGGGACTTTGGAGTATGGTCTTCCCAACGCAAACCTGGTGATGGGCATTGCCGCTGCGCTGAGCTATCGCAGCCTTAATGACCCACAGGCTCAAGAGATGGCGACGTTATTACACGAAAATGGCGTGGTTAACGCCATTATTCAGCTTTGCGGTCTTAACGATCAGCCAAAACTTGTCGCCCAGATAGCGAATGTGTATAACGCCATGCAACGCAAGGCATGATGCCACCTTAGTGGTTGGCGCTGCCGTATACCGGCAGCGCCAGAATAAGAAGGATAAGATGAAACACAATCGCCTGCGCTTAGCTGCGCAACCCGAAGAAAACACACATCGTCCGGCGACACCGGCGCCAGAGAAGCCGCGCGCTGCGGAATATGACACCACGATGATGACCACAATGGATGACTCCGATCTTTATAAAAATCAGGCGGTTGAAAATCGCGTTCTGGAACGACTTAATGCACGCCAGACGCTCACCGGATTTATTCAGACCGCCGTTGGACTCCTGGCCGAAGCCGTAGACCTGCTGATTCTTCAGGCCTTTCGCAAAGATGACTACGCCGTCAAATACGCGGTGGAACCGTTGCTGGAAGGTAGCGGCCCGTTGGCAAACCTCTCGGTACGCCTCAAGCTCATCTACGCGATGGGCGTTATTAGCCGCGATGAATACGAAGACATCGAACTGCTGATTGCGCTCAACAACGAATTGCTGACCGAAAATACGATTTACAGCTTTACCGACGATGAAATCCTTGGGCCTATCAACATGCTGCACTGTATGACGGCGCTGCCGCCGCAGCCTACGCTGCATTTGCCAGAGGATGTGGTTGATGAATCACTCATTACCATGCAAGAACAGCGCTATCAGCAAATGGTTCGCTCGACGCTGGTGCTCAGCATCACCGATTTAATTACCAGTCTGACGCATAAAAAAGCCTTTTAGGTGGCCATGAGAAAGTACAGGGCCACCCCGCTACGGCTTTATGAGGCCGTTGATTTACCGCTATTGTTTGCTCGAAATTTCCCCCTTTTCTTCCCCATACCTGAGCTGTCAAAAAAACAGGTGATTTTTTTGCCAGTTTATCTTCCCGTTTCGTTCAACTTAGTATAAAAAGGCTTTTTTTACAGGATTCACATTCACTTAACTAGCCTGGAGCAACATGAACACTTTATCGGTTTCTCGTCTGGCGCTGGCATTGGCTTTTGGCGTGACACTGACGGCTTGCAGCTCAACGCCTGCGGATCAGCGTCCGTCTGACCAGGCCGCACCTGGAACGTCTTCCCGTCCGGTACTGTCAGCAGATGAAGCGCAGAACTTTACCGCCGCGCATTATTTCTCATCGCTCGATCCTAAGGCCGCCGCCTGGACACCGTCATCTATCGCTATTCCGGCGAAAGCGGACTTCGTGGTTGGGCCTGCCGGTACCCAGGGCGTAACGCATACGACGGTTCAGGCCGCGGTTGATGCTGCCATTACCCGCCACAGCAGCGCACGTCAGTACATTGCGGTTATGCCGGGCGAATATCAGGGCACCGTATATATTCCTGCGGCACCGGGCAGCGTAACGATTTACGGTACCGGCGATAAAGCGGTCGACGTGAAAATCGGTCTGGCGGTGGATTCCGAAATGAGCCCAGCGGACTGGCGTCGTCTGGTGAACCCAGGCGGTAAATACATGCCAGGCAAACCGGCGTGGTACATGTTTGATAACTGCCAGAGCAAGCGTAGCGCGACTATCGGCGTAATGTGTTCTGCGGTGGTGTGGTCACAAAATAGCGGTCTGCAATTGCAGAACCTGACTATCGAAAACAATCTGGGCGACAGCGTTGATGCTGGAACGCACCAGGCGGTAGCACTGCGTACCGATGGCGACAAAACCCAGCTGAATAACGTCAACATTCTGGGTCGTCAGAATACCTTCTTCGTCACCAACAGTGGCGTTGATAACCGTCTGCAGAACAACCGTCAGACCCGCACGCTGGTGAGCAACAGCTACCTCGAAGGCGATGTAGATATCGTCTCCGGTCGCGGCGCGGTGGTCTTTGACAACACCGACTTCCGCGTGGTGAATTCTCGCACCCAGCAGGAAGGCTACGTGTTTGCCCCGGCGACCCAGTCCAACATTTTCTACGGTTTCCTGGCGACCAACAGCCGCTTCACCGCAGCCGGTGAAGGCGTGGCGCAGCTGGGTCGTTCTCTGGACGTAGACAGCAACACCAACGGCCAGGTCGTTATTCGCGATAGCGTGATTAACGAAGGCTTCAACGTGGCGAAACCGTGGGCGGATGCCGCAGTATCAAAACGTCCGTTCAGCGGCAATATCGGCGCGCAGGACGAGAAAGGCCAGATGAAACGCGATCTGAACGACCGCAACTTCAACCGCATGTGGGAATATAACAACCGCGGTGTTGGCAGTCACATCGTGGCTGAACCGAAGAAGTAATCTTGCTGTAAAGATAAAAGGCCCATGAAATCATGGGCCTTTTTTATTGGCGATACGCAAAACGGGGAGCCGTAAATCAAGCCAATAGGCTTTGTCAGCTCCGCATCAATCAGCAAATCAATGGGCGTTAACCACCACCCACATCGGCCCCTGCCCTACCGCATAGCGACCTTTTTCCTGCAGCAGTCCCTGCTCACCGGCAATTTCATACACCGCGATATGGTGAGATTTCTGACCGGAGGCCACCAGATATTTACCGCTGTGATCGATGTTAAAGCCACGCGGCTGAGTTTCGGTCGGCTGGAAACCTTCCAGCGACAGCACGCTGCCGTCTTCCGAAACGCTGAATACCGTGATCAAGCTGGAAGTTCGGTCGCAGGCATACAGATGACGGCCATCCGGCGTAATGTGAATATCTGCCGCCCAGCGAGTGTCGGAGAAATCAGCTGGCATCATATCCAGCGTCTGCACGCATTCAATTTCACCGTGCGGATTTTTAAGCTCCCAGACATTTACGGTGCCGTTGAGCTCATTGACGCAGTAGGCGTACTGTTCGTTCGGATGGAACACCAGATGGCGCGGGCCCGCCCCTTCTACGGTGGTCACTTCCGCCGGACACTGCTCGGCCAGGAAGCCATCATCGCTGAGGGTGAACAGGCAAATGCGATCCTGCTTCAGCGCCGGAACCCACAGCGTACGGTTATCCGGGGTGATATTCGCCGAGTGACAACCTTCAAGCCCTTCAACGACGTTGACGGTATCGCGCGGCAGGCCATCTTCCAGACGAATAACGGCGACGTTGGCCTGATTGTAGGAAGCGCTGAATACGAAGTTGCCTTTACGGTCGGTGGAGATATGGGTTGGGCTGCCCGGCAGCGGCGCTTCGGCAGCGAAGGTCAGCGCACCGTCATCCGGAGCGATACGGTAGGCCAGCACGCGGAATTCCGGGCGGACGCCAACATACAGGAAGCGTTTATCAGGACTGACGACCATCGGCTGCACCTGGCCTGGCACATCCACCACCTGTACCAGCGTCAGGCTGCCGTCTTGGTTCAGCGTCCAGACGTGGATCTGCTGGCTTTCCGGGCTGGCGGTATAAACGGTCTGTTTCATGAATACTCCTTTTACGAAAACGTAGAATTTGCGGCGGCTTTTCGGCGCCTGCTTCACACCATTTTGCCGCACAGGTATCTGGGTGTACCATCCTGCACAGCGAATTTTCTCTTAAACTCGAGACCTGACTATGACTGCACGTGTAATTGCCCTGGATCTGGACGGAACGCTCCTGACGCCAAAGAAAACTCTGCTCCCCTCTTCTCTGGAAGCGCTGAATCGAGCCCGGGCCGCGGGGTACCAATTAATGATTGTGACCGGTCGTCACCACGTTGCCATTCATCCTTTTTATCAGGCACTGGCGTTAGATACACCTGCAATTTGTTGTAATGGCACCTATTTGTATGATTATCAAGCAAAAAAAATACTGGAGGCCGATCCAATGCCGGTAGAAAAAGCCCAGCAGTTAATCAGTTTGCTTGATGAGCATCAGATTCACGGACTGATGTACGTCGACGATACCATGATGTACCAGCACCCCACCGGGCACGTCACTCGCACCAGCAACTGGGCGCTGACTCTGCCGGAAAACCAACGCCCATCCTTTACCCAGGTCGACTCCCTGGCTCAGGCCGCGCGTGACGTTAAAAACGTGTGGAAATTTGCCCTCACCGATGAAAATGGCCAGAGACTGCAGGATTTCGCCAAACACGTTGAGCAGACGCTGCAGCTGGAGTGCGAATGGTCCTGGCACGATCAGGTAGATATCGCCCGCCAGGGTAACAGCAAGGGTAAGCGCCTGACGCAGTTTGTCACCGCTCAGGGCTGGTCAATGCAGGATGTGATTGCCTTTGGCGACAACTTTAACGATATCAGTATGCTGGAAGCTGCCGGAACCGGCGTGGCGATGGGCAATGCCGATGACGCGGTAAAAGCCCGCGCTAATGTCGTCATCGGCGATAACACCACCGATGCCATCGCCGACTATATCAACCAGCACCTGTTGTAATCAGGCGGTGATCGAGACGCTCTTTATCTGCGCATAGAGCCATTGACCTGGTTTCACCGCCAGGTCATCTCTTGCCCATGGGCTGATTCGCGCCCACAGCGTACGTCCGCTGACGTCGAGCTGCACTTCAACCTGGCCGTTATCGTCATAACACTGCAGGACTTTGGCGTGCAGGACGTTGCGAATACTGGTGTGCTGCGAGGGCTGGAGCACCAGCGACACGTCGGTCGCCTGAATACGCACCCGCACCGCGCTTTGCAGCGGTTTATCGAGTTTATTCACCCAGATATGCTGATCGCCCAGCGCCAGCGCGGTCATCGCATAGTGCGGGTGATGTTCCAGCACCGTCACGCGCAGAATGCTGCTTTGCTGATCCTGCGGCAGCCACGGATGCATCACGCTGCTCCCCCAGACCTCTTCCAGATTGCCAAAGGCTTTGACCTGCCCGCCTTCTAACACCAGCACTTTATCCGCCAGATGCAGAATTTCATCCAGAGAATGGCTGACGTAAAGCATCGGGATATTAATTTCGCGCGCCAGACGCTGTAGATACGGCAGCAGTTCACGTTTACGCGGAATATCCAGCGAAGCCAGCGGCTCATCAAGCAGCAGCAGTTCTGGTGCGGTCAACAGTGCGCGTCCAATCGCGACGCGCTGTTTTTCGCCGCCGGAAAGGCTGCCGGGCAGGCGATCCAAAAGTGATTCAATACCCAGCAGCGCCACCAGCTTATCAAACTGATCGGCCATGCTTTTTGCCATGCCGTAGCGCAGATTCCCGCGTACTTTATAGTGAGGAAAGAGTCGAGCATCCTGGAATACATAGCCGATACGCCGCTTCTCCGGCGCCAGACTCACGCCCTGCTCCGCATCGTTCAGCACTCGGCCATTAAGGACAATACGCCCCTGCTGCGGCTGTGTCAGGCCGCTAATCGCGTTGATGAGCGAGGTTTTACCCGCACCCGAGACGCCAAACACGGCGGTAATCCCGGAGGCTGGCAGGGATTCATTAATTTGCAGACAGTGCGTGCCCAGCGTCTGGCTAAAGTTCAGCTCCAGCATCGGTTACGCTCCTATCCGCTGGCGGCTAAGACGCGCCAGCCATTCAGAAATCATCAGGGAAATCAGCGCCAGGACGATAGAAATCAGACACAGACGCGCCGCCGCGCTTTCACCGCCAGGAGTCTGAATCAAGGTGTACATGGCAGATGGGATCGTGCGGGTCTCGCCGGGAATATTAGAGACAAACGTAATGGTCGCGCCGAATTCGCCCAGTGAACGGGCAAATGCCAGCACCGTACCGACGATAATACCGGGCAGCATCAGCGGGAGCGTAATGGTGCAAAACACCCGCCAGCGCCCCGCGCCGAGCGTACGTGCGGCCTGTTCGAGCTTAACGTCAACGCCTTCCAGCGCCAGGCGAATGGCCCTGACCATCAGCGGGAAAGACATCACCGCCGCAGCCATCACCGCGCCACGCCAGCTAAACGCAAAGGTCAGGCCAAACCAGTCATACAACCAGCTGCCAATAAAACCGCGACGCCCCATTGCGACCAGCAACAAATAACCGACCACCACCGGCGGTAACACCAGCGGCAGATGGATAAGGCCGTCGAGCAGCGCCTTACCGGGGAAGTTGCGGCGCACCAGCAGCCAGGCAAAGAAGATCCCAAACGGCAGGCTAAATACCACGGCCAGGGATGACACTTTCAGGCTCAGCAGAACCGCTTGCCATTCGGGATCGGACAATATCATTAGCGAGTCGTGAATCCGTAACGTTTAAAGATTTCAGACGCCTGCGGCCCTTTCAGGTAGTCATAAAACGCCGAGACGGTTGCATTTTTATGGCCATCGGTGATGGCAATCGGGTATTCCACTTTCTTGTGCGAGTCTTCCGGGAAAGTCCCAACAACTTTAACACCTTTGCTGGCAACGGCATCAGAACCGTAAACGATGCCCAGCGGAGCTTCGTTACGTTCAACCAGGGCCAGGGCCCCGCGCACATCTTCCGCTGGCGCCAGTTTTGGTGACAACGTTTCCCAGGCACCGAGTTTCTGCAGCGCTTCTTTCGCATAGATGCCCGCAGGAACGTGTTCCGGGTCGCCAACCGCCAGACGGCCGCCTTTCAGCAGGCTGGTCCAGTTGGTTTTCGCATCAATGGTGATATCGCCCTGTGCGCTGGCTTTTGGCGCGACCACTACCAGACTGTTGCCCAACAGCGTTTCGCGGGTTGCGGTATCGATAGCTTTTTTATCAACCGCGTAGTCCATCCATTTTTGATCTGCGGAGATAAACAGATCGGCCGGTGCGCCTGCTTCAATCTGGCGAGCCAGGGTAGAAGAAGAAGCAAAAGAGGAGACAACCTCAACGTTCTTCTCTTTTTTGTACTCTTTGGCAATATCCTGCATCGCGTTAGTCAGCGACGCGGCGGCAAATACGGTAATTTTGGCTTCATCCGCCAGCGCGTGACCTGCGACGGAAAGCGTTAATGTCGCCCCTGCAAATAAACGTAACCATGAACCTGTCATTTAAAACTCCTGTGAGTACCGTTGTATACAAAAAAATACAGCGCTGAGTATAGGGGTTTTCTGGCATTAATGCATTACAGATACATGAATGATTGTGGGTATTACAGGGAGTTATCGGCAGAAGTGTGAAATGCTTAATAGCAAAACGCCCGACAGAAGCGGGCGTTTTGGGGAAATCAGTGGTTTTGCTGGCCGCGATCTTTGTGACCGACGCCGGAGAAGATGTTAAACACTTCACCCAGACCGTAAATCAACCCCAGGATGATAGCCATCACTACGGGTACCATGATTACGGCAAATACCAGACTTTTCAACAGCTCTAACATGGTTTACTCCAGACATTGTGATGCGGCTATTGTAACCGGATAGCGCAGAAATACACTCCCTTTTGTGCTGTGCGCTTTGCGTCTGCCTCCATTTGGGTCAAAATACCCTTTTTCTTACCAGGATACTCTTATGCAGGCTGAAATCCTTCTTACCCTCAAGCTTCAGCAGCGTCTGTTTGCCGATCCGCGCCGCATTTCACTCCTCAAACAAATAGCACAGACTGGCTCTATCAGCCAGGGAGCGAAAAATGCCGGCATCAGCTATAAGAGCGCCTGGGACGCCATTAATGAAATGAATCAGCTCAGCGAGCAGTCGCTAGTTGACCGCGCCACCGGCGGCAAAGGCGGCGGCGGCGCGGTGTTGACTCGCTACGGCCAGCGCCTGATTCAGCTCTACGATCTGCTGGCACAAATCCAGCAAAAAGCCTTTGACGTACTGAGCGATGACGATGCACTGCCGCTGGATAGCCTGCTGGCCGCTATCTCACGCTTCTCGCTGCAAACCAGCGCCCGCAACCAGTGGTTTGGTACGGTCACCCAGCGTGACCACCAGCAGGTGCAGCAGCACGTCGATATTCTGCTGGCCGACGGCACCACTCGCCTGAAAGTCGCGATTACCGCCCAGAGCGGCGAGCGCCTTGGTCTGGATGAAGGCAAAGAAGTGCTGGTGCTGTTAAAAGCGCCGTGGGTTAACGTCACTCGCGATCCGTCCGTTGCCGCCGAAGCCGACAACCAGCTCGCCTGTCGCATCAGTCATATCCTGCGCGGCGATGAACAGTGCGAAGTGCTGATGGCGCTGCCGGATGGGCAGACCCTATGCGCCACCCTGCCGCTCACTGATGCCGAAACGCTGGAGGAAGGTGCTAACGTCATCGCATTCTTTAACGCCGACAGAATCATTGTCGCCACCTTGTGCTGATGGCATTGACATTACGCGCCTGAAGACGTATCCCTGATGCATACCGCTGCAAAAAATGGGATACATCATGTCATCATTGCAAATTTCGCAAGGCACGTTTCGTCTTAGCGACACAAAAACATTAAAAATTGGGCAATTGACCCTGCGTGCCGGGGAGAGCTGGGCGTTTGTCGGCAGCAACGGCAGCGGCAAGTCCGCCCTCGCCCGCGCACTGGCGGGCGAATTGACGCTGCTTTCTGGCAGCCGGGAATGCCAATTCACGCGCATCACTCGTCTCTCTTTCGAACAGCTACAAAAACTGGTGAGTGACGAGTGGCAGCGCAACAATACGGATATGTTAAGCCCTGGCGAGGAAGATACCGGCCGTACCACCGCGCAAATTATCCAGGATGAAGTCAAAGATCCGGTGCTGTGCGCGACGCTTGCTGAGCAGTTTGGCATAGGTCATCTGCTCGAACGCCGCTTCAAATACCTCTCCACCGGCGAAACGCGCAAAACCTTACTGTGCCAGGCGCTAATGGCGCAGCCCGACCTGTTGATTCTCGATGAACCTTTTGACGGCCTCGACGTCGCCTCACGCCGCCAGCTGGCGGATCATCTGGCGACCCTCCATGAAGCGGGCTATACCCTGGTTTTGGTACTCAACCGCTTTGACGACATTCCTGACTTTGTGCCTTTTGCCGGCGTGCTGGCCGACTGTACCCTGACGGAAACCGGCGAAACCCAAGCGCTGCTGGCGCAAACGCTGATAGCCCAGCTGGCGCACAGCGAGAAACTCGACGGCATGACGCTGCCCGAGCCTGATTCGCCGTCGGCACGCCTCTCCCTGCCCGACGACCAACCGCGTATTGTGCTTAATGATGGCGTGGTGTCCTATAACGATCGGCCGATAATTAACCACCTCAGCTGGACGGTCGCGCCCAATGAGCACTGGCAAATCGTCGGCCCGAACGGTGCGGGAAAATCGACGCTGTTAAGCCTCGTGACCGGCGACCATCCGCAGGGCTACAGCAACGATCTGACGCTGTTTGGCCGCCGTCGCGGCAGCGGGGAAACCATCTGGGATATCAAAAAACACATTGGCTACGTCAGCAGCAGCCTGCATCTGGATTACCGGGTGAGCACCAATGTGCGCAACGTTATCCTTTCCGGCTACTTCGACTCCATCGGGATTTATCAGGCGGTTTCCGATAAACAGCGCAAATTGGTCGATGAGTGGTTACATATTCTCGGCATGGATGCGCGTACCGCCGACGCCCCGTTCCACGGTCTGTCGTGGGGGCAGCAGCGTTTGGCGCTGATTGTCCGTGCGCTGGTGAAACACCCGACGCTGCTGATTCTTGACGAGCCGTTACAGGGGTTGGATCCGTTGAACCGCCAGGTAGTACGCCGTTTCATTGATGTGCTGATTAGCGAAGGCAAAACACAGCTGCTGTTTGTTTCACACCATGCCGAAGATGCGCCGGAGTGCATTACTCACCGTCTGGAATTTGTTACCGACGGCGACGGATATCGCTATGAGGTGGGGCCTCTTTAACTGCTCTTCCCCGGGGCGCTCCGTTCGCCCCGTTATTTGCTCGTCACGCCCGTCCCCCCTCTGAAAGGGTGTGCATCATCGTTCCTTCACCGCTCCCACTCCATTTTCGGATTAAGTACACAATACAGCGATAGCGCCTTTGATTTACAATGTAAATTCTGTGGCGGGTAACACTTGCCGCGCCAGTGTAAGCGATTCCACTAATTTAGCCCATGTCACACTTTTGGCTTCTCTGTTATGCTATGTTTATTCCATGCCATAAGCTTAACGGAGCTAAAAATGAAAGTATTGGTTACAGGTGGTAGCGGTTACATAGGAAGCCACACATGTGTACAGCTGCTGCAACAGGGCCACGACGTCGTCATCCTCGACAACCTGTGCAACAGCAAGCACAGCGTCCTGCCGGTTATTGCGCGTTTGAGCGGTAAGCAGGCAACCTTTATCGAAGGCGATATCCGTAACGAAGCGCTACTCACCGAGATCCTGCGTGAAAATGCCATTGAAGCGGTGATCCACTTTGCTGGCCTAAAAGCCGTCGGTGAGTCGGTACAAAAACCGCTGGAGTACTATGACAACAACGTCAACGGTACCCTGCGTCTGATTGCCGCCATGCGCGCAGCCAACGTCAAAAACTTCATTTTCAGCTCTTCTGCAACGGTCTATGGCGACCAGCCGAAAATCCCTTACGTCGAAAGCTTCCCTACCGGTACACCGCAAAGCCCATACGGCAAAAGCAAACTGATGGTGGAGCAAATCCTGACTGACCTGCAAAAAGCACAGCCTGACTGGAGCATCGCGCTGCTGCGCTACTTCAACCCGGTTGGCGCACATCAGTCCGGCGATATGGGCGAAGATCCACAGGGCATCCCAAATAACCTGATGCCTTATATCGCACAGGTGGCGGTGGGCCGCCGTGAATCGCTGGCGATTTTTGGTAACGACTACCCAACCCCAGATGGCACCGGCGTACGCGACTATATCCACGTGATGGATCTGGCTGATGGCCACGTTGCGGCGATGGAGAAACTGGCGAATAAAGCGGGTGTTCATATTTACAACCTCGGCGCAGGCGTCGGCAGCAGCGTGCTTGATGTGGTCAATGCGTTCAGCAAAGCCTGTGGCAAACCGGTTAACTACCACTTCGCGCCGCGTCGCGATGGCGATCTCCCGGCCTACTGGGCCGATGCCACCAAAGCCGATAAAGAGCTGAACTGGCACGTAACCCGTAATCTTGATGAGATGGCGCAGGACACCTGGAACTGGCAGTCCCGTCACCCTCAGGGCTATCCAGACTAAGGATTTTGTGATGACACAATTTAACCCCGTCGACCATCCACATCGCCGCTTTAATCCGTTAACCGGCCAGTGGATCCTCGTTTCACCGCATCGTGCAAAGCGCCCATGGCAAGGGGCGCAAGAGACACCAGCAAAACAAACGCTGCCCAAGCACGATCCGGATTGTTTTTTATGCCCGGGTAATACCCGGGTGACGGGCGATAAAAATCCCGACTACACCAGCACTTACGTCTTTACCAACGATTTCGCCGCGCTGATGACCGACACACCGGATGCACCGGAAAGCGACGATCCGCTGATGCGCTGCCAGAGCGCACGCGGCACCAGCCGGGTTATCTGCTTCTCGCCGGATCACAGCAAAACGCTGCCGGAGTTGAGCCTTAGCGCATTGCAATCGGTGGTTCAAACCTGGCAACAGCAGACCGCTGAACTGGGCCAAAAATACCCGTGGGTACAGGTCTTTGAAAACAAAGGCGCGGCGATGGGTTGCTCTAACCCGCACCCGCACGGCCAGGTTTGGGCCAACAGCTTCCTGCCCAATGAAATTGAGCGTGAAGACCGCCTGATGCGCGAGTACTACGCCGAACACCGTACACCAATGCTGATGGACTACGTCACCCGCGAGCTTGCCGATGGCAGCCGTACCGTGGTGGAAACCGAGCATTGGTTAGCCGTGGTGCCTTACTGGGCGGCCTGGCCGTTTGAAACGCTGCTGCTGCCGAAGACTCACGTGCTGCGCATCACCGACTTAACCGACGCTCAGCGCGACGATTTGGCGCTGGCATTGAAGAAATTAACCAGCCGTTACGACAACCTGTTCCAGTGCTCATTCCCTTATTCCATGGGCTGGCACGGCGCACCGTTCAACGGTGAAGAGAACGCACACTGGCAGCTGCATGCGCACTTCTACCCGCCGCTGCTGCGCTCCGCCACCGTGCGTAAATTTATGGTCGGGTACGAAATGCTGGCAGAGACCCAGCGTGACCTGACGGCAGAACAAGCGGCTGAGCGCCTGCGCGCGGTCAGCGACGTCCATTTTCGCGAATCCGGAGAATAACAATGAGTCTGAAAGATAAAACACAAACCCTGTTTGCTGAAAAATTTGGCTACCCTGCCACCCACGTGATTCAGGCTCCGGGCCGCGTCAACCTGATCGGCGAGCACACCGACTACAACGATGGTTTTGTCCTGCCGTGCGCTATCGATTATCAGACCGTGATCAGCTGTTCTCCGCGTAGCGACCGCCAGGTTCGCGTCATTGCCGCTGACTACGACAACCAGATTGATGAATTTTCGCTCGATGCCCCTATCGTCGCTCATGACACCCAGCAGTGGTCCAATTACGTGCGCGGTGTGGTGAAACATCTGCAAAAACGCAACAACGCGTTTGGCGGTGCAGACCTGGTGATCAGCGGTAACGTGCCGCAGGGCGCGGGATTAAGCTCCTCGGCTTCACTGGAAGTGGCTGTCGGCACCGTCTTCCAGCAGCTATATCAGCTGCCACTTAACGGGGCGCAGATTGCCCTGAACGGCCAGGAAGCAGAGAACCAGTTTGTCGGCTGTAACTGCGGCATCATGGATCAGCTGATTTCAGCATTGGGTAAAAAAGACCACGCGCTGCTGATCGACTGCCGTTCTTTAGATACCAAAGCCGTTTCCATGCCGGAAGGCGTGGCGGTGGTGATTATCAACAGTAACTTTAAGCGTACCCTGGTGGGCAGCGAATACAACACCCGCCGCGAACAGTGTGAAACCGGTGCGCGTTTCTTCCAGCAACCTGCGCTGCGTGATGTGACCATCGAGCAGTTTAACGCGGTGGCGAATGAGCTGGATCCTATCGTTGCTAAACGTGTGCGCCACGTGCTCACGGAAAACGCCCGTACCGTGGAAGCGGCTTCTGCCCTTGCGAAAGGTGATTTACTGCGTATGGGCCAGCTGATGGCAGAATCGCACGCGTCAATGCGTGATGACTTCGAAATTACCGTCCCGCAAATTGACACCCTGGTGGAGATTGTAAAAGCGACCATCGGCGATAAAGGCGGCGTGCGTATGACCGGCGGCGGTTTCGGTGGCTGTATTGTCGCGCTGATCCCTGAAGCACTGGTTCCAGCGGTGCAGCAGGCGGTGGCCGAGCAGTACGAAGCCAAAACCGGTATTAAAGAGACGTTCTACGTGTGCAAAGCATCACAAGGAGCCGGCCAGTGCTAAACCCATCTTCCGCGCTGGCCGCCGACGGCCAGCCGTATCAGCTGATCACGTTACGCAACGCCCATAACGTTGTCGTGACCCTAATGGATTGGGGTGCCACGCTGCTGTCCGCGCGCATTCCGCTGCAGGACGGCAGCGTGCGTGAAGCGCTGCTGGGCTGCGCATCGCCTGAACAATACACCGAACAGGCGGCGTTTCTTGGCGCCTCGATTGGTCGTTATGCTAACCGTATCGCCAACAGCCGTTTTACGCTGGACGGTAAAACGGTCAACGTCGCGCCAAGCCAGGGTGAGCACCAGCTGCACGGCGGCCCGAATGGGTTTGATAAACGCCGCTGGGCGATTGCCTCACAGAATCCTACCGAGGTCGTGTTTACCCTCACCTCAGAGGATGGCGATCAGGGCTTCCCTGGCACGTTGCAGGCCACGGCGACCTATCGTTTGACCGACGATAACCGTATTTCAATTGAGTACCGTGCGACAGTTGATAAAGCGTGCCCAGTGAACCTGACCAACCACGTCTACTTCAACCTCGACGGGGCGCAGACCGACGTGCGTCACCATACGTTGCAGCTGCTGGCAGATGCTTACTTGCCGGTTGACTCCAGCGGCATTCCGCATGAAGGCTTGAAAGACGTCGCCAACACCAGCTTCGATTTCCGTGAACCTAAAACCGTGGCCCAGGATTTCTTAAGCGACGCCGATCAGCAGAAGGTGAAAGGTTACGATCATGCATTTCTGCTCCAGGCCCAGGGCGATGCAACCCAGGTGGTTGCCAACGTGTGGTCGCAGGATAAGAAACTGCAGATGGCGGTTTATACTTCGGCCCCGGCTATCCAGTTCTACTCAGGCAACTATCTCGACGGCACCTTATCCCGGACAAACCAGCCGTATGCGGCCTGGCAGGGCCTGGCGCTGGAGAGTGAGTTCCTGCCGGATAGCCCTAATCATCCGGAATGGCCGCAGCCAGACTGCGTGCTGCGCCCGGGCGAAGAGTACGTGAGCCTGACTGAATATCAATTTATCGTGCGGTAAAATACAAAAACTCCCGGCTGAGCAACGCGACGCCGGGAGCCTTTATTCCTCCCTACTCCAGGACCAATCTCTGTACTTTGCCTGAACGTTAGCGCCATTCCCTTCTCTCCCTCGCCGATCTTTTCGCCATATCGCTGAAATTAACGCCACGCAAAGACAAAATAATAACGCTGAGTTCACATGCGCCTTACACTGGGGCACTATTTTCGCTATGGTTATGCATAAGCGTTGCTGCTGAGACGATCACAGCAATATAATGAGAATTGTTATCATTCAATAAAGCTTGAGGAGTGAGAGTATGGCTGTAACTAAGCTGGTACTGGTTCGTCACGGTGAAAGTCAGTGGAACAACGAAAACCGTTTCACCGGTTGGTACGACGTTGATCTGTCTGAGAAAGGCGTTAGCGAAGCAAAAGCGGCAGGCAAACTGCTGAAGGCTGAAGGCTTCAGCTTCGATTTTGCTTATACCTCTGTGCTGAAACGTGCCATCCACACTTTGTGGAACGTGCTGGATGAACTGGATCAGGCCTGGCTGCCGGTTGAGAAATCCTGGAAACTGAACGAACGTCACTACGGCGCGCTGCAGGGTCTGAACAAAGCAGAAACCGCTGAGAAATACGGTGACGAGCAGGTTAAACAATGGCGTCGCGGCTTCGCGGTGACTCCGCCAGAGCTGACCAAAGATGACGAGCGCTTCCCAGGCCACGACCCGCGCTATGCGAAACTGACCGATAAAGAGCTGCCAACAACCGAGAGCCTGGCGCTGACCATCGACCGCGTAGTGCCTTACTGGAATGAAACCATTCTGCCACGCCTGAAAAGCGGTGAGCGCGTGATCATCGCGGCTCACGGTAACTCCCTGCGTGCGCTGGTGAAATACCTGGACAACATGGGCGAAGACGAAATCCTCGAACTGAACATCCCGACCGGCGTACCGCTGGTTTATGAGTTCGACGAGAACTTCAAACCTATCAAACACTACTATCTGGGCAACGCTGATGAAATCGCAGCGAAAGCGGCAGCGGTAGCTAATCAGGGTAAAGCGAAGTAATTTTACCCCCGGTTAGAATAGAAAAAGCGTGGAAGATTCCACGCTTTTTTTTATTGCTGACTACCCGGCGGCGCGACGCCTGTCCGGATAGCCATGGCATTAGCCGCGACGCGCTTTTACCGCATTCGCCAGCTGACGCAAAATCGTATCAGTATCATCCCAGTTAATGCAGGCATCGGTGATGCTTTTGCCATAAACCAACGGCTCGCCGCTGTCCGGGTTCTGGTTGCCTTCGACCAGGTGACTTTCAATCATCACACCCATAATTGCTTTTTCGCCGCTTGCCACCTGCTGGCATACGTCAGCGCCGACTTCCATCTGCTTTTTGAACTGCTTGCTGGAGTTGGCGTGGCTGAAATCAATCATGATTTGCGCAGGCAGGCCGGCTTTCGACAGCCCTTCTTTCACTGCTGCCACATGGGATGCGCTGTAGTTCGGCTCTTTACCGCCACGCAGAATGATATGGCAATCGCCGTTACCGCTAGTGTTCACAATGGCGGAATGACCCCATTTGGTCACCGACAGGAAACAGTGAGGCGCGCCCGCGGCGTTGATAGCATCAATGGCGACTTTAATCGTGCCATCGGTACCGTTTTTGAAGCCAACCGGGCAAGAAAGGCCGGAAGCCAGTTCGCGGTGAACCTGTGATTCGGTGGTACGCGCACCAATGGCGCCCCAGCTCATCAGGTCGGCCAGATACTGCGGGGTGATCATATCGAGGAACTCACCCGCAGCCGGTAGGCCGGTATCATTGATGTCCAGCAGCAGCTTGCGGGCAATACGCAGGCCATCGTTAATCTGGAAGCTGTTATCCATGTGCGGATCGTTGATAAGCCCTTTCCAGCCAACGGTAGTGCGCGGTTTTTCAAAATAGACGCGCATGACGATTTCCAGCTCACCCTTCAACTCTTCACGGATTTTCAGCAGGCGCTGCGCATATTCTTTCGCCGCAACCGGATCGTGGATGGAGCACGGGCCGATAACAACCAGCAGGCGATCGTCATCCCCTCTCAGGATCTGGTGGATCGCTTTGCGTGCATGAGAAACGGTGTTTGCGGCGTTTTCAGTCGCGGGAAATTTTTCAAGGAGTGCTACAGGAGGTAATAACTCATTGATCTCTTTAATACGTAAATCGTCGTTCTGATAATTCATGACTGTCCCAGTGTTGCCATACTTATACAATTGAGTGCAATCCCTTCAATCTATATCGTCAGCAAAAAAGTGTAAACTGGCTTTTACACTTTAGCCGGTTTATTACTAAAAAAACCCTACTATTTAGAATTTAATAGTAATTAAAGGCGCTTTAACCTCCCACATCCAGTTCATATAACCAAGAACAATATAAAAAACAATATATATCAGCTTAACAAACCGAAGCGGGCGCTATTTTCCCCCTGTGAACTCCTGCATCTATTTCTGTGCGCAAAAAGCAAAGATCTGCAATGATGTCAGATAGTCACAATCAATTAACGAAGGACGACGCTCATGCCGCACCAGCATGATTCACATTCCCATGCCGCCCCTGATGATGGTAACGGCCGCCGCTTGCTGCTGGCTTTCGGTGTTACGGCTGGCTTTATGGTTATTGAGGCTATCGGTGGCGTGGTCTCCGGCTCGCTAGCGCTGCTGGCGGATGCCGGGCATATGCTGACGGATTCTGCCGCCCTGCTGTTTGCGCTCCTGGCGGTGCACTTTGCCCGACGCCCTCCGAGCACACGACACACTTTTGGTTGGCTGCGTCTGACGACTCTTGCGGCTTTCGTTAACGCCATTGCCCTGCTGTTTATTATTGTTTTAATTGTCTGGGAAGCGGTGAAGCGTTTCTATACTCCGCAGCCGGTGGCTGGCACCACCATGATGGTGATTGCCGTTGCCGGACTGCTGGCGAATATTCTGGCCTTCTGGATATTGCATCGCGGTAGTGAAGAGAAAAATCTCAACGTGCGCGCGGCAGCGCTGCACGTGATGGGCGATCTATTAGGATCCGTGGGCGCGATTATTGCGGCGATAGTGATAATGACCACCGGCTGGACGCCGATTGACCCGATCCTGTCGGTGCTGGTTTCCTGCCTGGTGTTGCGCAGCGCTTGGTCGTTGCTAAAAGAGAGTCTCAATGAGCTGCTGGAAGGGGCACCGCAGACAATTGACGTCGCGGCGTTAAAACGCAATATGCGCCGATCCTTGCCGGAAGTGCGCGATGTCCATCATGTTCATGTCTGGCTAGTCGGTGAGAAGCCGCTGATGACGCTACACGTACAGGTAGTGCCCCCACACGATCACGATGCCCTCCTGGACAGGATTCATCATTTTCTTGAAGAGCAGTATCAGATTGACCACGCAACCGTACAGATGGAATATCAACCCTGTAACGGCCCGGAATGCCACCTTAACGAGGTGCATTCCGGACACGGGCATCACCATCACCATTAATGGGATAGCGCGCGAGAACCGCGTTCACGCGCGCTATTCATCCACATCCGGCTGCCGTTCAGGGCAATAAAGGTCAGGATCAAATATTCCAGCGCCATGGCATACACACCCTGAAGGGCGAAAATAGCCACACTAATCACGTTAATCACCACCCACAGCAGCCAGTTCTCAACATATTTTCGCGTCATCAAGACCATTGCCGCTATCGACAGCACCATCATGCAGGAATCCCAGAACGGGAAAGCATCCGGCTGGAGCACTGGCATGGTCACATTCATCCCCATTGTTTGCATTACGCTGACTGCAATATGAGTCAGCACGGCAAAGACCGGGTCGATGTACAAGGTCATCAGGCCAATGGCAATCACGCAGGCAGCGAGCCAGGCGATGGCTTTCGGCAGAGGCAGCCAGCGAATTTGCAGCTCCGCTTGATGATGACTGGTTTGCCGCGACCACGCGTACCAGCCATAAATGTTGGCAGCAAAAAAGAAGAGCTGTAGCAGCAGGCTAGCGTAGAGCTGAATCTGGAAAAAGATAATCGCAAACAGCGTGACGTTAATCAGCCCAAACAGGTAGTTAACGATCTTCTCCAGACTCGCCAGCCAGATACACAGCAGGCCCGCGATGGTGCCTATTGCTTCAATCCACGACAGATCATAACCGCCCGCGCCTATCGGGATGTGCACCAGAATGTTTTGCGTACTTAAAAAATCCATTTTAACTCCAGCGTGTTAGACAATTACCCTCGAAGTGTAGCCGCAAAATCCAGCATGCGGTTAAGCGGAATTAACGCCCCTTCCCGCAGCGCGGCATCCACGTGAATTTCATGCGCAGCACCACCGTTTTCCAGGCTTTCGGCAATCGCCTTCAGGCCATTCATCGCCATCCACGGACAGTGTGCGCAGGTTCGACAGGTTGCCCCTTCTCCGGCCGTCGGTGCTTCAAAGAGCTCTTTCTCGGGTACGGCCTGCTGCATCTTGTAGAAGATACCGCGATCGGTGGCCACAATCAGTTGCTGATGCGGCAGCATTTTAGCCGCGTTAATCAACTGGCTGGTCGATCCCACAGCATCGGCCATATCAACAATCGCCTGCGGGGATTCTGGATGAACCAGTACCGCAGCCTGCGGGTAGAGCGACTTCATCCGGCTTAATGCCTGCGTTTTGAATTCGTCATGAACGATACAGGCTCCCTGCCAGCATAAGACGTCAGCACCGGTTTGTTTTTGCACATAGCGACCCAGATGACGATCCGGTGCCCAGATAATTTTCTCACCCAGGCTATCAAGATGTTCGATCAGCTCAACGGCGATGCTCGAGGTCACCACCCAATCCGCCCGCGCTTTCACCGCCGCTGAGGTATTGGCGTACACCACGACGGTACGATCGGGGTGCGCGTCGCAAAAATCATTGAACGCATCAATAGGACAGCCAAGGTCCAGCGAACATTCCGCGTTCAGCGTGGGCATCAGAATGGTTTTTTCCGGGCTAAGGATCTTAGCGGTCTCGCCCATAAAGCGCACCCCCGCCACAAGCAGCGTTGAAGCTTCATGCTTTGCGCCAAAGCGCGCCATCTCTAGCGAGTCGGAAATACAGCCACCGGTTTCTTCTGCCAGTTGCTGGATCTCCGGGTCGGTATAGTAGTGCGCGACCATGACGGCGTTACGCTCTTTGAGTAACCGCTTGATTTTTTCACGGTAAAATTGCTTCTCATCGCGACTTAACGGCGTTGGCTTCGGCGGAAACGGGTAAATCGCTGCTTCTGGATCAAACATCACGCTCATCATGCTTCTCGTTTTACTGGCTTAACGAAATAAGCGGCTATCAGGCAAAGTATCGCCTATACCGCGGCAATATGTTTTATATGCTAAACAAGATAGCGGATTGTAGAAAAAAAGTCGTGATGAATTTTGGGCATTTAAGATGCGTTGATATAAACAGCCAAACAGGATGAGAAATGCGTTGGGGCTCGGCCCCGCATGGGAAAAGAAATCTCTAAATCACAGATAGCAAAAAGGCGCCTTTAGGGCGCCTTTTTACACTGGTGGGGCGTGCAGGATTCGAACCTGCGACCAATTGATTAAAAGTCAACTGCTCTACCAACTGAGCTAACGCCCCCTTATGGGGTTTACTACATAATCTTTTCAGGATGGTGGGGCGTGCAGGATTCGAACCTGCGACCAATTGATTAAAAGTCAACTGCTCTACCAACTGAGCTAACGCCCCATTCGGGTGTTGCCTGAAAGATTTTACTCGGGACCATCAATGATGGTGGGTCGTGCAGGATTCGAACCTGCGACCAATTGATTAAAAGTCAACTGCTCTACCAACTGAGCTAACGACCCGAGTGGTGGGTGATGACGGGATCGAACCGCCGACCCCCTCCTTGTAAGGGAGGTGCTCTCCCAGCTGAGCTAATCACCCGAAACTGCGCTGGATACTGCCGGTACTGCTTTCACCGTGCCCACCGTTAAGATGGTGGGGCGTGCAGGATTCGAACCTGCGACCAATTGATTAAAAGTCAACTGCTCTACCAACTGAGCTAACGCCCCGGTGGTGGGTGATGACGGGATCGAACCGCCGACCCCCTCCTTGTAAGGGAGGTGCTCTCCCAGCTGAGCTAATCACCCGTACTACGCTGGATACTGCTTTAAGTGGTGGGGCGTGCAGGATTCGAACCTGCGACCAATTGATTAAAAGTCAACTGCTCTACCAACTGAGCTAACGCCCCACTTTTTTTGTCACTTTCGGGCTGTTTGATATCCCTTGGCAACGGCGGCATATATTACTGAATTCAGAATTCTGCGCAACAAAAATTTCGACAAAGATCACTTAACTGCTTATGTTTCATGCGGCAAGACCAGAAATAACGCGATTTCTGGTCTTACTTTATGCATTACAGTCCGCTAAGACGTTTTTGCGCCTGTTTCGCACCGTCGGTACCTGGGTACTTGCTGACAACCTGCTGGTAGACCGCTTTTGCTTTTGCGGTGTCCCCTTTGTCCTGCATGATAACCCCAACCTTAAACATCGCGTCCGCCGCCTTAGGCGACTTCGGGTAGTTTTTCACCACCGATGCAAAATAAAAGGCCGCATCATCTTTTTTACCCTTGTTGTAATTCAACTGGCCCAGCCAATAGTTAGCATTTGGCTGATAGGTTGAATCAGGGTACTTTTTGATGAAGTTCTGAAACGCCGCAATCGCGTCATCCTGACGAGCGCTATCTTTTACTAACGCAATCGCTGCGTTGTAATCGGTATTCGCATCGCCCGTCTGCGCAGGCACGCCGGAAGCCGCCGTATCGCCGCCTGCAGGCGCTGCTGTCGCCGCCGCATTGCTTTGGTCACCCGAAGCTTGCTGCGTCTGCGCACTGCCGCTACCGCCGTTTAGGCTGTCAATTTGCAGCATGATCTGTTTTTGACGATCCACAATCTGATTCAGCTGGTACTGACTTTCCTGGATTTGGCCTCGCAGGGCGTCAATATCGGTCTGATTATCGGAGAGTTGTTGCTGGAGTTGGGTCAAAAGCTGACTGTGAGCATTAGAAATACGCTCGAGTTGAGTGACACGGTCTTCGACCGAGCCTGAGCCGACACTACTGATTGGCGCCTGAGCAAAAGCGGCCCAGGGGGCCGCTATGCCAACCAGTAACGACAGACTCAACAGGTGATGTCTGAAGTTACTGCTCATGCAATTCTCTTAGTAAACCAGTACGGCACGACGGTTTTTGGAGTAAGCCGCTTCGTCATGACCCAGTACTGCAGGTTTTTCTTTACCGTAAGAAACGATGGAGATCTGGTCAGCAGAAACGCCTTTACCCTGCAGGTACATCTTAACGGCGTTAGCACGACGCTCACCCAGGGAGATGTTGTACTCAGGAGTACCACGTTCGTCCGCGTGACCTTCTACGGTGACTTTGTAAGACGGGTTGCTACGCAGGAAGTTTGCGTGCGCATCCAGCATTGCAGCGAAGTCAGAACGGATATCGTATTTGTCCAGATCGAAGTAAACGATGTTGTTCTGCTGCAGCTGCTGCATCTGAAGACGCGCTTGCTCTTCAGAAGACATGTTGCCGTTACCGTTCGCATCCATACCAGTGCCGGCACCCAGCATGCCTTCGCCGCTCTGGTCATTGCTTGCGTTCTTGTTAGAAGAACACGCTGCGATTGCCATTACAGGCAGAGCGATCATCAGCCCTTTCAGCACTTTGTTCAGTTGCATTTCTATGATTCCTTTAGTAATCAATTAATTATTATTACAGATACGGCGACCAGGCAGGGAATTTGACCTGTCCATCAGTTGCCGGAAGACGCGCTTTGAAACGCCCATCTGTAGAAACCAAATTCAGCACGGATCCCATCCCCTGAGAAGAGCTGTAGATTACCATCGTGCCGTTAGGTGCCAGACTTGGCGTTTCGTCCAGGAACGTTGACGACAATACTTGTACGCCACCCGCTACCAGATCCTGCTTAGCAATGTGCTGCTGGCCGTTAGCCGAGCTTACCATTACCATAAATTTACCGTCGCTGCTGACATCTGCGTCCTGGTTCTGCGAACCTTCCCAGGTAATACGCTGCGGAGCACCGCCGCCAACATTAACTTTATACACCTGTGGACGACCGGCCTGGTCAGAAGTAAAGGCCAGGTTCTGGCTGTCCGGGAACCAGGTTGGTTCGGTGTTGTTACTACGACCATCAGTGACCTGACGAATCTGGCCGGAGCCGATATCCATCACGTACAGGTTCAGGCTACCGGTTTTAGACAGGGCAAACGCCAGTTTGCTGCCATCCGGAGAGAACGCTGGTGCACCGTTGTGACGAGGGAACGAAGCCACCTGACGTACTGCACCGTTAGCCAATGTCTGGATAACCAGCGCTGAACGGCCGCTTTCGAAGGTCACGTAAGCCAGTTTAGAACCGTCTGGAGACCACGCCGGAGACATCAGCGGCTGTGGAGAACGGTGAACCACGAACTGGTTGTAACCATCGTAATCGGATACGCGCAGCTCATACGGGAACTGACCGCCGTTGGTCTGAACCACGTAGGCGATACGGGTACGGAATGCACCTTTAATGCTGGTCAGCTTCTCGAACACTTCGTCACTGGCAGTATGGCCAGCATAACGCAGCCACTGCTTGTTCACTTTATAGGTGTTCTGTGCCAGCACGGTACCTGGTGCCGCACCGGTATCAACCAGCTGATAAGACACATTATAGCTGCCGTCAGCGTTAGGCGTTACCTGACCGACAACAACAGTATCAATACCCAGCGCAGACCATGCTGCCGGCTGAACTTCTTGAGCGGTACCCGGCTGCTGCGGCAGACGAGAGCGATCTAATGGGTTAAATTTCCCGCTGTTACGCAGGTCGGCGCCAACGATGCCGCCAATATCTTCAGGTGCAGCACCCGGCCCGGCCCACTGGAACGGAACGACGCCAATCGGACGTGCGGAGTCCACCCCTTGGGTGATCTCGATACGTACTTCTGCGTGCAGCACGGCTGCCCACAGCATCAGAAAACCAAACGCTACTCGTAATGCCTGCTTCATCATTTCTCCCTTATCCAGGCGGAAAGCCCACGATAATTTAGCAGAATGTTAACAAACTAAAATACACAAAACTACCAAAACCCTGCGACGATCTCGCCTTTATTTTTCACGTACTGCCGCGAAAAATAATCTTTATGGCTTGAAGTCCAGTGGCGCATTTTTAAAGGTCTGCCAAACCGATTGTGAAGGCGGTTTCGGGAACTTGGTCATCCGGTTTGTTGCCGCCAGCATCTGCTGACAAAACGCCGGATCGCCACCTTCCTGCTTCACGCTCAACACAGTACCGTCTTCGGCCATGTTGACACGCAAGGTACAGGTTTTTCCTTTGTAGGTATCCCAGTCATATAAATGACCTTTGATCGCAGCCTGAACCTGCGCAATGTATGACGCAATTTCAGCCTGTGATGCCCCACCCTGTCCTTGTTTACTACCTTTAGCAGGAGATGAGCCCCCAGCGCTACCGCTGGTATTTCCTTTCGGCGCATTCTTACCTGAACTGAGATCGCCCAGCAGGTCATCAACACCGGAAGCTGCAGCCGCTTTTTCAGCTGCAGCCGCTTTTTCAGCTGCAGCCGCTTTCTTCGCTGCGGCAGCTTTTTTATCTGCGGCAGCTTTATCGGCAGCGGCTTTTTTATCTGCAGCAGCCTTTTCGGCGGCGGCAGCTTTATCTGCAGCGGCTTTCTCAGCGGCAGCTGCCGCTTTTTTCTCTGCTTCAGCAGCCGCTTTCTTCTCTGCATCGGCAGCGGCTTTCGCCGCCGCTTTAGCAGCCGTCGCTTCGGCTACCTTTTTCGCATCGGCGGCCGCTTTGGCAGCTTCGGCTTCCGCTTTCTTCTGAGCATCTGCGGCAGCTTTTTTCGCGGCTTCCGCGGCGACTTTAGCCTGTGCGTCTGCTTTTACTTTGGCATCAGCAGCCGCTTTAACAGCAGCTTCCGCGGCCTCTTTGGCCTGAGCATCCACTTTTGCTTTCGCATCTGCTGCCGCTTTCGCCGCCGCTTCTTCAGCTTGTTTCTGCTGCTCCTGCGCCTGCTTCGCTGCATCCTGAGCCTGTAAACGCTCTTTTTCCAGCGCTTTTAAGCGAGCCTGTTCTGCCGCCTGCTTTTCACGCAATTCTTCAGCCTGCTGTTGAGCCTGTTTTTCACGCTGCTCTTGCGCACGTTTTGAACTAGCCTGCTGCTGCTGCGTACGATTATAGTTCTCGACGACCGCACCGGGATCGACCATAACTGCATCGATGGACGAACCGCCGCCACCGCCGGCTGCAGCGTCTATATGCTCATCGAACGAACTCCAGATCAGTGCTGCAAAAAGAATGACGTGCAGCACAGCTGAAATAATTATCGCTCGTTTAAGCTTGTCGTTTTGTTCGGTTGCCTTTGACACTCTCGGTTCCCAAAAACTGTTCACCCATTACCCTGCAGCAAACAACATAGGCTGTTGCCAACCTACGTCTGCTGCTGCGCGGCATGTCGGCGATTAAATTGGCTGGGTCATTAACCCGACCGATTTCACCCCGGCGCTGTGTAACAGGTTAAGCGCTTTAATTATTTCATCATAAGGCACGTCTTTCGCGCCCCCAATTAAGAAGACCGTCTTCGGATTCGCCTCTAAACGGCGCTGCGCTTCTGCAACAACCTGTTCAGGTGGCAGTTGCGGCATCTTCTCCTGGCCAACGTTCACGCTGTACTGCCCTACGCCGGACACTTCAACAATGACCGGGGGTTCATCATTACTGCTGACAGCCTGTGATTCGGTTGCATCAGGGAGATCCACTTCCACGCTCTGCGTAATGATCGGCGCTGTCGCCATAAAGATCAGCAGCAGCACCAACAACACATCCAGCAGCGGAACGATGTTAATTTCGGACTTCAGTTCGCGACGTCCGCGTCCACGTGCTCTGGCCATGGCTTACCCCTTGTTGCTCTCGCTGACGGTAAAAGCCTGACGGTGCAGAATGGCGGTGAACTCTTCCATAAAGTTGTCGTAGTTCAGCTCCAGTTTGTTCACGCGCTGGTTCAGACGGTTGTACGCCATAACCGCAGGAATTGCCGCGAACAGACCGATTGCCGTAGCGATCAGCGCTTCCGCGATCCCTGGCGCAACCATCTGCAACGTAGCCTGTTTCACCGCACCCAGTGCGATAAAGGCATGCATGATCCCCCATACGGTACCGAACAGACCAATGTATGGGCTGATAGAACCGACAGTGCCGAGGAACGGAATGTGCGTTTCCAGAGTTTCCAGCTCACGATTCATGGAGATACGCATCGCACGCGACGCCCCTTCCACGACCGCTTCCGGCGCATGGCTGTTAGCGCGATGCAGGCGAGCAAACTCTTTGAATCCACTGTAGAAGATCTGCTCAGAGCCCGCCAGATTATCACGGCGCCCCTGGCTTTCCTGGTACAGACGAGACAGCTCGATGCCGGACCAGAATTTATCTTCGAACGCTTCAGCCTCACGGCTAGCCGCATTAAGGATGCGCGTTCTCTGGATGATGATGGCCCAGGATGCGATTGAAAAACCAATCAAAATCAACATGATAAGTTTAACCAGAAGGCTAGCCTTCAGGAACAAATCAAGGATGTTCATGTCAGTCACTGCTTAAACTCCGCGACAATAGACTTGGGAAGCGCACGAGGCTTCATGATGAGTGGATCAACACAGACAATCAGGACTTCTGCTTCGTTCAGAACCTTATTCTCAGCGTTGACTATTCTCTGCGTAAATACCATTGACGTACCACGCATTGATGTAATTTCTGTTTGGACTTCGAGCATATCGTCGAGTCTGGCAGCTGCAAAATACTCCAGCGTCATTTTGCGCACGACAAAGGCCACGCGTTCAGCCAGCAAAACCTGTTGGCTGAAGTGATGGTGACGCAGCATCTCAGTACGTGCTCTTTCATAGAAAGCCACATAGCTGGCGTGGTAAACCACACCCCCGGCGTCGGTATCTTCGTAGTAGACCCTAACCGGCCATCGAAACAGCGTTGTATTCACTTTACGTCCCAGTAATGCAAAAAATTTTTTGGGTTTTTGAACTTCGCTACTATACGCGCGGGAAAGATGGTTTGGAATGGGAAGAAGTAAACGGAGAGTAAATTTTTATGGGCTTGTGCAAGCCCATCATTATCAGGCGGGAGTTTTCAGCGGTAGAAGAAAAATATCAGACCTGCGAATAATACAAGATCGGCGATAAGCGGACAAAAAATCCCCTGCCAGTGAATCGACCGAGGGCGGAAACCGACCCCGTGAATCACGCCAGCGCACACTGACCACATCAGCAGAAAACCGTGCCAGATTTCCAGCTCGCTGGTCTTCGCCGCAAAACGCGTCGGATCCCAGAAAATACAGCCAGCTAACGCCAGGGCCATAACAAGGGAAAGCGCCCGCAAGGGGCGCTTATCCATTATCGCGTACAACGTTGCGATAATATTTTTCATCAGTGTTCTTCTTCACCCGCTTTGGTCGCTTCAACGTGCTCAAGCGCCAGGGCGGTGATCACGCCGAATGCACAGGCAAGAAGCGTTCCCAAAATCCATGCGAAATACCACATATTCAGCTCCTTACTTAGTACAGAGAGTGGGTGTTACGTTCGATATCTTCTTTAGTGATACGACCGAACATTTTCCAGTAACACCAGGTGGTGTAGGCCAGAATAATCGGTACGAAGATAATCGCTACATAGGTCATCAGGTTCAGCGTCAGCTGGCTAGATGTCGCATCCCACATGGTCAGGCTTGCGTTCATCATCGTGCTGGAAGGCATAATGAACGGGAACATTGCAATGCCAGCGGTCAGGATGATGCATGCCAGAGTCAGTGAAGAGAACAGGAACGCCCATGCCCCTTTATCTGCTTTGGTGGTCACAATAGTCAGCAACGGCAGCACCACGCCCAGAGCAGGAATCGCCCACAGCGCTGGCATGTTGTTGAAGTTCACCATCCATGCACCGGCTTCACGCGCCACTTCTTTGGTCAGTGGGTTAGACGGACCGGTGTGATCCAGAACCGATTTCACCACATAGCCATCAATGCCGTAGTAAACCCAAACGCCTGCCAGTGCGAAGCACACCAGCGTGACCAGCGCCGCAACCATAGAAACGTTACGAGTACGCAGGTGCAGTTCGCCCACGGTACGCATTTGCAGGTAGGTGGCGCCCTGAGTCAGGATCATTGCGGCACTGACGATACCGGCCAGCAGACCAAACGGGTTCAGCAACTGGAAGAAGTTACCGGTGTAGTACAGACGCATATATTCGTCGACATGGAACGGTACGCCCTGCAGCAGGTTACCAAACGCCACGCCGATAACCAGCGGTGGCACGAAGCTACCGATGAAGATGCCCCAGTCCCACATGTTGCGCCAACGGGTGTCTTCAATCTTCGAGCGGTAGTCAAAACCGACCGGACGGAAGAACAAGGACGCCAGCACCAGAATCATCGCCACATAGAAGCCGGAGAACGCGGCAGCATAGACCATCGGCCATGCGGCGAACAGCGCGCCGCCTGCGGTGATGAGCCATACCTGGTTACCGTCCCAGTGTGGAGCGATGGAGTTAATCATGATTCGACGCTCGGTGTCGTTACGACCGAGGAAACGGGTGAGCATGCCCACCCCCATGTCGAAGCCATCGGCGACAGCAAAACCAATCAGCAAGATACCGATCAGCAGCCACCAGATAAAACGCAATACTTCATAATCGATCATTTGACGACTCCTGTCTTAGCGTGCCGGCTGAGTAGTCGCGGTAGACTGCTCATAGTGGTAACGACCGGTTTTCAGGCTGCTTGGGCCACGGCGGGCAAATTTGAACATCAGGTACAGCTCCGCCACGAGGAACAGGGTGTACAGACCACAAATCAACAGCATCGAGAAGATCAGATCGCCTGGGGTCAGGCTGGAGTTGGCCACTGCCGTTGGCAGCACCTCACCAATCGCCCACGGCTGACGGCCGTATTCGGCAACGAACCAGCCGGACTCGATAGCAATCCACGGCAGCGGAATCGCATACAGCGCGGTACGCAGCAGCCATTTTTTCTCGCCGATCTTGTTACGAATAACGGTCCAGAAGGAGACAGCTATAATCGCCAGCATCAGGATGCCGCACGCCACCATGATACGGAAAGCGAAGTACAGCGGCGCAACGCGTGGGATCGAGTCTTTGGTTGCCTGGCTAATCTGCGCTTCCGTCGCGTCAGCGACGTTGTCGGTATAGCGTTTCAGCAGCAGACCGTAGCCCAGGTCTTTCTTAACGTTGTTGAACTCATCGCGAATGGTCTGGTCAGTCGAGCCACCGCGCAGCTGTTCCAGCAGCGAGTAAGCTTTCATGCCGTTACGAATACGCTCTTCGTGCTGCACCATCAGATCTTTCAGGCCCGTCACCTGCTTATCAACCGAACGGGTGGCAATGATGCCCAGCGCGTAAGGAATCTGAATAGCGAAGTGGTTTTCCTGCGCATCCTGGTCCGGAATACCAAACAGAGTGAAGGCTGCCGGAGCCGGCTGCGTTTCCCATTCGGCTTCAATCGCAGCCAGTTTGGTTTTCTGTACGTCACCCATTTCGTAGCCGGATTCATCACCCAGAACGATAACGGAGAGGATAGCCGCCATGCCGAAGCTTGCTGCAATCGCGAAGGAGCGTTTCGCAAAAGCGAAATCGCGTCCGCGCAGCATATAGTAGGAGCTGATACCGAGAACGAACATCGCGCCGCAAACGTAGCCAGATGCCACGGTGTGGACGAACTTAACCTGCGCAACCGGGTTCAGGACCAGCTCGGAGAAGCTGACCATTTCCATACGCATGGTTTCGAAGTTGAAATCGGAAGCGATTGGGTTTTGCATCCAGCCGTTCGCTACCAGAATCCACAGTGCGGAGAGGTTGGAGCCAAGCGCCACCAGCCAGGTGACAGCCATGTGCTGGACTTTACCCAGACGATCCCAACCGAAGAAGAACAGACCTACAAAGGTAGATTCGAGGAAGAAGGCCATCAGACCTTCGATGGCCAGCGGCGCACCGAAGATATCGCCCACATAGTGGGAATAGTATGACCAGTTAGTCCCGAACTGGAACTCCATCGTCAGACCGGTAGCCACACCCAGCGCAAAGTTGATACCAAACAACTTGCCCCAGAACTTGGTCATATCTTTATAAATCTGTTTGCCGGAAAGGACGTAAACCGTTTCCATGATTGCCAGCAGGAACGCCATACCCAGCGTCAGCGGAACAAACAGGAAGTGGTACATCGCGGTCAAGGCAAACTGTAAGCGCGACAGTTCGACTATATCTAACATCATGACTCCTTGCTCATCGCATGAAGACTCCGAGATTGAACCCATTTGCAGGATTCAAACACATGCCCCAATACAAATTTATTTGTCCCCTTCCCTACTGCCACCCCTTGCGAAGAACAGGAAACAGCAATAAGTGAAAGTTACAAACGTGTTAATAAAAAACTCAATTGATCCCTAAAATATATTACGCTGTAAAACCCTTACAATAAACAGGTTTTTATTGGATAAGTTTTACGTTTTTCGACGGTGATCAATTTATAGCGAATCAGATAGGTTTCAGCCAATTTGATCCACGACAATTTAACGGTTTTAGTAAGTTATATCCAGTCATTACATATTGATTTAAATCAACTTACCTTGATTTTGTTAATTATGTTTTTAATTGGGTATCTCGGTGAATTTAATGTTAATGATGTGTGTAATATTTGACTTCATCGGTTATCAGTTAAGCGTTAAATTGGCATTAAGGTAATTGAATTTAACCGTTGGCAGGACAAATCCTGGGAGTATCCCCATCTGACTGACAATAGACCGTCCGTCATTTTTTTCCACCCGCTATTAATCCCACCGTCACAATTAACATTTAATTAACCAATTGAATTATTAAATCAACATTTGCATCAATTGGCACAAGAACTCGCCGCGATGCGATTGAGTTTAGTTATTGATTGATCGCACAAAAAACAGCCGCGTCAGATATCAGCTTGCCGTATGTTGCTGAGCGCTATATGCGCAAGGACACACCGGGAAGGATACTGTGTGTCAATAACTCGCTGATAATTAGGGAGCAATGGCGCATCGAAACGATGCTCGATGGAAAGATGGACATGCGCGCAAACAACGCCAACGAAACAGGCTGGCGTTGTTCAGTGGCTATCAGCCTAGCTTAAGGCTAAACGTTCTCGATTGTCCTGGATGGAATACACCGGTGATACTCTGTGAACTCTCCTGCTCAGGATAGGGGATTTCGTCCATTCCCGTTTCCCGGCACTGCATAACGTCGCGGCTAAACGACACCGCCGCTTCGCTGCACTGGCTGTCTGACGGATTAAACAAACGCAGAATGATTTCATCGCAGTCTTCCGCTTTCTTCAATGCACTTAACTGGCAACCTACCGGCGACATACTCAGCAAACTGTAGCTGTCTGGAGTGGTCAACTCAGCTTTATTCAGTTTCATCGCATCCCATGGGATTTTGTTATAGCACTGGACCGGCGTTAACCAGGCACGAGCCTGCTGGGCAAGGCCAACATTAAGCGGCTTACCGCTGTAGCTAAACAGGCTGAATCGGCCATGCAGCGAACCACGCATCTGAGAATCTGGTACCGGCAATTTAATACCAGAAGGCCGACCGGGGCGTAATAAGAGATCTTCTTTACCCAGCAAACCTACGCCGCGAAGCAGCGTCAACGCGAAGGTTTTCTTCTCTTCCCCAACCACTTCAAACTCACGCAACCCTTCGCTAAAGACCGCCAACCCGTTGCGCCCTTCCTGTAAAGCGGCATAGTTAAGCAGATTCCATACCGGAACCGGCGCTTCTTTCCACCCCTCTTCCTGCCAGCGGTCCATTGCCTCATCGCGTACCGGGCGCACGATGGTGCCAAACTGTGTATCGGCCAACACCTCCTGCGTGCTAAACGGGGTAGGAATCAGCACGCGTACGCGATGGTCATCCGCCTGATTGTCCAGCCGGACATCCACGTCGATACGGCGACTGTTATGGCTGAGCGTTACCTCGATTTCCACACCAAGTTCAGCGTTGCGAAGACGTGCCGAGCGCGCGTTTAAATTTGCCGGAACTGCCATCCGGTAACGGATATATGCCCGACTTTGCCAGGCTTCATGGACGACCTCATGTTCAAATGGCGTATCAGCGGAAGTAAGCAGCCACTCTTCGCGCGACGGCGAGTAGTCGTACTCATCGCCATCGTCGGCCCCTTCTTCTATTTCCAGCACCCGCTGATACACAACACCAGAATCCTTATCACGCAACCGTAACGTCCCATCGCGGTTGATATCAATCTGCCAAAACGCATTTTCCAGCAGCGCCTGCGTGGGCTCCTGGCTTTTCATCTGGTTTCCGGCAACGTTTGGTTCGATATACAGCGTGCGATATCCCATAGACGGCAGGATCTGGTTCAGCTGGATATCGAACTCCATGAACGGCTCGTAGTTGCCATAATGCACAATTTGTCGGTCGATAAGCCCAGGATCGATTTCTCGCGCCTGGCGGATAAAATAGGGAATTTCATGGCCTTTGCTGTCCACCAGCCGGAACTGGCTCGCCCGCAGACGGATGGTGGTATTGAGAACCTCCTCACGCGGCCACGGCATCAGGTTAAACATCACCAGTTTGTCTTCTTCGCTCTGCGCCATATTGTCGGTAATCTTACGCAGATAGAAGCGAATCAGATTATCCGCCATATCTTCAGCCAGCAGAAAACGTGAGGCTATTTCCCGGTGTACCTTATCGCTACAACAGCAGCCAATGCTGTCATGCGCGTGGTTTTTCAGAATCTCTTTCCACATTTTCTCCAGCAGGCCGTGGTGATATTCAAAGCCTAAGCTCCAGGCCAGCGTGGCGAGCGGTTCCAGCAGATTGACGATTTTGTTCTCAATTCTGGCATGCGCTATCTTAATATCCATTCGCGTAGAGCCAATCGTCCGGTGAACACGCATGTATTTACCATCAATAAACTCACCTTGCAGGGTCGCCAGCTCATCACGGTGCGCTTCAATCAGTGCAAATACTTCCTCGAAGCGACTCATCACAAACTGCCGCTGCGGATAGATTTCCCGCA
Source organism: Kluyvera intermedia (assembly GCF_021440345.1). GTDB lineage: Bacteria > Pseudomonadota > Gammaproteobacteria > Enterobacterales > Enterobacteriaceae > Kluyvera > Kluyvera intermedia_A. The sequence continues at coordinate 53,553 of NZ_JAKCNS010000022.1, forward strand.
GCTTGTCCATAACGGCGAAGATATTTTGTTGCAGTGGCATCTGGTCATGGCCGTTAGGCAGCAAAATCTCTTTAGTCACCGAGGCTTTTTCCAGCACTTCAAAATAACTATCAAGCCGTTTACGCAGTCCGGCTTCATCCTCAGGTAAGTACTTACCAATCGCATAGCCCAGAGGCAGTACCTGAGTTGTCACCTCGCTACCGTCCTGGCTTTGCCATAAGAACTCGGTTTTATCGGTACCATGACGTTCTGAGCAACCGCGCCAGAACAGTGCTCGGGTAATACCAAATCCGTGGTAAATATGCGGTAACTGCCCGGACATGCCGAATGAGTCCGGGAGATAACCAATCTTCATTGGCTCACCAAATGCCATGCAGTCACGGATACCGTACATCAGGTTGCGAACAATGGACTCGCCAGAAACGAGCGTCGTATCCGTTTGCGTATACCATGGCCCAATAATGAGTTTTCCCGCCTGAACCAGCGCCTTAACGCGCTCCCGGTTCTCTGATTTAACGGCGAAATAGTCTTCGAGTATCGCCGTTTGCCCATCGAGGACGTAGTATTTATAGTTTTGGTCCTGCTCGAGACGAGCGAGGATCTCTTCCATATTGTTGACCAGTAAAATGCGCGACTCTTCGGTGGTGAAATACCACTCTCGATCCCAGTGCATATGCGGCGTAATGTGAACGCGAGATACAGCTTTCATCTTCGTTTCCTGTTTCATCAGTACTTACGGCATCACGCTATCGGTGACGTATTTCCCCTGCTTTACCGCCCGGCGTCGCCAGACAAGAAGCACCGCGGTGGAAATTAATGTCCCCACCAGCGCAGCACCAAACCAACCTGCCGCCGCAATAAAGGCGCTCATCCCGGTATGCTGGAGTAAAAATAGAGAGAAAATCCCGGCGCCTGGCGTAGAGAGTCCAATCCCCATAGCCCCAACGATGGCCCCTGTCGCCATTGACCCAAGGACAAATGAGCCAATCACCCGAAGCGGATCTTCTATCGCCATCGGAATCGCCCCTTCGGTAATTCCTGCAAGCCCAAGTAGCCAGGTGGATTTACCGGTCTCAATTTCGAACTGTTTAAACAGATGTGGTGCCAGCATGGTGGAGGCCGTAACGGTAAAGGCGGAGACCATTTTTACCGACGCGAAGATGGCGTAAGGGCCATATACCCCGTTGGCCATCGCTCCGAGGCAGAAAGCATAGGCGGCCTTGTTAACCGGGCCACCTAAATCAAAGGAGCACATGAAACCGAGAATCACGCCGAGCAACAGTGCGTTAGCCCCCGACAGCCCGTTCAGCCATGCCGTGAGAGAGTTATTAATCCAGGCCACCGGCTCGCCGACCACGAACAGCATCAGGCTGCCGGCAGCCAACGTCCCGATAACCGGATAAAGATAAAAGGTCAGAAAACCGTTAAACCGGCTGCTCAGGCGAATGTGATTTTTCACCCAGCGCATGAGATAGCCCGCAATCAAACCACCGGCGACCGCACCTAAAAAACCAGCGCCAATCATGTTGGCAGCGAGCCCGGCGGCAAACCCAGGCGCTAGCGCCGGTTTATCCGCCAGTGAATACGCCGTATAGGCCGCCAGCACCGGTACCATTAGCGTCCCCAGCATTCCACCGCCGAGTTTGCGGTACATCCACAACCATGAGTTTTCCAGGTCAAAGAGATGCTGCAGACCAAAAATCTGCGCCAGCAGCACGGCGACGGCCAGAACCGTACCGCCCGCGACAATCAGCGGCACAGCGTAGGAGATACCGCTCAGCAACGCCTGTTTCAGCTCAGCCTTAACGCCTTTTTTAATTTCTGTCTGCGGCTGCGTCACTCTGCGGCCATTAGTGGGTTCTAGCGCCAGTGCACGTTCAATCAGCGCTTTTGCATGGCGCAAAGGTTCGGCTACCGGCACAGAGATAGACGGTATCCCGTTAAATCGTTCACTCTCTTTGATGGCAACTTCCGCCGCAAAAATGCAGGCTCGCGCGTCGTTAATCTGTTGCGGCGTTAAACGCCCCTCAATGCCGTTGGCCCCCTGCTTTTCAACGACGACGTTCACCCCCATCTGCCGCCCCGCTTTTTCCAGATACTCTGCGGCCATGTAAGTGTGCGCAATCCCCGCCGGGCACGCCGTCACGCAAACAATGGTCGGCGCATCCGGTTTAACCACCGCGGTTTGCGCCTCCGGAGCCGCATCCAGCGCGGCCAACAGCGCCTCTGCGCTGGTAGCCGCCATCACACGCTCACGTAAACGGTCATCGGCAAGCCGTGTGGTCAGTTCGGTCAGAATCTGAATATGCGTTGAGCCCGCTTCATTAGGCGGAATGGCCAACAAAAAGATCAGCTCAACGGGTTCAGGACCATCGACCCCTTCCCATGCCAGCGGTTCGCTTAGCGTCGCGACGGCAAAGGCCGCCTCTTTCACCGCTGCACTTTTACCGTGCGGTACCGCAAGCCCTTCGCCCAGCGCCGTTGGCCCCAGCGATTCACGGTGGAAAACTTCATTCAGAAAAGCTGAGGTATCGGCAATTTTCCCTTGCTCGGCAAGGCGCTGTGCAAGCTGGCAGATAGCATCATCACGATCGGTAAATCGTGCATGCAAAAGGACCGCATGCGAATGGGACAGGGACGTCAGGTTCATCATGATCCTCACAGAGTTGTCATCGTTAAGTGCCGCGATTGTGACAGACAAAACAATACATTTATGTGATCACTTTCACTGAGTAGCTATTATTTGTATCTAATTTGTATTATTTACTATTGCGCAGATGTCGGCATAATTTGCCTCAAAGGTATTAACCTATTCATACAAAAGCGAAATAACATGAGCAAAAAACCGATGTATCGCCAGATTGCGGATGAGCTACGCGAGCAAATTTCACGCGGCGATTTAAAACCTGGCGATGCCCTACCCACTGAATCAGCACTTCAGGCCACTTTTCAGGTCAGTCGCGTTACCGTTCGACAGGCCCTGAAACTGCTCACTGAGCTGGGGATCATTGAAAGCATTCAGGGTAGTGGTTCCTATGTGAAGGAAGAGCGCGTTAACTACGACATCTATCAACTCACGAGCTTCTATGAAAAGCTGGCTGACAGGCACGTTGACACGCATAGCGAAGTTAAAATATTTGAGGTTATTTCCGCTGGGGATATGTTGGCCGAGCAGCTACAGCTGGCCACGACAGATAAAATCTGGCACGTAAAAAGGGTTCGTTTTATTAAACAAAAAGCCGTCGCTCTGGAGGAGACGTGGATGCCGCTAGCACTCTTCCCCGACCTGACGTGGGAAGTGATGGAAAATTCCAAATATCACTTTATCGAGCAGATCAAAAAAATGGTTATTGATCGTAGCGAACAGGAGTTAATCCCGGTGATCCCCGATAACGAAACGGTATCGATGCTGGATATTGCGGCGGGAAAACCCGTACTGGAAAAGGTATCACGCGGTTTTCTGCAGGATGGTCGTATATTTGAATATAGCCGTAACACCTTCAAAAGCGACGACTACAAATTTACGCTGGTGGCGAAACGTCGCCATTAAAAAAGGCCATCCGAAGATGGCCAACCATGTCGAAACTAGACATATAAGGCTCCCTCTTTCCCTGTATACGCGGGAATTCGATGAGGGAGCAGAGAGGATTACTTAATAACAGATTTCAGCGCTTCGCCGATGTCGGCCAGGCTGCGAACGGTTTTCACGCCAGCCGCTTCCAGTGCTGCAAACTTCTCGTCTGCTGTACCTTTACCGCCTGCGATGATGGCGCCTGCGTGGCCCATACGCTTGCCTTTCGGCGCGGTAACACCCGCGATGTAGCCAACAACCGGCTTGGTCACATGATCTTTAATGTAGGCAGCCGCTTCTTCTTCAGCACTCCCGCCGATCTCACCGATCATCACGATAGCTTCAGTCTGCGGATCTTCCTGGAACAGCTTCAGGATATCGATGAAGTTAGAGCCTGGGATCGGGTCACCGCCGATGCCGACACAGGTAGACTGGCCGAAACCGTAGTCGGTAGTCTGCTTAACCGCTTCATAGGTCAGGGTACCAGAACGGGAAACGATACCCACTTTACCCGGCTTATGAATGTGGCCCGGCATGATGCCGATTTTGCATGCGCCTGGGGTGATAACACCTGGGCAGTTAGGGCCGATCATGCGAACGCCCGCTTCATCCAGTTTCACCTTCACGGTCAGCATATCCAGAGTCGGGATACCTTCGGTGATGGTGATGATCAGTTTGATGCCTGCATCAATAGCTTCCAGGATGGAGTCTTTGCAGAACGGAGCCGGAACGTAGATAACGGTCGCGGTTGCGCCGGTTGCTTCAACCGCTTCACGTACGGTGTTGAACACCGGCAGACCCAGATGCTCAGTACCGCCTTTACCTGGGGTTACGCCGCCAACCATCTGCGTACCGTAAGCAATTGCCTGTTCGGAGTGGAAAGAACCCTGGCTACCGGTGAAACCTTGACAGATAACCTTGGTGTTTTTATCGATTAAAATGGACATTATTTTCCCTCCACTGCGGCAACAACCTGCTGTGCTGCGTCCGTCAGACTTTTCGCTGCAATAATATTCAGGCCGCTGTCAGCCAGTTTTTTCGCGCCGAGTTCGGCGTTGTTACCTTCCAGACGGACAACGACCGGGACGTTAACGCCCACTTCTGCTACCGCGCCGATGATACCGTCAGCGATCAGGTCGCAACGTACGATACCGCCGAAGATGTTCACCAGAACCGCTTTCACATTGTCATCAGACAGAATGATTTTGAATGCTTCGGTTACGCGCTCTTTGGTTGCGCCGCCGCCAACGTCTAAGAAGTTAGCCGGTTCGCCGCCGTGCAGCTTAACGATGTCCATGGTGCCCATTGCCAGGCCCGCACCGTTAACCATACAGCCGATGTTGCCGTCCAGCGCAACGTAGTTCAGTTCCCACTGTGCCGCCTGCGCTTCACGTGGATCTTCCTGAGACTGGTCGCGCATTTCGCGCAGGTCAGCCTGGCGGAACAGTGCGTTGCCGTCAGCGCCCAGTTTGCCGTCGAGGCAGATAAGGTCGCCCTGCTTGGTCACAACCAGCGGGTTAATTTCGATAAGCGCCAGATCGCGCTCAAGGAAGATAGTCGCCAGACCCATGAAAATTTTGGTGAACTGCTGAACCTGTTTACCTTCCAGACCCAGTTTGAACGCCAGCTCACGACCCTGGTAAGGCATTGGGCCTGCCAGTGGATCCAGTGCAACCTTGTGGATCAGGTGTGGAGTTTCTTCCGCCACTTTTTCGATTTCCACGCCGCCTTCGGTAGACGCCATGAACACCACGCGACGGGAGCTACGGTCAACAACCGCGCCCAGGTACAGTTCTTTACCGATATCGGTCGCGGCTTCAACCAGAATCTGGTTAACCGGCTGACCGTGTGCGTCCGTCTGATAGGTCACCAGACGTTTGCCCAGCCAATGCTCAGCGAACGCGCGGATGTCTTCTTTAGAATTAACAACCTTCACACCGCCAGCTTTACCGCGGCCACCTGCGTGAACCTGACATTTCACTACCCACGGGCCAGCGCCGATTTTTGAAGCGGCTTCTTCTGCTTCGCGTGGAGTTGAGCAGGCATAGCCTACTGGTGCAGGTAAACCGTAGCGGGCAAACAGCTGTTTGGCCTGGTATTCATGTAAATTCATGCGTTCTATCCATTTTTCAGGTAATCGTTATCTTTAAACCTGTAGGCCTGATAAGCGTAACGCCATCAGGCATGACACCATCGCCGGATGGCAGCGCAAACGCCCCATCCGGCCTACAGGGCAGGTGATACTCTGTTTACTACACGTCCAGCAGCAGACGAGTCGGATCTTCCAGCAGCTCTTTAATCGCTACCAGGAAGCCCACGGACTCGCGGCCATCGATCAGACGGTGATCGTAAGAAAGTGCCAGGTACATCATCGGCAGGATCTCAACTTTACCGTCAACCGCCATCGGACGATCTTTAATGGCGTGCATACCCAGAATCGCGCTCTGAGGCGGGTTGATAATCGGGGTAGACATCAGCGAACCGAAAACACCGCCGTTGGTAATGGTGAAATTACCGCCGGTCAGATCTTCTACGGTCAGTTTGCCGTCGCGGCCTTTCAGCGCCAGGGTCTTGATGTTCTTCTCAATGTCAGCCATGCCGAGGGCATCGACGTCACGCAGAACTGGGGTTACCAGGCCACGCGGCGTAGAAACGGCCATGCTCACGTCGAAGTAGTTGTGATAAACCACATCGTCGCCATCGATAGAAGCGTTCACTTCCGGATAGCGTTTCAGCGCTTCAACCACTGCCTTCACATAGAAGGACATGAAGCCCAAACGGATGCCGTGACGTTTTTCAAACGCGTCGCCGTACTGCTTACGCAGATCCATGATTGGCTTCATGTTGACTTCGTTGAAAGTCGTCAGCATGGCGGTTGAGTTTTTCGCTTCCAGCAGACGTTCGGCAACGCGTTTGCGCAGACGCGTCATCGGGACGCGTTTCTCTGAGCGACCCGCCAGCGGTGCAATTGGTGCAGCAGCTGCTGCGGCCGGAGCAGCAGCGGCTTTCGCTGGAGCTTTCGCCAGATGTTTTTCAACGTCTTCGCGAGTCAGACGGCCACCAACGCCAGAGCCTTTAATGGCATTGGCATCAAGATTATGCTCAGCCAGCAGGCGACGGATCGCCGGGCTCAGCGCATCGTTAGTCTGTTCTTCCAGGGAAGCCTGCTGGCGCTGAGCCGGGGTAGACTCTTTAGCATCAGCCTTCGCTTCGGTGGCTTTACCGGCGCTGTTGCCTTCACGCAGGCGACCCAGGATCTGACGTGAAGTCACGGTGGTGCCTTCATCTTCCAGAACGGCATCCAGAATGCCATCCGCCGACGCCGGTACTTCCAGTACCACTTTGTCAGTTTCGATTTCTACCAGCACTTCATCACGAACTACCGCATCGCCGGGTTTTTTATGCCAGGTTGCCACGGTCGCATCTGCTACGGATTCAGGCAGGTCGGGAACCAGAATATCTACGCTACTCATTTTGTATCCTTAATTAATCGACGTTCAGCGCGTCATTGACCAGATCTTGTTGTTGCTTCTGGTGAACGGACATATACCCTACCGCCGGCGAGGCGGAGGCTGGGCGACCTGCGTAACGCAGAGCGGCCCCAAATGGAATCACATCACGGAAATGATGCTGGCTGCAGTACCAGGCACCCTGGTTAAGGGGCTCTTCCTGACACCAGACGAAATCATGTACGTGAGCAAATGGTTTCAATGCTTCCTGTACTGCCTGGTGCGGGAACGGATAAAGCTGTTCGATACGCACGATGGCAACATCTTTCTGGTTGTTTTTGCGACGCTGTTCCAGCAGGTCGTAGTACACCTTACCTGAACACAGTACCACGCGTTTCACACCCTGCGGATCCAGCTCATCAATCTCGCCAATGGCCGGCATGAAGGTGCCGTTTGCCAGTTCGTCGAGAGAGGAAACCGCCAGCGGATGACGCAGCAGCGATTTCGGTGACATCACCACCAGCGGACGGCGCATCCCGCGCAGCGCCTGACGACGCAGCATGTGATAAACCTGAGCCGGGGTCGACGGTACGCAAACCTGCATGTTCTGCTGAGCGCAAAGCTGCAGATAACGTTCCAGACGCGCGGAGGAGTGCTCCGGCCCCTGCCCTTCGTAACCGTGCGGCAGCAGCATTACCAGACCGCACATACGGCCCCATTTCTGCTCGCCGGAAGAGATGAACTGGTCAATAACAACCTGAGCGCCGTTGGCGAAGTCGCCGAACTGGGCTTCCCAGATGGTCAGCGTGCGCGGCTCAGCCGTCGCATAACCGTATTCAAATGCCAGCACCGCTTCTTCAGACAGTACGGAGTCCCAGACTTTAAAGTCGCCCTGGCCGTTGTGCACGTGCTGCAGCGGCGTGTAGGTTGAGCCGTTCGACTGGTTATGAATAACCGCGTGGCGGTGGAAGAAGGTGCCGCGACCGGCATCTTCGCCAGACAGACGAACCGGAACGCCTTCATCAACCAACGTGGCGTAAGCCAGGTTTTCCGCGCCGCCCCAATCGAACAGCTTCTCACCGGCAGCCATGGATTGACGGTCGCCGTAGATTTTCGCTACGCGGGACTGCATTTCAATCGCTTCAGGCACGGTGCTGATACGGTTAGCCAACTCCTGCAGGCGCTTCATGTCAACCTTGTTCGGGTAGCTTTCGTCCCATTCATGGTTGAGGTACGGAGACCAGGTGAAGGAGTGCATGTTCATTGGACGCCACTCTTTCACCACGCATTCGCCCGCGTCCAGCGCGTCGCGATACAGGTTAACCATCTCGGTGGCATCTTCCAGCGTCGCGACTTTGTCGGCTTCTAGCTTGTCAGCGTAGATTTTGCGCGGGGTCGGATGCTTTTTGATTTTCTGATACATCAACGGCTGAGTTGCGCTTGGCTCGTCGGCTTCGTTGTGGCCGTGACGACGGTAGCAAACCAGGTCGATAAACACATCGCGTTTGAATGTATTACGGAAGTCCAGCGCCAGACGAGTGACGAAAGCAACGGCTTCCGGGTCATCCGCGTTGACGTGGAAAATCGGCGCCATCACCATCTTACCGATATCGGTACAGTATGGCGTTGAGCGCGCATCCAGCGGGTTCGAGGTGGTGAAACCAACCTGGTTGTTGATAACGATACGTACGGTACCGCCCACTTCATAACCGCGAGCCTTGGACATGTTCAGGGTTTCCTGAACCACGCCCTGACCGGTCACTGCCGCATCACCGTGAATGGTAATTGGCAGAACCTGGTTGATGCTCGGCTCGTCCAGACGATCCAGACGCGCACGAACGGAACCAATCACCACTGGGCTAACGATTTCGAGGTGCGATGGGTTGAACGCCAGCGCCAGGTGCACCAGGCCGCCTTCGGTTTCGATATCGGAAGAGAAGCCCATGTGGTACTTCACGTCACCGGTGCCGAGGTGTTCTTTATGCTTACCGGAGAACTCGTCGAACAGCTCCTGGGACTGTTTGCCCAGCACGTTGATAAGCACGTTCAGACGACCACGGTGCGCCATACCCAGCACCACTTCACGCGTGCCGCTCTTGCCAGCGTGGCGGATCATCTCTTTAAGCATTGGCACCAGCGCATCGCCGCCTTCCAGCGAGAAGCGTTTTGCACCCGGGAATTTCGCCCCCAGATAGCGTTCCAGACCTTCTGCTGCGGTCAGTTCGCTGAGGAAACGCGTTTTTTCTTCTGCGCTAAAGGTGGCATGCCCCGCTTCAAAACGCTGCTGAATCCAACGTTTTTCTTCGGTGTTGGTAATGTGCATGTATTCCGCGCCGATGTGACCACAGTAGGTCTGTTTCAGCGCGTCAATCAGCTCGCCGAGCTTCATCGTCTCTTTGCCGATAGCAAAAGAACCGACGTTAAAGCTCTCCTGGAAGTCAGCTTCAGTCAGATCGTGGAAAGCGGGATCTAAATCAGCCACTTTATCCTGCTGCCACAGTCCCAGCGGATCGAGGATCGCATGCTGGTGACCACGGAAGCGATATGCGTTGATAAGCTGCAGGACTTTAACCTGCTTCGCATTCGTATCAGGGTCGGAAACGGAAGAAGAGTAACGTGAGGCATCCTTCGCCAGACGACGGAAATATTCACGCGTTGTTGAATGGAGTTGATCCGGTTTGACTCCGGTACCAGGTAACTGCTGGAACGTCGAACGCCAGTTAGCGTCTACCGAGTCAGGATCGGTTAAGAAGTCTTCATAGAGCTGTTCTATCCAGCTCTGGTTTGAGCCAGAGAGGTAAGAAGAGTCCAACCAGGCTTTCAAAGCGCTGTTCTGCATCGTGATCCCTTAAGCATTTTTATGCTTACTTCGCCGTGGATACTACCACGCACACCGCTGTGCGTGCCGGGGTTCACCTGTTGCGGACTGTCGTGTCATCTGCGTCCGCTAAGGAACCTTTAAAAACTGTCTAATAATCGTCACTGTTCAGGCTACGACTGCGTTGCGGCCTTCACTCACTCCGGTCACAGAGTTAACTATGCTCCCGGAGACTCATTCAGACCGCGCCTTGTCTCGCTCTGAACATCTCGATTATTACCGCTCATATGGCAGTTTTTAGAGATTTCCTGCTATCTGTACCCTCTCCCTAAGGGAGAGGGTTAGGGTGAGGGGAACAACGCTCCCCTCTTACTATTTATGCACTACGTTGCAGCAGCATCGACTTAATATGGCCGATGGCGCGCGTCGGGTTCAGCCCCTTAGGACATACACTGACGCAGTTCATGATGCTGTGGCAGCGGAATACGCTGAAAGCGTCACTTAACCCTTCAAGACGGCTGTCGGTTTCGGTATCGCGGCTGTCAATCAGGAAGCGATACGCGGCCAACAGGCCTGCCGGGCCCACGAACTTGTCCGGGTTCCACCAGAACGACGGGCAAGAAGTTGAACAACATGCGCAAAGAATACACTCGTACAAGCCATCGAGTTTCTCACGCTGCTCTGGCATCTGCAGATGCTCACGAGCCGGAGGATTTTGCCCATTATTCAATAAGTAAGGCTTAATCTTCTCATATTGTGCATAGAATTGCCCCATGTCTACCACCAAATCGCGGATAACCGGCAGACCAGGCAGTGGACGGATAACAATTTTCTTACCCGGCTGATTCAGCGCAGAGATCGGCGTGATGCATGCCAGACCGTTTTTGCCATTCATGTTGAGGCCGTCAGAGCCACAAACCCCTTCACGGCAAGAACGACGGAACGACAGCGATGGATCTTTTTCTTTCAGCTGCATCAGTGCATCCAGCAGCATCATGTCGCGACCTTCTTCCGCTTCCAGGGTGTAATCCTGCATGCGCGGAGCATCGTCTACGTCCGGGTTATAACGATAAACTGAAAACTCGAGTTTCATTTTCCTGTCTCCGCATTAATAAGTACGAATCTTCGGCGGGAATGCCGGACGCAGTTTCGGTTCCATATTGACGCTACGACGCGTCATAGATTCCGACTCTGGCAGGTACAGGGAATGGCACAGCCAGTTTTCATCATCACGATCCGGGAAGTCGAAGCGGCTATGCGCGCCACGGCTTTCGGTACGGAAGTTCGCAGACACCGCGGTGGCGTAAGCGGTTTCCATCAGGTTATCCAGCTCCAGACACTCAACGCGCTGGGTGTTGAACTCGCTGGAAGTGTCATCCAGACGGGCATTTTTCAAACGCTCGCGGATGGCTTTCAGCTGCTCAAGACCTTTCGCCATTGCATCGCCTTCGCGGAATACCGAGAAGTTGTGCTGCATACATTCTTGCAGCGCTTTGCGGATTTCGACCGGGTCTTCGCCGTCACGGTTGCCGTTCCAGCGGTTAAGACGTTCCAGAGAAGCATCAATCTCTTCTTCCGTCGCGTCACGCAGCACGCCCTGCTCGGCGATAGACTCTTGCAGATGCAGACCCACCGCACGACCGAAGACCACCAGATCCAGCAGCGAGTTGCCGCCCAGACGGTTTGCACCGTGTACCGATACGCAGGCGATTTCGCCCACCGCGAACAGGCCCGGAATCACTACATCTTCGCCCTGCTCGTTCACGGTCAGTGCCTGGCCGCTCACTTTGGTCGGAATACCGCCCATCATGTAGTGGCAGGTTGGAATAACCGGAATCGGCTCTTTAACCGGGTCGACGTGCGCAAAGGTACGCGACAGTTCCAGGATGCCCGGCAGACGGGATTCCAGAACTTCTTTACCCAGATGGTCAAGTTTCAGCTTAGCGTGCGGACCCCATGGGCCATCGCAACCGCGGCCTTCACGGATTTCGATCATGATGGAACGCGCCACCACGTCACGACCCGCCAGGTCTTTCGCATTCGGGGCATAACGCTCCATAAAGCGTTCGCCGTGTTTGTTCAGCAGGTAGCCACCTTCACCACGGCAGCCTTCCGTCACCAGAACACCCGCACCCGCAATACCGGTTGGGTGGAACTGCCACATTTCCATATCCTGCACCGGCACACCAGCGCGGATAGCCATACCTACGCCGTCACCGGTATTAATGTGGGCGTTGGTGGTGGACTGGTAAATACGACCTGCACCGCCGGTCGCCAGCACGGTTGCGCGGGCTTTGAAGTAGACCACTTCGCCGGTTTCGATACACAGAGCGGTACAACCCACCACTGCGCCATCGGCGTTTTTCACCAGATCCAGCGCATACCACTCGGAGAAGATGGTGGTGTGGTTTTTCAGGTTTTGCTGATACAGCGTGTGCAGCAGTGCGTGACCAGTACGGTCCGCCGCCGCTGCGGTACGTGCCGCCTGCTCGCCGCCGAAGTTTTTCGACTGGCCGCCAAACGGACGTTGATAGATGGTGCCATCATCCAGACGGGAGAATGGCAGGCCCATGTGATCCAGCTCCAGAATCGCTTCCGGACCGGTTTTGCACATATATTCGATAGCGTCCTGGTCACCGATGTAGTCCGACCCTTTAACGGTGTCGTACATGTGCCATTCCCAGTTATCTTCATGGGTATTACCGAGCGCCACGGTGATACCACCCTGCGCTGACACGGTATGGGAACGGGTCGGGAACACTTTGGACAGCAGCGCACAGGTCTGGCCGCTTTGGGAAATTTGCAGCGCCGCGCGCATACCTGCGCCACCGGCACCAATCACAACAGCATCAAATTCTCTGACTGGCAGTTTCATCACACACCCCACACCACAACAAATCCATAGATAACGTAAACCAGCAGCGCAACAACAATCAGCAGTTGCAGCGTCAGGCGCAGAGCCAGTGGTTTAACGTAGTCGGTTAACACCTGCCACATGCCAATCCAGGCATGAATCAAAATCGAGAACAGGGCCAGCAAGGTGAATACTTTGGTGAACGCAGAGGCAAAGAAACCACTCCAGACTTCCCACGTGACGTCACCCGTTACCGCGAAGAAGCCAACCATATAGATAATGTAGAGCGTCAAAACAATGGCGGTGGCGCGGACCAGGATGAAGTCATGTACGCCGTTGCGTCCTAATGCTGAGGCGTTGCTTACCATACGAGGACTCCTGCAAGAATTGAAAGCACGACAGTAATAACAAAAGAAATTTTCGCTGAGCGCTTACCGGCTTCGAGCGTTTCTTCCAGATAACCGAAATCCATTAACACGTGACGAATACCGACAACCGCGTGATACGCCAGCGCAGTCAGGATGCCCCACATAATGAATTTGGCGAAGAAACTGCCCATGATAGATGAAGCGGTTTGGAAGCCTTCCGGAGAAGAGAGACTGGTGCCCAGCAACCACAGCAGAATACCGACCGCCACAAACGTGATCACACCGGATACGCGATGGAGAATGGACGCTATCGCTGTTATAGGGAACCGGATTGTTGTCAAATCCAGATTGACAGGTCTTTGTTTTTTCACATTTCTTATCATGAATAACGCCCACATGCTGTTCTTATTATTTCCTTCCTCCGGTCCGCAGGCGGGTCAAGCAGCGTTCTTTTCTATAACTTCGCGTCATGTAAAAATCTGCTCACAGATGCTAAAACGACACGTTGCAACGCTGGGTGGCTCGGGATTGCAGGGTATTCCGGAGACCTGGCGGCAGTATAGGCCGTTCACAAAATCATTACAATTAACCTACATATAGTTTGTCCGGTTTTATGCAGAACAGTGATCATGCTCACGATTAAAACAATTTTTTAAAAATTAACCACGTGATTTGACAAATATTAAACATTATTGTTACAACCATTACCTGTAAAAGCATATAATGCTCAAAAGTTATGGGGTCACTCTTTAACCTGATAATAAGTTATGTAACAGTGTTCCGGAGTTGACCTAACCAATCAGGACAGTTATTAGTGTTGTACAGGTTTGAATCATCGGATTGCTAAGACCCTGATTTGCTGTTGTTTCACTGTAGATTAGACGTGCACCGTCAAGCGCCCTTGCTCTGTACCCTTGCTTTATTTCTTCAGCAGAGCCGTGAGCCAAATAACAAACAGGCAACGTCGAAATATGTTTTGAATTGCAAATCCGGCATCCAGCAGTCTTAAGCAAAAAGGCGCTAAGGAGACCGTAAATGGCTGATACTAAGGCAAAAATCACTGTGACCGGTGAAAATGCTATTGAACTTGATGTGCTAAAAGGTACGCTCGGTCAGGATGTTATTGATATCCGTAGTCTTGGTTCGAAAGGCATTTTTACTTTTGATCCTGGTTTTACCTCTACCGCATCTTGCGAATCTAAAATTACTTTTATTGATGGTGACGAAGGGATCTTGCTGCACCGTGGCTTCCCTATCGATCAGTTAGCCACCGAGTCTAACTATCTCGAAGTGTGCTACATCCTGCTGTACGGTGAAAAACCTTCTCAAGCTGAATTTGACGAGTTCACCACCACCGTCACTCGCCACACTATGATCCACGAGCAGATTACCCGTCTGTTCCACGCGTTCCGTCGCGATTCTCACCCAATGGCGGTGATGTGCGGGATAACTGGCGCGCTGGCTGCGTTCTATCACGACTCTCTGGATGTGAATAACCCACGTCATCGTGAAATCGCCGCATTCCGTCTGCTGTCGAAAATGCCAACCATGGCAGCGATGTGTTACAAATATTCTATCGGCCAGCCGTTCGTCTATCCGCGTAATGACCTCTCTTATGCCGGTAACTTCCTGCGCATGATGTTTGCCACCCCTTGCGAAGAGTATGTAGTGAATCCTGTGCTGGAACGCGCCATGGACCGTATTCTGATCCTGCACGCTGACCACGAACAGAACGCATCAACCTCGACCGTTCGTACTGCCGGTTCTTCCGGTGCTAACCCGTTCGCTTGTATCGCAGCCGGTATTGCTTCTCTGTGGGGGCCAGCACACGGTGGCGCCAACGAAGCAGCACTGAAGATGCTCGAAGAGATCAGCTCCGTTAAACACATTCCTGAGTTTGTCCGTCGCGCGAAAGACAAGAACGACTCTTTCCGCCTGATGGGCTTTGGCCACCGCGTCTACAAGAACTACGACCCGCGCGCCACCGTGATGCGTGAAACCTGCCACGAAGTTCTGCGCGAACTGGGCTCGAAAGATGATCTGCTGGAAGTCGCGATGGAGCTTGAGCACATCGCACTGAACGACCCGTACTTCATCGAGAAGAAACTGTACCCGAACGTCGACTTCTACTCCGGTATCATCCTGAAAGCGATGGGCATTCCGTCAACCATGTTCACCGTTATCTTCGCGATGGCGCGTACCATCGGCTGGATTGCGCACTGGAACGAAATGCACACTGACGGCATGAAGATTGCGCGTCCACGTCAGCTGTACACCGGCTACGAACAGCGTGACTTCAAATCAGAACTCAAGAAATAAATGAGAGTTTGATAGACAAAAAGCGCCTGCGGGCGCTTTTTTTATCACCCACTATCGGTGGGAAAACCTCATCCATTGAATGGTATTTTCAATGCTGACAACCCGGGCACCAGTAAAATGGCCGTGAAGAAAGCATTGTTTTCTCAATCATCGTCCCGCAGCGCTCACACGCCTCCCCGTCGCGGTGAAAGACTTTAAAGCGAAACAGCGCACCATGATACTTATTGTCATCCACCTGACCGCGTGTGTTGTACGAAAGCCGCGGGATCGCCAGCAGCGCCTGCGCCAGCGAGTCAAGCTGAGCGTCGTTTAGCTGCGACGCTTTATGATTCCCGGTGAGCCCAACTTGCCAGAGGATCTCGACACGCAAATAGTTGCCAAGCCCTGCCAGAAACGCCTGATCTAAAAACAGCCCGGAAAATTGGCGGTTGCGAAATTTCGGCAACAGCAGTCGCTCTTTGACCTTTTGGGGCGTCAGCGTCATATCGAGCACATCCGGCCCCACGCGCAGTAAAAACGGATGCGTCTTCACCTGCTCCGGCGTCAACATTTCAATATCCGATGCGCTATACAACAGAATGGTCTTGTCCGCAGTCTGTAGCTTCACGCGCAGAACCCGCGTCGTATCCAGCGAGTCACCGGTGTTCACCACCCGCCATACGCCATAAAGCTGGTTATGGCTATACAGCGTCAGACCGCCGGAAAAATGGGTAAGCAGCGCTTTGCCACGCGTTTCGACGTGGGTGACGTATTGGTCGACAAGGAGGGAGGCATAGGGTTTTAATTCAGGAAAAGCAAACCAGACATCGGTCAGTGGCTTGCCTTTGATAGCCGCTTCCAGGCTATCCGCTGCGCGGCGGATTTCTGGGCCTTCTGGCATAGTGGTGTCCTTTTATCAATCAAAACGCCAACTATCCTGAGCGTCTCAGCCCTGGTTAGCAAGCGCAATGATGAAGAGTCAGGCATCACAAACGCGGAATTCTAAGGTCCGAAACGGCGAGTCGTTGTCCTCTAGCAGCAGCTTTGCCCCTTGAAAACGATTACTGGCGACAAACCCCGTTCTCAGCACGCCTAGAGCGCCTTTCCAGGCACCATTCCACTCTAAATACATGATTAAGTATGACGCGGTGAGTTGTTCCCACGATGAGAATTGTTGTTGAATAAGCTCTCCGATAGTATTGAGAAACGCTCTTGCTTCCTGTTCATCAATATAACCGATTGAAAAACCTATTCGGGTAAGCCAGGAGGCTCTGACCAAATCAAATCCGGTCTTCGGACAAGCATCAACATTTTGAAAAAAAAGACCTTGCTGCTGTAAAAAAGAAATATAGCGGTCTTTGGCTACCACGGCATCCAGAGATGAGCGCGAAGCAGCAATAGAATTATTAATTAACGTGCGGATAACCTTCCTTAATTTCCGATCGTTATCAATATCCCACGAAGTACTCATTAAAAAACGCGCCTCTTTAACATCTTCCAGATTATTTAAGTCCAGCTGTTCAAGTGAATTCACATAACTTATTGAAGTACTGTAACGTCCCGTTTCAGCAATCAAACATAGCGACTCTGCGCATGCTGAACGCTGCTCGTTTGGTGATGTTAGTGGGTAACAAGGCTGCGTGTTGTACAACTGACTGATAACAAACTCGGGTATATCTCTGTGATGGGAAGAAGCGCGAACATGAAGCACCAAAGAAAACACAGCCCACGCCATTAATGCCCCGGTTATAATATGAAAGGTAAGATGATTACCGATTAAATTAAACTTACTCTGAGCAATTACACCTACAACTAATATGATAGTTGGTAACGCAATTTTACGTACCATAAAAACTCCATCCCTGGACACATGAACGGTAAAAGTCGGCAGGAAAACGACCGTTTACACCGGGCAAGTGTAAGTATAATTTTCTCAACCATGCTAGTAAAAAATACAAACAGCAGAGAAAATCAGAATAAATTAATCAATTAAAAAATATAAGAAAGAACAAAATATAAAAATAATAAATAACTCAAGGTGCGCAATGGCCTGGGACGCACCTTAAAAAATATCTACGCCTGAACAACAATTCCCTGCGCCATGAACGCGTTACGCAGGCGTCGGGCAAATGCCAGCGCATGTTCTCCGTCACCGTGTAGACAAACCGTCTGCGCCTGTACCGACGTCCATTGTCCATCAACGCTGCACACCCGCCCGTTCTGCACCATCTCCAGCGTTTGCGCCAGTGCCTGCGCCTCATCCGTAATCAGTGCACCTGGCTGGCTACGCGGCACCAGTTGTCCATCCGCCTGATAGCCCCGGTCGGCAAATACCTCCTGACGGGTCGATAACCCCAAACGCTCGCCGGCCCGAATCAGTTCACTGCCCGCTAGCCCAACCAGAATCAAGGCCGGGCTAATTGCCAGCACCGCTTTGGCGATTGCTCCTGCCAGCACAGCATCTTTCGCCGCCTGGTTATACAACATACCGTGCGGCTTGACGTGACGCAGCGTCCCCCCCTCAGCCTGAACAATGGCCGCCAGCGCGCCTACCTGATACAGCGTCTGGGCGTAAACCGTTTCTGGCGGTAATTGCATTGCCGAGCGGCCGAAATTGTCCCTATCGGGAAAGCTCGGATGCGCCCCCACGGCCACGCCGTTTTTCAATGATTCGCGCACGCAGTCAAGCATCATCCGGGCATCGCCTGCGTGAAAACCGCAGGCAATATTGACCGAGGAAACCAGCGTCAGCAATTGCGCGTCACTGGCACAGCCTTCGCCGACATCGGCATTAAGATCAATCATCATCGCCAAGCCGCCAGGATAATTGTTGCAGATAGCGCTGCTGGTCATGCCGCGCCTTCAGCGCCTCTTCAAGGCTGCAGCGAACGAAGTGAATGGGCTGTCCGAGTGGGATCTGCGCAAGCTGGAACATATCGGCCTCGATAATACAGGCGATACGCGGGTAGCCGCCGGTGGTCTGGGCATCGTTCATCAGCACAATAGGCTGGCCATTGTGCGGCACCTGCACGACACCGGGAACCAAGCCATGAGACAGCAGTTCACGCCCGGCTGTGCGCGTCAACGGCTGCCCGTTCAGACGATAGCCCATGCGGTTACTCTGCGGGCTTAAGTGCCATGGCGAACGCCAGAAGCTCTCCTGCGACACCTCATCAAATTCGTGATATTCCGGGCCTGGCAGCGCACGAATATGGTTACTGGGCAGCAGCGGCTTCACCCCGCGCGGCGCTTTAAACGTCCGCAGTGGATTGCCCAATGGCAGCACATCGCCATCCTGGAGCCGCCGCCCTTCCAGCCCGCCGATCCCCACGTTGAGATCGGTACTGCGCGATCCCATTACCGCCGGAACGTCAATGCCTCCCGCGACGGCCAGATAGCTGCGAATGCCGTACTGCGGGCGTTTTAAGGTCAACGTTTGTCCGGCTTTCGCCCAGTGCCGCCAGCCGCTCCACACCGCCTCATCATCAAGCGTCGCTTCGCTACCCGCCCCCGTTAAGGCAAACCAACCGTCACGGGCAAAGTGAAACGACGCCATGCCGAGGGTAATTTCCAGCGCCGCAGCGTTAGCATCGTTACCTACCAGCAGGTTCGCGGTTATTAGCGCGGGCTGGTCCATCGCGCCACCGCGGCTGACACCGGACTGACGGAGCCCATCACGCCCACAATCTTGTACCGTGGTGTACATCCCCGCTCGAATCACCTTCAGCATATTCCCTCCTTTTGCGGCACGAAACGCACCGTGTCACCCGGGCGTAGCAAGACAGGTTCTTCACGATTGGGCGAGAACAGCGACAGCGGCGTACGGCCAATTAACTGCCAGCCACCTGGCGTCGCCAGTGGATAAATCCCCGTTTGCACACCGCCAATCCCGACCGAACCGGCAGGCACCTGCAATCTGGGCTCAGCACGGCGCGGCATTGCAAGCGCGGATGGCAGCCCGCCTAGATAGGGGAAACCCGGCTGAAAACCGAGGAACCACACCACATAATCAACCGAGGCATGCAGCTCAACCACCTGCTTAGGCGTCAGGCCGCTAATGCCCGCCACTTCCGGCAGATCCGGGCCGCTATCGCCACCGTACACCACCGGAATATCAATACACCGTGATTCAGGCTCCAGCGCTTCGCTCTCTTCCCACCAGCGCTGCAAACGCTCAATCGCATCCAGCGCCTGAGTCTGCGGGTCACGCAATGTGACCGTGATGTTATTCATCCCTGGAATGGCATCCACCACGCCAGGCATCTGTGCGACACGCTGCGCCAAACCCCAGATTCGCTTTTGGGTTGTAAGCGTGACCGGCGGCTCCAGCTCCAGCACCACCGCCGTCTCTCCTAATAGATAACAACGCGCTCGCTGCACTTTATTCCCTCATCATCAGGCCGGGTTGGCGATATCCACAAAGGTCACATCCAGATCGGTCGTCTCATTGAGCCATTCGCTCAGCGCGCGAATGCCGCCGCGTTCGGTGGCATGATGACCGGCTGCATAAAAGTGTAATCCCTGCTCGCGGGCAGAATGAATAGTCTGTTCAGAGACTTCACCGGTAATAAACGCATCGACGCCAAAGCGCGCCGCGCTGTCGATAAAGCCTTGACCACCGCCGGTACACCAGGCCACGCGCTGGACTTTATCTGGCCCGGTATCCCCACTCCACAACGGTTTACGTCCCAGACGCGCTTCAATCCACGACGCCAGCTCAAGGCCGGAAACCGGCATCGACAGCTCTCCCCACGGTACCAGCGCTTCAATCTCACCCTGGATGTTGATTCCCAGCAGCTGCGCCAACTGGGCGTTATTCCCCAGTTCAGGATGCGCATCCAGCGGCAGGTGCCAGCCATAAAGATTAATATCATTTGCCAGCAGCGCCTTCAGACGGTTGCGCTTCATGCCGCGAATGACCGGCGACTCGCCCTTCCAGAAGTAGCCATGATGCACAATGACCGCGTCCGCCTGTTGGCGCACGGCCTCGTCAATCAGAGCCTGGCTGGCGGTGACGCCGGTGACAATTTTTTGCACCGTCTCACGCCCTTCAACCTGCAGACCATTGGGCGCATAATCGCTAAAGGCGGCGCTGTTGAGTTTTTCATTAATCAGTTGTTCTAGCTCAGTATTTTTCATCATCGCTCCCTTTGCCATTGATGCCGTACTACAGAATAAAATAGCGTCCTGCAGGCGCTACGTCGATACGCAATTCCTTACACTCTCCGCCATGCCGCGTAATTACGCGCAATAAGTGCTTAAACAACACGATTTGACTGTTTTTATGTGACGCAATTAATGTATATTTATGCAACCATACCGCATATTACAAAGATAATACGATTTTCATCGTATGATTACAGTATAGAAACAAAACCTTACGCAGCATGGCTGTGCAGGGTTTCGAGGTCAGATGTGTAATGAATAAATCACAATCTCAGCCGAAGGCAATTTACTACGTCGTCGCGCTGCAAATCTGGGAATACTTCAGCTTCTATGGCATGCGCGCGCTGCTGATCCTGTATCTCACTAATCAGCTGAAATATAACGATACCCACGCTTACGAACTGTTTAGCGCCTACTGTTCGCTGGTTTACGTCACGCCAATCCTTGGCGGCTATCTGGCCGATAAAGTCCTCGGCAACCGCATGGCGGTGATGCTGGGTGCGCTGCTAATGGTCGTCGGCCATATGGTTCTGGGTGCCAGTGAAATCGCACCGATGTTCCTGTATTTGTCGCTCGCGATTATCGTCTGTGGTTATGGACTGTTTAAATCCAACGTCAGTTGCCTGTTGGGCGAATTGTATGAACCCACCGACCCACGTCGCGATGGCGGTTTCTCGCTGATGTACGCTGCGGGCAACGTCGGCTCTATCATTGCACCTATCGCCTGCGGTTTTGCTCAGGAGCAGTACAGCTGGGCAATGGGCTTCACCCTCGCCGCCGTTGGTATGCTTGCCGGTCTGGTTATCTTCATTAGCGGTCGCCGCCACTTTGCCCACACCCGTGGGGTAAATAAAGAAGTGCTGTGTGCGAAGAAATTCCTGATGCCGAACTGGGGCTGGCTGCTGGTGCTGCTGGTAGTTGCGCCACTGTTTATCACCGTGCTGTTCTGGCAGGAGTGGTCGGTCTACGCGCTGATTGTCGCTTCGATTATCGGTCTGGTGGTATTGGCGAGAATTTACCGTCGCGCCGAAACCGCCGAGCAACGCAAAGATCTGCGTCTGATAATGGTACTGACCTTCTTCAGCCTGCTGTTCTGGGCGTTCGCCCAGCAGGGCGGCAGCTCAATCAGCCTGTATATTGACCGTTTCGTCAACCGTAACGTGCTGGGCTATGAAGTACCGACCGCGATGTTCCAGTCGGTTAACGCCTTTGCGGTAATGGCGTGCGGCGTGGTGCTGGCGTGGTTGATTAAAGAACATGTCACCAGCCATCGCGATCTGCGTATCTGGGGCAAATATGCACTTGGCCTCGGCCTGATGAGCGCTGGCTTCTGCATCCTGACGCTGAGCGCCCGCTGGTCGGCAACCTACGGCCACTCGTCAATGCCGCTGATGCTTCTGGGGCTGTCGGTGATGGGCTTTGCCGAACTGTTTATCGACCCGGTGGCGATGTCGCAAATCACCCGTATTCAGATCCCGGGCGTGACCGGCGTGTTAACGGGTATTTATATGCTGCTCTCTGGTGCGGTGGCGAACTATGTTGCCGGTCTTATTGCCGACCAGACGTCGCAGGCCTCTTTCGATGCCGCCGGTGCGGTGGATTACTCCATCAACGCCTACATCGACGTGTTTAGCCAAATCACCTGGGGCTCCGTCGCCTGCGTCGCCGCCGTATTGGTTATCTGGCTGTACCATTCGCTCAAAGTCCGCAGCCGCCGGTTGGCCGCTGAGGCTTAATGACACCACGAGGCCTGATGTTTCAGGCCTCGCTTCTTCTACCGCCCGCCGTTGCCCGATAGCGGTTTATCAGCCACCTGATTTTTTCGCGGCCTCATAGGCTGCCAATGTTGCGACTCGCGCCTCACCATGGCTGACTATCGGGCGCGGGTAATCCAACGCAGCCCCCTGCTTATCGGCCCACGCCCAAGGCTGATGAATCGCCTTATCGGGCACCGTTTTCAACTCCGGCAGCCAGTGGCGAATAAATTCACCGCTTTTATCAAAGCGCTCGCCTTGAGTGGTGGGGTTAAAGATGCGGAAATACGGCGCAGCGTCGGTGCCGGTAGATGCGGCCCATTGCCAGCCGCCGTTATTGGCCGCCAGACAACCGTCCACCAGCTGCGACATAAAGTAACGCTCCCCTGCCCGCCAATCGATAAGTAAATCCTTCACCAGGAAGCTGGCGACAATCATCCGCAGGCGGTTGTGCATCCAGCCGGTTTCGTTGAGCTGGCGCATCGCGGCATCAACAATCGGATAGCCGGTTTTCCCCTCCTGCCAGGCCTTCAGTTCGTCCGGCGCCTCGCGCCAGCGGACGTTATCGGTCCAGTCGATAAACGGGCGATGCTTGCACAAGCGAGGGTAGTAGGTCATCAGATGGCGGTAAAATTCGCGCCAGATCAGTTCATTGAGCCAAACGCTGCCCGCGCCGCCATCAAGCGCGGCTGGCTGTTCGGCGAGCAGGCGATGCAAACACTGACGCGGCGACAGCACGCCCACCGCAAGGCAGGCGGATAACCGGCTGGTGCCTTCAATGGCCGGGAAATCACGCTGAGCTTCATACTCCGCCGCCGACTGCTGGCAGAACTTGCGCAGCTGTGCAATCGCCGCGTTTTCATCAGCGGGAAACAGCGCGCTATCAAACGGCTGCTGCGGATAATCGAGGGTGATGGCAGGCGTATTGTCCACCGCCGGTGCCTTTCTGGGCGCCGGGGCGCGAACGCATTCCGGCAGATGCTCGCGCAAACGCCGCAGCCAGACATTTTTATACGGCGTAAACACTTTATACATCTCGTGATTGCCGGTCATTACCGCGCCCGGCGGCAGGATGACGCTGTCGTCAAACCCCTGGCAAACCGTGTCCATCAGCGCCCGCTCCACTGCCGCATCACGCTGACGCTCGTTGAATTCGTACTGGTAGTTGTAAAAAAGCTGCGTCACCTCGTGTTGCTGGCAAACATTTTTTACCGCTTCAACGCTGGCAGCAAAATCATCAACCTGTAGAAAAATCAGCGGGATGTTTTTTTCTGCCAACGCCTGACGTAGCACGTTCAACTGCGTGGCAATATAGGCCGCCTGGCGCGGAGCCATATGATGTTCAGCCCACTGCCGCGGAGTGGCGATGTAAAGCGCCAGCACCTGGGCATTCGCATCGCGACAGGCGGCGGCAAGGGCAAGATTGTCATGCAGGCGTAAATCAGCGCGGAACCAGACCAGATGAGTGGACATACATTTCCTGAATACATTAGTGAATGAATTCAATAGTACACCAAATATTTCATAACACGCGTGCTCTGCCCGTCGTCGCAATATCTCTGAGTTCTGGCGCAAAGTACGTATTCAGCAGGCGAAAAAAAACCGCACCTTCACAGGCGCGGTTTTGATCGTTTATTTACAGATTAATAGAAGTCGCAGGCGGCTTCTTCAGCCTGCTCCATCCATACCGGCTTATCGCTGGTTTTAGACCAGACGCGGTGCAGGTAGCTATAAAAACGACCGCGATCTTTCCAGAACAACATCACCGGCAGCGCGACAATCCCCGCCACCACGGCGAAAGTACGGCGCAGCAACACAATGTGCGCAGGATATTTTTTATACAGTTCCATTTTTCTCTCCCCTAAGTTGGCCGGCAATGCTCGCCGGAAAATAAATCTCAGTAATCTGGCTAAAAGAGTACCGCCTTTTGTGTAATTTTACTACTCATCCGACCACTTTTTTATGCTCGTTTTGCCTTTATTTACTTTACTCACGTAACTGGGTTACACGATTGTTAAGTTAATACTAACCATTAGTTAAATTGTGCCTTTTGCCATTTTTATACTTTTTTTACACCCCGCCATTCTATTTTTGCGAAATCTTTGCACCCGAAATCCTACGCTTAGCGCAATAACTCAAGAGTCCGGAGGTGGATTGTGACTACAGGCGTAATAGCCGGCGTGGTGCTGGTGTTCCTGTTACTGGCGTATCTGGTTTATGCCCTATTAAAGGCGGAGGCCCTGTGATGGCTGCTCAAGGATTTTTACTGGTCGCCAGCTTCCTGCTGGTATTGTTCGTACTCGCCCGCCCGCTCGGCAAAATGCTGGCGGGGATGATCGTTAATACCCCGCTGCCGGGCGTGGCGCGCTGCGAAAATGTGCTGTGGCGGGCGCTGGGTATTTCCGGGCAGGAGATGAGCTGGGGACGCTATGCGGCGGCCATTTTACTGCTCAATCTGTGCGGGCTGCTGGCGCTCTTTGCCCTACTTATGCTGCAAGGCATTCTGCCACTTAACCCGCAGCAGTTGCCCGGGCTGTCATGGCATCTGGCGCTCAATACCGCCGTGAGCTTTGTCAGCAATACCAACTGGCAATCTTACAGCGGTGAAACCACCCTGAGCTATTTGAGCCAGATGGCTGGGCTGACGGTGCAGAACTTCCTCTCCGCCGCCACCGGTATCGCCGTACTGTTTGCGCTGGTACGCGCCTTTGCCCGTCACAGCGTCAACACGCTGGGGAACGCCTGGGTCGATCTCACCCGTATTACGCTGTGGCTGCTGCTGCCGATTTCGCTGCTGCTGGCGCTGTTCTTTATTCAGCAGGGTGCGCTGCAAAACGTTCTGCCCTACCAGCCGTTCACCTCGCTTGAAGGGGTCCATCAGGTGCTGCCGATGGGGCCGGTCGCCTCGCAGGAAGCGATTAAGATGCTGGGGACCAACGGCGGCGGCTTCTTTAACGCTAACTCCTCACACCCGTTTGAAAACCCAACCGCACTGACCAGCTTCGTGCAAATGCTGGCGATCTTCCTGATCCCCGCCGCGCTGTGCTTTGCCTTTGGTGAGGCGGTCGGTGACAACCGCCAGGGCCGCGCCATTCTGTGGGCGATGACGCTGATTTTCATCGTCTGCGTGGCGGTAGTGATGTGGGCAGAAACCCAAGGCAACCCGCACCTGCTCCAGCTGGGTGCTGATAGCAGTATCAATATGGAAGGTAAAGAGAGTCGCTTCGGCATTCTCGCCAGCAGCCTGTACGCGGTAGTCACTACGGCAGCCTCCTGTGGGGCGGTCAACGCTATGCATGACTCGTTCACCGCACTGGGCGGCATGATCCCAATGTGGCTGATGCAGATTGGCGAGGTGGTGTTCGGCGGCGTGGGCTCTGGCCTGTACGGCATGCTGCTGTTTGTCCTGCTGGCGGTGTTTATCGCCGGGCTGATGATTGGCCGCACCCCGGAATACCTCGGTAAGAAAATCGATGTACCGGAGATGAAGATGACCGCGCTGGCCATTCTGGTGACACCAACATTGGTGCTGCTCGGCACGGCGCTGGCGATGATGACCGATGCCGGACGCAGCGCGATGGCCAACCCGGGTTCGCACGGATTTAGCGAAGTGCTCTATGCCGTGTCATCGGCGGCAAACAATAACGGCAGCGCCTTTGCCGGGCTGAGCGCCAACACGCCGTTCTGGAACTGTCTGCTGGCGGTGTGCATGTTTGTCGGTCGCTTTGGGGTCATCGTCCCAGTACTGGCGATTGCCGGTTCGCTGGTGACGAAAAAGATCCAGCCCGCCACCCCTGGCACGCTGGCAACGCACGATGCGCTGTTTATCGGCCTGCTGATTGGCACCGTGCTGCTGGTTGGCGCCCTGACCTTTATTCCCGCCCTGGCAATTGGCCCGGTGGCGGAACATCTTTCCCTGTTTTGAGTGATGCGGAGCTATTGGTTATGAGTCGCAAACAACTGGCCCTGTTTGAGCCCTCTTTGGTTCGCCAGGCGCTGATCGACGCCGTGAAGAAACTCAACCCCACCATCCAGTGGCGTAACCCAGTGATGTTTATCGTCTGGCTGGGAAGCGTGCTGACCAGCGGTCTGGCTATCGCCATGGCGATGGGCATATTGCCCGGTAACGTCTGGTTTAGTGGAGCGATTGCTCTGTGGCTGTGGTTTACCGTTCTGTTTGCCAACTTTGCCGAAGCAATGGCCGAAGGCCGCAGCAAAGCACAGGCCAACAGCCTGCGCGGGGTGAAGAAAACCGCGTTTGCCCGCAAGCTGCGTGAAGCGCGCTACGGTGCGCAGATGGATCACGTCCCGGCAGATGAGCTGCGCAAAGGCGATGTGGTGCTGGTGGAAGCCGGCGACATCATCCCCTGCGACGGTGAAGTCATTGAAGGCGGTGCCTCGGTAGATGAGAGCGCAATTACCGGTGAATCCGCGCCGGTTATCCGCGAGTCCGGCGGCGACTTTGCCTCGGTCACCGGCGGGACGCGCATTCTCTCCGACTGGCTGGTCGTACGCTGCAGCGTTAACCCTGGCGAAACCTTCCTTGACCGGATGATCGCCATGGTCGAGGGCGCCCAGCGCCGTAAAACGCCGAACGAAATCGCGCTGACCATTCTGCTGGTGGCCTTAACGATTGTGTTCCTGCTGGCGACCGCCACCATCTGGCCGTTTTCCGCCTGGAGCGGTACGCCAATTAGCGTCACCGTGCTGGTCGCGCTGCTGGTATGCCTGATCCCAACCACCATCGGCGGGCTGTTATCAGCCATTGGTGTTGCCGGGATGAGCCGTATGCTGGGTGCTAACGTTATCGCCACCAGCGGACGCGCGGTGGAAGCGGCGGGCGATGTTGACGTTCTGCTGCTCGACAAGACCGGCACCATCACTCTCGGCAACCGTCAGGCTTCGCAGTTCCTGCCCGCCCAGGGCGTGGACGAAAAAACGCTGGCCGACGCCGCGCAGCTCTCTTCGCTGGCGGATGAAACCCCGGAAGGCCGCAGCATCGTGGTACTGGCGAAACAGCGCTTTAACCTGCGCGAACGCGATGTGCAGGCCCTGCACGCGACCTTTGTACCGTTTACCGCCCAAAGCCGAATGAGCGGGATCAATATCGACAACCGCATGATCCGCAAAGGCTCAGTGGATGCTATTCGTCGTCATATTGAAAGCAACGGCGGCAGCTTCCCGCTCGACGTGGAGCAAAAAGTGGAAAGCGTGGCAAGCCTTGGCGCGACGCCGCTGGTGGTCGCCGAAGGCGCCCGCGTGCTGGGCGTTATTGCCCTCAAAGATATCGTCAAAGGCGGCATTAAAGAACGCTTTGCCCAGCTGCGGAAGATGGGGATCAAGACGGTGATGATCACCGGCGATAACCGCTTAACGGCCGCCGCCATTGCCGCCGAAGCGGGCGTGGATGACTTCCTCGCCGAAGCAACGCCGGAAGCGAAGCTGGCGCTGATTCGTCAGTACCAGTCGGAAGGCCGGATGGTGGCGATGACCGGGGACGGCACCAACGATGCCCCGGCGCTGGCGCAGGCCGATGTGGCGGTCGCAATGAACTCCGGTACCCAGGCGGCGAAAGAAGCCGGCAACATGGTCGACCTCGACTCTAATCCGACCAAACTGATTGAAGTGGTGCATATCGGTAAACAGATGCTGATGACCCGTGGCTCATTAACCACTTTCAGTATCGCCAACGACGTGGCGAAGTATTTTGCCATTATTCCCGCAGCGTTTGCCGCCAGCTGGCCGCAGCTCGGGGTGCTGAACATTATGCATCTACACTCGCCGAACTCGGCCATTCTCAGCGCCGTTATCTTCAACGCGCTGATTATCGTCTTCCTGCTGCCGCTGGCGCTGAAAGGCGTGAGCTATCGTCCACTGTCGGCCTCGGCGATGCTGCGCCGCAACCTGTGGATTTATGGCGCAGGTGGCCTGGTGGTGCCGTTTATTGGCATTAAAATCATTGATGTGCTGTTAACCCTGCTGGGTTTGGTGTGAGGAAATAACCATGTCTGCATTACGTCCTGCCATTGTGATTTTTCTGTTCCTGACGCTGATTACCGGCGGCCTGTATCCGCTGGTGACTACTGCTCTGGGACAATGGTTGTTCCCGACCCAGGCCAACGGTTCGCTGATTTTCGAGAACCACGAGCTGCGCGGATCGCGACTGATAGGTCAGAACTATAGCGATCCTGGCTACTTCCAGGGCCGCCCTTCGGCGACCGCTGATATGCCGGATAACCCGATGGCTTCTGGCGGCAGCAATCTGGCCGCCAGTAACCCGGCGCTGGATAAACTGTTCAGCGACCGCATCGCCGCGCTGCACGCAGCTAACCCCGACGCCAGCCGTACGGTACCGGTTGAGCTGGTAACTGCTTCCGCCAGCGGGTTAGATCCTAACCTGACACCTGCCGCCGCATTATGGCAGGTGCCGCGCATCGCTAAAGTCCGTAATGTTTCCACCGCCTGGCTCAGAGAACAGGTGGAAGCAGCGACGCATACGCCGCTGCTCGGCTTTCTCGGCCAACCTGTGGTAAATATTAATGAGCTGAATATGGCGCTGGATGCCCACAAGGATAATTGATGATGACCGACGAACCGCTGCGTCCAAACCCGGATCGCCTGCTGGAACATACCGCCGAAGCGCACCGGGGAAAACTGAAAATTTTCTTCGGCGCCTGCGCCGGTGTGGGCAAAACCTGGGCCATGCTGGCGGAAGCGCAGCGGCTTCGTTCACAGGGTTTGGATGTACTGGCGGGGGTAGTAGAAACCCACGGACGTAAGGAGACGGCGGCGATGCTCAAAGGACTGAGCACGTTACCCCCCAAACGTACCGCCTACCGCGGGCGCTATGTGCAGGAGTTCGATCTCGATGCCGCCCTCGCCCGCCGCCCGGCGCTGGTGTTAATGGATGAGCTGGCGCACAGCAATGCCCCCGGCTCTCGCCATCCTAAGCGCTGGCAGGATATCGACGAACTGCTGGAAGCCGGGATCGACGTTTTTACCACCGTCAACGTTCAGCATCTGGAGAGCCTGAACGATGTGGTCAGCGGCGTCACCGGCATTCAGGTGCGCGAGACCGTACCCGATCCTTTTTTTGATGCCGCCGATGAAGTGGTATTAGTTGACCTTCCCCCGGACGATCTTCGCCAGCGCCTCAACGAAGGCAAGGTGTATCTCGCCGGTCAGGCCGAGCGGGCGATTGAAAACTTCTTCCGTAAAGGCAACCTGATTGCCCTGCGCGAACTGGCGCTGCGCCGGACTGCCGAGCGTGTTGACGATCAAATGCGCGCCTGGCGCGACACCCAGGGCCAGGAAAAAGTCTGGCATACCCACGACGCAATATTATTGTGTATTGGTCACCACACCGGCAGCGAAAAACTGGTGCGGACCGCCGCCCGTCTGGCTTCGCGGCTAGGCAGCACCTGGCACGCGGTGTACGTCGAAACACCTACGCTGCACCGCCTGCCTGAACCGCAGCGACGGGCCATTCTCAACGCTCTACGGCTGGCGCAGGAACTGGGGGCCGAAACGGCAACCCTCTCCGAGCCATCGGAAGAGGCGGCGGTCATTCGTTACGCCCGCGAGCATAATCTTGGCAAGATTGTGATTGGCCGCCAGAAGAAACGTCACTGGTGGCGCGGCGAACGTTTTGGCGACCGAATTTCCCACCACGCCCCTGAGCTGGATCTGCTGGTGGTAGGCATTGATGAATCGCCGCTACCGCTACCGGACAGCGCGCATGACCGGCGGCCTTTTATCGACAAATGGCGCGTACAAATTCGCGGTTGCCTGGTCGCATTGGGGCTGTGTGCGGCCATTACCTTTATCGCCGCACAGTGGCTGGTGGCCTTCGAGGCGGCCAACCTGGTGATGCTTTATCTGTTGGGCGTGGTGATCGTTGCGCTGTTTTACGGCCGCTGGCCGTCGGTGCTGGCGACGGTGATTAACGTGGTTAGCTTCGACCTGGTATTTGTCGCCCCGCGCGGGACGCTGGCGGTTTCTGACGTCCAGTATCTGCTGACGTTTGGTGTGATGCTGACCGTCGGACTCGTGATTGGTAATCTCACCGCCGGGGTGCGCTACCAGGCGCGGGTTGCGCGCTATCGTGAGCAGCGCACCCGCCATCTGTATGAAATGTCGAAAACTCTGGCGGTGGGCCGTAACGCCTTCGATATTGCCCACACCTGCGAGCAGTATATCCGCTCCACTTTCCACGCTCGCAGCCAGGTGCTGATGCCGGATGAGCACGGCAAACTGACTGCGCTCACCCAGCAAGAAGGGATGACGCCGTGGGATGACGCGATTGCCCACTGGAGTTTTGATAAAGGACTCCCCGCCGGAGCCGGTACCGATACCTTACCCGGCGTGCCCTATCTTATTTTGCCGCTACGCAGCGCCGACAGCACTCACGGACTTATCGTGGTCGAACCGCAGAATCTGCGTCAGTTGATGATTCCGGAACAGCAGCGGCTGCTGGAGACCTTTACTCTGCTGGTCGCCAGCGCGCTGGAACGCCTGGCACTCACCGCCAGCGAAGAACAGTCGCGGCTGATTAGCGAGCGCGAAAGCCTGCGTAACTCACTGCTGGCGGCGCTTTCCCATGACCTGCGCACGCCGCTCACCGTGCTGTTTGGCCAGGCCGAAATTCTCACCCTCGATCTCGCCAGCAGCGGTTCCCCGTATGCCCCGCAGGCCAACGAGATTCGCCAGCACGTGCTCAATACCACCCGGTTAGTGAATAATCTGCTGGATATGGCGCGCATTCAGTCCGGCGGGTTTAACCTGAATAAAGAGTGGCTGACGCTGGAAGAAGTGGTCGGCAGCGCGCTACGCATGCTGGAGCCGGGATTGAACGGCAGGCAGATTAAACTCGCCCTACCCGACCCGCTGATGCTGGTGTTTCTGGACGGCCCGCTGTTCGAACGGGTGCTGATTAATCTGCTGGAGAATGCGGTGAAATATGCGGGTAGCGAGGCGGAGATTGGCATCACGGCGACCACCACCCACGACAGCCTGCAGCTGGATGTTTGGGACAGCGGCCCAGGGATCCCAAGTGGGCAAGAACAGCAGATTTTCGCCAAGTTCTCCCGTGGTCATAAAGAGTCCGCGATCCCCGGCGTAGGGCTGGGGCTGGCCATCTGTCAGGCGATTGTTGATATTCACGGCGGTACCCTTTCCGCCAGTAACCGGCCGGAAGGCGGCGCCTGTTTTCGTGTTACACTTCCACGAGAGAAACCGCCTGAACTGGAAGAGGCTCCGGAAGATCTGTGACCAGCGTTCTGATTGTTGAAGATGAAGATGCCATCCGCCGTTTTCTGCGCACCGCGCTGGAAGCCGACGCGCTGCGCGTGTATGACGCACCGACCCTCCAGCGTGGCCTGCTGGAGGCCGCAACGCGCAAACCGGATCTGATTATCCTCGACCTCGGATTGCCCGATGGCGACGGCCTCGATTTTATTCGCGACATTCGCCAGTGGAGCCCGGTGCCGATTATTGTGCTATCGGCCCGCAGTGAGGAAAGCGACAAAATTGCCGCGCTGGATGCCGGTGCGGATGACTATCTCAGCAAACCGTTCGGTATTGGCGAACTGCAGGCCCGCCTGCGCGTGGCGCTGCGCCGTCATGCGGGCGCTCAGCCAAATGAACCTGTCGTCGCCTTCTCCAACATTACCGTTGATCTCGCCGCCCGCCGCATCGTGCGCGGCAGCGAGGAAGTTCATCTCACCCCGATTGAGTTCCGCCTGCTGGCGGTGCTGCTCAATAACGTGGGCAAAGTACTCACCCAACGTCAGCTGCTAAACCAGGTGTGGGGGCCCAATGCGGTGGAACATAGTCACTATTTGCGCATTTATATGGGGCATCTGCGGCAGAAGCTGGAAATAGATCCCGCACGCCCACAGCATTTATTAACCGAAACAGGGATAGGCTACCGCTTTATGTTATGAATATTTATTCATAATAAGTAAAATCTTAATCCTATTATTATAGCAACTCTGATAATGGGACCTTTTATATAAACACCTAACTCCCAGCGTTTATTTAAATCAAATTTAAAACACTCCATTTACATAAATTACACAATTCAGCATTTCATACTAGACGAACCCCTACCAACAATGGATTATTTTATAAATGATCTCTCGTAGTTGATCACCATCACAGTTTTAAGCCTGACTGGAGATAAAATGACTCCGCTTTAAGATATTTCTCGGAGGTATACGAAATGGAAAATAATAATCGAATGATGCCCCACATAAGGCGGACAACTCATATTATGATGTTTGCCCACCGTAATAGTTTCGACTTTCACTTCTTTAACGCCCGATAAGTCTTCCGACTTCGGGCGCCCCGCAGTTATTCCTTGCGATACGCAAAGTCATTCAAGTTGCATCAACGCGGCGAGTGAGTGAATCCCCAGGAGCTTACTTCAGTAAGTGACCTTGGTTAATGAACGTAGCCAACGCAGAAACGACTTGAAGGATGGTGTGTATAATACAGGCTTTTGCCTGCTGCATGCGCTCGCCATAACAAACCTAAAGCTTCCGGCCACCGGACCGGTTGGGTTTGTGACATCCTGAAAAAACTTACGCCCTGATTTTATCATCAGCGAGATCGTATTGATTTTTTTCCGGCGATATCAATTTCTCATTCGAGAAATTGAGGGACTGCTATTATCAAAAATAAAGAGTCGAAAAATGTCTGAATTAAAAATTGCCGTCAGCCGTACTTGCCCGGATTGTTTTACTACCCAGCGTAATATTACTAATACCTGCGACACGAATTTCATTGATGTTGCCGCTGCCGTGTTATCTATTGAAGACATTGAGTGCGGTAAACTCGATGAAATAGATGCTACGGGTTATAACCTGCCAGTTTTTATTGCTATTAATAAAGATCAAATCGTTCCATCAGAATATCTCTCACGAATTCAAGGGGTATTTGAGCACGACGAAACGCGTAACGACTTCTATGGTCGTCAGCTAGAAGCCGCGGCGCACAAGTATGAAGTGCAACTGCGTCCACCATTCTTCAGCGCACTGGTCGATTACGTTGCTCAGGGCAACAGCGCCTTTGATTGCCCAGGGCACCAGGGTGGTGAATTCTTCCGCCGCCATCCTGCCGGTAACCAGTTCGTTGAATATTTTGGCGAAACATTATTCCGCTCTGACTTATGTAACGCCGACGTCGCGATGGGCGACCTGTTAATCCACGAAGGCGCACCGTGCATTGCCCAGCAGCACGCCGCCAAAGTGTTTAACGCCGATAAAACCTATTTCGTTCTTAACGGAACCTCTTCTTCTAACAAAGTGGTGCTTAACGCGCTGCTGACCCCTGGGGATCTGGTACTGTTTGACCGTAATAACCACAAATCCAACCACCACGGCGCGCTGCTGCAAGCTGGGGCCACGCCGGTGTATCTGGAAACCGCACGTAACCCGTACGGCTTTATCGGCGGTATCGACGCCCACTGTTTCGAAGAGAGCTATCTGCGTGAACTGGTCGCTGAAGTCGCACCAAACCGCGCCCGCAATGAACGTCCATTCCGTCTGGCCGTTATTCAGCTCGGTACTTATGACGGCACCATTTATAACGCCCGTCAGGTCGTCGATAAAATTGGCCATCTATGCGACTACATCCTGTTTGACTCCGCTTGGGTGGGCTACGAACAGTTTATTCCGATGATGGCCGACTGCTCGCCGCTGCTTCTTGAACTGAACGAAAATGACCCTGGTATCCTGGTCACTCAGTCAGTGCATAAACAGCAGGCTGGTTTCTCACAGACTTCGCAGATTCATAAAAAAGACAGCCACATTAAAGGCCAGCAACGTTACGTTCCGCATAAGCGTCTTAACAACGCCTTCATGATGCATGCCTCCACCAGCCCGTTCTATCCGCTGTTTGCGGCACTGGATATCAACGCCAAAATGCACGAAGGGCAAGCGGGCCGCAACATGTGGATGGACTGCGTTTCTAACGGTATCGAAGCGCGTAAGCTGATTCTCGATAACTGCCGCCACATTCGTCCGTTTGTTCCAGAACAGGTTGACGGTAAAGCATGGCAGTCGTTTGAAACCAAACAGATCGCCAACGACCTGCGCTTCTTCCACTTTGTACCTGGCGAACGCTGGCACGGTTTTGAAGGCTATGCCGAGCATCAGTACTTTGTCGACCCATGCAAACTGCTGCTGACCACCCCAGGCATCGATGCTAACGGCGAGTACGACACCTTCGGCGTACCGGCAACCATTCTGGCGAACTTCCTGCGTGAGCATGGCGTGGTCCCGGAAAAATGCGACCTGAACTCCATCCTGTTCCTGCTGACCCCGGCCGAAGATATGGCTAAGTTGCAGCAACTGGTTGCCCTACTGGTCCGCTTCGAAACGCTGCTGGAAGCGGATGCGCCGCTGAAAGAGGTTCTGCCATCACTCTACGGTCAGTACAAAGATCGCTATGCGGATTACACCCTGCGCCAGCTGTGCCAGGAGATGCATAACCTGTATGCCCGTCATAACGTGAAACAACTGCAAAAAGAGATGTTCCGCAAATCACACTTCCCACCTGTCAGCATGAATCCGCAGGATGCCAACTACGCCTATCTGCGTGGCGAAGTTGAGCTGGTTCCGTTGTCACAGGCGGAAGGTCGAATCGCCGCCGAAGGTGCTCTGCCATATCCTCCAGGAGTGCTGTGCGTAGTCCCTGGCGAAATCTGGGGCGATTCGGTACTGCGCTACTTCACCGCGCTGGAAGAAGGGATCAACCTGTTGCCGGGCTTTGCGCCTGAACTGCAGGGGGTTTATATCCAGGAGCATGATGGGCGCAAACAGGTGTGGTGCTACGTGATTCAGTCTCAGCTGCCGCAACCTGCGCTGCTGAAAGGGGAGAAATTATGAGCAAAGCCAACAATAAAATGGGTGTTGTTCAGCTCACCATCCTGACGATGGTGAACATGATGGGCTCCGGTATTATCATGCTGCCCACCAAACTGGCTGAAGTCGGCACCATTTCGATTATCTCCTGGCTAGTCACCGCCGTCGGTTCGATGGCGTTAGCCTGGGCCTTCGCCAAATGCGGGATGTTCAGTAAGAAATCCGGTGGTATGGGCGGTTATGCCGAGTATGCCTTTGGTAAGTCGGGCAACTTTATGGCCAACTATACCTACGGTGTTTCGTTGCTGATTGCCAACGTGGCCATCGCCATTTCTGCCGTCGGTTACGGCACCGAGCTTTTCGGTGCCGCACTCAGCCCGGTGCAAATCGGGATCGCCACCATCTGCGTGCTGTGGATCTGTACCGTTGCTAACTTCGGCGGTGCGCGTATTACCGGTCAGCTCAGCAGCATTACGGTATGGGGGGTTATTATTCCGGTGGTCGGTCTGTGCATCATCGGCTGGTACTGGTTCAGTCCAACCATGTACGCAGAGTCCTGGAACCCGCACCACGTACCGTTCTTCACCGCGGTAGGTTCATCCATCGCCATGACGCTGTGGGCCTTCCTCGGTCTGGAATCCGCCTGTGCGAATGCTGAAGTGGTTGAGAATCCAGAACGTAACGTGCCAATCGCCGTACTGGGCGGGACGCTGGGGGCGGCGGTGATTTACATCATCTCCACCAACGTCATTGCCGGTATCGTGCCAAACATGGATCTGGCGAACTCCACCGCGCCGTTTGGTCTGGCCTTCGCGCAGATGTTCACCCCGGAAGTCGGGAAAGTGATCATGGCGCTGATGGTGATGTCCTGCTGCGGTTCACTACTCGGCTGGCAGTTCACCATTGCGCAGGTGTTTAAATCCTCTGCGGATGAAGGCTACTTCCCGAAAGTGTTCTCTCAGGTCAGTAAAGCCGATGCGCCGGTGAAAGGGATGCTGGTGATTGTGGTCATTCAGTCTGGGTTGTCATTAATGACCATCAGCCCATCGCTGAATAATCAGTTCAACGTGCTGGTTAACCTGGCGGTGGTGACCAACATCATTCCGTACATCCTGTCGATGGCGGCGCTGGTGATTATTCAGCGCATGGCGAATGTTCCTGCTGGCAAAGCCCGCATGGCCAACATCGTGGCCTTTATTGGTGCGATGTATAGCTTCTACGCCCTGTTCTCCTCCGGTGAAGAAGCGATGCTGTACGGTTCTATCGTGACCTTCCTTGGCTGGACGCTGTACGGCCTGGTATCACCACGCTTTGAACTGAAAAACAAACACAGTTAAGACCTTCGCGGGTTGCTGGCAACGGCAACCCGCTTTCTTTTACTTCCCTTCTTAAGACAATCATCATGAGCAACCCAGAGCGCATCGTCTCCGATATCGACACCACGCTTGCCATTATTCAGCACCACCACATCTGCCGGATTGCGCTTAACGACGAAAGCAGCCCGTATATCGTGCCGGTCAATTTTGGCTATGAGTATCAAAATGGGCATTGGGCAATCTATTTTCACGGCGCGCGCTGCGGGAAAAAAATGCGGCTGCTGCGAAAAAACCCAGCCGTTAGCATTGAGATAGACGGCGATCATCGGTTGATTCCGGCCGAAGAAGCCTGCGATTACAGCTACGGCTACACCAGTATTATCGCCAAAGGACGGGCAACCATTTTGCAGCAGCCCGAAGAGATGAAACGGGGCCTCGACATCATCATGCATCAGGCCGTACCGGGAAAAACCTTCAGCTACCGTGACGACATGATGAAAGCGGTTTGCGTAGTGCGTATCGACTGCGAGGAGTTAACCTGCCGCCGCAATCAGGCGGAATAGCGGAGCCATCTTAAGCTCCGCGGGGAGACGGCGGATTCTATACCTGCCAGTATCCCCACCCCACCACCGCCAATACGTTCAACACCACGCTCAGCATAAACCAGGTACGAAACGGCTGTTTCTGGGTTTTATGACGGAACAGCTGCTGCGCCACCAGTGCCCCTACCCAGCCGCCAACGATCCCGAACACCAGCAGCGTCATTTCAGGCACTCGCTGCCAGCTTTTACGGGCGGCAAATTTATCGATACCGTACACCAACAGCGTGGCGATATTGACCATCACCAACCATGCCCAGAAAGAATGAAAATGGAAATAGCTGGCTGTCGCTAAGAGGGCCAACAGGCCATAACAAAACGGGTTAAATCTCATCTCTCTATACATCCTTTGGTCATCGGCTCATTCCTGGATACACCGTAAGCGAGCCGTAAACGTATTTCAGCCATAAAAAAATCCGTAATCCCGAGGGGACTACGGATTCTTGCATCAGCGAACTTTCAGGAACCCCTAAATCGTTCGGCATTAAACCTCACGACGCTTTCGCTATCAGGCGTTTTTCAGCACTTCGCTAACAATCTCTACCGCTTCTTTCTCGATCTGCTGACGATGTTCAGCGCCGAGGAAGCTTTCACAGTAGATTTTGTAGGCGTCTTCGGTGCCCGATGGACGCGCAGCAAACCAGCCGTTGTCGGTCATCACCTTCAGGCCACCAATCGATGCGCCGTTACCCGGCGCCGCCGTCAGACGGGCGGTGATAAGGTCGCCCGCCAGGGTGCTGGCGCTGACCATTTCTGGAGACAGCTTAGACAACGCCGCTTTCTGCGCGGAAGTTGCACTGGCCTGCAGACGGTTGTAGCTCGGCGCACCAAAGCGTGCCGCCAGCTCATTGTAGTGCTCCTGCGGGTTTTTACCGGTGACAGCGGTAATTTCCGCCGCCAGCAGGCACATGATGATGCCGTCTTTATCGGTGGACCATGGCGTACCGTCAAAGCGCAGGAAAGAAGCCCCCGCGCTCTCTTCGCCGCCAAAGCCAAAGCTGCCGTCGAACAGACCGTCAACAAACCATTTAAAGCCAACCGGGACTTCCACCAGCTTACGGCCCAGATCGTTGACCACGCGGTCAATCATCGCAGAAGAAACCAGCGTCTTGCCGACCGCCACATCTTTGCCCCACTGCGGACGATGCTGGAACAGATAGTTGATAGCCACCGCCAGATAATGGTTCGGGTTCATCAAACCAGCCGGAGTTACGATACCGTGACGGTCGTAATCCGGGTCATTGGCAAACGCCAGGTCGAACTTATCACGCAGCGCCAGCAGGCCCGCCATCGCGCACTCGGAGGAACAGTCCATACGGATTGCGCCGTCTTTATCGAGGTGCATAAAGCGGAAAGTCTGGTCAACGTGATCGTTCACGATGGTCAGGTTCAGGTTGTAGTGTTTGGCAATACGCTTCCAGTATTCAATACCGGAGCCGCCCAGCGGATCAACGCCCAGCGTCAGACCCGCTTTCTGGATAGCCGCCATATCGACGATATCCGCCAGCCCTTCAATAAACGGCTGCACCAGATCCACTTCTTTAACGTGACCGGAAGCCAGCGCCGCAGTGTAGGAAATGCGCTTCACGCCGTTAAGGTCGGCTGCCAGCAGCGCGTTGGCGCGATCTTCAACCACTTTGGTGACGTTGGTATCAGCCGGGCCACCGTTTGGTGGGTTGTACTTGATACCGCCATCGTCCGGCGGGTTATGGGATGGCGTAATGACGATCCCATCAGCCAGCGGGCCGCCTTTTTTGTTATGCACAAGGATGGCGTTGGAGATAGCCGGAGTCGGCGTAAAACCATTGTTTTCCTGCACAATGACATCAACACCATTTGCTGCCAACACTTCAAGAACAGAGATAAACGCAGGCTCGGAGAGCGCGTGAGTATCTTTCCCGACATAGCATGGGCCCGTAATTCCATTTTTCGCGCGCTCTTCAGCGATTGCCTGAGCAATGGCCAAAATATGCTTTTCGTTGAAGCTGTGACGACCTGCGCTCCCGCGGTGACCGGAAGTCCCGAATTTCACCGCGTGTTCCGCATTGCCCACTTCCGGCTGCAGTACGTAGTACTGAGACGTCAGCTGGGCCACGTTGATCAAGTCACTTTGCTGTGCAGGCTGACCCGCACGGGTATGGTTTGCCATTGCCTGGTCCTTCTTATGCAAGGGTTAGATTTTCAGTATGAAATGGTACCGCAAACCTTTTCAATCAGCTCCACCGGGAACTGCATTGACTGCATGATATGTTCGACCATGCTGCATTTACGGCCTGTATTCGTGTTGGTAATGACCCAGTATGGCGTATCCGGCACCTGTTTAGGTTTCGTCTGGTTACCGTTTTTCAGCAGCGTCTGCTCATCGGCAGCAAAGTAGACGCGGGTGCGACCATGGAGCGATTCGGTGGCTTCAGCAAAGGCTTTGTTGTCCAGCGAATAGAGCGTGGTCAGGATCAGCATAAAGCGGTTTACCGCTTTTTTCTGCTCGGCGTATTCGTCGGAGAGCAGCAGTTCACGCATCGCGCGAACTTTGTCTTTCGTCGTTTTAACCGTTTTAACTTCAGCAACGGGAGCAGCAGCTGGCGCAGGGGCCGGTTCTGCTTTGACGACCGGCGCTGCGGCAACAGCAGGCTGTGAAGCGGCGGAGAATTTCAGCATACGCCGTAAAATGTCGGACGCGCTCTCGCCAATGTGCAGAGTGTGAGCCGCAATATAGCGATAGAGCTCGTCATCAACTTCGATCGTTTTCATCTTAATCCGGTGCAATAATTTTTCTGAATACAATTCATTGGGATTATAAAGTCAAAACCCAACAGCGGGTAGCGCCAAACCAGGAACGCGGCAAAATTCGGATGAGTTCCTTACTTGCCCCTGAGCGTTAGAATGTCCAACATGATACCCTAACCCGACAACGCGAAAAAAAGAACTTTGCTATGAAATTGAATGTCCGAGCGCAATCTGCACAAAACCTGCACAATAATTCCCCCATCGTCCTCGTCCACGGCCTGTTTGGCAGCCTGGACAATCTCGGTATCCTTGCCCGCGACCTCGTTGCCGACCACGATATCATCCAGGTCGATATGCGTAACCACGGGCTGTCGCCGCGTTCGGAAGAGATGAACTACCCGGCCATGGCCCAGGATCTCCTCGATACGCTTGACGAGCATAATATTGAAACCGCAACGCTAATTGGCCACTCCATGGGCGGTAAAGCGGTGATGGCGCTGACCGCACTGGCACCAGAGCGTATCGACCACCTGGTGGCGATTGATATTGCGCCGGTGGATTATCATGTTCGTCGTCATGATGAAATTTTTGCGGCGATCAATGCGGTGACCAACGCCGGCGTGGCCACGCGTCAGCAGGCTGCCACGGTGATGCGCGAGTTCCTCCATGAAGAAGGGGTCATCCAGTTTCTGCTGAAATCGTTCGTTGACGGTGCCTGGCGCTTCAACGTGCCGGTGCTGTGGGAACAATACCCGCACATTGTTGGCTGGGAAACTATCCCCGCGTGGAATAAGCCTGCGCTCTTTATTCCTGGCGGCAATTCGTCGTACGTCACCGAAGCCTATCGAGACAGCCTGTTAGCCCAGTTCCCGCAGGCCAAAGCACACGTTATTGCCGGTGCCGGTCACTGGGTTCATGCGGAAAAACCAGACGCTGTAATGCGCGCTATCCGCCGTTACCTCGCAGAGTGATTAAAAATGCATCGACCGCGCGCCAGAATGGCCGCGGTCGTTGGCGTGCGGGTTCCACTGATGTATGATTGCGCGCTGTCTGCGCTGGGCACTGCCCGGTAGCTTGTTTTCCCCGAAGTCACTCAGAATCATGGCAAAAGAACAAACGGACCGTACGACACTAGATTTGTTCGCAAATGAGCGTCGCCCGGGAAGACCAAAAACCAATCCGCTTTCGCGTGACGAACAGCTCCGCATCAATAAGCGTAATCAGCTAAAACGCGATAAGGTTCGCGGGCTTAAGCGCGTCGAACTGAAGCTGAATAACGAAGCCGTTGATGCACTCAACGAGCTGGCGACTGCCCGTGATATGAGCCGCAGCGAACTCATCGAAGAGATGTTGATGAACCAGCTTGCGCTGCTGCACGGACAGGGGAAAGTCTGAAAAATCCCCCCAAAACACGCTTTCATGTAGCAGAGTGTGCAGTCCGGCACGATTGCTGTTTCCGCACACTGCGCTGTTCTGCTATGATTGCCCTTATCTGTGGGCAATAAGCCACCACCATATCATTAAGTTTCAAGAGGTTATTTTACTCATGGCAATCGTTGGCATCTTCTTCGGTAGCGATACCGGAAACACCGAAAATATCGCAAAAATGATTCAAAAACAGCTTGGTAAAGATGTCGCTGACGTGCATGACATCGCCAAGAGCAGCAAAGAAGATCTGGCTGCGTTCGATATCCTGCTGCTGGGTATCCCAACCTGGTACTACGGTGAAGCACAGTGCGACTGGGATGATTTCTTCCCGACGCTGGAAGAAGTCGATTTCAACGGTAAACTGGTTGCGCTGTTCGGTTGTGGCGACCAGGAAGATTACGCGGAATATTTCTGTGATGCCCTGGGCACCATTCGCGATATTATTGAACCACGTGGCGCAACCATCGTGGGTCATTGGCCAACCGCAGGCTACCATTTTGAAGCGTCTAAGGGACTTGCCGATGACGATCACTTCGTGGGTCTGGCAATTGACGAAGACCGTCAGCCAGAATTGACCGCGGAGCGCGTTGAGAAGTGGGTTAAGCAGGTGGCTGAAGAACTGCACCTGGACGAAATCAAAAACGCCTAATCGCAATAATGAGGTGCAATTATCAAACTGCACCTCATTAATAGGTAAAAGCAATTAAAATAATAGCTACAAATTTTTAACTTTTTATCGCATACCTGTACAATATCTTCTGATTTAGCGCAGGTTCATCGCTCAGTTTGTCGGTGAAGCCTCGTTTTTGAAAGCTTAGCTTACCCGGGCCTTGCTGTTTTCATTTTGATAGGGCCATTCTATAATGAGACGCATTAATTCGGGTGCATTCTCTGTGAAACTTTCGCTGATGGAAGTTAATCGTTTAGCAACAGGACAGATTCCGCATGACTGACAATAATACCGCATTAAAGAAGGCTGGCCTGAAAGTCACACTTCCACGGTTAAAGATTCTGGAAGTTCTTCAGGAACCTCATAACCACCATGTCAGCGCGGAAGACTTATACAAACGCCTGATCGACATGGGTGAAGAGATCGGTTTAGCCACGGTTTACCGCGTACTGAACCAGTTTGATGACGCTGGCATTGTGACTCGCCATAATTTTGAAGGCGGCAAATCCGTATTCGAACTGACTCAGCAGCATCACCACGATCACCTGATCTGCCTCGACTGCGGCAAAGTTATCGAGTTCAGCGATGATTCGATTGAAGCGCGCCAGCGTGAAATCGCCACCAAGTACGGAATTCGCTTAACCAACCATAGCCTGTATCTTTACGGTCACTGCGCTGAAGGCGACTGCCGCGAAGATGAACACGCTCACGACGGCATCGAGAAGTAACGACCGCCGCTCGTCAAAAAACCAGCCATTGTGTGCTGGTTTTTTTTTGCCTGTCGGTCTGGTATCGACATAAAAAAACCGCTGCAAGCAGCGGTTTTCAGTTCTTAACACGACATTATTTTTGTGGCGTATTGTTGCTGCGAATTTCCTGCCAAATCTTATCGCACTTGCTGGCAACGGCCTGGTCGTTACCCGTTTTTCTCGCCAGAATACACTGCTGATAATCCAGCACGCGTACGCTTTCCTGATTCGCGAACTGCTCGTGCTTCTTATCTTGTTTCAGCACGTTCAATACGCTCTGGCAGGCCTGGATTTTATCCGGATTACCTTCCGCCGTATTGATACAGGCGCTATAGGCATCTTTCAGTTTGGTGTCTTCTTTCGGCGCAGGTGACTGGACGCAGGCGGTGAGACCAGCAGCCATTAAAGCAACAAGAATCAATTTTTTCATGCGATGAACCTCTTAGCGGCGGCAGAGGTTTCCCCCTGCCGCGTCATGCATCAGAAAATAGTGAACGGTGCGATAACCATGAATTTCACGTCACGCTCGTCCTGGAAGATGTTGCCGTAACCACCGCCCCAGCTTGGAATGTCGGAGTGGTTGTCATACTGCGTGAAGTGCAGTTTGAACAGAGTCCCTTTCGCGCGGCCATCCTGTACGGTGTAAGCCACATCGAGGCTGTAAGCAGACTCTTTGATTTTATTGTTTTTGTCGTAGTAAGCATCCGGGTTCATCTGCCAGGTCGATGGCTTAGCATCCCATGCGTAGACGTAAGACGCGCCCACTGCCCAGCCCGGGAGATCCCAGTTTTTCAGGTCATACATGGAGCCGAAGAACACTGCTTTTTCGCCGTTGGCGTTGAAGTCAGAGCGGTTATCCCACCAGATATCCAGACGACCGTTGGAGGAAGCGTAGGTTGGCGTCATACGCTGCAGGAAGAAGCCCTGCTGACCTTCAGCTTTAACCCAGGTCCCTTCCAGGCGGAAGTCGAAGACCTCTTTCAGCTTGTAGCCGAAGGTTAACGCTTGCAGCCACGCGGTGCCGTCGTAAATATCGTTCACGCCGTGATCGCTCACTTTGTCACGGGTACCGTAGAACTGATAGCTGGTGGTCAGAGGGCCGCCAGGGATATCGAATTTGTAGCTACCTTTGGCGAAGTACTGATCAACATAGCCTTCTGCCTGACCAAATGCCGCTTCCAGCACCAGGTCATTTTTGAAATCGTATTTAGCACCGATGGAGTGCAGGTAGTCGACCTTGGTCTTCTTATCGTTCTGATAGAAGTTATCCATCTCCAGATGCCAAGGTGCCTTGTACTCGTTGGTCCACATGTAGGAGAAGCT
This sequence comes from Kluyvera intermedia, assembly GCF_021440345.1. Taxonomy (GTDB): domain Bacteria; phylum Pseudomonadota; class Gammaproteobacteria; order Enterobacterales; family Enterobacteriaceae; genus Kluyvera; species Kluyvera intermedia_A. Next base: position 97,509 of record NZ_JAKCNS010000022.1, read on the forward strand.
CAGTGCACCGTTGTCGCCGTAGTCGAAATTGGCCCCGGCTTCAGCGCCCTGGTAAGTACCAGGCATAAAGCTCCAGTGTGGTGCCAGCAGGGTTTGACCGGTTGGCTGAATGTAACCGGCACGTGCCCAGGTTGGCCCAAGCTTGAATTTAGCCGCCGCTTTATACAGGCTGATACCAGACTTATCACCGCTGTAATCTTCGCTATAACCTTTGTTTTTTGAAGAGAACGCGATTTCGTTCGGGTGGCCACTTTCGCTGCTTTCGTTCATTTCAATCGCGGTAAACGCAGCGATATCAAGACCGAACATATCGGCGGCATAGCCAGACTGGAAGTCGAGGTTGGCGTTCCAGGTGGAGTGAGAAAGGTTGGTTTTATATTTATCGTGATCGGTAACATCTTTACGGTCACGCTCACGCTGCCAGTAATAGATGCCGCCAGTTAATGATGAGTCGTCAATGAACCCTTCAGCTTTTGCATCCGGTGCCATTGTAAAGCCCGACAGTGCTGTCACACCGGCGATAGCCAGCGCCAGCGTACTACGTTTGCCACTAAACGTACGCATAGTTAAATCCTCTTTGACTTTTAAAATGCCGCCGCAAAGCAGAGGCAAAAAAATAAAAACTTTAAAAAAAATGAACTTCTGGAAAAAGGTGTTTCGCTACACCGATAGACTATTTTTCGCGACGCGAATTATCAATCCTTTTCCGCAACAAGAGTGCAGGATTATGACAAAGCGCACATATTTGGTTTCAATGTGTAACGGAGTGCGTTATTAACATTTCCCGTCACCAACCCTTATGGGGCCTGGATGAAATGTTAATGAGAACGCTTACATCGTGATTTTCAAGCGAGGCATCGCGCGATATACGGAGTTCTTAGAACTCGAAGGTATGTATTAATTCGCTGCGCGAAACTACGGATAGGCAATTGGAGGATAAAAAAACGCCGCTCAGAGGCGGCGTTTTGGTAGGGCAAATGACCGTTTAGCCAACCCAGGTATCACGTAAACCGACGGTGCGGTTAAATACCAGCTTGTCAGCGGTGCTATAGCGGCTGTCGAGACAGAAGTAACCCTCACGCTCAAACTGATACGCTTTACCGGCCTCAGCGGCCTGCAGAGATGGCTCGCCATAGCCCTGAGTGATAACCAGTGATTCCGGATTCATCACCGACAGGAAGTCTTCTGCGGCACCTGGATTCGGGACGCTGAACAGGCGATCGTAGAGACGGATTTCAATCGGCAACGCGTGTGCAGCGCTGACCCAATGAATTACGCCCTTCACTTTACGGCCATCGGCCGGATCTTTGCTCAGGGTATCCGCATCGTAGGTACAGAAAATCGTGGTGATATTGCCTTCGGCATCTTTCTCCACGCGCTCTGCTTTCACCACGTAGGCGTTACGCAGGCGAACTTCTTTACCCATCACCAGACGCTTGTACTGTTTGTTCGCTTCTTCACGGAAGTCGGCGCGGTCGATCCAGATCTCTGCGCTAAACGGCACTTCACGGCTACCCATTTCCGGTTTATTCGGATGGTTAGGCATAGAGACCATTTCGCTCTCGCCCTGCGGATAGTTTTCGATGACCAGTTTAACTGGATCGATAACCGCCATCGCGCGTGGAGCGTTTTCGTTCAGATCTTCGCGAATGCAGGATTCCAGAGAAGCCATCTCAATGGTGTTGTCCTGTTTGGTCACGCCGATGCGTTTGCAGAATTCACGAATAGCAGCTGCGGTGTAACCACGGCGACGCAGACCGGAAATCGTCGGCATACGTGGGTCATCCCAACCTTCAACGTGCTTCTCAGTCACCAGTTGGTTCAGCTTACGCTTAGACATCACGGTATATTCCAGATTCAGGCGCGAGAATTCGTACTGGCGCGGATGAACCGGAATAGTGATGTTGTCGAGAACCCAGTCATACAGACGACGGTTGTCCTGGAATTCAAGAGTACACAGTGAATGCGTAATCCCTTCCAGCGCATCGCTGATGCAGTGGGTGAAGTCGTACATCGGGTAGATGCACCACTTGGTGCCGGTCTGGTGGTGATCGGCAAATTTAATACGGTAAAGAACCGGATCGCGCATCACCACAAAAGAGGATGCCATGTCGATTTTGGCACGCAGACAGGCTTTGCCTTCTTCGAAGCCACCGGTACGCATTTTTTCGAACAGCGCCAGGTTCTCTTCCACGCTGCGATCGCGGAATGGGCTGTTTTTGCCCGGTGCGGTCAGCGAGCCGCGGTATTCGCGGATTTGTTCTGGCGTCAGTTCATCGACGTAGGCCAGACCTTTATTGATAAGTTCTACCGCATAGGCATGCAGCTGATCGAAGTAATCAGAGGAGTAGCGAACGTTGCCAGACCAGTGAAAACCTAACCACTCGACGTCGTTTTTGATGGACTCAACGTATTCGATGTCTTCTTTAACTGGGTTGGTGTCATCGAAACGCAGGTTGCACTGGCCTTGATAGTCTTGCGCAATACCGAAGTTCAGGCAGATAGATTTCGCATGGCCGATGTGCAGATAGCCATTTGGCTCTGGCGGAAAACGAGTATGCACCGTAGTGTGCTTACCGGTAGCCAGATCTTCGTCAATGATCTGACGAATAAAGTTTGTCGGGCGGGCTTCAGCCTCACTCATCGTAGATTCCTCAAAGCGTAAACAACGTATAACGGCATATGATCTTATAAGCCGGACGGACTGACAACCTTTAGTTACGCAAAAAATGTCGCAAACGAAAATATTGGGGCAAATTGCTGCAAAAAAAAGCGGCGGAGGATTTCCCCCGCCGCTTAAGGCATTAATCAACTTTACTCAGGAGCGATTATTTACCTTTAATCTCATACAGTGGCGTTTGACCGGCAACTACATGACCTTCGGCTTTGATTACCAAACCACCGAAATCATCGCTGTTGCTGCAAACAACCGGGCTAATCATTGAACGCGCGTTAGCGTTGAGGAACTCCAGATCCATTTCCAGAATTGGCTGACCCGCAACCACTTCCGCACCCTCTTCGACCAGGCGTTTGAAGCCTTTACCTTCCAGCACGACGGTATCGATACCCATGTGGACAACGATCTCCGCACCTTTGTCAGTTTCCAGACAGAACGCGTGGTTGGTGTTAAAGATTTTCACGATGGTACCCGCTGCCGGTGAAACAACGGTTTTATCCGTTGGTTTTACCGCTACGCCGTCGCCTACTGCTTTGCTGGCGAACGCTTCGTCAGGAACCTGTTCCAGAGCAACGATGTCACCAGTGATTGGTGAAACCAGCGCTTCAACGGTGGTCGCGTTAGCCACAGCCTGCGGTTTTACCGCGGCCGCTGCTGCCGGTGCGCTTTCTGCCGCTGCTGCAGCAACCGGGCCACGTGCAACGACTTTCTTCATTGCGTCGCCGACAGATTCAGCTTTCGCACCCACGATGACCTGAATAGTCTGTTTGTTCAGTTTTACAACACCGGAAGCGCCCAGACGTTTACACATCGCATCGCTCACCTTCGCAGAATCACCCACGGTCAGACGCAGACGGGTAATACATGCGTCAATCGCTTTCAGGTTGTCAGTACCGCCAACCGCTGCAATGTAGCTGGTTGCCAGCTGGTTCAGACCTTCTTCGGTGTTGCTGTTGGCTTCTTCAGTCACGACGTTGTCGTCTTTGTCTTCGCGGCCAGGCGTTTTCAGGTTAAACATGCGAATAACCACGCTGAACAGCACGAAGTAGATAACGAAGAACGCCAGACCCATGACTACCAGCATCCAGACGTTCTTACTTGCTGCCGGCAGGCTGTACATCAACACGTAGTCGATAGCACCTGCGGAGAAGGAGAAGCCAGCGTGGATACCCAGCAGCGTGGCGATAAACAGGCTTACACCGGTCAGAATCGCGTGCAGGAGGTACAGCAGCGGAGCCAGGAACATGAACAGGAATTCCAGCGGCTCGGTAACACCGGTCAGGAACGCGGTGACTGCAACGGACAGCAGCATACCGCCAACCATTGGGCGACGCTCTTTCGGTGCGGCGAAGTACATCGCCAGCGCTGCACCCGGCAGACCAAACATCATGATTGGGAAGAAGCCGGACATGAACATACCCGCAGTGCCGTCACCCGCATAGAAGCGGTTGATGTCACCGTGGAAGACTGCGCCAGCGGCGTTGGTGAACTCACCAATCTGGAACCAGGCGATGGTGTTCAGCACCTGATGCAGACCGGTTGGGATCAGCAGACGGTTAATGAAACCGAAGATGCCGGAACCCAGCGCGCCTGCGCCGACGATCCATTCACCACCAGCATGGATTGCGTTCTGCACCGGCGGCCATACGTAGCCGAAGATGGCAGCCAGCACCAGACAGAAGAAGCCAGTGGCGATTGGAACGAAGCGTTTGCCGCCGAAGAAGCTCAGGAAGTCAGGCAGTTTGATGCCTGCCCAACGGTTATACGCGGCACCGCCGACCAGACCGGTAATGATACCCGCCAGCACACCCATGTTAATCGCTGGGTTGATGGTGACCATGGCTTTCGTCAGGACGAAATAACCCACTGCACCCGCCAATGCTGCCGAACCCGCGTTGTCTTTCGACCAGCTGGAGGCCACACCGATAGCGAAGATTAGCGCCAGGTTATCAAAGATTGATCCACCCGCCTGTGCGATGAATGGAACGTTCAGTAAATCTGGCTGACCAAATCGCAGCAACAGCGCCGCCACCGGCAGCACGGCGATAGGGAGCTGTAACGCCCTACCCAGTCGCTGGAAAAAACCTAAAATATTCATCTTATTCCCCCTACGAGACCCCGATACGGCTCATTTAAGCCATTTTTTTATTGTACAAAAAAGCATGTAACTGCGATGTCTTGTAAACTGCATTCACAACTCTTATGGATTGTGAGTGTGTGGAAGTTTAATTCGTATCGCAAATTAAACACGTGTTTTTTGTGACTATTGTCACCAAAAATTGTCAACACCACTCCCTTTCACTGGCTAACTATGAAAACTTATTTTATCATTCAAAAAATCAAAACGGATCGCTCCCTGTCGATGTAAACAGGTTACGCTTAGAGCATGCATGGAGATGCCATCCGCCAACATCTTACATTTTACATATTGAGGTGAAGAATGAGACTGATTCCTCTCGTTAACGCTGAGCAAGTCGGCAAATGGGCAGCTCGCCATATCGTTAACCGTATCAACGCATTTAAACCTACCGCGGACCGTCCGTTCGTGCTGGGCCTGCCAACCGGCGGTACTCCGCTGGCGACCTATAAAGTTTTAGTTGAAATGCATAAAGCGGGCCAGGTTAGTTTCCAGCACGTTGTCACTTTCAATATGGACGAATATGTAGGTCTGGCGAAAGAGCATCCTGAAAGCTATCACAGCTTTATGAACCGTAACTTCTTCGATCATATCGATATTCCAGCAGAAAACATCAACCTGCTGAACGGCAATGCACCGGATGTTGATGCAGAATGTCGTCGCTACGAAGAAAAAATCCGTTCATACGGCAAAATTCACCTGTTTATGGGTGGCGTAGGTAACGACGGTCATATCGCGTTTAACGAACCGGCCTCTTCCCTCTCTTCCCGTACCCGTATCAAAACCTTGACGCACGAAACCCGCGTGGCGAACTCTCGCTTCTTTGACGGCGACGTAGCAATGGTACCAAAATATGCGCTGACCGTAGGCGTAGGTACGCTTCTGGATGCGGAAGAAGTGATGATCCTGGTTCAGGGCGCGCCGAAAGCGCTGGCTCTGCAGCAAGCGGTTGAAGGTAACGTTAACCACATGTGGACCATTACCTGTCTGCAGCTGCACCCGAAATCACTGATCGTCTGCGATGAACCTTCCACCATGGAGTTGAAGGTCAAGACCCTGAAGTATTTCAACGAGCTCGAAGCGGAAAATATCAAAGGTCTGTAATTGTCTTACCGTCCCGTGGCTCGCCGCGGGACAACATTTTTGAACACCGGGGGTCGTAATGTATGCATTAACCCATGGCCGGATTTATACCGGTCACGAAATTCTGGATGACCATGCGATTATCGTCGCCAATGGCCTTATTGAACGTATTTGCCCACTGGCTGATGTACCAGCGAACGTCGAACAGCGTTCCGTTAATGGCGCCATACTCGCCCCTGGCTTTATCGACGTTCAGCTTAACGGCTGCGGCGGCGTGCAGTTCAACGATACCGCCGAAGCGGTGACCGTTGAAACGCTGGAAATCATGCAGAAAGCCAACGAGAAATCGGGCTGTACCAGCTTCCTGCCAACGCTCATCACCACCAGCGACGACCTGATGAAACAGGGCGTACGCGTGATGCGCGAATATCTGGCTAAACACCCTAATCAAGCGCTCGGTCTGCACCTTGAAGGCCCGTGGCTGAACATCGTCAAAAAAGGGACGCACAACCCAAGCTTCGTGCGTAAACCTGACGCCGAACTGGTGCAATTCCTGTGCGATAACGCTGACGTTATCACCAAAGTCACTCTGGCACCGGAAATGGTAGACCCCGCCGTGATTACCCAACTGGCCAATGCCGGTATCGTGGTATCTGCGGGCCACTCCAACGCCACGGCGAAAGAGGCACGTATCGGTTTCCGCGCAGGCATCTCTTTTGCAACGCACCTGTTTAACGCCATGCCGTATATGTCAGGCCGTGAACCCGGCCTGACCGGCGCTATCCTTGATGCCAACGAAATTTACTGCGGCATCATCGCCGACGGTCTGCACGTTGACTACATCAATATCCGTAACGCCAAGCGCTTAAAAGGCGATAAACTGTGCCTCGTCACCGATGCAACTGCGCCGGCGGGTGCCAATATTGAGCAGTTCATTTTTGCTGGTAAAACAATATACTACCGCAATGGACTCTGTGTTGATGAAAACGGGACATTGAGCGGTTCGTCCCTGACCATGATTGAAGGGGTGCGTAACCTGGTCAATCACGCCAATATTGCGCTGGACGAAGTACTGCGCATGGCAACCCTCTACCCTGCTCGCGCGATTGGCGTCGACAAACAGCTGGGCAGCATCGCACCGGGCAAAGTGGCGAACCTCACTGCGTTCACCCACGATTTTAAAATCATCAAGACCATCGTTAATGGCAACGAGGTCGTTACTGAGTAAGAGAAAGTATGACATCAGGCGGACAAGCTCAAATTGGTAATGTTGACCTCGTAAAACAGTTAAACAGCGCGGCCGTTTACCGCCTGATTGACCAGCATGGGCCAATCTCGCGTATTCAGATTGCCGAGCAGAGCCAGCTTGCGCCCGCCAGCGTGACCAAAATCACGCGTCAGCTTATTGAGCGCGGACTGATCAAAGAAGTCGATCAGCAGGCCTCCACCGGGGGCCGCCGCGCAATATCTATCATCACCGAAACCCGCAATTTCCACGCCATCGGCGTTCGTCTTGGCCGTCATGACACGACCCTCACGCTGTACGATCTGAGCAGTAAAGTGGTGGCTGAAGAGCACTATCCGCTGCCTGAGCGCACTCAGGAGACGCTGGAACATGCGCTGCTTAACACCATTGCGACGTTTATTGAATCGTGCCAGCGCAAAATCCGCGAGCTGATTGCCATCTCGGTCATCCTACCGGGCCTCGTCGATCCTGAAAGCGGCGTAATCCGCTATATGCCGCACATCCCGGTCGAAAACTGGCGTTTGGTTGAAGCGCTGGAAAAACAGTTTAAAGTCACCTGCTTTGTCGGTCATGATATCCGTAGTCTGGCGCTCGCCGAGCACTACTTTGGGGCAAGTCATGACTGCGAAGACTCCATTTTGGTGCGCGTACACCGCGGGACAGGTGCCGGGATCATCTCCAATGGGCGTATTTTTATCGGCCGTAACGGTAACGTCGGCGAAATCGGCCATATTCAGGTCGACCCGCTCGGCGAGCGCTGCCACTGCGGTAACTTTGGCTGTCTGGAAACGGTCGCCGCCAACGCCGCTATCGAGCAACGCGTTCGTCATCTGCTGGAGCAGGGCTATCATAGCCGGTTAACGCTGGACGATTGCCATATCAAAACCATCTGCAAGGCTGCCAATAAAGGCGACCCGCTGGCGACTGAAGTGATCGAGCACGTCGGGCGTCATCTGGGAAAAACCATCGCTATCGCCATTAACCTGTTCAACCCGCAGAAAGTAGTGATAGCCGGCGAAATTATTGAGGCCGACCGCGTGCTGCTGCCCGCGATTGAAGGCTGCATTAACACTCAGGTTTTGAAGGCGTTTCGTAAAAATCTACCGGTCGTACGTTCGACTCTCGACCATCGCTCGGCGATTGGTGCTTTTGCGCTGGTAAAACGGGCGATGCTAAACGGCTCTTTGCTGCAGCATTTGCTGGAAGGCTAGTCGTAAGAGGTAATGCTGGGGATAACGTGTATAATTACGCCTCTTTAATACAAACGCCAGGAAGTCCATGACCATTCAGAATGTAATCTGTGATATTGACGGCGTGCTGATGCACGACAACGAAGCCGTGCCGGGCGCGGCAGAATTCGTCGCGCGCGTACTGGATAAAGGTATGCCGTTTGTCTGTCTGACCAACTACCCTTCACAGACAGGTCAGGATTTGGCGAACCGCTTCGCCACTGCGGGCATCGACGTCCCGGACAGCGTGTTTTACACCTCCGCCATGGCAACCGCCGATTTTCTGCGTCGCCAGGAAGGGAAAAAAGCCTATGTTGTCGGCGAAGGCGCGCTGATCCATGAGTTGTATAAAGCCGGATTCACCATTACCGACGTCAACCCGGATTTCGTTATCGTCGGCGAAACCCGCTCCTTTAACTGGGATATGATGCACAAGGCCGCATTCTTCGTGGCCAATGGCGCACGCTTCATCGCCACGAACCCGGATACCCATGGCCGTGGGTATTACCCGGCCTGTGGCGCACTTTGCGCAGGTATCGAAAAAATCTCTGGCCGGAAACCATTCGTCGTGGGCAAACCCAGCCCGTGGATTATCCGCGCCGCGCTCAACAAGATGCAGGCTCACTCGGAACAGACGGTTATCGTGGGCGATAATCTTCGCACCGACATCCTGGCTGGCTTCCAGGCCGGGCTGGAAACGATTCTGGTCCTCTCCGGCGTATCCACCATCGATGACATCGACAATATGCCGTTCAGGCCATCGTGGATTTACCCGTCGGTCGCCGAAATCGAGATAATCTAATTTTCCTGCCGTGGTCATCCATAACGGCAATACCGATGCCCAGCCGGGCATCGGCCTGATTTACCGCACTCCCTTCCCTCTTTTCTTCATGCAACTCTTTAGCTGTCACGCACGTTCCCCTGCAATGCCTGGCGACTTCGCTATCTATTCGCACCTGAAGAAGTTGAATCGTCAAAAAAATCGCAATAAAAATGATGATCCATCAATAATAGAGAGATTCACATACGTATTTTTTAGTATTCATTAACCCCTATTGAATTATTTCTTCCCGAGGCCGAAAAAGCCTTGCACCCATCGCCCCTTTACGGCATTTTTTTAGTCATGCAAAGGCACCGCGATAGCGCAGCGCCACACAATAAAACAGCACAACACCACAGGGTTAACGGAGAAGTCTATGTGTTCTATTTTCGGTGTATTGGATATTAAAACTGACGCGGGCGAGCTGCGTAAAAAAGCGCTTGAGCTCTCCCGCCTGATGCGCCACCGTGGCCCAGACTGGTCCGGTATCTACGCTTGCGACAAAGCCATTCTTGCACATGAACGCCTGTCGATTGTTGACGTCAACGCCGGCGCTCAGCCGCTGTACAACGAAAAGAAAACGCACGCCCTGGCAGTCAACGGTGAAATCTACAACCATCAGGCGCTGCGTGCAGAATACGCCGATCGCTATCAGTTCCAGACCGGTTCTGACTGTGAAGTGATCCTTGCACTGTATCAGGAAAAAGGTCCGGACTTCCTCGACGAGCTGGAAGGCATGTTCGCCTTCGCCCTGTACGACAGCGAAAAAGATGCTTACCTGATTGGCCGTGACCATATCGGTATTATTCCGCTGTATATGGGCCATGATGAATTCGGTAACTTCTACGTCGCGTCTGAAATGAAAGCGCTGACGCCGGTCTGCCGCACCATTCAGGAGTTCCCGGCCGGTAGCTACCTGTGGAGCAAAGACGGCGAAATTCGCCAGTATTATCAGCGCGATTGGTTCGACTATGACGCGGTGAAAGACAACGTTACCGACAAAAACGAACTGCGCCAGGCGCTGGAAGAGTCGGTGAAAAGCCATCTGATGTCCGACGTGCCTTACGGCGTCCTGCTGTCCGGCGGCCTGGATTCTTCCGTTATTTCGGCTATCACCAAGAAATTCGCCGCACGCCGCGTGGAAGATCAGGAACGTTCAGAAGCCTGGTGGCCTCAGCTGCACTCCTTCGCCGTTGGCCTTGAGGGTTCCCCTGACCTGAAAGCAGCTCGGGAAGTGGCAAACCACCTCGGCACCGTGCACCATGAAATTCACTTCACCGTGCAGGAAGGTCTGGATGCGATTCGCGACGTTATCTACCACATTGAAACCTACGATGTGACGACTATTCGCGCCTCCACGCCGATGTATCTGATGTCGCGTAAAATCAAAGCGATGGGCATCAAGATGGTGCTGTCCGGCGAAGGGTCTGACGAAGTATTTGGCGGCTACCTGTACTTCCATAAAGCGCCAAACGCCAAAGAGCTGCATGAAGAGACCGTGCGTAAGCTGCAGGCGCTGCATATGTACGACTGTGCGCGTGCAAACAAAGCGATGTCCGCCTGGGGCGTGGAAGCGCGTGTGCCGTTCCTGGATAAGAAATTCCTCGACGTGGCGATGCGCATCAACCCACAGGATAAAATGTGCGGCAACGGCAAAATGGAAAAACACGTGCTGCGTGAGTGCTTCGAATCCTATCTGCCAGCAAGCGTGGCATGGCGCCAGAAAGAGCAGTTCTCTGATGGTGTCGGCTACAGCTGGATTGATACGCTGAAAGAAGTCGCGGCGAAACAGGTTACTGACCAACAGCTGGAGACGGCGCATTTCCGCTTCCAGTACAACACACCGACCTCAAAAGAAGGCTATCTGTACCGCGAAATCTTTGAAGAACTGTTCCCGGTACCAAGCGCCGCAGAGTGTGTCCCTGGTGGCCCGTCCGTGGCATGCTCTTCAGCAAAAGCAATTGAGTGGGATGAAGCGTTCAAAACCATGGACGACCCGTCAGGCCGTGCGGTAGGCGTGCACCAGTCTGCATATTAGTCAGCGTGATGCTTAAATAGAAAAGCCCTCTGATGGTGACATCAGGGGGCTTTTTTTTGGGCGAGGGTTAAGTCTACTCCCCGCGACCCTTCTTCGCTGCCAGCGAACGCAATAGCACACCCAGCGTGGTGCCGTTATGCAGCATCGCACTTGCGCCCGGCGACAGCCAGCCCAGTGCGGCCGCCAGCATAATGGCGCTATTAGTCCACTCGGTTAGCTTGATGTTGCTGTTCACCAGCTTCATCGCTTCCGTTGATAGCTGGCGGGCGGTGATAACGCCGTGCAGATTATCCTGCAACAGCACCGCATCAGCCGCCTGCTGCGCCAGCTCGGTGCTTTGGTTCATCGCTAAACCCACATCCGCCTGAGTCAGCACCGGCGCATCGTTAATCCCGTCGCCGACAAACAGAACTTTATGCCCCGCCGCCTGCAAGGCCCGCACAACCTCAACTTTGCTTTCCGGCGTCGCTTCAGCAACGTAGCGGTCGATGCCCACGCGCTCTGCCAGTTGGCAGGCTTTCTCCGCGCGGTCGCCGGTCAGCAGTACCACCTGACGAATACCCGATGCTTTGAGCTGAGCAATGACCTCGGAAGCCTCATCACGCAGATGATCCTGGAGACCAATCATCCCCACCAGCTGATCGTCGAAACCGATAAACAGCAGGTGACGCCCCTTCGCTTCCAGCTCGTTGATTTCATCCTCATACGGTGAGAAATCAATATCGTAGTGACAGTCGAGGAAGTGGCGGCTACCGATCACCATCTGATGATCTTCCAGCGCGCATAGCAGGCCGTGGGCGATAACGTATTCCACTTCACCGTGCGGAATATGCGGCAGCTCATGGTGCTCTGCCGCCGCGACCACCGCATGTGCCAGCGGATGGTTGCTGTGCTCTTCCACCGACGCAGCAATCGCCAGCAGACGCTTAGCCTGCACAAGTTGGTCGTTGAAGCTGATAACGTCGGTGACCTGCATCTGGTCGTGAGTCAGGGTACCGGTTTTATCAAACACCACCGTATCGACGTCTGCCAGCTTCTCAATCGCCCTGCCGCCTTTGAGCAACAGTCCGCTCTGCGCGGCACGATACATAATCGACTTAAAGGCGATAGGCGTGCTGAGCTTCAACGCGCAGGAGTAGTCAACGAGGAATACCGATGCCAGGCGCTCCCAGCTGCGGGTCATCGCGAACACAGCGGCACCGACGCCCAGCGTGATCGCCACGCGGCGGTCGGCCATTTGCTGCGTGACCTGCTGCGTTTCGCTACGCTGGGTCAGGGAATCACGGATAAAACGGCGGATGTGCGCAGTAGAAGAAGATTCGCCCACCTGCTCGGCGGTTATCGCCACGTTCCCTTCCTGGATTTGCGTTCCCGCATAAACCCATGAACCCGCTTCGCGGCGCACCGGCACGCTTTCACCGGTCATCGACGCCTGATTGACCTGAGCCACACCGCGCAATACGGTACCGTCTGCCGGAATATTGTCTCCCGGGCCAAGCAGCATCACGTCGCCAGTCACCAGCTCGCTGCTGTTGATCTCAACGCTTTCACCCGCACGTTCCACCCATACCGGATGCTCGCGCGGCTGCATGAGATCGGCTAACAGCGCATCGGAATGACGGCTGGTCTCCTGCTCCATGTATTCGCCAAGCGTCAGCAACGATTGGGTCAGCATGGCGGTACGGTTATCGCCCCGCAGCATCGACAGGCTGAGAGCCAGCGCATCCAGTACTTCAACCTTGAGTTGGCCCTGGCTTAAAGTATGCGCCCCTTCCAGGATAGTCGGTGCCGTCAGCAGCGCCGCCGGCAGACGCGCCCAGCGGTCAGGTAAAACCTGCGTCAGCGCCAGACCTGCGAGATTGAGCAGGTTGTCACCGCCGCAATACTCGGTTTCAAACTCAATGTCGTCCGCCGTCTGCCAGTCAAGCTCACTCACCGCCGCCACGATGTCCGCCGCTGAGGTCCGCGCGCGATCCCATTCAATCACCGCGCTGCGCGCTGAAGGACGAATACGTACGCCGCTAACGCCGGGAAAGGTGAGGATCTGCTGTTTCAGCCATCCTGCGGCATCAGGGTAATCTTTCAGCGCGGATACCCGCAGGCGTACGCGTCCTGGGATCTGGTGAACGATAACCACACGTTCGCCTACAGCACTCACGCGATATCATCCTTATTCTGGCTGCGGTAGTAATCGACCTCTGCCTGTAGGTCCGCAACGCGTTCCTTCAATTCTTCCATTTCGCCCCGTACGGTTCCCCAGGCTTTGCTTGCCGTATTGGTGATCCCTTGCTGCACGTTACGATTGGTCAACAGATAGGTGATAGCAGCCCCCGCGACCAGACCCGTAATCAGATGCGTACGGCTATTGGTGGCCGCTGGCATTTGTACCGGCATCGCCGCTGGGTTCGGTTCCCACATCCCGGTGTACGGGTTATACAGGTACTCAGGCTGATTCATTTTTTCCTCGCTTAGCTATCGCATCCATCAGATAAAGTGAAGCGGCGCCTACCCCGATAATAGTCAGGACGGACTCCAGCGGGCGGGCTTTATTGGCATCCGCAATCGCCATCACCGTGCCGCTGATAAGGCTGGCTTTTGCCGTCTCCTTTATCACCGTACAGGCCGCTTCGTTCAGCGTTTGTTCGCTCTGCTGATAACGCTGCCATTCCCGTAGGCAGGCAGCGCTTCCGCCGACAAGCGCGCCGGCAACGGCGGCGCGGCTTACCCGGCTATTTCTGTCACGGCTGTTGTTCATCCGCTACGCCCTCATCGTCAAATGGCATGGCAGTAGGCTGACGATGACGCTCAACGGATTCCTGGAAACCGTCTTTACCCGCCTTCATGGTGTCGCGGAAAATCGCGGCGCTGGAGGTGGCTGTGTCTTTAATAGCCTCAGAACCGTTTTTCACGCCATCTTTCACTTTACTGGAGCCCGCTTTCAGCATGTCGCCAGCACCAGCCAGCGTCTGCATCAACATGCCACGCACGGAATCGTTGGTCAGTAGCAGCGTGACGGCCGCGCCGACCATTGCCCCTTTCCAGAATTCTTTATCGTCCATCCCCACGGTGCTGATGATGTTCTTCAGCAGGCCTGCCTGATCGCCCATCGCGCCATCGACCACATGCTGTGCATACTGACTCCAGTCAACGCCCGGCGCAGCAGCATGATGATGCTGGTGATGTGGGTGATGCGGTTGAGGAAACTGCGGTGGCACGGCCCCCTGCGGGAAGCCCATCGGAGGAAAACCCATCGCCATCTGCGGTGGCATCTGCATTTGCGGCTGCGGCGGAACCTGCGGCTGAGTCGGCATCTGTCCATTCTGCGGCCAGGCCATGCCCTGCGGCATTGGCGGGTACGGGTACCACGGATAGCCGTATGGCGGGTAGTAGCCTGCTGGTGGTACCTGCTGCGCGTTGGTGTCATTAGTGCTCATGATGACTGCCCTTATTCATTTAGTGAGAGGGATCGAGAATGGCGGCGAGTTGCTCCAGCGCTTGTTGCGCTTGTTCGCCGTCATGACCAAACAGTTGATTTAAAATCTGTGGGCGAATAGCTGCCGCATCGTATTCGAGGACGATGGAGCCGCTATCGCTATTGATCTGATAACGCCGGAGGTACCCTTCAGGGTGGCAATAAGCATCAAGCTGTTTGAGCTTGCCCTGACTCAGGCTGGCAATCAGCTTGTTAGAAAAACGCAGGCGTAAACGCCCGGGTATATGGTGTGCCACTTCAACAAAGCGGCGCAGCGTCAGTAAGTCGCCAAAAGATTCGGCAGGCATATCAGTTAATACCCAGATATTTATAAGTGGTATTAATCAAATCACAGATGTAGAGCACCAGACAGTGCTAATCGACCTTCTTTTGCGGTGTATCAAAAGCCAGGGTGCGATTCTTTTTTGCACTGAGTGCGGTGAGCGCTGGACACGGGTGTAATGCAAATATAAATTACTCTCATTACTACTACATAAGTAAAATGAGGCGGCTATGACTCCTTACCTGCACCAGACCCCCAATCGCATTCGTATCCGTTCCAGCTGGATCCAGCGCCATCCGCAGGAAGTTTCGCGACTTATCGAAACCCTACGCGCCCGCGACGGTATCCAGGAGATCGTCCACCGTTTATATGCAGGATCGGTAGCCATCAATTTCGACTCCTCACGCGTTTCATCCAGCGAGCTATTAACACAGCTGGAACAGGCGCAGTGGCTGAGCAGCCAAAAAGATAAAAGCTATATAGAGAACACATTACGCGTTGGCGCCGGTCATTTATTGAAAACGCTGGCTTTTGGTGCATTAAAGCGTACAGTCGGTGGCCCGGTTGTTTCTATCGTCAGCGTATTAACCCGATAACCCTTTATGGATTGCGGGTACTTTCACCGCACTGAATAACGGTAAATAACCAATAATTGCCGATTATTGCGCCATGCTGTTCGCAACCTAACCAAACAGTCACATTCCAGTGAATTTCATTGAAAAAGGTGTTGACGGTATTGGGCTCAATACGCATAATGCGCCCCGCAACGCCGATAAGGTAACGCGAAAAAAAGATGGCTACGTAGCTCAGTTGGTTAGAGCACATCACTCATAATGATGGGGTCACAGGTTCGAATCCCGTCGTAGCCACCATCTTTTTTGCGGGAGTGGCGAAATTGGTAGACGCACCAGATTTAGGTTCTGGCGCCGCAAGGTGTGCGAGTTCAAGTCTCGCCTCCCGCACCATTCACCCGTAAGCGTTGCACGGATGGGGTATCGCCAAGCGGTAAGGCACCGGTTTTTGATACCGGCATTCCCTGGTTCGAATCCAGGTACCCCAGCCATATTTTCTTCGATATTTGCGGATTGCCGCGACGGTATTGGGGTATCGCCAAGCGGTAAGGCACCGGTTTTTGATACCGGCATTCCCTGGTTCGAATCCAGGTACCCCAGCCATCGAAGAATATGTTAGTATCGGCTACGTAGCTCAGTTGGTTAGAGCACATCACTCATAATGATGGGGTCACAGGTTCGAATCCCGTCGTAGCCACCAAATTCAGAATTTCTCGATTTAATCGATAAATTCGAAAAAAAATTGTTGGGGTATCGCCAAGCGGTAAGGCTCTGGTTTCTGATACCAGCATTCCGAGGTTCGAATCCTCGTACCCCAGCCATTTTCAAAAAGTCGTTTGCTTTAGCAGACGCACCCGTTGGGGTATCGCCAAGCGGTAAGGCTCTGGTTTCTGATACCAGCATTCCGAGGTTCGAATCCTCGTACCCCAGCCATTTTCGAAAAGCTCGCTTCGGCGAGCTTTTTTTGTTTTTGTACCCGTCGAATCATCCCGCCCTCTCTTCTCTGCGACTGATATCCCCATTTCCCGGGGTCACTATGCTCGCCCGGGATTGTCTTTGGTTTACACCCCTAATGCGTACTTCAGCGCCTGGCGTTTCAACACGCCCGCACGCTGCGCCGCCATCAGACCGACATTACGCAGCACGCGTAATGGTGCCAGATCGTTACTGAACCCGGCATAGAACAGATCCATTCCGCTTTGCATCAGTAAATTATCCACCCTACGACGCGCTTGATAGCGTTGCAGCACCGGCAGACTGGCCCAGTTTTCTCCGACGCTACGCGCGTTCGCCAATACATCCAACAGCGCATCAACGTCACGATAACCCAGATTGACGCCCTGCCCCGCCAGCGGGTGAATGGTGTGCGCAGCATCGCCGACCAATACCAGCCCCGGCTGCACGTACTGCTGGGCATGACGACGGGTCAGTGGAAAGGCACCGGAAGCCACCGGCGTGACATCACCTAATCGCGCCGGGAAATGAGCCGCAATTTCTCGCTTGAGCTGCGGCATCGAAAGCGACTGGAGCTGACGAATACGTGCCGGTGTGTCGTACCACACCAGCGATGCCCAATGATCAAACAGCGGCAGGAAGGCACGAGGGCCGGTTGGCGAAAACTGCTGCCAGGTGCTGTCACCGGGGTCGTTTTCGGACTTGACGGTTATCAACATACAGGATTGCGGATACTGCCAGCCGTGAATACCAATGCCCGCGAGTTGCCGTACCTGCGACATTGCGCCATCAGCTCCCACCACCAGCTTCGCGTGAATATCGCTCGCGTCGGCCAGATGCAGGAGCTGTCCCTCATCTTGCTGATGCATCGACTCAAGCGATGTCCCGTGGTGCAGCGTCACCTGTGGATGAGCCTCCAGTGCCTGCCACAATGCCAGCTGCAGCACGTTATTTTCGACCATATAACCAAGGTTGGGCAGTTTCAGTTCGCTGGCATCAAACACCACGTGCGCGTTCTGCCACTCCCAGGTTTCCAGCCGCCGCCACGGGTGCGCGCGCATGGCCAACACCGCATCCCAGACGCCCAGGCTACGTAATAAGGAAACAGAAGAGGCGCTGATAGCTGAAATCCGCACATCAGGCTGCGAAGACGGGTCAAAGGCCGGCGGGGCATTTTTTTCCAGCACCGCGACCGTAAAACCATTCTGCGCCAGCCCTAACGCTAACGCTGCGCCGACCATTCCGCCGCCAACGACGGCAACATCTGCGTGTAGAATTGTCATCATTTATTATCCTTAAACCTGAATCCCTCCAGTTTACCGGACTTTTCCGGACTTGAGGCGAATAACCGTCACTCTGGTCACAACCCCACCAAAGCATTACAATACGCGCCCTGCAATGTTGGCGAATAATAATTAAGCAAGAGCAAGTCGATGACAAAAAAACTCCATATTAAAACCTGGGGCTGTCAGATGAACGAATACGATTCATCCAAGATGGCCGATCTGCTGGATGCCACCCACGGCTATCAGCTGACTGAAAATGCCGATGAAGCCGACGTGCTGCTGCTGAACACCTGCTCGATTCGCGAGAAGGCGCAGGAAAAAGTATTCCACCAGCTCGGGCGCTGGAAGCTCATTAAGGCCAAAAGACCGGACGTCATCATCGGCATCGGCGGCTGCGTGGCTTCTCAGGAAGGCAAACTGATCCGCCAGCGCGCCCATTACGTAGACATCATTTTTGGCCCACAAACCCTGCACCGCCTGCCGGAAATGATCGACTCCATTCGGGGCATGCGCGATCGCCGTAAGCCCATCATCGACGTCAGCTTCCCGGAAATTGAAAAATTCGATCGCCTGCCTGAGCCGCGTGCCGATGGCCCGACCGCCTTCGTTTCTATCATGGAAGGCTGCAACAAATACTGTACTTACTGCGTGGTGCCATACACCCGCGGTGAAGAAGTGAGCCGTCCTTGTGACGACATCCTGTTTGAAATCGCCCAGTTAGCGGCACAGGGTGTGCGCGAAGTAAACCTGCTTGGGCAGAACGTCAACGCCTGGCGCGGCGAAAACTACGACGGCACCACCGGTTCATTTGCCGAGCTGCTGCGTTTAGTTGCCGCGATTGACGGCATTGACCGCGTGCGTTTCACCACCAGCCATCCTATCGAGTTTACCGACGATATTATTGAGGTGTATCGCGATACGCCGGAACTGGTCAGCTTCCTGCATCTGCCGATTCAAAGTGGTGCTGACCGCGTCCTGAATATGATGGGCCGTACGCATACCGCGCTGGAGTATAAATCGATTATCCGCAAGCTGCGTGAAGCGCGCCCGGATATTCAGATTAGCTCAGACTTTATCGTCGGCTTCCCGGGCGAAACCAGCCAGGACTTTGAGCAGACCATGAAGCTGATTGGTGAGGTTAACTTCGACGTGAGCTTCAGCTTTATCTTCTCCGCCCGTCCAGGCACGCCAGCGGCCGATATGGTTGACGATGTACCGGAAGAAGATAAGAAACAGCGTCTGTACATTTTGCAGGAGCGTATCAACCAACAGGCAATGGCCTGGAGCCGCCGGATGCTGGGCACCGTGCAGCGTATTCTGGTTGAAGGCACCTCGCGTAAAAGCATTATGGAGCTGACCGGCCGAACCGAAAATAACCGCGTGGTGAACTTCGAAGGCACCCCGGATATGATTGGTAAATTCGTCGATGTCGAAATCATGGACGTCTACACCAACTCGCTGCGTGGCAAACTGGTGCGCACCGAGGAAGAGATGGGTCTGCGCATTGTGGAGTCACCGGAGTCGGTGATTGCCCGAACCCGCAAAGAAAGCGACCTTGGCGTCGGGATTTATCAGCCTTAATCCCCATGGCCCGTCTACTCTGACGGGCCTTGTATTTCCTTCTGCCATCCCCATATTTATTGCAATGCTTGCGCCTTTTTCTATCGGCGTGAATAATTCCTTTATCAGCCGGTAAATGCTTGTCTTCCGGCAACTCACGCATAAGAGGAACAGTTTGAACATAGACACTCGCGAAATTACCCTGGAGCCAGTCGACAATGCCCGTCTGCTGAGCCTGTGTGGCCCGTTTGATGACAATATCAAACAGCTGGAGCGACGACTGGGCATCGAAATCAACCGCCGCGATAACCATTTCAAACTGACGGGACGCGCTATCTGCGTGACCGCCGCTGCCGACATTCTGCGCAGCCTGTATGTTGATACCGCTCCAATGCGCGGCCAGATTCAGGACATTGAGCCTGAGCAGATTCATCTGGCTATCAAAGAAGCGCGCGTGCTGGAACAGAGCGCGGACAGCGTGCCGGAGTACGGCAAGGCTATCAATATCAAAACCAAGCGTGGGGTGATTAAACCGCGTACGCCAAACCAGGCGCAGTATATTGCCCATATTCTTGACCACGACATCACTTTCGGCGTGGGCCCTGCGGGTACCGGTAAGACTTACCTTGCCGTAGCGGCCGCGGTCGATGCCCTGGAACGCCAGGAGATTCGCCGTATTCTGCTGACCCGTCCGGCGGTTGAAGCCGGTGAAAAGCTCGGCTTCCTGCCAGGCGATCTCAGCCAGAAAGTTGACCCGTATCTGCGCCCGCTGTACGACGCGCTGTTCGAGATGCTCGGCTTTGAGAAGGTTGAAAAGCTGATGGAGCGCAACGTCATTGAAGTGGCTCCGCTGGCCTATATGCGCGGCCGTACGCTTAACGACGCGTTTATTATTCTTGATGAGAGCCAGAACACCACCATCGAACAGATGAAGATGTTCCTGACGCGCATTGGCTTTAACTCAAAAGCGGTCATCACCGGTGACATCACCCAGATTGACCTGCCGCGCAGCACCAAATCTGGCCTCCGCCACGCTATTGAAGTGCTGGCTGAAGTCGATGAAATTAGCTTTAACTTCTTCCACAGCGAAGACGTTGTGCGCCACCCGGTGGTTGCCCGTATCGTTAACGCCTATGAGGCGTGGGAAGAAGCCGATCAAAAACGTAAAGCCGAGCAGGCCGCGGAACGTAAACGCGAAGCTCAGGCGCAGGAGCAGAAATGAGTCAGGTGATCCTCGATCTCCAGTTGGCCTGTGAAGACAACACCGGTCTGCCAGAAGAAAGTCAGTTCCAGAAGTGGCTTGATGCCGTAGTTCCACAGTTCCAGGAAGAGTCAGAAGTGACCATTCGCCTGGTCGATACGGCGGAAAGTCATGAACTGAACCTCACCTATCGCGGTAAGGACAAACCGACCAACGTGCTGTCGTTCCCGTTTGAAGCACCTCCGGGCATTGAGCTACCGCTGCTGGGCGATTTAATCATCTGCCGTCAGGTGGTTGAACAGGAAGCCGTCGAACAGGACAAGCCGCTGGAGGCCCACTGGGCGCATATGGTCGTCCACGGGAGCCTGCATTTATTGGGCTATGATCATATCGAAGATGAAGAAGCGGAAGAGATGGAAAGCCTCGAGACAGAGATAATGCTTGCTCTGGGCTATGAGGATCCGTACATTTCCGAGAAAGAATAAAGCATCGGGCTGCGGCCCGATTCTTTTACGTGCCGTCCGGCGCTGAATTTACGCGTGACGAGCGACAATTAAACCAACATGAGAACCCAAACGACGCCATGAGCGACGACAATTCACACAGTAGTGACACAGTAAACAGCAAAAAGGGATTCTTCTCCCTCTTACTCAGCCAGCTTTTCCACGGTGAACCGAAAAACCGTGACGATCTCCTGGCGCTGATCCGTGATTCCGGGCAGAACGAGCTTATCGATGAAGATACGCGCGATATGCTTGAAGGGGTAATGGATATCGCCGACCAGCGCGTCCGCGATATTATGATCCCGCGCTCTCAAATGATCACCCTGAAACGCAACCAGACCCTGGACGAATGTCTCGATGTCATCATTGAGTCCGCCCACTCGCGTTTCCCGGTTATCAGCGAGGACAAAGATCACATTGAAGGGATTCTGATGGCGAAAGACCTGCTGCCGTTTATGCGCAGCGATTCCGAAGCCTTCAGCATGGATAAAGTGTTACGCACCGCGGTTGTCGTACCGGAAAGCAAACGGGTTGACCGGATGCTCAAGGAATTCCGCTCCCAGCGCTACCATATGGCCATCGTTATCGATGAGTTTGGCGGCGTTTCTGGTCTGGTGACGATTGAAGATATTCTTGAACTTATCGTCGGGGAAATTGAAGACGAGTATGACGAAGAGGACGATATCGACTTCCGTCAGCTCAGCCGTCACACCTGGACTGTGCGCGCGCTGGCGTCGATTGAAGACTTCAACGAGGCGTTCAGCACCCACTTCAGCGATGAAGAGGTCGATACCATCGGCGGTCTGGTGATGCAGGCCTTCGGGCATCTGCCTGCGCGCGGTGAGACCATCGACATTGATGGTTACCAGTTTAAGGTAGCCATGGCCGATAGCCGTCGTATTATTCAGGTTCACGTTAAAATTCCGGACGATTCCCCTCAACCGAAACTGGATGAATAATCTCCATGGCATTTGCCTCACTGCTTGAACGCCAGCGCATTCGTCTGCTGCTGGCGCTACTTTTCGGAGCCAGCGGAACGCTGGCTTTTTCTCCTTATGACATCTGGCCGGCGGCGATAGTCTCGCTGCTAGGTTTGCAGGCGCTGACGCTAAACCGTCGCCCGGTGCAGGCCGCCGCGATTGGTTACGCCTGGGGCTTTGGCCTGTTTGGCAGCGGCATCAACTGGGTTTACGTCAGTATCGCGCAATTTGGAGGTATGCCGGGCCCGGTCAACGTGTTCCTCGTGGTCCTGCTGACCGCCTATCTCTCGCTGTATACCGGCCTGTTCGCCGGCATTTTGTCGCGCCTATGGCCGAAAACCAACTGGCTCCGCGTGGCGATTGCCGCCCCCGTCGTCTGGCAACTCACCGAGTTCCTGCGCGGCTGGGTGCTCACCGGCTTCCCGTGGCTACAGTTCGGCTATAGCCAGATAGACGGCCCGTTGCAAGGTCTGGCGCCGGTGATGGGCGTCGGGGCGATTAACTTCCTGCTGATGGCGGTAAGCGGCCTGCTGGCGCTGGCGCTGGTCACTCGCAACTGGCGTCCTCTGGTGGTTGGTGCAGTGTTATTTGCCCTCCCCTTCCCGCTACGCTACATCCAGTGGTATACGCTACAAACCGATAAAACCACTCAGGTTTCCATGGTACAGGGCGATATTCCACAGGCGCTGAAGTGGGATGAAAATCAGTTGCTCAATACGCTCAAAGTCTACCTCGATGCTACCGAACAGGTGATGGGCAAGTCTGAGCTTATCATCTGGCCAGAGTCGGCCATTCCCGATCTGGAAATTAACCAGCAGCGTTTCCTCAGCATGATGGATGATTTACTGCGGGCCAAAAACAGCACGCTAATTACCGGCATCGTTGACTCGCGTCTGAACCAGCAGAACCGTTACGACACCTACAACACCATCATTGCGCTGGGTAAAGACAGCCCGTACAGCTATGAGTCACGCAACCGCTATAACAAAAACCATCTGGTGCCGTTTGGCGAGTTTGTCCCGCTGGAGTCGATTCTGCGTCCGTTAGCGCCGTTCTTTGACCTGCCGATGTCGTCATTCAGCCGTGGGCCTTATGTTCAACCACAGCTTCAGGCGCATAACCTGAAGCTGACGGCGGCCATCTGCTACGAGATTATTCTCGGACAGCAGGTGCGCGACAACTTCCGCCCGGACACTAACTTCCTGCTGACTATCTCTAACGACGCGTGGTTTGGTAAGTCCATCGGCCCATGGCAGCATTTCCAGATGGCGCGTATGCGTGCGCTGGAGCTGGCTCGCCCGCTGCTGCGTAGCACCAACAACGGCATTACCGCCGTGATTGGCCCGCGCGGTGAAATCCAGGCGATGATCCCTCAGTTCACCCGTCAGGTACTGACCGCGAAGGTCACGCCAACCACCGGTTTAACGCCTTACGCGCGGACCGGTGACTGGACGCTGTGGGCAATTACCGTGCTGTTTGGTTTTGGCGCACTGGTGATGAGCCTGCGTCAGCGCCGCCGTTAATCTCTTAGCACTCTGGCGCTTGCCCGGCTAAATTCATTCACGTTTGTAGCCGGGTAAGTGCCGCATTTCCCGCATTTACCCTTCTCTGACAATCCGTTCTGGCACGCCACTTGCTTAATATAATCAAGAGGCTGCATCACACTGATAAGCGCAACCCGGTTGCACCACAAAAAGACATCGGTAGCACCATTATTGTGCAAGTGGTGTTTTTTGCCTCAAAGCGGTGCGGCGCACTTCGCAAAAATAAACAATAATGCAGCAAAATCTTTACATTAAGCCAAACTAAATGCTAACAAACACACATAACGCTGCTGACGAAAAGTGCAGCCTATAACAACACGACAATCACAATGGGTATCAATGCATCATTGCCGATGCAGAGGATAAAGGAGTTGGAAATGCAATTACGTAAATTGGCCGCCGCCATGCTGGTTCTGGGTGCGAGCGCAGGTCTGGCACATGCAGAAGACGCAAAACCTGCAGCCGATGCCGCACAGCAGCAATCGACTCTGGATAAAATCGCGAAAAACGGCGTCATCGTCGTCGGCCATCGTGAATCTTCCGTACCGTTTTCCTATTATGACAACCAGCAAAAAGTGGTCGGTTATTCTCAGGACTACTCCAACGCCATCGTTGAAGCCGTCAAGAAAAAACTGAACAACCCGAAACTGGATGTGAAGCTGATTCCTATCACTTCCCAGAACCGTATTCCTCTGTTGCAAAACGGCACCTTCGATTTTGAATGTGGTTCCACCACCAACAACCTCGAACGCCAGAAACAGGCCGCTTTCTCTGACACTATCTTCGTAGTCGGTACCCGTCTGTTAGTGAAAAAAGGCGGCGCAATTAAAGACTTCGCGGACCTGAAAGATAAAGCCGTCGTTGTCACCTCCGGTACCACCTCAGAAATTCTGCTGCATAAGCTGAACGACGAGCAAAAAATGAATATGCGCATCATCAGCGCCAAAGACCACGGCGACTCCTTCCGTACGCTGGAAAGCGGTCGTGCGGTGGCCTTTATGATGGATGATGCACTGTTGGCGGGTGAACGTGCGAAAGCCAAGAAACCGGACAACTGGGAGATCGTCGGCAAGCCGCAGTCCCAGGAAGCCTACGGCTGCATGCTGCGTAAAGATGACCCTGACTTCAAAAAACTGATGGACGATACCATCGCTCAGGCACAGACCTCAGGCGAAGCGGCGAAGTGGTTTGATAAGTGGTTCAAAAACCCAATTCCACCGAAAAACCTGAATATGAACTTCGAGCTGTCTGAAGAGATGAAAGCGCTGTTCAAAACGCCAAATGACAAAGCACTTAACTAATTAAAACAACAGGGCGGAATAATCTGCCCTCTCGATTGTAGTTCAGCACGGACAGACTATAAGTCAGGTGGTCGTTCCCCACCTGGCCTGAATACCGCAAAAACGCTGTTCAACAATCTTCGAGGGTAGCAGGAATCCTGCTACCCTTTTTTTTCTGGAGTCCATTTATGTCCATAGACTGGAACTGGGGTATCTTTTTACAACAGGCCCCATTCGGCAACACCACCTATCTCGGCTGGCTCTGGAGCGGTTTCCAGGTCACCGTGGCGCTTTCTATTACCGCATGGATTATCGCTTTCCTCGTCGGTTCACTGTTTGGCATTCTGCGTACCGTGCCCAATCGTTTTTTATCGATGCTTGGCACCTTGTATGTAGAGCTGTTTCGTAACGTCCCGCTGATCGTGCAGTTCTTTACCTGGTACCTTGTGGTGCCGGAACTGCTGCCGGAAAACCTCGGAATGTGGTTTAAGTCCGAGCTGGATCCCAACATTCAGTTCTTCCTCTCCTCAATGATCTGTCTGGGTCTGTTCACCGCCGCCCGCGTCTGTGAGCAGGTGCGCGCGGCTATTCAGTCGCTGCCGCGCGGGCAGAAAAATGCCGCGCTGGCGATGGGCCTAACCCTACCGCAAGCTTACCGCTACGTGCTGCTGCCGAACGCCTACCGCGTCATCGTGCCGCCAATGACCTCTGAGATGATGAACCTGGTGAAAAACTCGGCCATCGCCTCAACTATTGGTCTGGTCGATATGGCCGCTCAGGCAGGTAAACTGCTGGATTACTCCGCGCACGCCTGGGAATCCTTTACGGCGATCACTGTCGCCTACGTATTGATTAACGCCGTAATTATGCTGGTGATGGCGGTGGTGGAACGTAAAATCCGCCTGCCGGGCAATCTGGGGGGTAAATAATGTACGAATTTGACTGGAGTTCTATCGTCCCGTCGATGCCCTACCTGCTGGCAGGTCTGGTTATCACGCTCAAAATTACCGTGACGGCAATTATCATTGGTATTGTCTGGGGCACTATCCTTGCGGTAATGCGTCTGTCGACATTCAAACCAATTGCCTGGTTTGCCAAAGCCTACGTCAACGTCTTCCGCTCTGTGCCGCTGGTAATGGTGCTGCTGTGGTTTTATCTGATTGTGCCGGGTTTTCTGCAAAACGTACTGGGGCTGTCGCCAAAAAGCGATATCCGCCTGATCTCGGCCATGGTGGCGTTTTCGATGTTTGAGGCCGCCTACTACTCGGAGATTATCCGCGCCGGTATCCAGAGCATCTCCCGCGGGCAGTCTAGCGCTGCATTAGCGCTGGGGATGACCCACTGGCAGTCGATGAAGCTCATCATTCTGCCGCAGGCGTTCCGCGCCATGGTGCCGCTGCTGCTCACCCAGGGCATAGTGCTGTTCCAGGATACGTCGCTGGTGTACGTCCTGAGCCTCGCGGACTTCTTCCGTACCGCCTCAACGATTGGCGAGCGTGATGGCACCCAGGTGGAAATGATCCTGTTTGCTGGTTTTGTTTACTTTGTGATTAGCCTTAGCGCCTCGCTGCTGGTCAGCTACTTGAAGAAAAGGACCGTGTAATGATTACCCTGAAAAATGTTTCTAAATGGTATGGCCACTTTCAGGTGCTGACCGACTGCTCCACGGAAGTGAAAAAAGGCGAAGTGGTGGTGGTGTGCGGGCCGTCTGGTTCCGGCAAATCCACCCTGATCAAAACCGTGAACGGCCTGGAACCAGTCCAGCAGGGTGAGATTCTGGTCAACGGCACCCAGGTCAACGACAAGAAAACGGATCTCGCTAAGCTGCGTTCTCACGTCGGCATGGTGTTCCAGCATTTCGAACTGTTCCCGCATCTGTCGATTATCGAAAACCTGACGCTGGCGCAGGTGAAAGTGCTTAAGCGCGATAAAGCCGCCGCCCGTGATAAAGGTTTAAAGCTGCTTGAGCGCGTGGGTCTTTCCGCTCATGCCAATAAATTCCCGGCCCAGCTTTCAGGCGGCCAGCAGCAGCGTGTGGCGATTGCCCGTGCGCTGTGTATGGATCCGGTCGCGATGCTGTTTGACGAACCGACTTCTGCGCTCGATCCTGAGATGATCAACGAAGTGCTGGACGTGATGGTAGAACTGGCCCACGAAGGAATGACGATGATGGTGGTGACTCACGAAATGGGCTT
>NZ_JAKCNS010000022.1:124591-138902 GCF_021440345.1 Kluyvera intermedia
CCCCCCCCCCCCGGGGCCCCGCAACAACACTACCGGAGGGTATCCGGTACAGCCGATTACGGTTCGAATGGCCGCCTCTGGAACTGGTCATGTCCGCATTTCGGGCAACGCGGCAGAACGTCCGGGGTATACACCGCCAGATGATAGTGGCATTTCTCGCACACCAGATTGCCTAAGCCCACGACCTCGCCGCTGTGGTACACACCATGGTGATTAAGATCCTGGAATACCTCGCGCCACTCCAGTTGTGTTTTATCGGTGATATCCGCCAGCTCCTGCCAGATACTCTCTTTAATAACCCGCAGGAATACGCTGTCCGATTCATCTTCCTGACTTTCGCCGTAGCTCATGGCGAACTCTTCTAAATCGCGACGCACGGCGCGTAAAAGCTCGTCGATTTCCGTACGCGTTAACTCGCTGGTTTGCGCCACCTTCGCTCGTGCCTGCGTGACCAGCGCATCAATATCGCGTTCACCGTTACGCAGGCGCTCGGTCAGCGTACCGACCAGCTCACGGTAAATTTGAGCAACCTTGTTCATTGTTTCCTCTCCCAGCCAGTTAACCTATTCTAATAGTAGCCGTTATTTCCTTTTCGCTTTGCCAGCTTCACCACAGAGTTCACAAAATGCGCCTGGAGCTTTTCACCCGTGGAATGTGCGAAAGGCTGTTTTGACGGCAGCGTTTGGGCTATGCTATGCGGATCTGAAATACCACATCTATTGGCTACATCTGTAGCTGCATTGAAAACAGGATCACTGGCTGCCATGCAAGAGCAATACCGCCCGGAAGAGATAGAATCGAAAGTCCAGCTTCACTGGGATGAGAAGCGCACATTTGAAGTTACTGAAGACGAGAGCAAAGAGAAGTATTACTGCCTGTCGATGCTTCCCTATCCTTCTGGTCGACTACACATGGGCCACGTCCGTAACTACACCATCGGCGATGTGATTGCTCGCTACCAGCGTATGCTGGGCAAAAACGTCCTGCAGCCAATCGGCTGGGATGCATTCGGCCTGCCGGCTGAAGGTGCGGCGGTAAAAAACAACACCGCCCCGGCGCCGTGGACGTACGACAATATCGAATACATGAAAAACCAGCTCAAAATGCTGGGCTTTGGTTATGACTGGAGCCGCGAGCTGGCGACCTGTACCCCGGAATACTATCGTTGGGAACAGAAATTCTTCACCGAGCTGTATAAAAAAGGCCTGGTGTACAAGAAAACCTCTGCGGTGAACTGGTGCCCGAACGACCAGACCGTACTGGCCAACGAACAGGTTATCGACGGCTGCTGCTGGCGCTGTGACACCAAAGTTGAGCGTAAAGAGATCCCACAGTGGTTCATCAAAATTACCGCTTACGCTGACGAACTGCTGAGTGACCTGGATAATCTGGACCACTGGCCTGACACCGTAAAAACGATGCAGCGCAACTGGATTGGCCGTTCTGAAGGCGTGGAAATCTCCTTCGACGTGAACAACTACGCGGACAAACTGACCGTGTACACCACCCGTCCGGACACCTTCATGGGTTGTACATACCTGGCCGTTGCTGCGGGCCATCCGCTGGCACAGCAGGCTGCGGCAAACAACCCAACGCTGGCGACATTCATCGATGAATGCCGCAACACCAAAGTGGCCGAAGCCGATATGGCGACCATGGAGAAAAAAGGCGTCGATACCGGCTTTAAAGCGATTCACCCGCTGACCGGCGAAGCGATCCCAGTATGGGCCGCTAACTTCGTTCTGATGGAATACGGCACTGGCGCAGTCATGGCCGTTCCGGGTCACGATCAGCGCGACTACGAGTTCGCGACCAAATACGGTCTGAACATCAAGCCGGTTATTCTGGCAGCCGATGGTTCTGAACCAGACCTCTCCGAGCAAGCGTTGACCGAAAAAGGCACCCTGTTTAACTCCGGTGAATTCGATGGCCTGAGCTTTGAAGCTGGTTTTAATGCCGTTGCCGATAAACTGGTCGCCATGGGCGTAGGCCAGCGTAAAGTGAACTATCGTCTGCGCGACTGGGGGGTTTCCCGTCAGCGTTACTGGGGCGCACCTATCCCAATGGTCACTCTGGAAGACGGCACTGTACTGCCAACCCCAGAAGATCAGCTGCCGGTTATCCTGCCGGAAGACGTGGTCATGGACGGAATCACCAGCCCAATTAAGGCTGACCCAGAATGGGCAAAAACGACCGTTAACGGTATGCCTGCGCTGCGTGAAACTGACACCTTCGATACCTTTATGGAATCTTCATGGTACTACGCGCGCTACACCTGCCCGCAGTATCAGGAAGGCATGCTGGATTCGAAAGCGGCCAACTACTGGCTGCCGGTTGATATCTACATTGGCGGGATCGAACACGCCATCATGCACCTGCTTTACTTCCGCTTCTTCCACAAACTGATGCGCGATGCAGGCCTGGTTAATTCTGACGAACCGGCTAAACAGCTGCTGTGTCAGGGTATGGTTCTGGCCGATGCCTTCTACTACGTGGGTGTAAACGGTGAGCGTAACTGGGTTTCTCCGGTTGATGCTATCGTTGAGCGCGACGAAAAAGGCCGCATCGTGAAGGCGAAGGACGCTCAAGGTCATGAACTGGTTTATACCGGCATGAGCAAGATGTCCAAATCGAAAAACAACGGTATCGACCCGCAGGTCATGGTTGAACGTTACGGTGCGGATACCGTCCGTCTGTTCATGATGTTCGCCTCCCCGGCTGATATGACCCTGGAATGGCAGGAATCCGGTGTTGAAGGGGCGAACCGCTTCCTGAAGCGTGTCTGGAAACTGATCTACGAACACACTTCTCGTGGTCCGGTTGCCGCTCTGAACGTCGATGCGCTGAGTGAAGATCAGCAGGCGCTGCGCCGCGATGTGCACAAAACTATCGCTAAAGTGACCGATGATATCGGTCGTCGTCAGACCTTCAACACCGCTATCGCGGCAGTGATGGAGTTGATGAACAAGCTGGCGAAAGCACCGCAGGAAGACGAGCAGGATCGTGCGCTGCTGCAGGAAGCTCTGCTGGCCGTCGTACGTATGCTCAACCCGTTCACCCCACACGCCTGCTTTACTCTGTGGCAGGAACTGGGCGGTGAAGGCGATATCGATAACGCACCGTGGCCAGTGGCTGACGAAAAAGCGATGGTGGAAAACACTACGCTGGTCGTCGTTCAGGTTAACGGTAAAGTTCGCGGTAAGATAACCGTCGCTGTTGATGCAACTGAAGAACAAGTCCGTGAACGTGCAGGCCAGGAACACCTGGTGGCAAAATACCTTGAGGGCGTGACCCTACGTAAAGTTATCTACGTACCGGGCAAGCTGCTTAACCTGGTCGTTGGCTAAGCGCGGGAGGAAGCGTGCGATTTCTGACAACATTGTTGTTATCTGTGGCGGTGCTAGTCACCGCCGGATGCGGCTGGCATCTGCGTAGTACCACGCAGGTCCCGGACGAAATGAAAACATTGATCCTTCAAAGCAGCGATCCGTACGGCCCATATAGCCGCGCGGTACGTGAACAGCTGAGAAGCAATAACATAACGGTGCTTGATCAGAGCACGCTGCGTCAGGACGTTCCTTCTCTACGTCTGGGGGCCGTTAACCTGCATCAGGATACCGCTTCCGTATTCCAGAACGGTCAGACGGCGGAATACCAGATGGTCATGACGGTAAATGCGACGGTGTTGATCCCGGGACAGGATATCTTCCCGATCTCCACCAAAGTGTATCGTTCGTTCTTTGACAACCCGCAACAGGCGCTGGCAAAAGACAACGAACAAAGCCTGATCGTCCAGGAAATGTATCAGAAGGCCGCTGAGCAGCTGATTCGTAAGCTGCCAAGCGTACACATCGCTGATGTAAAAGAGAGCGCAGAAAATTCGGCTGCTAAGCCGAATAACGGTTCTCGTGTATCAACGACTCTGGGTAACTGATGATTCGGTTGTACCCAGAACAACTCCGCGCGCAACTCTCTGAAGGGCTGCGCGCGGCGTATCTCCTGCTCGGTAATGACCCCCTCTTCCTTCAGGAAAGCCAGGACGCAATACGGCACGCCGCTGTCAGCGAAGGCTTTATCGAGCATCATACTTTCACGCTTGATGCCAGCACCGACTGGCATGAGCTATTTTCACTGTGTCAGGCGATGAGCCTGTTTGCCAGTCGTCAGACATTGCTGTTGTTGCTGCCGGAAAACGGCCCCAATGCGGCTATCAACGAACAGCTGGCCACTCTGGTGAGCCTGCTGCATGACGATCTGTTGCTGATTGTACGCGGCAACAAGCTCACTAAAGCCCAGGAAAATGCCGCATGGCTAACCGCGCTCGCCGCTCGCGCGGTGCAGGTTAACTGCCAGACGCCAGAACAAGCACAGCTACCGCGCTGGCTGGCTAATCGCGCCAAACAGCATAATCTCCAGCTTGACGAACCCGCCCGCCAACTGCTGTGTTACTGCTATGAAGGTAATCTGCTGGCGTTGGCGCAGGCGCTGGAGCGTCTGTCGCTATTGTGGCCGGATGGAAAGCTGACGCTGCCTCGCGTTGAACAGGCGGTTAACGACGCCGCGCACTTTACTCCATTCCACTGGGTCGATGCCCTGCTGGCTGGGAAAAGCAAACGCGCGCTGCATATTTTGCAGCAGCTGCGGCTCGAAGGCAGTGAACCGGTTATTTTACTGCGCACGTTACAACGTGAACTGCTGCTGCTGGTGACGTTGAAACGTCAGAGCGCGCAGACCCCACTGCGCACCCTGTTTGATAAGCATCGCGTCTGGCAAAATCGCCGGGCGATGGTTGGCGAGGCCGTCAACCGCCTGAGTGGCCCTCAGCTGCGCCAGGCGGTCACCTTGCTGAGCAACGCGGAGCTTACGTTAAAGCAGGATTACGGTCAGTCGGTATGGACTGAACTGGAAAGTTTGTCGCTACTGCTTTGTCATAAAGCGCTAGCCGACGTTTTTATCGATGGATGATATGTCAAAACTACAGGCGCTTTTCGGCGGGACGTTCGATCCCATCCATTATGGCCACCTGAAGCCGGTGGAGATTCTGGCCAATCAAATCGGCCTCTCCAGGGTGATTATTATGCCCAACAACGTGCCGCCACACCGTCCGCAGCCGGAAGCGACCAGCGAACAGCGCAAGCTGATGGTCGAGCTGGCCATCGCCGATAAGCCGTTGTTTGTGTTAGATGAGCGTGAACTGCGTCGCGACACCCCTTCTTTTACGGCGGATACCTTGCAGCAGTGGCGCCAGGAACAGGGCGCCGACAAACCGCTGGCCTTTATTATCGGCCAGGATTCGTTACTGACTTTTCCGAGCTGGCATCGCTACGAGACCATCCTTTCCAACGCGCATTTGCTCGTCACCCGGCGTCCGGGTTATCCGCTCACGATGGCGCAGGAAGAACATCAGCAATGGTTAGACCAACATCTCACCAGTAACATTGAAGATTTGCATAACCAACCCGCTGGCAAAATCTACCTCGCGGAAACGCCATGGTTCGACGTTTCGGCCACGCTAATTCGTGAACGGCTGGAACATAATGAGTCATGCGAAGAGATGATGCCAGAAGCGGTGCTGACCTACATCATGCAGCAAGGGCTGTACCACCACGGCGCGTAGCGCGATATCAAGGGGAATCGCACCATGAAACTATGGTTAGTGCGTCATGGCGAAACCGAAGCCAACGTCGCCGGACTTTACAGCGGCCACGCCCCTACTCCATTGACTGAACAAGGCCAGATGCAGGCGCATCGCCTGGGTAATATGCTAAGCCAGGTGCCGTTTGACCGGGTGTTGTGCAGCGAACTCGAACGCACGCAGCATACCGCTCGTCTGCTTTTGGGCGAACGGCAAATCCCGCTTGCACCGCATTCGCTGTTAAACGAGATGTTCTTCGGCGACTGGGAAATGCGCCACCACCGCGACCTGCAAGTCGAAGATAAAGCAAATTATGACGCCTGGTGCGCCGATTGGCAGCATGCGGCGCCCACCAACGGCGAAAGTTTCCCCGCCTTTTCCCAACGCGTGAAAGCCTTTGCCGACGAACTTGCCGGTTACAGCGACACCAACCTGCTTATCGTCAGCCATCAGGGCGTACTCAGCCTGCTGACCGCCCTGCTGTTGGGGATGCCAACCGCCAGCATGTGGCATTTCCGCATCGATCATGGTGCGTGGAGCGTCATTGATATCACCGCGCAGTTTGCCACGCTACGGGTGCTCAATAGTCGAGCTATCTGGTCGCCGGACGAAGGATAAAACGGATTTCTGCGCCTGAGACCCGCCAATCCATTGACACACATGAATAGACTGTTATTCTCCGCAGCCTGAAACATCCCCCTCCAGCACTTGTAGACAGAAATTGTTTTACAAAAATGGCGATGCAATCGGCATAAAGGAATGGGATGATAGCCCGCCAGAACGCCACCAGGTGTTTTTTGTCCCGACATTAATTTCAGTTCGGGTATACTGTTGGGCTGTTTTATATTGTTTATCTTCACACCCCAGGGGGAACACTTGCAGGGTAAAGAACTCCAGGATTTTGTTGTCGACAAAATTGATGATTTGAAAGGTCAGGATATCGTCACCATCGATGTTCACGGTAAATCCAGCATCACCGATTGCATGATTATCTGCACCGGTACCTCCAGCCGCCACGTTATGTCTATTGCCGATCATGTGGTACAGGAATCTCGTGCTGCCGGTCTGCTGCCGATGGGCGTTGAAGGCGAAAACGTTGCCGACTGGATCGTTGTCGATTTAGGCGATGTCATCGTCCACGTTATGCAGGAAGAGAGCCGTCGCCTGTATGAACTGGAAAAGCTCTGGAGTTAAGTTGTGAAGCTGCAGTTGGTCGCCGTCGGCACCAAAATGCCGGATTGGGTACAAACCGGTTTTACCGAATACCTTCGTCGTTTTCCGAAAGATATGCCGTTCGAGCTGGTGGAAATTCCCGCCGGTAAGCGCGGCAAGAATGCGGACATCAAACGTATTCTGGATAAAGAAGGCGAGATGATGCTCGCCGCCGCAGGAAAAAACCGTATCGTCACGCTGGATATCCCAGGAAAACCATGGGATACGCCTCAGCTTGCTCGCGAGCTGGAACGCTGGAAGCAGGACGGACGTGACGTCAGCTTGCTGATTGGCGGTCCTGAAGGTCTTTCTCCGGCATGCAAAGCCGCAGCAGAACAAAGTTGGTCTCTCTCCACATTGACGTTGCCTCACCCGCTGGTGCGTGTGCTGGTCGCGGAAAGCCTGTATCGGGCATGGAGTATTACCACCAACCACCCTTACCACCGCGAGTAATGATGACCAGGGTAGATTAAGCAGCGAATGAAACTACAGAATTCTTTTCGCGACTATACGGCAGAGTCCGCGCTCTTTGTGCGCCGGGCGGTGGTCGCTTTTTTGGGAATTTTGCTGCTGACCGGCGTGCTGATTGCCAACCTCTACAATTTGCAGATCGTTCGCTTTACTGACTACCAGACGCGTTCTAACGAAAACCGCATTAAGCTGGTGCCCATCGCCCCCAGCCGCGGCATTATTTACGATCGCAACGGCACCCCGCTGGCGCTTAACCGCACCATTTACCAGCTGGAAATCATGCCGGAGAAAGTCGATAGCGTGCAGCAGACCATTGACGGCCTGCGCGACGTCGTCGATCTCTCTGACGACGACATTGCCGCCTTTAAAAAAGAGCGCGCCCGTTCACATCGCTTCACCTCTATTCCCCTGAAAACCAACCTAACGGAAGTGCAGGTAGCGCGTTTTGCCGTCAACCAGTACCGCTTCCCAGGTGTCGAAGTTAAAGGGTATAAGCGTCGCTTCTATCCGTATGGTTCCGCCCTCACCCACGTTATCGGCTATGTTTCAAAAATTAACGATAAAGACGTCGACAGACTGGATAAAGACGGCAAACTAGCCAACTACGCGGCCACTCACGATATCGGCAAACTCGGTATCGAGCGCTATTACGAAGATATGCTCCACGGGCAGACGGGCTACGAAGAGGTTGAAGTTAACAACCGCGGGCGCGTTATCCGTCAGTTGAAAGAGGTGCCGCCGCAGGCTGGGCATGACATTTATCTGACGCTCGATCTGAAACTTCAGCAGTATATTGAAACGCTGCTAGCGGGCAGCCGTGCAGCCGTGGTCGTCACTGACCCACGTAATGGCAGCATTCTGGCGCTGGTTTCGATGCCAAGCTACGACCCGAACCTGTTTGTCGATGGCATCTCCAGCAAAGATTACAGCGGCCTGTTGAATGACCCGAACACGCCGCTGGTCAACCGTGCTACGCAGGGGGTCTACCCGCCTGCGTCCACGGTGAAACCGTACGTGGCCGTTTCCGCGATGAGCGCGGGTGTCATCAACCGTAACACTAGCCTGTTTGACCCGGGTTGGTGGCAGCTTCCTGGTTCAGAAAAACGCTACCGTGACTGGAAAAAATGGGGCCACGGCCACCTGAACGTCACTAAAGCACTGGAAGAATCTGCGGATACCTTCTTCTACCAGGTCGCCTACGACATGGGTATCGACCGTCTATCCGAATGGATGAGCAAGTTTGGCTACGGCGATTACACGGGCGTTGACCTTGCAGAAGAACGCTCAGGTAACATGCCAACCCGTGACTGGAAGCTAAAGCGCTTTAAAAAGCCGTGGTATCAGGGTGATACCATTCCGGTCGGTATCGGCCAGGGTTACTGGACGGCAACGCCTATTCAGATGAGTAAAGCGCTGATGATTCTGATTAACGACGGCGTAATTAAAACCCCTCATCTGCTGGCGAGTACCGTCGAAGAAGGGAAAAAAGTGCCATGGGCACAGCCGCAAGAACCACCGATTGGTGATATTCACTCCGGCTACTGGGAAATTGCTAAAGACGGGATGTACGGCGTTGCCAACCGTGGCAACGGTACCGCACATAAATACTTTGCCAGCGCGCCGTATAAAATCGCGGCTAAGTCAGGTACTGCGCAGGTCTTTGGCCTGAAGGCTAACGAAACGTATAACGCCCACCGTATTGCTGAGCGTCTGCGTGACCATAAATTGATGACCGCATTTGCGCCGTATAACGATCCGCAGGTGGCGGTAGCGATTATTTTAGAGAACGGCGGCGCAGGCCCGGCGGTCGGTACCATCATGCGTCAGATCCTTGACCACATCATGCTGGGCGACAATAACACCGAATTGCCGACAGAAAACCCAGCGGCCACCGCGTCGGAGGACCAATAACTATGACGGATAATCCGAACAAAAGAACGTTCTGGAATAAAATCCATATCGACCCGGCCATGCTGCTGATCCTGCTGGCGCTGCTGACCTACAGCGCGCTGGTTATCTGGAGCGCCAGTGGCCAGGATATGGGGATGATGGAGCGTAAAATCGGCCAGATCGCCATGGGTCTGGTGATTATGGTGGTGATGGCGCAGATCCCGCCGCGCGTTTACGAAGGTTGGGCGCCGTGGCTGTACATCATCTGTATTATTCTGCTGGTCGCCGTTGACGCCTTTGGCGCTATTTCGAAAGGGGCGCAACGCTGGCTGGACCTCGGGATTGTCCGCTTCCAGCCGTCAGAAATTGCAAAGATTGCCGTCCCGCTGATGGTGGCGCGCTTTATCAACCGCGATGTCTGCCCGCCTTCGTTAAAGAATACCGGTATCGCCCTGGTGCTGATTTTCATGCCAACCTTGCTGGTTGCCGCACAGCCTGACCTCGGGACCTCTATTCTTGTCGCCCTCTCCGGCCTGTTCGTGCTGTTCCTCGCGGGCCTGAGCTGGCGTTTAATTCTGGTTGCCGTGCTGCTGGTGGCCGCCTTTATCCCGATTCTGTGGTTCTTCCTGATGCACGATTATCAGCGTCAACGAGTGATGATGCTACTCGATCCGGAATCAGACCCGCTAGGCGCGGGCTATCACATTATTCAGTCAAAAATCGCCATCGGCTCCGGAGGCCTGCGTGGGAAAGGCTGGCTGCACGGAACGCAATCGCAGCTGGAGTTCTTACCTGAACGCCACACCGACTTTATCTTTGCGGTGCTTGCAGAAGAGCTGGGGCTTATCGGCATTCTGATCCTGCTGGCGCTCTACGTGTTGTTGATTATGCGTGGCCTATGGATTGCCGCCCAGGCGCAAACCACATTTGGGCGAGTAATGGCAGGTGGTTTAATGCTGATTTTATTCGTTTATGTCTTCGTAAATATTGGTATGGTAAGTGGCATCTTGCCGGTGGTTGGCGTTCCGCTACCGCTGGTCAGCTACGGGGGGTCTGCCCTGATCGTACTGATGGCCGGGTTCGGTATCGTGATGTCGATACATACCCACAGAAAAATGTTGTCAAAAAGCGTCTAAGGGGTGCTCAATGCGTAAGCAATGGCTTGGGATCTGCATAGCGGCAGGGCTGCTGGCGGCTTGTTCGAGTGATGATGTTCAGCAACAAACCGTTTCCGCGCCACAACCTGCGGTATGTAATGGTCCAGTAGTCGAAATCAGCGGGGCCGATCCACGCTTTGAACCCCTGAATGCGACCGCCAATCAGGATTACGAGCGCGATGGAAAAAAATATAAAATCGTGCAGGACCCGTCTAAATTTAGCCAGGCCGGTTTTGCCGCGATTTATGATGCCGAGCCGGGCAGCAACCTGACGGCCAGCGGTGAAGCATTCGATCCGAATCAGCTTACCGCTGCGCACCCGACGCTGCCAATCCCAAGCTATGCGCGTATTACCAACCTGGCCAATGGCCGGATGATCGTGGTACGTATCAACGATCGCGGCCCGTACGGCAACGATCGCGTGATCTCACTTTCTCGTGCAGCGGCGGATCGCCTCAATAATTCGAACAATACCAAAGTTCGCATCGACCCAATTATTGTCGCCCAGGATGGCTCTCTTTCGGGTCCAGGCATGGCCTGTACCACCGTTGCGAAGCAGACTTATGCTCTGCCGGACCGCCCTGATCTCGGCGGCGGCATGGGCAGCGCCTCCTCCGCACCCGTTGCCTCTGCTCCACAAGGTGATGTGCGGGCGATCAGCAACGATACGCTCACCGCCACCAACGGTGATGGGGCCCCGGTGAAAAGCGGTGGTTTTCTTGGCGCGCCAACCCCGCTGAATAGCGGCGTGCTGGAAGAGACCGCGCCGGCAGTAACGGCACCAGCCCAAACCACCGCCCCTGTTACCGCACCGGTAAGCGCGCAGCCAGCAGCAGCCGTTGCTGCGCCAGCCGCCACCGCAGCGGCAGCGACCGGCGATTACGTGGTTCAGGTTGGCGCCGTCAGCGACCAAACGCGTGCCCAGCAGTATCAGCAGCGTTTGAGTCAGCAATTTTCAGCACCGGGCCGCGTGACGCAAAACGGCGCCGTCTGGCGTATTCAGCTTGGTCCTTTTGCCAGCAAAGGCGAGGCCAGCACCATACAGCAACGTTTGCAGAGCGAAGCACAGCTGCAGTCGTTTATTACACGCGCCAACTAAAACGCCCAGAGGCGTCCGAATTTTCGTATATGTAAAAGTCATTAACAAAGTCATATGCGATGTCGGATGCCTGTCTGAAGGGCATTTGTTATAGTAAGGCACTTTTTAACTCCATCACGGACGTCGTTGTTCTGACCATGAAGACCTCTTTTCTCGCTCGCTTACTTATTCCGGCGCTTTCAGTAGCAGCCCTGGCTTCCGCTGCTCACGCCGATGACCTGAACATCAAAACTATGATCCCAGGCGTTCCGCAGATTGATGCGGAATCCTACATTCTTATCGATTACAACTCCGGCAAAGTGCTGGCGGAGCAGAACGCGGATTCCCGCCGCGATCCTGCCAGTCTGACCAAAATGATGACCAGCTACGTCATCGGTCAGGCAATGAGAGCGGGTAAATTCAAAGAATCCGACCTGGTCACCATCGGTAATGACGCCTGGGCGACCGGTAATCCGGTCTTCAAAGGCTCTTCCCTGATGTTCCTGAAACCAGGAATGCAGGTGCCGGTATCGCAGCTGATTCGCGGGATTAACCTGCAGTCGGGCAACGATGCCTGCGTGGCGATGGCCGATTACGTCGCCGGCAGCCAGGACTCCTTCGTGGGCCTGATGAACAACTACGTGACTCAGTTGGGTCTGAAAAACACTCACTTCCAGACCGTTCATGGCCTGGATGCTGACGGTCAGTACAGCTCAGCGCGCGATATGGCGCTGATCGGTCAGGCGCTTATCCGCGACGTGCCGAATGAGTACACCATCTATAAAGAAAAAGAGTTCACCTTTAACGGCATCCGTCAGATGAACCGTAACGGTCTGCTGTGGGACAACAGCCTGAACGTTGACGGCATCAAAACGGGCCATACCGATAAAGCAGGTTACAACCTGGTCGCCTCTGCAACCGAAGGCCAGATGCGCCTCGTCTCCGCTGTGATGGGCGGTCGCACCTATAAAGGTCGTGAAACCGAGAGCAAAAAGCTGCTGACCTGGGGCTTCCGTTTCTTTGAAACCGTCAACCCAATCAAAGCTGGCAAAGAGTTCGCGTCCGAACCCGCCTGGTTCGGCAACACCGACCGCGCTTCCCTGGGTGTAGATAAAGACGCTTACCTGACCATCCCACGTGGCCGCATGAAGGACCTGAAAGCCAGCTACGTGCTGACCAACAGCGAACTGCACGCACCGCTGCAGAAAAACCAGGTTGTCGGCACCATTAACTTCCAGCTCGACGGTAAAGTTATCGATCAGCGTCCACTGGTGGTGCTGCAGGAAATTCCTGAAGGTAACTTCTTCGGCAATATCATTGATTACATTAAATTAATGTTCCACCATTGGTTTGGTTAAAAATCACCCACTTGAAAGTGTGATTTCCATCCCCATATAATATGCATAGCAAAAACAACTCCCGCCCTGGTCGCGGGAGTTGTTCTTTTTTAACACTGGAGCTGACATGAAAACCAAACTGAACGAACTGCTTGAATTCCCTACACCATTTACTTACAAAGTGATGGGTCTGGCGAAACCTGAGCTGGTTGACCTGGTGGTTGAAGTGGTACAGCGCCATGCGCCAGGTGATTACTCTCCGCAGATAAAACCAAGCAGCAAAGGCAACTACCACTCGGTGTCCATTACCATCAATGCTACCCACATTGACCAGGTTGAGACGCTGTACGAAGAGCTGGGCAATATCGAAATCGTCCGTATGGTGCTGTAATCGCATCACCGTTACCCGGCACCGCCGGGTAACGCCTCCCTCCCCCGCGCTGTGATATACTCTGCATCCATTATTTCCCCTCCCTGCGGAGACGCTGTTTTGGACTTGAATACCCTTCTCATCCGTCAACTGGGTCTGCAACCCTACGAGCCTGTCTCGCAGGCCATGCACGACTTCACCGATAATCGCGATGAAAACACGCTGGACGAAATCTGGCTGGTTGAGCATCACCCCGTCTTTACCCAGGGGCAGGCAGGTAAAGCCGAGCATGTGCTGGTGCCTGGTGATATCCCAGTAGTTCAAAGCGATCGCGGTGGCCAAGTTACCTACCACGGACCGGGTCAGCAGGTGATGTACGTCCTGCTCAATCTTAAGCGCCGTAAACTGGGCGTTCGTGAATTAGTCACACTGCTGGAGCAAACCGTCGTCAATACGCTGGCAGAACTGGGTATCGAAGCACACCCCCGTGCCGATGCACCGGGTGTTTACGTGGGAGAAAAGAAAATCTGCTCGCTGGGGCTGCGTATCCGTAAGGGCTGCTCGTTCCACGGGCTGGCACTGAATATCGCCATGGACTTATCGCCATTTTTGCGAATTAACCCTTGTGGTTATGCGGGTATGGAGATGGCCCAGGTTTCACAATGGGTTGCAGATGCCAAACCCGATAATATATCTGCAATTCTGGTTTCTCAGTT
Organism: Kluyvera intermedia; assembly: GCF_021440345.1. Lineage (GTDB taxonomy): Bacteria > Pseudomonadota > Gammaproteobacteria > Enterobacterales > Enterobacteriaceae > Kluyvera > Kluyvera intermedia_A. The sequence goes on from NZ_JAKCNS010000022.1 coordinate 138,458, forward strand.
TTTAACCCTGCTGAACAATCCCCCGCACAAATATATTTCAGAATAATATATTATACATTATGGCCTGATATTTATTGGGCCAACCAACCCAATACATCATTACGATTTATCACAACGTAAAGTTTTGTATTTTTTCTGTGCGAAAATCTGCTAAAACCGTACTTGGATCTCATTTTAATGAAAACAAATAATTAATTACATACACTCCATGAATACATTGATTTAGTTAATGCATTGAGTATTCGAGAAAAATTGTTGTTTTCACCTTGCGCATTTTATCTCACCAGAATAATAATGATAATGAAATCATCAACTATCATTCATGGTATGAATGAATATGGAGTGAGTAGTGTGGATTATAACGATAAGCCAGAAAATAAAATTAATCTGAACGTCAATAATGATGCGCCACAAATCTTCCGTACCCTGGGTGATGCTGCCAACT
>NZ_JAKCNS010000170.1 GCF_021440345.1 Kluyvera intermedia
CTTGCCAGCATGTTATGCCATAGAATGAATGACCTTGTTCTCTGGTGACTTCTGGCATTTTCAATAGTGGAGTGTCTTCCATTTCCAATATATCCCACATCATAATAACGCGGCCTCATTAATAATGTTATTCGCTCCTCTTCTGAGGACGGAAAGGCATCATCTGAGACTACACCCGATTTAATATGCGTACCATAAGCCTCCTTAACTATGCCGCTATCCTTAAATTCCACAACATAATATCCACGCCTTGATTTATCTTCCGAACGACCAAGAATGGAGCATTCACCATTATGCTTCGTGGTAAATACAGCGCCGGGAAACAAAGTGTTATGGCTGTAGTTCTGATGATATTTCTTATTTCGAAAGTAAGGCATCTGACATTTCCTGGGTGACGAATGAAAAGGGGAAAAAGAATCGGGTCGGGTCCTACTTTTCCCTTTACCTTCTGTCAGGCCAGCACTCCGGGTGGAGGTCAGGAATTAAATTAAAGAATCCATTCAAAAAATAAAAAATAAAAATAATACAGACAATGCAATGTGACAGGTATCGTAGCACTCTACCAGTACCGCTCTGCGACTGTCACTGAGTGGGCGTGGCATTCATGCCTTATCATGCACTAGTGCGCTCAGAATGTGCTACAGGCACTGTAAATACGGGTCAGGGCAGGGTGTGCTGAGCCTGTCTGATGGCAGGATTCCGGCATATACGGCGCTGTTCATTTATACAGTTAAATGAAATTGGTATAAATTGTGACCAGAGGTTGCGTGGGGGCGATTATGGGCTGTTTTAGGGCTAAAGCATGGTTTTGTACTGGCTGTAGCCCTTTAATGGCTCGTGATGCGTTATATGAATCAGATTATGCTGATGTGCTGCGCCGGAATTACCCGATAGGGTGGAGAGATAAAAAAATAAATATGATTTATTTACAGATTTAAATATCCGTGATAGCATCGCCGCAAGGTTTG
>NZ_JAKCNS010000171.1 GCF_021440345.1 Kluyvera intermedia
TTCAGGGGGCTACATCACTGTTTATGACTTAAACCATCGACACAAACTGAGTCAGTAGGATGTACTTTATCTTTATATCCGCCTTTGCGGATCATATGGCAACACTCGATCGTTCTGGCGTTATCAGAACTGTTCTTATACATATCCAAAGGATAATAGACTACTTTCATTTCATTAACTGCAAGAGTAGATTTTTCTAGATAATAGTCATCGATTGCAGAATTAAATTTAAAAAAAATCTCACCCTCACCAAATTTTATTTTCCCTGTATGAAAACCAGGTTGATGTAAAAACCACCGAACAATATTTTTCCCACCCAATGGGTTACCTAAAACTACTTCAGGATAAATGATGACATCATCCTCACTTATCTCTTTTTTATGCGAAATTGGTGTATTCCAACCTGGTTTGGTTTGGTATTTTCTCCTATCTTTTAGCAACCACTGGCAGTAATAATAAAGCTTACTTATCCCTATAGTTCTAAAATAACTTGGCCGCAATGGCATTATAAATGCACGTCCCAGACCATGGCTATTAATAATATCGCAAAGCCGATGTAAAACTATAGAGCCACCACTATTTTCATCATAAGATGGAGCACATATTATGAATTTCATTGTTCTACTCGAATGCCTCCGCATTTGATTAATTTATTGATGACAAGCAAATAAACCAGCGTAATCCCAACTGCGACGGTACCAATTAGTAATAAAATAGAAA
>NZ_JAKCNS010000023.1 GCF_021440345.1 Kluyvera intermedia
TAAGTTGGAGTCATTACCGCAGTAATCTTCTGAATAACAATTTCATATTATTAAGCGTAATCATTATGCCTTATTTATTACTCACCCTGGCCGCTTGTTTTTGGGGCGGGAATTATGTGGTTGGCCATTTGTTGGTTAGCCTGGTCGATCCTGTTTTATTATCTTCGGCACGCTGGATATTAACCGCGATACTGCTGGTGGCGCTGTACCATAAGCAGATTGGCGAGCAGTGGGCCGCGATGCGGCGCTCTTTCCACATCATCACTTTCCTCGCATTATTCGGTCAGGTATTTTTCCCGCTGACTTTATACATCGGGCTGCAATATACTTCTTCACTCAATGCGGCTATTTATTTATCTACCACCCCAGCGTTGGTACTATTAATTAATAAGGTGGTTTTTAAAGAACAAATATCAGCTCAGAATATTATCGGCGTGATTATCAGCTCACTTGGGGTGATATGGCTGGTGATGCAGGGGGATTTATTGCATCTGGATACGCTCAAAAATCTCAACCGCGGAGATGTGTGGACGATGGGGTCCGCCGCGAGTTGGGCCGTCTATTGCGCCTTTTTACGCATTAAACCTCAGGAAGTCAGAGGAAATGCGTTCGTGGCGGTGAGCGCAACGATAGGAGCAGGGGTCCTTGTTCCTATATTGATTTTCTCGATGGCAAGAAACGGCATGCCAGCGGTCGCAGAATTCAGCCATAGCGACGTGATGATGGGTCTGCTGTATCTGGTTATTTTTCCTTCGTGGCTGTCGTATTTATTATGGAACAAAGGGATTCAGGCCATCGGTGCAACGCGGGGCGAGGTTTTCTCTCATATTATTCCGTTAAGTGGGGGCTTATTCAGCGTGTTATTTCTCAGTGTGCCACTGCATTCGTTCCATCTGGTCAGCGCGTTGCTGATTGTTTGCGGCATTGCGCTTTGCTCCAGCAGGCGGGCAGAAAAAACGCTTAGCGCCAGCCACCCCTAAGCCAGGAGGGGCCACAGAGAAGACTGTGGCCTCCTTGTGGTAGCGATTAGGCTTCAATCAGCTCCACACCTGCTTGCTGCATCGTCGCGAGTGCCACCTCGGATTTCAGTAGCTGTTCTGGTAACACAAAGCCGGTGAATGAACTTTCAAACATGGCTTCAATTACGGTGACAACACCTAACGCCGTAAAATGCGCCTGCCCTTGAGGATCGGAGGCGATAATCCGTTTTGCTTCCGGAACGCCGGAATCATTAATACCCTGCATATCAACATACAGTTCTACTGATGCCTTAGCCGATTTTCGCTGACCTTCTGAAATTCCCATGGCGACATCCAGCCTGATATTTTCTGCATTTGTCATGGCGGCAACCGCGCTGACATCCAGAATACCAAACGGGGTCGTTTCCGCACGTTCTCCACTGATAAGGTCAATCTCATCCTGCGCAGAGGTATAGCGCCAGATTCCCTCTTCCCGAACAAACGCTGGAGCAAGTTCCTGAGTCAGTTCATGCTCGGTGACGGCGCCGATAGGATCCTCAGGGTCGTGTAATGCCGTCAGGCGTACGCTATCGATGGAACTAAACTGGCGGCTAAGCTTATCAACCAGTGGTAAAAACATTCCGGCTTCGTAATAGCCTAATGGTACGACTGGCGAGGTGGCCTGATATTGCATCGCCATATTGAGCAGCGGAGCATAGCCATCGGCGGTACCGATGGTAATATCGATAAAAGCAATATTATGGCGAATAGCGAATTCACCGAGCGCATGTTTAGGGTCGGGAACCGCGCTGATAATGAGCTGGGATGTTGCTGCAAGCTGCGGGATCTCTCCGCTAAGCAAATCAAGAGAAACGGTTAGGGCATTACCTAATTTTGCGGCCAGCGCTTCGCCTTTTTGCGGCGTGCGGCCAGCCAGAATTAGCGTTGATTCCGGGAAACGAGCCCGCAGTTGTGTCGCCAGATTGCCGCCAATCATTCCGTAGCCACCGGCGATAAAAATTTGCTGTGCCATTTTGATAGTCATCATCTTTCCTCATCGAAACGTTGCTGATGACGAGACTTTAGAGCATAAATACGCTTTAATTAAGCTCATTAAATTTGATGGGTTAGTGAGTTTTAATCATCAATGAATACTAAAATTTCCGATTTTGAGCCTTTCATCGCGGTTGCAACCTTTCGCAGTTTCCGGCTCGCAGCGGAGGCGGCGGGAGTGACTTCTTCAGCAATGAGTCACTCTATTCGCCAGCTCGAGGAACGGTTAAAGATCCGCTTATTTAATCGCACCACCCGCAGCGTTTCACTGACGGATGCCGGGCATAAGCTATTTGAATCACTCTCACCGTTATTCAGCAGTGCGAGGGAGGCCGTTGAAGCGATAAATGATTACCGGACCACGCCCATCGGTACCCTGCGGATTAATGCCGTCAGGCTGGGGGGACGCTACCGGCTTGCGCCATTAGTCGCCGGGTTTAGCCGACAATATCCGGATGTCAGGGTCGAAATCATCCAGGACGATAATCTGGTTGATATTGTGAGCAGTGAATATGATGCTGGCGTCAGGCTTAGTGAACTCATTGAAAAAGATATGATTTCTATTCCATTGGGCAAGCCGATTCGCTACGCCGTTGTCGCCAGCCCTGAGTATCTTAAAACACGCACCAGACCTCAGCGGCCACAGGATCTGCTGGAGCATTCATGCATCCAGTTTCGTTATCCCGGTGGGCGCAGCTACCAATGGCAATTTGGTGGGGATAAAGAACGCCTCGAAATAAATGTGCAGGGGATGTTTGAGGTAAACGATCTCGACATAGCGTTGCGTCTGGCACTTGAGGGGGCGGGAGTGAGCTATGTGCTTTATGAAATGGCCGAGCCTCATTTACGCGGCGGCGAGCTCATCTCGTTACTTGACGAGTGGCTGCCGGAACTGCCCGGGTTCTATCTCTATTATTCCAACCGGAAATATTCTTCCGCAGCATTTCAGGCTTTTGTCGAATATATAAAAGCCCAGCGTTAATTTTAGCTCTGCGGTGCTTCTACGGTGGGTCTACTGGCGTTATAAGCCGCATGAGCCCAAAAAAAAAGCCACCGGGCATAACCCGGTGGCCTTTTATTCCTGGCACTGAATCAGGCCAGCACTAAATCACCCTGCGGATGGCAGGAACACGCCAGCACATAGCCTTCAGCAATTTCCGCGTCGGTCAGCGTCATGGTGCTGTTGACCGTATACTCGCCGGAAACCACTTTGGTTTTGCAGCAACCGCACACGCCTGCGCGACAGGCGGCGACGACCGGTACTTTATTGCTTTCCAGCGCGTCGAGCAGAGTGGTGCCAACAGGTGCGTAGAACTCTTTCGCCGGTTGCAGCTTGGTGAACTTCAACCCACCGGCTGCCGCTTCGGCAACCGGAGTGAAGAACTTCTCTTTGAAGAAGCGAGTCACGCCCAGCGCTTTCACCTCTTTTTCCACCAAATCCATATACGGAGCAGGGCCACAGGTCATCACGGTGCGAGAAGCCAGGTCCGGCACGCTTTGCAGCAGCGCGGTGCTCAGGCGACCGGAAACAAAACCATGGGTCGCATTGTTTTCCGCCACCAGCGTCACCGGATATTGACGCCATTCGTCGGCAAAAATCACATCTTCCGGTGAACGGACGTTGAAAATAACCTGCACATCGGCCTGCGGGCGGTATTTTGCCAACCAGCGACGCATTGACATGATTGGCGTAACGCCACAGCCTGCGGCCAGCATCAGGAACTTGTCTTCCGCTTTATCATCACAGGTGAAATCACCCATTGCGTCGGATAGCCAGATGTAGTCGCCGCGCTTCACGTCACGGGTCAGCCACTGTGAACCGGCACCGTCGTCAATCCGGCGGACGGTTAGCGTGATGTACTCGCTGACGCCCGGCGTTGACGAAATGGTGTAAGCACGCAGGGTTTCCGCGGAGTTACGTACGCTAACCAGTGCATATTGCCCAGCACGATAGGGATAAGCGTCGTGACACAGCAACGAAATCGTCCATACGTCCGGTGTTTCCTGGTGGATGTGATGAACCTGCATCCGCCATGGGCACTGATGAGTTGGCATTGTCATTCTCTACTCCTTACGCGCTCAGCAGCTGCTTCATATCTTCTTCAACGGTGGTCACGGAACGCAGACCAAATTTCTCGTTGAGAACAGCCAGCAGATCCGGCGTGAAGAAGCCTGGTGCGGTTGGGCCAGTAACGATGTTTTTCACGCCCAGGGACAGCAGGGTCAGCAGAATAACAATCGCTTTTTGTTCAAACCAGGAGAGCACCAGCGACAGCGGCAGATCGTTGACGCCACAGCCCAGTTTCTCTGCCAGGGTAACGGCCAGGATGATGGCGGAGTAAGCATCGTTACACTGACCGGCGTCGATAAGACGCGGCAGGCCTTCGATATCACCGAATTCCAGCTTGTTGAAACGGTATTTACCGCAGGCCAGGGTCAGGATCAGGCAGTCATCCGGTACGCTGGTGGCGAAATCGGTGAAGTAGTTACGTTCACCGCGCGCGCCGTCGCAGCCGCCGACGAGGAAGATGTGACGTAGTTTTTCGCGGCTCACCAGATCAATCAGGGAATCAGCCGCACCCAGCAGCGTCTGGCGACCGAAGCCGACGGTGATCAGATGTGGAATTTCGCTGTATGGGAAGCCTGCCATCTGCTGCGCCTGGGCGATAACCGGAGCGAAGTCGTCACCTTCCAGGTGGCTTACGTTCGGCCAGCCGACGATGCTACGGGTCCAGATACGGTCGTCGTAAGCACCAATGGTTGGGTCGATGATGCAGTTAGAGGTCATCACGATTGGGCCTGGGAAGCGGGCGAACTCAACCTGCTGGTTCTGCCAGCCGCTGCCGTAGTTACCGATCAGGTGTTTGAATTTACGCAGTTCTGGGTAACCGTGGGCTGGCAGCATTTCACCGTGGGTATAGACGTTAACGCCGGTGCCTTCGGTTTGTTCCAGCAGGTTGTACAGATCTTTCAGGTCGTGACCGGAGATCAGGATGCATTTGCCTTCGGTCGCTTTGACGTTGACCTGAGTTGGCGTTGGGTGGCCGTATTTGGTGGTTTCACCGGCGTCCAGAATGCTCATCACTTTGAAGTTCATCTGGCCAATTTCCATTGAACACTCCAGCAGAGCGTTCATATCGGAAGGCCAGGTACCCAGCCACGCCATAATTTTATGGTACTGAGCGTAAATTTCGTTGTCGTACTGATCCAGAACGTGGGCGTGCTCCATATAAGCCGCCGCGCCTTTCAGGCCGTACAGGCAAAGCAGACGCAGGCCGAGAATGTTCTCGCCGATGGTGGCTTTGTCTTTGTTTGGGGTGAATTCGGCAGCCTGCTGCTGCAGAGCGCCCAGATCATCGCTCGCCAGCTGCAAATCAGCCATTGGGTTGCTGACGGAGGCATTGGCGTCGACGGCCAGGCACTGTGCTTTCAGCGCTTCACGCATGGCGATAGCTTCACGCGCGTAGCCGACGATACGTGGGGAGTCGAAGTTAACGTTGGTCAGGGTAGAGAAGAACGCGCGCGGGGCAAAGTTATCGACATCGTGGCTGATGATGCCGTATTCACGCGCTTTCACTGCCCATGCGGACAGACCTTGCAGGGAGGCAATCAACAGATCCTGGAGATCGGAAGTTTCAGCGGTCTTGCCGCACATACCCTGTGCGTAAGAGCAACCGTTCCCTGCCGGAGTACGGATGGTTTGTTCACATTGCACACAAAACATGGTCACACCTTTTTAAAGTTATATTTAATATACATGTTTAAGGGTAAGCCTGTACCACAGCCTTGAAAAGCCATTTTTAGTGCAACTTAAAGGGAGGTTGATTTAGCGCAATTTTGGCGGCAGCAGGCGCTACCGCCTTCGGAGTATCAGGCGCTGAAGAACGCCATCATCAGAGGAACTAGCAGGCTGAGAATAAAACCGTGGACGATAGCCGGAGGCACCATTTCGACGCCGCCGGAGCGTTGCAGAACGGGCAGGGTAAAGTCCATGGAAGTCGCACCACACAGGCCGAGCGCCGTGGAGCGGCTGCGACGCACCAGCCCTGGGATCAGCATAATCGCGACCAGTTCACGTGCGAGGTCATTAAAGAAGGTGGCGCTACCAATAACCGGGCCATAGGCATCGGTCAGCAGAATACCTGACAGCGAATACCAGCCAAAACCGGAGGCCATTGCCAGGCCGGTTTTAATCGGCAGACCAAGCAGAAACGCGTTAATGACTCCAGCAACCATTGAACTGGCGACCACCACCAGGGCAATCAGCATCCCCCGGCGATTTAGCAGAATTTGTCGCAGTGTCATACCGCTATTTCGTAGCTGAATACCCACAAGGAACAAAAGGAATATCAGCGTATATTCACTGGCATCGGTAGCGTGCTGTAAAAATGAAAGACCGCTCAGGCCAAGGACGAAACCGGCAATAACCACAAAGCACAGCTTTAATGATTCCAGCGCCATGGCTAAACGGGAAGGTAATTTTTCCTGATGATGCGGATGTCCCCACGGGCGGATTTTTTCCAGCCACAACAATGCAGCGGTATTACAGGCCAGAATAACCACAATACTGATAGCAGAATAGTGGAGGATAGCGAGAAGGTTGGCGGTTAAATTATCCAGAAATGCCAGGCTTATCCCCATAAAGAAGAGAATAAGATACACAATCCAGCTGAGCAGCCGATTAATGAGCTGAAGAGCGCCGCGATGGCGAAGGGGAATGAGGTAGCCGATAATGAGCGGCACCAAAATAATGAGCAATCCGGATAACATAGCTGGCACTGTTCCTTGCAGTATTTAAATCGCGCAGAGACACTACCGAAAACCACATACTGAGTAAAGCCATCAAAAAAGAAAGACCCGGGAAACCCAGGCCTTTAATGTCTGTATCGTCTATCCGGACCTGGCGATGGCCTGTCCGGATGAGATAAATCACGGATACGTTATTTCTTTTCCAGCAGGGTGCGATAAATCAGGCCACCCAGAATACCTCCGATGATTGGCATGACCCAGAACAGCCACAACTGATCCAGCGCCCAACCGCCCTGGAAGATAGCGACCGCAGTACTACGCGCTGGGTTAACGGAGGTGTTGGTGACTGGAATGCTGATCAGGTGAATCAGGGTCAGCGCCAGGCCGATAGCAATCGGGGCGAAACCAGCCGGTGCGTTTTTATCGGTCGCACCATGAATAACAATCAGGAAGCCACAGGTCAGAACGATTTCAATCACGATAGCGGAAAGCATAGAGAAGCCGCCCGGTGAGTGTTCGCCATAGCCGTTAGACGCAAAACCGCTAGCCGCCGCGTCAAAACCTGCTTTACCGCTGGCAACGAGGTACAAAATAGCCGCTGCAATAATACCGCCGACAACCTGGGCAATAATGTAGCCAATGACTTCTTTAGCCGGGAAACGACCGCCGGCCCACAGGCCCAGAGTCACAGCAGGGTTAAAATGACCGCCAGAAATGTGTCCCACAGCATAAGCCATGGTGAGAACGGTTAAACCGAACGCCAGCGCGACGCCCGCAAAGCCAATCCCTAATTCCGGGAATGCTGCAGCCAAAACGGCGCTACCGCAACCACCAAATACCAGCCAGAAGGTGCCGAAGCATTCTGCAGCCAATTTTCTAAACATAACCACCTCGAATCAAAAATATTATCGTCACAAAGGATGACGACAGAAATTATACCTACCGAAAATGGGGGGAGGCATAGTCCGCGTTATTTTAAAAACTAACGTCATCCCTTAACCAGTTAAATAAATACGTGAACTTTGATGCAAAACAATGCGGTGTCATTCCTTAAACAATTTATTCTTCGAATTAGAGTGTAGTGCAATATTTTCGGAATAATCGGGTCAGGGTGACAAGGAGCGCACTTTATTACACTTAATGGTTAATAAATCAACATACGGTCCGGATCCGGGCTAGAGGGCGGATGTCAACCGCGGCGCATGCCGCTATACTGCCGATAAAGCAGGATGGCCGCTATCGTGTTACGGAGGATTTATGCTTCTTGAGCGTACCGAGATTGCCGGGTTTCGCGGCATTAACCGTTTATCGTTAATGCTGGAAGAGAATAACGTCTTAATCGGCGAGAACGCATGGGGTAAATCAAGCCTGCTGGACGCGTTAACGCTACTGCTCTCTCCACACGAGGGGCTGTACCATTTTGTTCATTCCGATTTCTGGTTTCCGCCAGGTGACATTGAAGGGCGGGAGCACCATCTTCATATCATTCTGACCTTCCGTGAAAATGAACCCGGTCGCTACCGCGGGCGTCGCTATCGCGGTCTATCTGACTGCTGGACGCTTTGCAATGATGGCTATCAACGCATTTTTTATCGTCTCGAAGGCGAGCTAGCCGCCGACGGCAGCGTGCTAACTCTGCGCAGCTTTATCGACGGCGATGGCCAGGCGCTGGAGCTTGATGATATTGATGCCAAAGTGCGGGAGCTGATTCGGCTGATGCCGGTCCTGCGCCTGCGTGACGCCCGTTTTATGCGGCGAATTCGCAACGGGACGGTGCCTAATGTGCCGGACGTTGAAATTACCGCCCGCCAGCTCGATTTTCTCTCCCGTGAACTGGTGACGAGCCCGCAAAATCTCAGCGATGGGCAAATTCGTCAAGGGCTGGCGGCGATGGGGCAACTGCTGGAGCACTACTTTTCCGAGCAAGGTTCAGGCCCGGCGATTCAGCGTTTAATGCGGCGTCGTTCGCATGATGAACAGCGCAGCTGGCGCTACCTTGATCTGATCAACCGCATGATTGATAAACCCGGAGCCCGTACCCATCGGGTGATCCTGCTGGGGATGTTCTCGACGCTTTTGCAGGCGAAAGGGACGGTCAGGCTGGATAAAGATGCCCGTCCGCTGCTGCTGGTGGAGGACCCGGAAACCCGTCTGCATCCGATTATGCTGTCGGTGGCGTGGAGCCTGCTCAATCTAATGCCGCTGCAGCGCATTGCCACCACCAATTCCGGTGAGCTGCTGTCGTTGACGCCGATGCAAAATGTCTGCCGCCTGGTGCGTGAGTCATCCCGCGTGGCGGCCTGGCGACTGGGTCCGGAAGGGATGAATGCCGAGGACAGTCGGCGGATCTCCTTTCATATTCGCTTTAATCGCGCCTCTTCGCTGTTTGCCCGCTGCTGGTTGCTGGTTGAGGGCGAGACGGAAACCTGGGTTATCAACGAACTGGCTCGTCAATGCGGCCACCATTTTGATGCCGAGGGGATTAAGGTTATTGAGTTCGCTCAGTCAGGCCTGAAGCCGCTTATCAAGTTTGCACGTCGTATGGGGATTGAATGGCATGTGCTGGTTGACGGCGATGAAGCGGGGAAAAAATATGCCGCGACCGTACGTGGGGTGCTCAATAACGACCGGGAACTGGAGCGCCATCATTTGACCTCGCTGCCTGCTCTGGACATGGAACACTTCATGTATAAGCAGGGTTTTTCAAATGTTTATCATCGCGTTGCGCAGCTGCCGGAAAATATACCGATGAACATGCGTCGGGTGATCACCAAAGCGATACATCGGTCATCGAAGCCGGATTTAGCGATTGAGGTGGCGATGGAAGCGGGGCGGCGCGGTATTGAGGCCGTGCCACCGCTGCTGAAGAAAATGTTTTCCCGCGTGGTCTGGCTGGCGCGCGGGAAGGCGGATTAACGCTGGACGGTTAAGGCAATCTGCTGCTGGAGGGTATCCAGCAGCTCATAGCGACGGCGATACTCAGCGCGTTTCTTACTGGCAATTTCTTCCATTGTTTTACGCGGCAGCGCTAATGGCAGCACGTAATCCCCTTCGGCATCGACCGTCGCACTCAACGATTCCCAGAAACTATTGTAATCCGCATGCAGTTTGTCGCGTTTTTTGCGGCGATAGCGCAGGCTGCGATAGATATGGGTTTCGTTACTCACGGCACGGACATGTTCTACCGAAAGCTGTGTGCCCAGCGTAAGTAAAGCATCGACCACCAGACGTTTTGGAAACAGACCGTGGCACGCTTTGGTTGCTACCTGTATCAACTGATGGGGAACATCGGCTTTCGCACCCTGCAATCCACCAATAAAGAAAGTGCTCATGCCATTGTACTGGCACAGCGTGAAAGTCAGCTCGGCCAGCACGGTATTGTCTTCATCGCGAAACGTCAGCGTAGCTTCACCTTCTTTATCCAGCATGGCGTCGGCGCCTAGGTAAATGCTATAGCGCTGGCCTTCTTTTCCTTCGATAGTTGTTAGCAGCGCGCCATTGGCTGACAGATAGCTACTGGCAATGTTATCAGGAAGCTTGTCGAGCATCTGCTGGTAGTGGCAGCACAAAGCATCGATAGTTTGCTGAGGACTCATGTGCGTTGATAGCCATGGGCGGTGCAGTCGGCAAGGTAGACCGGGCTGAACATTGAGGATTTGCATCAGCTGCGGCTGTTTGGTCAGGCTTTCCAGCAGTTTGCCGGTTGTGCGCGGGGCGCCAAGCGTACGCAGCAGAAACTTGCGGCGATAGGCAGGATTCTTCCAGGCCCGGCCCGGCGTTAACGCGCCGGTTGTCAGCAGTCTAAAAAGCTGCCAGCTCGACTCAGGTTGTGGTGGGGACGAAAGTGGAAGCTCGGCAACGCTAGACATAGGAAAAATCTCATTACAATGAAGGTTTTGCCTATTTAATCAACGTAATGTTCAACGACATTTCAACAAATGCAAAGATTATGGAGAAAATGTGGAGAATTTATTTTGTTGATGAATGGTTTAAGTTTCATCATTAACTTTCTTGTCTGTTTTTATGCGCCGATTACCCGGCGCATAAACAGATTTATCGTGCCCCGAACAGACCCGACATTTGCGTCTGAATTTCATCCAGCAGCAGATAACGGCGGCGGTACTCGGCGCGTTTTTTACTGGCAATTTCTGACTCATCCTTACGTGCAATTTGGATAGGGATATGGAAATAACCCTGCTTGTCGCATTCGCCGCCAACGGCCGCCCAGAATGTATCGTAATCAGACAGTATTTTTTTATTCTTATCCTGGTAACGTTCACCGCGGAAAATATGTACTTCGTTGCTGACGGCGAGAATTTGTTCAACCTGTAGACGTTCAGCAAATCGGCATACGGCTTCCATTACCAGACGTTTTGGGAATAGGCCGTGGCAGGATTTAGTGGCGTTTTGAATGGCCTCATGCGGTAGGTCGCGTTTACCACCCTGCAGCCCACCGATAAATAGCGTGCGCTTATTTTCATAGGCAATAATGCTAAAGGTCATTTCTGCCAACACATCGCCATCGCTATTACGCATCAGGATCGTACTATCGCCTTCTTTATCCAGATTGACCTGCATAGTCAGCTCAAAGGTAAACAGGTCACCATTTTTACCTTCGACGTTCGCCAGCGGTAAAGCCTGTGTATTCAGGTAGGTCGCTGACTCTTCTGAGGACATGACCTCAGACAACAGCGTATAGTGATAACGCAGCGCTTCCAGCACCTGATGACGGCTAAAATTCACCGCCAGATACGGGCGATGAAGGCGAACCGGCAGGCGGGGCTGTCGCGCCAGCAGAATATTCAAATTTGACCATTGGGACAGCTCGCCCATCCATTCACGGCTTAAACGTGGCATCAGCAAGGAACGCAGCATAAATTTGCGGCGGAAACTACGTTGATTCCAGAATTCACCTGGTCGCCATTGGCCGCTAAACAGGCTAAAAAAGAGGCCAAATGCGGAAGGTTGTTGGGAGGATTCGAATGAATTTTCGCTGAGCTGAGACATGGTTTACTATCCAGAAGTACGTTTTGGCGCTGATTTTAGCATTGACGAAATGAATCAATTAACAATACGCCGCCGTTGGCTACCACTTTTCGCAGTTTGTTTAACTCACGTTGAAGTTTGCGTTTACATTCTGTCGAGTGACTCGGAAATTTAGGATTTTTATGAACCTCAAGGGAAAATTTAAAAAACGGTACGCTGTCGCCATTATCGTTCTCATTGTTGCGGCTATTGCGCTCTGGAAAACGCTGAATGCGCCGTTGCCTAATTACCAGACGTTAATTGTGCGCAAAGGCTCCCTTGAACAGAGCGTACTGGCCACCGGTAAGCTTGATGCATTGCGTAAAGTTGATGTGGGGGCGCAGGTGAGCGGCCAGCTCAAAACGCTGTCGGTGAATATCGGCGATAAAGTAGTGAAAGATCAGCTACTGGGGGTTATCGATCCCGAACAGGCACAAAACCAAATTAAAGAAGTTGAAGCCACATTAATGGAGCTGAACGCGCAGCGTCAGCAGGCTGAAGCCGAATGGAAATTAGCCACTGTCACCTACTCCCGTCAGCAGCAGCTGGCGAAGACGCAGGCGGTTTCGCGCCAGGATCTGGATACCGCTGCGACCGAAATGGCGGTTAAAAAGGCGCAGATTGGTACTATTGACGCACAGATAAAACGCAATCAGGCATCTCTTGATACGGCTAAAACCAATCTCGATTACACCCGTATTGTGGCGCCAATGCGTGGCGAAGTGACGCAAATTACGACTCTGCAAGGGCAAACGGTTATCGCCGCCCAGCAGGCGCCAAATATTCTGACCCTTGCGGATCTCAGCACCATGCTGGTGAAAGCGCAGGTTTCGGAAGCCGATGTCATTCTCCTCAAGCCTGGGCAAAAGGCCTGGTTTACCGTATTGGGCGATCCGCTCACCCGCTACGAAGGCACGCTGAAGGATATTCTGCCGACGCCGGAGAAAGTTAACGACGCCATCTTCTACTATGCACGTTTTGAAGTTCCAAACCCGCAAGGCGTACTGCGACTGGAGATGACGGCGCAGGTACATATTCAGCTTAACGGCGTGAGCGATGTGTTGACCATCCCGCTGTCGGCGCTTGGAGATAGCGTTGGCGACAATCGCTATAACGTGCGGCTGTTGCGAAACGGTGAAGTGAAGACGCGTGAAGTGGTCATTGGCGCGCGTAACGATACCGATGTGGAAATCGCCAAAGGGCTGGAAGAGGGCGATGAGGTCATTACCGGTGAAGGTAAAGCCGGGGCGGCAAAATGACCGCATTGCTTGAACTGACGGATATCCGACGCAGCTATCCCTCTGGCGATGGCAGCGTCGAGGTGCTTAAGGGGATCTCGCTGCAGATTAACGCCGGGGAGATGGTGGCGATTGTCGGGGCGTCGGGGTCGGGTAAATCGACCCTGATGAATATTCTCGGCTGTCTGGATAAACCTACCAGCGGCACTTACCGGGTGGCCGGAACGGATGTGGCGACGCTTGATGGCGACGCATTGGCTGAACTGCGGCGTGAGCATTTTGGTTTTATCTTCCAGCGTTACCACCTGCTGTCGCATCTGACGGCGGCGCAAAACGTTGAAGTTCCGGCTGTGTATGCTGGCATGGAACGCAAAGCCCGGCTGGAAAGGGCCAAGCAGTTGTTACAGCGTCTGGGGATGCAGGACCGAGTTGACTACGCTCCGTCTCAGCTTTCCGGCGGCCAGCAGCAGCGAGTCAGTATTGCGCGTGCGCTGATGAACGGCGGTCAGGTGATTCTGGCGGATGAACCGACCGGTGCGCTGGACAGCCATTCCGGCGAAGAGGTGATGGCAATTCTCCATCAGCTTAAAGAGCAGGGCCATACCATTATCATCGTCACCCACGATCCGCTGGTGGCCGCTCAGGCTGAACGGGTGATTGAAATTCGTGATGGCGAAATTATTCGTAATCCTCCAGCGCGGGAAAGTCGCGTGGCGGCGCGAACGCCGGTGTTTCATAACGTGTCCGGCTGGCGGCAGTTCAGCAACAGCTTCCGTGAAGCGCTGTCGATGGCGTGGCGGGCGATGGTGGCAAATAAGATGCGCACGCTGCTCACCATGCTGGGGATTATCATTGGTATCGCTTCCGTGGTCTCGATTGTGGTGGTGGGCGATGCGGCTAAACAGATGGTGCTGGCGGATATTCGCGCTATCGGCACCAACACTATCGATGTCTATCCCGGCAAAGACTTTGGTGATGACGACCCGCAGTATCAGCAGTCGCTGAAATATGATGATCTGCTGGCGATTGAAAAGCAGTCCTGGGTCAGTTCGGTAACACCATCGGTATCGAAAAATCTGCGGATACGTGCGGGCAATATTGACGTTGCTGCCAGCGTACAGGGCATCGGCCAGCAATATTTTAACGTCTACGGCATGACTTTCAGCGAGGGGAATACCTTCAATGAGGTGCAGGCGGCGGAACGCTCGCAGGTGGTGGTGCTTGATAGCAACACCCGTCGTCAGCTATTCCCCAACAAAGCCAGCGTGATAGGGGAAGTCATCCTTGTGGGCAATACGCCAGCGACCGTGATTGGCGTGGCGGATGAAAAGCAGTCGATGTTTGGCAGCAGCAAAGTGCTGCGCGTGTGGTTGCCATATTCTACTATGTCCGGGCGCGTAATGGGCCAATCGTGGCTCAATTCGATAACCGTCAGGGTTAAAGAGGGCTACGATAGCGATGTGGCGGAGCAACAGCTGACCCGGCTCCTGAGCCTGCGTCACGGCAAGAAAGATTTCTTTGTCTGGAACATGGACAGCGTCTTGAAAACGGCGGAACGCACCACACATACATTACAGCTGTTCTTAACGCTGGTGGCGGTGATCTCGTTGGTGGTTGGCGGAATTGGCGTGATGAATATTATGCTGGTATCTGTCACCGAGCGGACGCGAGAGATTGGTATCCGCATGGCGGTTGGCGCGCGGGCAAGCAATGTACTGCAACAGTTTTTGATCGAGGCTGTCCTCGTCTGTTTGGTGGGCGGTGCGATAGGCGTGACGCTGTCGTTAATGATTGCGCTACTGCTGCAACTGGTGCTGCCGGGCTGGGAGATTGGTTTCTCGCCGCTGGCGCTGTTGACGGCGTTTATTTGCTCAACGTTAACGGGCGTGTTATTTGGTTGGCTACCGGCGCGGAACGCGGCGCGGCTTGATCCGGTGGATGCGCTGGCGCGAGAGTAATCGCATCAAAAGAAATGAAAAAATGCCAGTCAGAAGGGCTGGCATTTTGATAGCGGGATGTACACAATGGGGCAGTAAACTAGGCGACCGTTTCTGCTTGTGCTTCCACGGGAATAATAACGCTTGCGTGGTTGCCTTTCGGCCCCTCGTGGACATCAAAGTGGACGGACTGCCCGGCTTTTAATGTTCTGTACCCATCCATCTGGATGGTGGAGTAATGGGCGAAGATGTCCTCGCCACCGCCTTCCGGGCAAATAAAACCGAACCCTTTAGCATTGTTGAACCACTTAACAGTACCCATTTCCATACTTCGACATCCTTCGTAATTCTATTATACGTTTAATAAGTAGATGGAATGAACCGGTGGTGGAGTCAGGATTTGTATAAAACCTCACCAACTCTCGCCTGTACAATTTAGATATTTCGGACAGTGCGTCAAGCGTTTGAGGGGGGCGATAGGCGGAAAATGCATCAAAATTTGAAGCAGTTAACGCTATTGACGGGAATGTGACAGAGTTCGCGAATGGCAACTATAGGTGATAGCTATCTATGATCTACAGTAAATTCAGGACCTGTATACGCAGTAATGGGGAGCAACGTGGCGGGTGGGAAATGTTTTACAAGTCCCGCTAATCATCCGCAATCCCAGCGTGTAATCAGGCTCGTCAGCAGCAATAGATGACACCGACGATGATGACTGACAATGAGTAAGACCAGAGACTGGCTGGATTTCGACCAGCTTACGGCAGACAAACTTCAGGATGGGCTTAAACCCCCGTCGATGTATAAAGTGATATTGGTCAATGATGATTACACTCCGATGGAGTTTGTTATTGACGTGTTACAAAAATTCTTTTCTTATGATGTAGAACGTGCAACACAACTGATGCTAACGGTTCACTATCAAGGTAAAGCGATTTGTGGTGTATTTACGGCAGAAGTCGCCGAGACCAAAGTGGCTATGGTGAATCAGTACGCGAAGGACAACGAGCATCCATTGTTGTGTACGCTGGAACAAGCCTGATACAGGCATGAAAATTGGGGGAGGTGCCAATGCTCAATCAAGAACTGGAACTCAGTTTAAACATGGCTTTCGCCAGAGCGCGCGAGCACCGTCACGAGTTTATGACCGTCGAGCATCTGTTGCTGGCTCTGCTGAGCAACCCATCCGCCCGCGAAGCGCTGGAAGCGTGCTCGGTCGATTTGGTGGCGCTGCGGCAGGAACTCGAAGCCTTCATTGAACAAACCACGCCGGTACTGCCGGTCAGTGAAGAAGAGCGTGAAACACAACCAACGCTCAGCTTCCAGCGTGTTCTGCAACGCGCGGTCTTCCACGTCCAGTCATCCGGGCGTAGTGAAGTGACCGGCGCGAACGTCCTTGTGGCGATTTTCAGCGAGCAGGAGTCGCAGGCTGCGTATCTTCTGCGTAAACACGAAGTGAGCCGCCTTGATGTGGTGAACTTTATCTCTCATGGCACGCGCAAAGACGAGCCAAGCCAGCCTTCCGATTCAGGAACTCAGCAGTCTAACGAAGAGCAAGCAGGCGGGGAGGATCGTATGGAAAACTTCACCACCAACCTTAATCAGCTTGCTCGCGTCGGGGGAATTGACCCACTGATTGGCCGCGACAAAGAGCTGGAGCGCACTATTCAGGTTCTGTGCCGTCGTCGCAAAAATAACCCGCTGCTGGTCGGCGAGTCTGGCGTCGGTAAAACGGCGATTGCCGAAGGTCTGGCATGGCGTATCGTTCGCGGTGACGTGCCGGAGATCATGGCCGATTGCACCATCTACTCTTTGGATATTGGCTCGCTGCTGGCAGGAACCAAATATCGCGGTGATTTTGAAAAACGCTTTAAAGCACTGCTTAAACAACTGGAGCAGGATACCAACAGTATTCTGTTTATCGACGAGATCCACACCATTATCGGTGCGGGTGCGGCGTCGGGTGGCCAGGTGGATGCGGCTAACCTGATTAAACCGCTGCTTTCCAGCGGCAAAATTCGGGTTATGGGTTCGACCACTTATCAGGAATTCAGCAATATCTTTGAGAAGGACAGGGCGCTGGCGCGTCGTTTCCAGAAGATTGATATTACCGAGCCGTCGGTAGAAGAGACCGTGCAGATCCTGAACGGCCTGAAACCGAAGTATGAAGCGCACCATGACGTTCGCTATACCGCAAAAGCGGTGCGTGCAGCGGTTGAGCTGGCGGTGAAATACATCAACGACCGTCATTTGCCGGATAAAGCGATTGACGTGATCGATGAAGCAGGCGCGCGTGCGCGTCTGATGCCGGTGAGCAAGCGTAAGAAAACGATCAACGTGGCGGACATTGAATCCGTGGTTGCGCGAATTGCGCGTATTCCGGAGAAAAGCGTCTCTCAGAGCGATCGTGATACGCTGAAAAACCTCGGCAACCGTCTGAAAATGCTGGTATTCGGGCAGGATAAAGCTATTGATGCGCTGACTGAAGCCATCAAAATGAGCCGCGCCGGTCTTGGCCATGATCATCGTCCAGTCGGTTCTTTCCTGTTTGCTGGCCCTACCGGGGTGGGTAAAACGGAAGTGACCGTTCAGTTGGCGAAAGCAATGGGTATTGAGCTGCTGCGTTTCGATATGTCCGAGTATATGGAACGTCATACGGTGAGTCGCCTGATTGGTGCGCCTCCGGGATACGTTGGTTTTGATCAGGGCGGCTTGCTGACCGATGCGGTTATCAAGCATCCGCATGCAGTGCTGCTGCTGGACGAAATCGAGAAAGCGCACCCGGACGTCTTTAACCTGCTGCTGCAGGTGATGGACAACGGCACGCTGACCGATAACAACGGGCGTAAGGCTGATTTCCGTAACGTGGTGCTGGTGATGACCACCAACGCCGGCGTGCGTGAAACCGAGCGTAAATCAATTGGTCTTATCCATCAGGACAACAGTACTGACGCGATGGAAGAGATCAAAAAGATCTTCACGCCAGAGTTCCGTAACCGTCTTGACAACATTATCTGGTTCGATCATCTGTCGACCGACGTTATCCATCAGGTGGTGGATAAATTTATCGTCGAGCTGCAGGTACAGCTGGATCAGAAAGGGGTGTCGCTGGAAGTTAGCCAGGAAGCACGTGATTGGTTAGCCGAGAAAGGTTACGACCGGGCCATGGGCGCACGTCCAATGGCGCGCGTGATTCAGGATAACCTGAAGAAACCGCTGGCCAACGAACTGCTGTTCGGCTCGCTGGTTGACGGCGGCCAGGTGACCGTGGCGCTCGATAAAGAGAAAAACGAGCTGACCTACGACTTCCAGAGTGCGCAGAAGCACAAGCCGGAAGCGGCGCATTAAACGGCCGATGTTGGTGATGTAAATAAAAACCGGGCGAATAAAAGCCCGGTTTTTTTATTCTTAAATTTCAGGCAAAAAAATGCCCCGCAGTGAGCGAGGCATTATTCAGCAAAAAGCGCTCGGCATACGTTGCGCCAGACGCTCATTATCTGCGGTTATTAGCGACTACGGAAGACAATGCGGCCTTTGCTCAGGTCGTACGGGGTCAGCTCAACAGTCACTTTGTCGCCCGTCAGGATGCGGATATAGTTTTTGCGCATTTTACCGGAGATATGTGCAGTCACCACGTGTCCGTTTTCCAGTTCTACGCGGAACATGGTATTAGGTAACGTATCAAGTACGGTACCCTGCATTTCAATATTGTCTTCTTTGGCCATCTAATCCTCTGGGGTATCACTACCGTAATTTGAACCGGCAAGATAATGCCGAAGTTCATCAAGTAAGTAAAGAATTGTCCGTCTTAATCGGCGAAAGTCGTTTTTGCGCATCACCCTTTCACCACACAAGATAATCATGTGATGGGCGCAAACCAGGCCGGAAACAGCAGGATAAACGTGGGCGTTATCTGACTCGAATGATTCCCAAACGGCGGCGGGGCAAAAGGCAGAAGCGACTCTCGTCGGCAATTATATCATCCTGATGGAGATTGTGCTGAAAACATTTACGTTTCAGCTGAAAACAGGCGGCGCGGCACCCAGAATTTATCAGAAAGCGACCCGATTCGCAGATTATCCAGGTATTCCAGGTAGTCGCGGCGGGGAATTTCCACGGCGCCCAGCGATGCGGTATGACTATTAAGCACCTGGCAATCAATTAATTTACCGCCAGCCTGTCTAAATGCCTCACAGAAGACGTACAGCGCAGTCTTAGAGGCGTTCTCTGCACGGCTGAACATCGACTCACCGCAAAACAGCTCACCCATGGCAACGCCGTACATGCCGCCTACGAGCATGTCCCCTTGCCACACTTCGATAGAGTGCGCGTGACCGAGTTCATGTAAACGATGGTACGCCTGGCTGATGCTGGTGGTAATCCACGTGCCTTCGTGACGATCCTGCGCGCACCCGTCAATGACCTGGCTAAAGGCATAGTTAAGCGTGACGCGGTAAGGGGAGGTTTTATGGAACCGTTTCATGCTGCGGCTGAGATGGAACTGTTCAGGCCACAATACGGCGCGCGGGTCCGGCGACCACCACAGAATGGGATCACCCGGCGAAAACCATGGAAAAATCCCGCGCTGGTAGGCCATCAGCAGGCGCGCAGGGGCGAGATCGCCCCCTAAGGCCAGGAGTCCATTTGGTTCGCGTAATGCGCCCTCCGGGGAGGGAAATGCTATCGAGTGTCGGGAAAGCTGGACAAGGCGCATGCCGCGATGACCTCACGAAACAATGTTAACTAATCATAGTCTACAGACGCTGTTTAAACTGGTAGTAACGACCTTGTTTTGCCAGCAGTTCTGCATGATTACCTTGCTCAATAATTTGCCCGTTGTCCATGACAATAATCTGATTAAATCGCGCCAATCCGCGCAGGCGATGCGTCACCATCAGCAGGGTTTTATCACGCATCACGTCTGCCAATAATTCAAGGATTTGACTCTCAGTTGTGGCGTCCAAACCTTCGGTCGGTTCATCCAGCATCATCAGCGGAGCATCGTGCAGTAATGCGCGAGCAATGCCCAGACGGCGTAATTCACCGCCGGATAGCTGACGACCGCCTTCACCCAGCCAGGCATTCAGGCCTGCGTCATCAAGCAGTTTTTCGAGACCCGTGCGGCGCAGCACTTCGCTCAGTACCTCATCGCGGGCATCTGGCTTTGCCAACAGCAAGTTGTCGCGCAACGTGGCGCTAAACAGGTGTACACGCTGGGGGACCAGGCTCATGGTGCGGCGCAGGGTTGGCTCGTCAATGCTGCTTAGCGGCATATCGTTGAGTTTAATGCTGCCATGCTGAGGATCCCAGGCGCGGGTCAGTAGCTGTAAAAGCGTCGATTTGCCGCAGCCGGTGCGCCCGAGAATTGCAATATGTTCGCCCGCGTTAATGCGCAGCGAGAGATTATCCAGCGCGGGTTGCGACTGTTCAGGATAGGTGAATGACACCCGATCCAGCGTTAGCGCCACCTGCTGCGACAGAACGGTTGTTTGCGTGGGGAAAGTCACTTCCGGCTGCTGTTCCGTAATCTGGCTAACGCGAAGTGCCGAAGCGATAACCTGGCCCAAATGCTGGAATGCGCCTGTTACCGGGGCGAGTGCCTCAAAGGCCGCTAGCGCACAGAAGACAAACAGGGCAATCAGCGCGCCCGGCTGCATGTTATCGCCAACGCCGCCGGCGGCCAGCCACAGCATGGCGACCACCGCAGCTCCGCCGATAAGCAACATCACTGCCTGAGACAGTGCGGTGAGTTCAGACTGGCGACGCTGGGCGTCATGCCAGTTTACTTCGGTCTGCTCCAGCTGTTTACGATAGCGCTGGCTGGCATTGAAAATCGTCAGCTCAGCCTGCCCCTGTAACCAGCCGGTTAACTGTTGGCGATATTGCCCGCGGAGTGCGGTGAGTTGCTCACCGGCCGGTTTGCCGGCGCGGTAAAACAACGGCGGCAGTATCAGCAACGTTGCCAGCATAATCCCGCCCAGCGTGAGGGCTAACGTAACGTCCAGTACGCTCAGCCCGACGGTGACCACCAGAATCACTACCAGGGCACCAATCAGCGGCGAAATCACCCGCAGGTAGAGATGATCGAGGGTATCGACGTCTGCCACCATGCGGTTAAGCAGCTCCCCCTGACGAAAACGGGCGAGCCCGGCCGGGGAGAGCGGTAGCAGTTTGCTAAAGGTAAATACGCGCAGATGCTCGAGCACCCGGAAAGTGGCGTCATGACTCACCAGACGTTCAAAATAACGACCCGCGGTACGAATAATTGCCGCGCCACGAACGCCTGCCGCTGGCAGCATATAGTTAAAACTGTAAGCACCCGCAAACCCAACAACCGCCGAGGCTGACAGGAACCAGCCGGAGAGCGTCAGTAAGCCAATGCTTGCTAACAGAGTGACAATCGCCAGAATCACGCCGAGGCTTAGCAGCCATTTATGACGTTTGTAGAGCGCCAGATAAGGTAACAGTGCGCGCATTTAAATCTCCTCTTGACGATTAGCCAGCAGGCTGGTGAACACGCCGTTGGCATCAACCAGCTGTTGATACGTTCCCTGCTCAATAATCTGTCCGTTCTCCATCACCCAGATAACGTCCCAGTCCATTAATCCTTCAAGCTGGTGAGTCACCATCAGCGTGGTTTGCTGGGTGGACGCTTCGCTCAGCGCCTGCATTACGCGCTGCTCGCTATGGGCATCAAGGCTGGCGGCGGGTTCATCAAGCAACAGCAAACGGCACGGCGCGATCAGCGCACGTGCAACCGCCACACGTTGTGCCTGGCCGACGGATAAGCGAGCGGCCTGTTCACCAACCGCCGTGTCGACCCCGTCAGGAAGCTGCGGCAGGAACTCATTCACCCACGCTCTTTCCAGCGCGCTAAAAAGTTGGTCCTCACTTGCATCCGGATTCCCCAACAGCACGTTCTCGCGCAGCGTAGTGGCCGGAAGCTGCGGGTTTTGTCCCACCCAGCTCATCATGCGATGCCAGCCTTCCGGCTGGAGATGGTGAAGCTCGACGCCATTCACTTGCAACGAACCGCTGTAGGGCAAAAAGCCGGCCAGCGCGTTGAGCAACGAGCTTTTGCCCGAGCCGCTTTGCCCGACCAGCACCGCACGTTGTCCGGCGTTGAGGGTAAAGTTCAGCGGGCCGACGAGCATTTTGCCTTCCGGCGAGGTGATAAACAGATCTTTAGCGTGCAGCGTCACCGGTTCGCTGGTATCCAGAATCTGTTCACCTTGCTCCGGCTGTGCCAGCGGTGCTTCGAGGAAGGTTTTCAGACTGTCGGCTGCGCCCACGGCCTGCGCCTTGGCGTGATAGAAGGTGCCTAAATCGCGCAGCGGCTGGAAGAATTCAGGGGCCAGTATCAACGCCAGGAAACCGGAGAAGAGCGTTACCGTCATACCATAGCTGCCGAAATTCAGCTCGCCCAGATAGGAGAAACCAAAGTAAACCGCGACTAGCGCAATGGAGAGTGAGGTAAAGAATTCGAGCACGCCGGAAGAGAGAAAGGCGAGACGCAGCACTTCCATGGTCCGCTGACGGAAATCCTGAGACGCTTCACGAATGCTTTCTGTTTCAGCTTCACCGCGACCAAAAATACGCAGAGTATCCATCCCGCGCAAACGGTCAAGGAAATGGCCGCTCAACCGCGCCAGTGCGAGGAAGTTACGTCGGTTGGCATCGGCGGCGCCCATACCGACCAGTGCCATAAACAGTGGGATCAGCGGCGCAGTTACCAGCAGGATCAGCGCAGCTACCCAGTTTGATGGGAAAATAGCGACCACGATTAATAGCGGTACACACGCTGCCAGCGCCATCTGCGGTAGATAGCGGGCGTAGTAATCGTGCATATCGTCAATTTGTTCGAGGATAAGCGTCGCCCAGCTACCGGCAGGCTTGCCCTGAATCCAGGCCGGGCCCGCCTGCTGAAGTCGGTCCAGCACCTGACGGCGAATTTCAAAGCGGATATGTTGCCCCGCATGAAAGCCCACGCGCTCGCGTAACCACACCACCCAGGCACGGAGGATAAAAACCAGCACCAGCTGGATAAACGGCATCAGCAGTGCTTCGCGTGGGATATTCTCCATAATCATATGCTGAAGAATACGGGCCAGAATCCAGGCCTGGCCGATAATCAGGACGCCGCTGACGAAGCCGAGCAGTCGGGAGATCATCAACCAGCGGCGTGAAAGTACGCTTTGCTGTTTGAGCCAGCGGGTGAGTTCTTGTTGGCGACTTTTATTCATTGGGCGCTTAGCAGGTGGCTTATGGTTTTAGTTACGGGCGCGGCAATGTTACATCGCAGAAAAAATAAAGGCGACTTATCGTCGCCTTTTTTACTTTTGTTACTGACTTGTAAAGATTATTTGCAAGCGTCAGCCAGACCATCGAGGTAACGTTCTGCATCCAGCGCAGCCATACAGCCGGTACCCGCAGAGGTAATTGCCTGACGATAAATGTGGTCCATCACGTCGCCCGCGGCGAAGACACCCGGGATGCTGGTTTGCGTGGCGTTACCGTGAATACCGGACTGCACTTTGATGTAGCCGTTTTCCAGTTCCAGTTGGCCCTGGAAAATCGCCGTGTTCGGGCTGTGACCGATAGCCACAAACAGACCCGCCACATCCAGAGACTCAACGGCATCGGTATTGTGCGTATCGCGCAGGCGCAGACCGCTGACACCCATCTGGTCGCCGGTGACTTCGTCCAGCGTACGGTTGGTATGCAGCACGATATTGCCGCTTTCCACTTTATCCATCAGGCGCTTGATCAGAATTTTTTCCGCACGGAATGAGTCACGACGGTGAATCAGGTGCACTTCTGAGGCGATGTTAGACAGATACAGCGCTTCTTCAACGGCGGTGTTACCGCCGCCGATAACCGCGACTTTCTGGTTGCGATAGAAGAAACCGTCACAGGTTGCGCAGGCAGAAACGCCGCGACCTTTAAAGGCTTCTTCGGACGGCAGACCCAGGTAGCGGGCAGAGGCACCGGTAGCGATGATTAAGGCATCACAGGTGTATTCGCCGCTGTCGCCGGTCAGGCGGAACGGACGATTTTGCAGATCGACGCTGTGGATGTGATCGAAAAGAATTTCGGTCTCAAATTTAGTTGCATGCTCGTGCATACGTTCCATCAGCAGCGGACCGGTCAGGTCGTTTGGATCGCCAGGCCAGTTTTCCACTTCGGTTGTGGTGGTCAACTGACCGCCTTTTTCCAGCCCGGTAATCAGTACCGGTTGCAGGTTTGCGCGTGCAGCATAGACCGCAGCGGTGTATCCCGCAGGTCCAGAACCAAGGATTAGCAGCTTACTGTGTTTGGCCGTGCCCATGAGATCCCCATAATTGTTGGCAGTCATTGGTCTGGATTGTAGGGAATTTGTAGACGTAAAAAAAGAGCATCGCGATTTTGTTAACGATATGTGTAATAGAACAGACCGATTGATTGCTTGTTTTAACATCAATAAATATAACAATTTCTACTGTGCGCTGCGGAATTATAAGACGATTACATGTCAATCAAGCCGGGGTGTTAATGAATATCTGGCATGTTGTACTAAAAAAAGATGTTTTGCTTTGACAATCCCCTGTGCTTTTGCGACAACATTCAAGGAAGAAGAAAAGCAGTGTTTCGCGTGTGGTGAATTTTCATGCACGCAAATGCCATTTTTACCCGGTTCACTGAAATCTACGTATGGTGTGGACAGATATCATACGTGATGTCGGAGAGTGACCGCGAGGCGCCGGGGCTTCTCATACGCATACCCTGGGATATGCGTCGTTGCAGCAACAACGGCGTATTGAAATCGGGATAAGGCTCTGAACAGTGAAGTGACACAGAGTCAAGACAGGAGTAGGGAAGGAATACAGAGAGACAATAATAATGGTAGATAGTAAAAAACGCCCTGGCAAAGATCTCGACCGCATCGACCGCAACATTCTGAATGAGCTGCAAAAAGATGGGCGTATTTCGAACGTCGAGCTTTCCAAAAGAGTAGGACTTTCTCCGACCCCGTGCCTCGAGCGCGTACGTCGCCTGGAACGACAGGGTTTTATTCAGGGCTATACCGCGCTGCTAAACCCGCATTACCTGGATGCATCACTGCTGGTATTTGTTGAGATTACTCTGAATCGTGGTGCACCGGACGTGTTTGAGCAATTTAACACCGCTGTGCAAAAACTTGAAGAAATTCAAGAGTGTCACCTGGTTTCTGGTGATTTCGACTACCTGTTGAAAACGCGTGTTCCGGATATGTCGGCTTACCGTAAGCTTCTCGGCGAGACTCTGCTGCGCCTGCCGGGCGTCAACGACACCCGTACTTATGTGGTAATGGAAGAAGTCAAACAGAGTAATCGTCTGGTAATTAAGACCCGCTAAAACGGAACAGGTGCAAAATCAGCGCAGTTTGATTACACTCCTGTTAATCCATACAGCAACAGTGTCGGGGCAATCTGACACTGTTGTCCGTTTTTAGCATTTGGCACCTGGAGAGCCTTTCTTGAGCCAGGAATATACAGAAGACAAAGAAGTCAAACTGACAAAACTCAGCAGCGGACGCCGACTCCTTGAGGCGTTACTCCTTTTATGCGCCATTTTTGCCGTTTGGCTAATGGCAGCACTACTGAGCTTCAATCCTTCCGATCCCAGCTGGTCACAAACGGCCTGGCATGAACCTATCCATAATTTGTGTGGCGCCTCGGGCGCATGGCTTGCTGATACCCTGTTTTTCATCTTTGGCGTAATGGCTTATACCATTCCGGTGATTATCATTGGTGCCTGCTGGTTTGCCTGGAAACGCCGGGCAAGCGAAGATTACATCGATTATTTTGCCGTCTCGCTGCGTTTAATTGGCGTGCTGGCCATCATCCTGACCTCCTGCGGTCTGGCGGCGATCAACGCCGATGATATCTGGTATTTTGCATCCGGCGGCGTGATAGGCAGCCTGCTGAGTACCGCACTGCAACCGATGCTGCACAGCAGCGGCGGCACCATTGCGCTTTTGTGCATTTGGGCAGCAGGGCTGACGCTGTTTACCGGCTGGTCCTGGGTTAGCATTGCCGAGAAAATGGGCAGTTGGATCCTCAATGTTCTGACCTTTGCCAGCAACCGTACGCGTCGCGATGACTCGTGGGTTGAAGAAGACGACTACGAAGAAGACGAGTACGAAGAGGAAGAAGGGGATACAGCGGCGAAGTCGAAAGTGTCGCATGAATCCCGTCGCGCACGTATCCTGCGCGGTGCTCTGGCGCGTCGTAAACGTATCGCCGAAAAATTTGCGAACCCGATGGGGCGCATGACCGATGAAGCATTGTTCTCCGGTCGACGTATGGACGATCCGCAAGAAGCCGAGCGCTATGCGGCTAAAGCCGATCCGGATGATGTCCTATTCTCCGGCGCCAGCGCGACGCGCGCAGCGGATTACGATGAATTTGATCCACTGCTCAGTGGCCATACGGTGACGGAAACTATCGCCACCGCGGCGGCAGTCGCCACAGCACCCGCCTGGTCGGCAGATGCCGCTCAGCCAGCGCAGTTTGCTGGCGTTCAGCCAGGCATTACCCCTGATGTTGCATGGCAACAGACTACAACAGCAGAAAATAGGGCGCTGGAGCAGCATCCGGCTTACGAACAGCCGCAGTATGCTCAACCGCAGCAACCGGGTTACGAACAGCCACAGTATGCTCAACCGCAGCAACCGGCTTACGAACAGCCGCAGTATGCTCAGCCGCAACAACCGGCTTACG
>NZ_JAKCNS010000172.1 GCF_021440345.1 Kluyvera intermedia
CTTGTTCGCACCTTCCCTAACTAACTGTTCAACAGAATGCGTCATTCTTATCATTTTGGTCGTTCACTATTAAAAAGTTAGCAAGAGGCAATTCTGATTTAGCGCAAAATGTTAACCAGAGAAATCCCAATGCAAAGCTACTATTTTTAATGGTTTTGTCAACAGCCGGTGCACCCCAGAAGCGACATGCATGGTCATTATTTATACATTGATGCTAATGGCGCGCAAGTGATAAGTTATTTAGATGATTTATTTGCGTTAAGTTGAAATAATACAGCAATTCACAATGCCACTACAGAGGAAGTTATCTGCCATAATTAAGACCCTGAGGTGGTTATTATTAATCGTTTCTTATAATAGTCACGATGACCTTTGCTAAGGAAGGTGCGAATAA
>NZ_JAKCNS010000173.1 GCF_021440345.1 Kluyvera intermedia
GTAGATATTAATTCATCCTATATTTGGTGCATTTCCCTGTAGTTAACTGACCTTAAAGGAAGTCATTACCTAAGAAGTTATTACCGTAGTCTTCATTGTAATCATAGTTAATCGTAATGTTACCAATTGTCTGTTGTCGTGCTGATGTATAACTACTTTCAATTCTCTTAAAGTGATCTTCTAAGAAATCTTCCATTAGATTATCCATACCTTGTTGAACATCAATAGCCATGAGTTCAGTAAAGATATGAACTCCCATTGCAAGTGTATCAATGCGGTCATCATGCTTTAATGCACCACGTTCACGAGACATTCTGGTTAGCTGATACATACAACTTCTTTCTGCACGTAGATTGTTATCTGGGTCTAATGCTGTTCTATAGTCCTTCTCAATAATACTCTGTGGAATAATAAGTTTATGGGAACCAAGAACAGGTTCAAGAGTGTCACATATACGGACTTCTTTTTGTTTATTAGAACGAATCTCATGTAGGCTTGCTGCGTGGTGACGCTTTAATACTGGCTGTAGTAGTTTATTAAACATACCATCACCAAAGTTTGATTCTATGTGTATTTCATGAACCTTATGTTCTTTTGCAATCTTGGATAGTCCTTCAAGAGTCTGATCACCGTAACCATCCAGGAAGCCGCCAATGTCCATTAAATATATATAACTGTTGTTCCAGTATAGAACGGCGTATGAAGTTTCATCCTTACCACGTCCTGACGGGTCGATTACCATTATCTTTTTAGTATAAGCATGGAACTGTTCTGATGAACCGTGGGCGTGATAATAATTATCCCCTTTCAATCCTACGTTTGGTAATTCCTTTACTACTTTGTCTGGGTTAGGAAGCCATTTCCAAGAAAGCGGAGATGTTTCTCTATCTACTTCTGCTACGATTAAATCTTTTAATTTAAGCGGGAATTTAGCTTCATCAGATAAGTTAGGGTTAAGCATGAACTGTAAAGCGAACCCGGCCTTACCATAACTGATTTCACGGCGTAGTAGATCTTCATCATTGAAACGAATAGGTTCAGTAGGTTTCCAGTATAAATTGTCAATTCCAAACTGTTCTATACTTTGCCGGATACACACGCCTAAACGTTCACCGTAGAATTCCATTTCTCTGTCATTACGTGGGTATCTTACAGGCCATATCATTGTATGGTATCCACGGTTCTCTAACTCTTTGTATAGCGTCATTTCCGTTTGAGGCGTACCAAGATAGATAATCTGGCCGCCGGGCTTTAGAATCGCGTCAAACTCCTTTACGGACTCCCATAACTTCTCACGTGTTGTCTGTGTAAGACTGTTGTTCGGTATCTCCACATCATCAGCGATTAGCAGATCTGCACGAGAGCCGGTTAACTGGCCTGTGATACCTACTGACTTAACAGAAGGTGAAGCATCTGGTTTAGCTGGGCCTACATCGAAGATTAGCTTACTGTCGCGTTGTCCTTTGTTCGCGTCTGCTTCCAGGTGCTTCAGGAACGGTAGTAGACCGATTATCTGTTTGATGAATACACTGTTAGCGTCTGCCCGGTCTTTACTGGCTGAGACAATCATGATTTTTAGATCTGGATTGTTCCATAGCTTCCAGACTACGAAAGCACAAGTAACAAAGGACTTACCAACACCACGGAATGCCTGAATAATAAAGCGTTCATCTTCATTACATGCTTCAAGACTCTTGGCTATATCAATCTGTATTGGTGTTGGATTTGGTAGATTCATTTCTTTCCAAAGAACAAAAAGAAAAGCTACAAATGAACCTTTAACCTTTAGTAGCGGATCAGATTTTTTTGGTGTTCCTTTTGTTGTTGTTTTTTTAATAGTAGTCATCCTTGACTCCCTTTAATTCTTTTTGAGTTTTTCTATTTCCTCATTTTGTTTTCTTACTATTTCTTGGAGTTTTCCGATCCAGATGTCTGCTCTACTGGATTCCCCAATAAGAAATTCAGAAGACGATCTTGAAAGTTCGGCTTGCTCATTATGTTCTCCGGTAACACTATCTGGACTGTTGCAGGTTGTTTCACTATTCTTTCTTGTGATTTCGATCCGCAACCGCTTGTTAGTAGCGTTAATACCATTAATAGTGTTAGTAGTATTTTCTTTGACATTTGCTAATTCCTTCTCATAGTCTTTTACTATGTTATCTATTTCGTTTTGTTTCTTTGCTTTGAGAGTCTGCATATCAGCATCAAATTTCTTTTCTGCCTTTTCCATTTGAAGTTCATATTCAGTATTCATTGTGGAGTATCCTTTATACTCACCAATATTGTATGCACCCAAAACTACAGCTATCAAAACAAAGAGACTCAAAACGAGTCCCTTTACATTAATGCTCATCTGTATTGCCTTTATCCTTTTTGAATTTTTTCCTAAAGAACTTTACGAGTTTGAAGAAGCCATGAACTACTAATTTCAGCACAACTAATTTAAATGCCAGTATAAAGAAACCACCAATTGCACTTGCTAATGCATGGAAATTTATAGCCGCAAATAATTTAGATATGAAAGCAGCAATGGCGGTTAGAAATTCCATTGTTAATTCCTTTTATATTGT
>NZ_JAKCNS010000174.1 GCF_021440345.1 Kluyvera intermedia
GTAGTAATACATATTTTTCTCCTATGTGTTTTTTTACTTTCCCTTATAGGAAGCCAATAAAAAAGCCAGTCCTAAGACTGGCCTTCTATTAATTACCTTCAAGTAGATCATCAATATACTTTATCAAGTTACCAATGTACGTTACTTGTGTGATGTTAAGTGTCGCTACGTAGTCTTCTGTGATTTTAATTTCTGGTTCATCATTCCATTGCACATAGTTATCTCCATTCTTTCGGATTACTACAACGTTTATATT
>NZ_JAKCNS010000024.1 GCF_021440345.1 Kluyvera intermedia
TGGGGGTGCTGATATTTCAATAGGAAATAATACCCCCTAAAGTACCCCCAAAAGCAACTTGATACGGGGTGAAGTCGGTTGACTTCTGGATACAAAGGAATCCTGATATACAAGGGATTAGAAGGGGTGGTTGACATCGGGAGAGTTCAGAAGATGTTAATTGGCGGAAGATCACAGGAGTCGAACCTGCCCAGGACCGCTGGCGGCCCCAACTGGATTTGAAGTCCAGCCGCCTCACCGGAGACGACGATCTTCCGCGCCTCGATTGCTACATGGAGGCGGGGCGCATTATAGCTACTTTCAATCATTTACCACATCCCCCCCGGCATATTATTTCTTGCCTGAATGGCGTTATGCGGCGGGTGTACGGATAAAACCCTTCCTTTTCCAGAGGTTACCTTTTTACGCTGCTGGGTAGCGTTCTTCACTCATGCTCATTATCTCGTCATGACCCCGACGATTACCGAAAATCTCCGCTAAATCGCCCATTTTTTAACCCTACCCGTCAACCTCAGGCGTAGCTTTTTGAGTCACTGGCCGCGCTGGTGTACGGCGTAAACGAAGCGGGACAGTGGCGATGTGTTTTAACTGCAGCAGGACGGACAATGAGCTTTGGTCAGGGGAAATTCAGTGACTAAACGGCAAACGAACAAGGGAGAAGAGGGCTGGAGCGTAGCGAATTTTGGCGGAGATCGCAGGAGTCGAACCTGCCGGGAGCCATTGGCGGCTACCACTGGAATTAAGAACCAATCGTCTCACCGGAGACGACGATCTTCCGCGCCTCGACTGCTACATGGAGGCGGGGCGCATTATAGCTACTTTCAATCAGTTACCACATCTTTACTTACCGTTTTCAGCATCTTTTTTCTGCCTGACAGACGGCATTGATAGAAACCTCAATAAATTCCGTAATTTACACTTCGACATACTCTATCCGCTATCCCAGATCACAGAAATTAAGAAACGTAATTTGATAACGAGATATCGCAATTCATCTTATGGCGCGGATGGTTTACAAAACGGTAACCGGTTCCGGAGTGGTCTCGGCGCAAAGGGGTTTGCAAGATGAAGAGTGAAATATTATCCGTCAAAGAAAAAATCGGTTACGGCATGGGCGACGCTGCCAGCCATATTATTTTCGATAACGTCATGCTGTATATGATGTTCTTCTATACCGATATCTTCGGTATACCCGCAGGTTACGTTGGCACCATGTTCCTGCTGGCGCGCGCGCTGGACGCCATTTCCGACCCGTGCATGGGGCTGCTGGCCGACCGTACGCGCAGCCGCTGGGGCAAGTTCCGCCCGTGGGTGCTGTTTGGCGCGCTGCCGTTCGGCCTCGTCTGCGTGCTGGCCTACAGCACACCGGATCTCAGCTATAACGGCAAACTAATTTATGCCGCCGTCACCTACACGCTGCTGACTCTGCTCTATACCGTGGTGAATATCCCGTACTGCGCGCTTGGCGGGGTGATCACCAACGACCCAACGCAGCGCATCTCGCTGCAATCCTGGCGCTTCGTGCTGGCAACCGCCGGTGGCATGCTCTCTACCGTGCTGATGATGCCGCTGGTGAATCTGATTGGCGGTGAAAACAAAGCGCTCGGCTTCCAGGGCGGCATTGCGGTGCTGTCGGTGATCGCCTTTATGATGCTGGCCTTCTGTTTCTTCACCACCAAAGAGCGTGTTGAAGCGCCGCCAACCAACAACTCGATGCGTGAAGACCTGCGTGACATCTGGCAAAACGACCAATGGCGTATCGTCGGCCTGCTGACCATCCTCAACATCATGGCGGTCTGCGTCCGCGGCGGCGCGATGATGTATTACGTCACCTGGATTCTGGGCTCCCCGGCGCTGTTTACCGCCTTCCTCACCACCTACTGCGTCGGCAACCTGATTGGATCGGCGTTGGCCAAACCGCTGACCGACTGGAAATGCAAAGTGAGCGTCTTCTGGTGGACCAACGCCATTCTGGCGGTGCTGAGCCTGGCGATGTTCTTTGTACCGATGAACGCCAGCGTGCTGATGTTCGCCTTCATCTTCGTGATTGGCGTGCTGCACCAGCTGGTGACGCCGATTCAGTGGGTGATGATGTCCGACACCGTCGACTACGGCGAATGGTGTAACGGCAAACGCCTCACCGGCATTAGCTTTGCGGGCACGCTGTTCGTGCTGAAGCTGGGCCTGGCGCTGGGCGGCGCAATGATTGGCTGGATGCTGGCAGGCGGCGGCTACAACGCTGCGGCAACCACGCAAAACTCAGCCACCATCAGCATCATTATTGCCCTGTTCACTATTGTACCGGCTATTTGCTACCTGCTGAGCGCCGTGGTGGCGAAGCGCTTCTACACCCTGAAAACGCCGTTCCTGGTCAAGATGATGGCCGAACTGTCGCAGGGCGC
This sequence comes from Kluyvera intermedia, assembly GCF_021440345.1. Taxonomy (GTDB): domain Bacteria; phylum Pseudomonadota; class Gammaproteobacteria; order Enterobacterales; family Enterobacteriaceae; genus Kluyvera; species Kluyvera intermedia_A. Next base: position 2,403 of record NZ_JAKCNS010000024.1, read on the forward strand.
GCACCGCAATCAGCAGGACTTTGAAAACGTATCCATGAAGCAATCTTTAGAGAATTAAGAGGACGAGCTATGAAAATCAGTGATGGAAACTGGCTGATCCAACCGGGCCTGAATTTAATTCAACCTGTTCAGGTGTTTGACGTTGAACAGCATGGCAATGAGATGGTGGTGTACGTGGCGCCACGTGATGTCCGCGAACGCACCTGGCAGCTGGATACGCCACTGTTTACCCTGCGCTTGTTCTCGCCACAGGAAGGGGTCATCGGGGTGCGTATCGAGCACTTCCAGGGCGCGCTGGAGACCGGCCCGAACTATCCGCTGAACGTGCTGAAGGATGTGCACGTGGAGATGCAGAATACGGCTGAATTTGCCGAGCTGAAAAGCAGCAACCTCAGCGTGCGCGTCACCAAAGGTGAGTTCTGGGCGCTGGATTTCCTGCGAGACGGCGTGCGTATCACCGGTAGCCAACTGAAAAACAACGGCTACGTGCAGGACACTAACGATAATCGCAACTACATGTTCGAACGCCTGGATCTGGGCGTTGGCGAAACGGTGTATGGCCTTGGTGAGCGCTTTACCGCGCTGGTGCGCAACGGCCAGAACGTGGAAACCTGGAACAAAGACGGTGGCACCAGCACCGAGCAATCCTACAAAAATATTCCGTTCTACCTGACCAACCGTGGCTACGGCGTGCTGGTGAATCACCCGGAAAACGTCTCCTTTGAGATTGGCTCTGAGAAGGTGTCCAAGGTGCAGTTCAGCGTGGAAGGCGAGCATCTGGAATACTTCGTCATCGACGGCCCCACCCCGAAAGAGGTGTTGAACCGCTATACCCAGTTCACCGGGCGTCCGGCACTGCCGCCGGCCTGGTCATTCGGCCTGTGGCTGACCACCTCGTTCACCACCAACTACGACGAAGCGACGGTGAACAGCTTTATCGACGGCATGGCCGAGCGCGACCTGCCGCTGCACGTGTTCCACTTCGACTGTTTCTGGATGAAAGCCTTCCAGTGGTGCGATTTCGAATGGGATCCGGTGACCTTCCCCGATCCAAAAGGGATGATTCAGCGCCTGAAAGAAAAAGGGCTGAAGGTGTGCGTATGGATAAACCCGTACATCGGCCAGAAATCCCCGATTTTCAAAGAGCTGAAAGAGAAAGGCTATTTGCTTAAACGCCCGGACGGTTCTCTGTGGCAGTGGGATAAATGGCAGCCGGGGCTGGCGATTTATGATTTCACCAACCCGGAAGCCTGCGCGTGGTACGCCGATAAACTCAAAGAGCTGGTGGCGATGGGCGTCGACTGCTTCAAAACGGACTTCGGCGAGCGTATCCCGACCGACGTGCAGTGGTTTGATGGCTCCAACCCGCAGAAAATGCACAACCATTACGCCTTTATCTACAACGAACTGGTGTGGAACGTGCTGAAAGAAACGCTCGGCGAGAAAGAAGCGGTGCTGTTCGCCCGCTCTGCCTCGGTGGGCGGCCAGCAGTTCCCGGTGCACTGGGGCGGCGACTGCTACGCCAACTACGAATCGATGGCGGAAAGCCTGCGCGGCGGCCTGTCGATTGGCCTCTCTGGCTTTGGCTTCTGGAGCCACGATATCGGGGGCTTCGAAAACACCGCGCCGGCGGATGTGTACAAGCGCTGGTGCGCGTTCGGTCTGTTCTCCAGCCATAGCCGCCTGCACGGTAGCAAATCCTATCGTGTGCCATGGGCGTACGACAGCGAGTCCTGCGACGTGGTGCGTTTCTTCACCGAAATGAAGTGCCGCATGATGCCGTACCTGTACCGCCAGGCCGCGTTAGCCAATGAACAGGGCACGCCAATGCTGCGCGCCATGATGCTGGAGTTTCCGGACGATCCGGCCTGTGATTATCTCGACCGCCAGTACATGTTGGGCGATTCCCTGGCCGTTGCACCGGTCTTCACCGAAGCGGGCGACGTGCAGTTCTACCTGCCGGAAGGCCGCTGGACGCACCTGTGGCACAACGATGAGGTGCAGGGCAGCCGCTGGCATAAACAGCAGCATGATTTTATGAGTCTGCCGGTTTATGTCCGCGATAACACCCTGCTGGCGTTGGGCAACAACAGCCAGAAGCCTGACTATGCATGGCACGAAGGCACTGAATTCCAGCTGTTCCATTTGGAAGATGGGCGTGAAGCGGTGTGCGAAGTCCCGGCGCTGGACGGCTCTGTGGCCTTTACGCTGAGCGCCAAACGCCAGGGTAATGTCATCACCGTGAAGGGCAACGGCAAAGCAACCGGCTGGACGCTGTGCTTGCGCAATATCCAGCAGGTTGCTGGTGTGCAGGGGGGATCTCAGGCGGGTAGCGAGCTGGGCGTGGTGGTGACCGCACAGGGTAACGAGCTGGTAGTGACGCTTTAAGTCCGGAGACGCCCCCTCACCCTAACCCTCTCCCCGTGGGGGAGAGGGGACCGTTTTGTGCGGGTAGCGATTGCGGTTCACCCCTGTTGCTTTGCGTGAAACTTTTTGTGCGGCTTGCGGGTGGGGTCACCCTAGTTGCTTTGAGTTGAACTGTTTGTGCGGGTGGCGGGTGAGGTTTATGGGAGGAAGCCGTTTGGTACAGGTGTTGGAATTTGTGCACTGAATGGTTTGCTCCCTCTCCCTTTGGGAGAGGGCCGGGGTGAGGGGAAGCACGCACGCCCCCCCTTAATTCAGCCCGTTACTTCGTTTCAGAAACCACGCCGCCGACCATCTGCTGCGTGACTTCCTGTTTATTCATATTCACCGCGTGCAACTGTCCATTCACCGTGGGTTTCAGCGCGGCATTGGCCTGCACGCTGCCGCTGGCGGTGAGCTGAATATTACCGTCACCGTCAATCGACAGCGGCGGCCATCCCCACTGTTGCAGGATGTTGAGCGGTACGCCGCGTCCGTTAAGGGTCACGCTGGTGTGGCGCGGCGGCTGTTGCGATACCGTAGCGGTGGCTTCAAGAATGCCTTTTTCAGTAAAGGCGCTCAGCTCCGTCACGTTGACGTTCGAGGCATCAGCATTCAGCGCAATCGATGGGCGACGCACGTCGATGCGGTTGAAGGTCGCCGCCGCGCCGTTCAACGTTGCGCTACCGCTCCAGACGCCCCACTGACCATTTTTCGCCAGCTGGAGATTGGCACCGTAGCCGTCCAGCGCGGTGACCTGCCACGGGAATTCAGGATCGATGTCGATAACCAGGTTGCGGTTAGCGCCAAACTTTTTCAGCGTCACGCTTTGCAGCCATGCTGGCAGCGGCTCCATCCACAGCGTTTTCCAGTTTTGCGGCAGCGTATATTCCAGCCCCGCGAAAACCAAATCGTCCAGTACCAGCGCATTACCGGCGCGGAACCAGTTGCCGGCGCTGCGCACCATGCCGCCTTCCCAACGGGAGGTGAACTGGCGCAGCGCAATGCCCTGCTCGGAGAACTCGGCGTTGAGGATCGGGTCGAGCAGATGCAGCGAGCCGTAGATAAACTCGCTCGCGTTCAAGGATATCTTACCGTCGGTGCTTTGCCATCCGCCGTTGCTGAGCGTCAGGTTGCGCAAATTCAGATCCAGGTCGGTTACCGCCCAGTCCGGACCTTGCAGGCTGGCATCGGTCACGTCGAGACGGCCAATTTGCAGCGACGGCACGGTAGTGAGCGGAGCGAGGAAGTCGAGCAGCGACTTGTCGCTTTGCAGACGAATATCGTTGAGGCGCAAATTATCCACTAACCAACTGCCGTCGCTATTGCGCCGCGCGTTGCCGGTGAGCGAGCCGCGCGCCATGTCGGCACCGACGGTGGTTAGGTTCACTTCACCGCCGTTGATATCGCCCTCAATCAGCGCATTGGTTGCCGGAATACCGTTCAGCGACAGCGAACCTGCGCTCATCTGGATATGCGCTTTTTGGCCGAGCACATTGCCTGCTTCCGGCGCCCACGGCATCACGCCGCCGAAAACACGCTGTGCGCTCAGCTCCCAGCCGGTTTCCGGGCTGTTTAGCGCCATATTCTTCAGCTGCAGGCGATCGGCGGCAAACGGCAGCGGTGCATTAGAAGGAGAGAGGTTCAGCGTGCCGTCCTGCAATAAAATCGTATCGACGTGCAGCGGGTCGGTTATCTGGCGGGAACTCAGGCCGATATCGACGTCTTTTGCGACCAGCGTGGCGGGCTTGCCGTCGCGGCCAAAGGTGACGTTTTTCAGCAGGATATGTGAAGGCGAAGAGAAGCGATGATCCATCGCGTCAAACGTGACCTGATAGGCGGTGTTGTCGGTTAACCAGTGGCTAATCTGACGGGCACCCCAGCGCGTTTGCAGCAGAAAATAGAAGGCTACAATCACCAACAGCAGGGCAATCAGCAGCCAGATAATGAGCTTTCCAAGAAATTTCATGATCTTCCGTCCTGAGAAGGGCACATAAACCTGTTATGCATGATTTATGCGCAATCCTCAAGGCAGGATTCGTATTATTCGATGTCAGCGGCAGTGGCGATGACCACTGCCGCATCGGGGTTACTCTTTTTCTGGCGGGAAGACGAGGTTCAGAATAATCGCCGTGATCCCACCGGCAGCAATGCCGGAAGAGAGCAGGTTTTTCAGCCAGTCCGGGGCGAACTGGAGGATTTGCGGCTGCTGGGAAACGCCGAGGCCGACGGCCAGCGACAGTGCAATAATCAGGATCGCGCGGCGGTTCAGCGGCTCGCGGGAGACGATGCGCACGCCGGATGCGGCGATGGTACCGAACATCACCAGCGTTGCGCCGCCGAGTACCGGTTCTGGAATATGCTGCACAAAACCGCTCACCGCCGGGAACAGGCCCAGTACGATAAGCATCAGCGCCACCACAAAACCAACGTAGCGGCTGGCAACGCCGGTCAACTGGATAACGCCGTTGTTCTGTCCGAAACAGGAGTTCGGGAAGGTATTGAATACCGCCGAAACGCAGGAATTCAGGCCGTTAGCCAGCACGCCGCCTTTCAGGCGCTTCATGTACAGCGGGCCAGACACCGGCTGCTCGGAGACGTCAGAGGTTGCGGTGATATCGCCGATGGTTTCCAACGAGGTGATCATAAACACCAGCATCAGCGGCAGCAGGAGATTCCAGTCGATGCCTAAACCGTAGTACAGAGGCGTTGGAACCATAATCAGGTTGCCGTTGGTCGGCGCGGTGTTTTCCGGCAGCATGCCGAGAGCCCAGGCCGTCAGGTAGCCTGCCGCCATGGCAATCACCAGCGAAGCGATACGCAGATAAGGGTTACGCTGACGGTTAAGCAGGATAATGATGGCCAGCACAATGCCCGCCAGCAGCAGGTTTTTAGGGGCGCCAAAGGTGTTGTTTGCTATCGCCGCGTAGCCGCCGCCGATAGACGTCAGGCCGACCTGAATCAGCGACAGGCCGATAATCATCACGACCACGCCTGAGACCAGCGGGGTGATCACGCGGCGCGCCAGGTGCAGAACACGGGATAACACCATTTCGGTGCAGCTTGCCAGCATCAACGTACCGAACAGCGCGGCCATCATCGTTGGCACGTCAGCGCCGCCGGTTTTCAGCGCGGTACCGCCCATGATCAGCGGGGCGACAAAGTTGAAGCTGGTACCCTGGATAGACAGCAGACCGGAGCCTACTGGGCCCCAGGCTTTAATTTGAATGATGGATGCCACGCCGGAGGCGAACAGCGACATGCTGATAATGTGTTGGGTATCTTCGGCTGGCAGACCCAGCGCCTGACAAATCAGCAGCGCGGGGGTGATCACCGCGACAAACATCGCCAGCAGGTGCTGGAGTGCGGCGAAAAGCGTTTGTGGAAGCGGCGGACGGTCTTCCAGACGGTAAATTAGTTCGCTGTTCTGCTTCTGCGCAACCGGTTGCGCATCGGCTTGATCGAGGGTGTTAGAGGACATCTCTTCTGGCAATCCCGTGGTGGAAAAGTGGCGATTTTAGCGGACTGGCCGGTAAAAGCAATCGGTTGCTTTCATTGAGGGAAAATTATTGCGGAAAATACCCTTATAACCTGCATGTATTTAACGGGAAGAGTTAACAAAATTAATGAGGAAAAAACCTTTTTCTATCATTTTCCTACCGTTCTTGCTTACACTTTCGGCCGAAGCCTCATGATGAGGCCATCACGACATCGGAAATTTGTCGCGTGTGAATGGATCATGCGTTTAGTAAGGAGCTGCATTTATGTTTCATCTCGATACCCTATCGACGCTCGTTGCCGCAACGCTGGTGTTGCTGCTCGGACGAAAGCTGGTCCAGAGCGTTCCCTTCCTGAAGAAATACACTATCCCTGAACCCGTCGCGGGTGGCTTGCTGGTAGCGCTGGCGTTATTGGTGCTGAAGAAAAGCATGGGCTGGGAAATTGATTTTGATATGGGGCTGAAAGACCCGCTGATGCTGGCGTTCTTTGCCACTATCGGTCTTAACGCCAATATTGCAAGCCTGCGCGCAGGCGGGAAAGTGGTCGGCACCTTCCTGATTGTCGTCGTAGGGTTGTTATTGCTGCAAAACACGCTCGGCATTGGCATGGCGAAAATCCTCGGGCTGGATCCGCTAATGGGTCTGCTGGCTGGCTCCATTACGCTGTCGGGCGGGCACGGTACTGGTGCCGCGTGGAGTAAGCTGTTCATCGAGCGCTACGGCTTTAGCAATGCCACTGAAGTGGCGATGGCCTGCGCCACGTTTGGTCTGGTTCTTGGCGGGTTGATTGGCGGTCCTGTTGCGCGTTACCTGGTAAAACATTCATCGTCCCCGAACGGTACCCCGGATGACCAGGAAGTCCCTACGGCGTTTGAAAAACCGGACGTTGGCCGCGTCATCACCTCGCTGGTGCTGATTGAAACCATTGCACTGATTGCGATTTGCTTGACCTTAGGGCGGGTGATTGCGCAACTGCTGGCGGGCAGCGCGCTGGAGCTACCGACGTTTGTCTGCGTGCTGTTTGTTGGGGTCATTCTGAGTAACGGTCTGGCGCTGGTCGGCTTTTATCGTGTCTTTGAACGTGCGGTATCGGTGTTGGGTAACGTGAGCCTGTCGCTGTTTCTGGCGATGGCGCTGATGAGCCTGAAGCTGTGGGAGCTGGCGGATTTAGCGTTGCCAATGCTGGTTATCCTGGCGGTACAGACGCTGGCAATGGCGCTATATGCTATTTTCGTCACCTATCGATTGATGGGCAAAAACTACGATGCGGCTGTGCTGGCGGCGGGTCACTGCGGTTTTGGCCTTGGCGCAACGCCGACGGCGATTGCCAACATGCAGGCGATTACCGAGCGTTTCGGCCCATCGCATACCGCTTTCCTGGTGGTGCCGATGGTGGGGGCGTTCTTTATTGATATCGTCAACGCGCTGGTGATTAAGCTGTTCCTGATGCTGCCGATGTTTGGCTGATAAAAAAGCCGGAGCGGTGCTCCGGCTTTATTTTACCGTTGGCGGGGGCGCTTCGCTTACCCGCCCTACAAAGATGGTGTGTCGGTTTACTCTTCGTGATCTTCCCACGCTAATGCGCGTTTCACCGCTTTCTTCCAGCCGCTGTAGCGGAAGTTACGCTCGGTGGTTTCAATCCCCGGACGGAATTCGCGCTCAATCACCGCTTTTTCCTGCAGTTCGTCGAGGTTCTGCCAGAAACCAACCGCCAGACCGGCAAGGTAGGCCGCGCCGAGTGCTGTGACTTCACGCACTTCCGGACGTTCTACGCGGGTGCCGAGGATATCGGACTGGAACTGCATCAGGAAGTTGTTGGCTACCGCGCCACCGTCCACGCGCAGGGCGTGCAGACGAATACCGGAGTCAGCCTGCATCGCTTCAAGTACGTCGCGCGTCTGATAGGCGATGGATTCCAGCGTTGCACGGATGATGTGGTTAGAGTTCACGCCGCGGGTCAGACCGAAAATCGCACCACGCGCATACGGGTCCCAGTAAGGTGCGCCGAGGCCGGTAAAGGCAGGCACCACGTACACGCCATTGGTGTCTTTCACCTTAGTGGCGAAGTATTCGGAGTCGAACGCGTCGCTAATCAGCTTCATCTCATCGCGCAGCCACTGAATGGAGGCGCCTGCCATAAACACCGCACCTTCCAGCGCATAGTTCACTTCACCGCGTGGGCCGCAGGCGATAGTGGTCAGCAGGCCGTGACTGGAAGCCACCGCTTTCTCACCGGTGTTCATCAGCATAAAGCAGCCGGTGCCGTAGGTGTTTTTCGCCATCCCTTCTTTGACGCACAGTTGGCCGAACAGCGCCGCCTGCTGGTCACCGGCGATGCCGGAGATAGGAATACGGGTGCCGCCTTTACCGCCAATGTTGGTCTGACCGTACACTTCTGATGACTTGCGCACTTCTGGCAGCATAGCGCGTGGGATGTCCAGCACCTCCAACATCTTGTCATCCCATTCGAGGGTATTGATGTTGAACAGCATGGTACGCGAGGCGTTGGTGTAGTCGGTAACGTGCACGCGGCCCTGAGTCATTTTCCAGACCAGCCAGGTATCGACGGTGCCGAACAGCAGCTCGCCACGGCGTGCGCGCTCACGGGAGCCTTCGACGTGGTCGAGGATCCACTTCACTTTGGTGCCGGAGAAGTACGGGTCAACCACCAGGCCAGTGGCGCTGCGTACGTACTCTTCCATGCCGTCACGCTTGAGTTGCTCGCAGATGTCCGCCGTACGACGGCACTGCCAGACAATGGCGTTGTAGATCGGTTTACCGCTTTCACGCTCCCACACCACGGTGGTTTCGCGTTGGTTGGTGATGCCGATAGCGGCAATCTCGTCGGAGCTAATGTCCGCTTTTGCCAGCACTTCAACCAGGGTAGAGCTTTGGGTCGCCCAGATCTCCATTGGGTCATGCTCAACCCAGCCTGGCTTAGGGTAAATTTGTTCGAATTCGCGCTGTGACACGCTGACGATGTTGGCGTCATGATCCATAACGACGGCGCGTGAGCTGGTGGTGCCCTGGTCGAGCGCAACGATATATTTTTTGTCAGTCATAATGAACGTTCCGTAGTCAGATTACAGCGAAGCATTGTGTTGATTTTGGTTGGCGGCCGCTTTCGGCTCTTCAACCTCGCAGGTGTCGCACGGCAGGTGGCGGCCAATCAGTTTACGATAGCTGAATGCACCCAGTGCGGCACCGACGATTGGCGCACACAGCGGCACCAGGAAATAAGGAATATCTTTGCCGCCGGTGAAGGCAACGTCGCCCCAGCCTGCCAGCCAGGCGAAGGCTTTTGGCCCGATATCACGCGCTGGGTTCATTGCAAATCCGGTCAGTGGTCCCATGGAGGCGCCGATAACCGCAATTAGCAGGCCAATCAGCAGCGGTGCCAGTGGCCCGCGTGGAATACCGTTGCCGTCGTCGGTCAGCGCCAGAATCACGCCCATCAGGATAGCGGTAATCACCATTTCTACCGCGAAGGTCTGCACAAAATTGATATGCGGATTCGGATAGGTAGAGAAAATGCCAGCCAGTTCAAGACTTTCGACGCTGCCGCGCACCATATTGTGCGTGTGTTCGAAGTCGAAGAAAAGGTTGTAGTAAAGTCCGTACACCAGCGCGGCGGCACAGAATGCGCCGGCAAACTGGGCGGCAATGAACGGGACAACTTTACGTCCGTCGAAACAGGCAAACAGCCAAAGGGCGATGGTGACGGCGGGATTAAGATGTGCACCAGATACGCCTGCGGTCAGGTAGATGGCCATTGCCACACCCAAACCCCAAATGATGCTGATTTCCCACTGCCCAAAACTTGCGCCCGCTACTTTAAGCGCCGCAACGCACCCCACGCCGAAAAAAATCAACAACCCGGTACCAAGAAACTCTGCGATGCACTGGCCTTTTAAGGTCGATGTCTGGCTCATAATCGGAATCCTGAAGACAATTTGATGATTATTGTATGCATGAGCATTCATGACGCTCACGTTGCCATGTAGGCATAGTGTTAATTTATCGTTAACGAGCGTAAACGAGAAATATCGAAATCAAAATGTGTGTACCTCGTCAAGAAATGAGCGTTTTCGCGCCAAATAATGTCCGTTTCCAGAGCAAAAAGTGTGAAGGCGGAAACATTCGATTCGCTAATTCGTTAACAATCGAACGGGAATGTGCGCAAACAGGCCAGGACCAGGCCGAAAATTGCGGACAACCGCAATCTACAGGCTCTGGCGCTGGACAGGGGCGACGGGGCTTCATACAATCGACTTCAAGCCGTGCGCTTATTTGGGTTAAGGCGTCGCCGGGGTTCCGGGACGATATCAACGCCTTGCAAGATTCAGGAGATAGGACGATGTCATTAGAAGTGTTTGAGAAACTGGAAGCAAAAGTTCAGCAGGCGATTGATACCATCACGCTGTTGCAGATGGAAATCGAAGAGCTGAAAGAAAAGAACAATACGCTGGAGCAGGACGTTCAGGCTGCACAGCATAACCGTGAAGAGCTGGAGCGTGAAAATGGCCAGCTGAAAGAACAGCAGAACGGCTGGCAGGATCGTCTGCAGGCGCTGCTGGGCCGCATGGAAGAAGTTTGATTCCAACTCTCCCTGGGCCGTTTTCTACGGTCTGGGGAAGCTTTACCCTCCTGATTTTCTCCCCTGAGTGAATTCGAGCAAACGCGCATCATCGCGCTTTCGTCTCTTATATTTCAAAACTGCATAATCAATCTTTTTTTATTCTTTAATCATCGGTTCGATTTCTGGCAGGCTAGCCTCATTACAACACAACAGATAAGAGAGCGGGCGATGAACAAGTGGGGCGTAGGGTTAACTCTTTTGCTGGCTTCCACCAGCGTACTGGCTAAGGATATTCAGTTACTTAACGTGTCTTACGATCCAACGCGTGAGCTGTACGATCAGTACAACAAGGCTTTCAGCGCGCACTGGAAGAAAGAGACCGGCGATAACGTGGTTATCCGCCAATCGCACGGTGGCTCTGGTAAACAAGCCACTTCCGTCATCAACGGCATTGACGCTGATGTGGTGACCCTGGCGCTGGCCTACGATGTTGACGCGATTGCCGAGCGCGGCCGTATCGACAAAAACTGGATTAAACGTCTGCCGGATAACTCCGCACCGTACACCTCCACCATAGTGTTCCTGGTACGTAAAGGCAACCCGAAACAGATTCATGACTGGAACGACCTGATTAAACCGGGCGTTTCCGTTATCACCCCGAACCCGAAAAGCTCCGGCGGCGCACGCTGGAACTATCTGGCGGCCTGGGGTTACGCGCTGCACCACAACAACAACGATCAGGCCAAAGCTCAGGACTTCGTGAAGGCGCTGTATAAGAACGTGGAAGTACTGGACTCCGGCGCGCGCGGCTCAACCAATACCTTTGTTGAACGTGGTATCGGCGACGTGCTGATTGCGTGGGAAAACGAAGCGCTGCTGGCGACGAACCAACTGGGCAAAGACAAGTTTGAAATCGTCACGCCGAGCGAATCTATCCTTGCTGAGCCGACCGTCTCAGTTGTTGATAAAGTCGCCGAGAAGAAAGGGACTACCGCGGTGGCTGAAGCCTATCTGAAGTACCTCTACTCGCCGGAAGGCCAGGAAATCGCGGCGAAGAACTACTACCGCCCGCGTGACTCGCAGGTTGCGAAGAAGTACGAAAACGCGTTCCCGAAACTGAAACTCTTTACGATTGATGAAGAGTTCGGCGGCTGGACCAAAGCGCAGAAAGATCACTTCTCTAACGGCGGCACTTTCGACCAGATCAGTAAACGTTAATTTTCCCCAAACGCCCGGCAAACCCGCCGGGCGTTTTCTTTTGGTCATCAAAGTACGTTACTCTTCCCCCTCGGTTTGATATGGGGAGACATAATGACAAGGTTAAAATACCTGCTGGCGGCGCTACTGGTTGTGCTGATTGTTATAGCCGCTGGTGGCTGGTACTGGCTGAACTCAGGCAACCCGGACGCGTTGCGCCAGATTGTGCTGCAGCAGTGCGTACCAAATCAGGAACAGCACCGGACGCCTAAACCGTGCGTCGACGTCAACCCAAAGGGCGGCTACGTGCTGTTTAAAGATCGCAACGGCCCGCTGCAATATCTGCTGATGCCGACCTACCGTATTAATGGGACCGAAAGCCCGCTGCTGCTCGACCCGCTGACGCCGAACTTCTTTTGGCAGGCGTGGCAAAGGCGCGCCATCATGAGCGATAAACGGGGATCGGAAGTCCCGGACAATGCGGTCTCACTGACCATCAACTCCCGTACCGGGCGTACGCAAAACCATTTCCATATCCATATCTCCTGCCTGCGCAAAGATGTCCGTGAGCAGCTTGATGCCGATCAGGCGGCCATCAGCAGTCGCTGGCTGCCGCTGCCGGGAGGCCTGCTGGGGCATGAGTATCTGGCGCGCCGGGTGACCGAAAACGAGCTGGCGAAACGCAGCCCGTTCCTGATGCTGGCGGAAGAAGTACCGGAGGCACGCGGCCATATGGGGCGCTTTGCTCTGGCGTTGGCGCAACAAAGCGACGGCTCTTTGGTGCTGCTCGCAACGGAGCGCAATCTGCTGACTCTGAACCGCGCCTCTGCGGAGGAAATTCAGGATCATCAGTGCGAAATCCTGCAATAACCCCACCTAATCTGGCGTTTACCTGTCACTCTTGTCGTCGTATTCTTGCTGAAAAAAACGACAGGAGACAGGTATGTCGCTCTGGTTTTCTCACCCTCTGTTCCTCCCCTCTATTATTGTTGGCGTAACCATCGTGCTGTGGGCAACTTCGCTGTTGCCGGAGTTCATCACCGCGCTGCTGTTCTTCGCCGCCGCGATGACGGCCAAAATTGCCCCGCCGGATGTGATTTTCGGCGGCTTTGCCTCGTCAGCTTTCTGGCTGGTATTCAGTGGGTTTGTGCTTGGCATTGCCATTCGTAAGACCGGGCTTGCCGACCGTGCGGCCCGAGCGCTCTCGTCGCGGCTCACCGACTCCTGGCTGCTGATGGTCGGTAGCGTGGTGCTGCTGAGCTATGCGCTGGCGTTCGTCATGCCCTCGAATATGGGACGTATTGCGCTGCTTATGCCCATCGTGGCGGCGATGGCGAAACGCGCCGGTATTGAGGATGGCACCCGCGCGTGGTACGGCCTGGCGCTGGCGGTGGGGTTTGGAACCTTCCAGCTTTCCGCGACCATTTTGCCCGCCAACGTGCCAAACCTGGTGATGAGCGGCGCGGCGGAAGGGGCTTATGGTATTCACCTGAACTATGTCCCATATCTGCTGCTGCATACGCCGGTGCTGGGGTGGCTCAAAGGCGCTGCGCTGATAGGCCTGATTTGCTGGCTGTTCCCGGGGAAACCGCATCCGCCGCGCGAACTGGAGCCGCTGCCGCCAATGAGCGGCGATGAAAAGCGTCTGGCATGGCTATTGGCAGTGGTGCTGAGTCTGTGGGTGAGCGAGAGCCTGCACGGCATTGGGCCTGCCTGGACTGGGCTGGTGGCCGCTGTGGTGACATTGCTGCCGCGCATCGGGTTTATCAATGGAGAAGAGTTTGCCAGCGGGGTGAATATCCGCACCTGTATCTACGTTGCCGGTATTCTGGGGCTGGCTATCACCGTGACCCAGACCGGTATTGGCGCGGTGGTGGGTAATGCGCTATTGCATTTTATGCCGCTTCGTGAAGATGCGCCGTTTACCAGTTTCCTTGCGCTGACTGGCATCACCAGTGCGCTGAACTTTATTATGACCGCCAACGGCGTTCCGGCACTGTATACCACCTTTGCGCAGAGCTTCTCGGACGCCACCGGTTTCCCGCTGCTGAGCGTGATTATGATTCAGGTGCTGGGATATTCCACGCCATTGCTGCCATATCAGGCGTCGCCAATCGTGGTGGCGATGGCGCTGGGAAAAGTGCCTGCGCGGGCGGGGATGCTGTTGTGTCTGGCGCTTGCGGCGGTGAGCTATCTGCTGCTGTTACCGCTGGACTACGCGTGGTATCAGGTGCTGGGGAAACTGTGAGAACTTATCGGATAGCGCGGTGCCTATCCGGCCTACAAAAAGAATAAACCGGCCTGAGGGCCGGTTTATTTAGACGTCACAAACCCGGCGCGATGGCCGGGTTTATCGCATTATGCGTTTTTTGCTGCTTCTGCTGCTTTAACGATTACCGCGAAAGCGTCAGCTTTCAGGGATGCACCACCAACCAGCGCGCCGTCGATGTCCGGCTGGGTGAACAGTTCAGCGGCGTTGGATGCGTTAACGGAACCGCCGTACTGGATGATGACCTGCTGAGCGATTTTCGCGTCAGCTTTAGCAATGTGGTCACGGATGAATTTGTGAACCGCCTGAGCCTGAGCTGGGGTTGCAGATTTGCCGGTACCGATAGCCCATACTGGTTCGTAAGCGATAACTACGCCTTCGAACGCCGCTGCGCCCTGAGTTTTCAGCACGGCGTCGATCTGACGTGCGCAAACTTCTTCAGTTTTGCCCGCTTCGTTTTCTGCTTCGGTTTCACCGATGCACAGAACTGGGATCAGACCCTGTTCTTTCAGCACAGCAAATTTCTTGGCGATCAGCTCGTCAGATTCTTTGTGATAAGTACGACGCTCGGAGTGGCCGATGATGATGTAGGTTGCGCCAACATCTTTGAGCATTTCAGCGGAGGTTTCGCCGGTGAATGCGCCAGACAGGTTCAGGTCAACGTTCTGCGCGCCCAGGTGAATGTGGCTGCCAGCAGCCGCGTGTTTAGCCAGATCGATGTACATTTCTGGCGGAGCGATAGCTACGCCACAGCCAGAAACACCAGCCAGCTCGGTACGCAGGTTAGCAACCAGCTCGTTTACCATGTGGCGGCTGCCGTTCAGTTTCCAGTTACCCATCACTAAAGGATGTCGCATTTCGATTCTCCACGCTTGTCAGCGAATTAAGGAATATGGCCGCCCGTCAGGGCAGCATGGTCTGTGAAACAGTATAGAGATTGAAAGGCATGAAGGCTTTGCTTTTTATCATTTATTCTGCCCCTCAAGATTTTGAGATAACGCCAGCTTAATCGGTTCAACGGCGAAGGTCAGCCCCTTTTCGCCATTATCTGCGACAACATAGCGAACCGCGCCTTCGGTGCTGGCGAAGTAGTGCTTACCTTTGCCCTGGGTCAGCAGTTTTTGCAGCTTTTGCAGACTCTGCGGTTTCGTCAGCGTCGGCAGCACCGCGCGCATTAAGGCACTCATATATTCCTGCGCTTTAAGCTTCGCCGCTTTTTGCTCCGGCCCTTGAATCGGCAGCCAGGTTATCTGTATCGATTTGATTTTCAACGTACCGCGTTCAAGCGCGGCGGAGGCGTATAAATTTTCATTAATTTTGCTGGCGGCGCGGGTAATCGTCAGCTGGTCGCGGCTTGAAGTTATCGAGCGGAACTCGCCAAGCGACAGGGTAGGGTTGTCGGTATTGAATTTTTCCCGAAACTGGCTGATAGAGAGATCAAATGCCGGGGCACCCGTCAGCAGATACGGGGCAACGACCGTGGACGTTTCCGCCGACAGCACAGCCTGACCGGTACAGAGCGTGACGAGCCCAACCAGACATAGCGTTATCCATTTTTTCATGCCAATCGTTCTCCTCTTTGCAGATGACGATTAAAACGGGAACCGACGCGCTTGTCAAAATGTGCCCGCTTCAGGGTAAACTACGCGCACGAAGAGAAAAGGAAACGGTGCATGACTTTACAGCAGTGGTTGTTTTCTATTAAAGGGCGCATTGGACGTCGTGATTTTTGGATCTGGATTGTCATCTGGGCAGTCACGATGGTGGCGCTGTTTAGCCTCGCGGGCGGCGGTCTTATTGACCTGCAGACGGCGGCATTTATGCTGGTGTGTCTGTTGTGGCCAACGGCGGCGGTGACGATTAAACGGCTGCACGATCGCGGAAAGTCTGGCCTCTGGGCACTGCTAATGGTGCTGGCGTGGATGTTACTGGCTGGAAACTGGGCGATGTTGCCGAGCGTCTGGCAGTGGGGCGTTGGGCGTTTTATCCCAACGCTGATTATCGTGATGATGCTAACCGATCTGGGCGCATTTGTTGGCACCCAGGGCGAAAACAAATACGGCAAAGAGACGTTGCCGGTGAAGTACCGCGCCGATCACCAGTAGTGTTCGGCGGTCATATGGCCCGGCCGACGACGCAAATGTTTGGTCATCTGTCGGGTCTCTTTCAGCAGCTGCTGGGTATCGCGCACCATCTGCGGGTTGCCGCACAGCATCACATGGCTGGTTTCAGCGCTCATCGGTAGGCCAACCGCCGCTTCCAGCGCACCGCTTTCAATCAGTGCGGGAACTCGCCCGGTTAACATCCCCGGCGCGTTTTCACGGCTGACAACGGTTTGAATCCGCAGTTTACCGGCGTAGCGTTCCTCAAGGGCGCGCATCTGCGGCAGATAGCTCAGGTCAGCGGCATAGCGCGCGGCGTGGACCAGCACCAGGTTTTTGAAGCGTTCGAGGTCTTTGCCTTCTTCCAGAATCGACAGATATGGGCCTATCGCGGTGCCTGTTGCCAGCATCCACAGAGTGTCGCAGTCGGGAACCTCTTCCAGCACAAAAAAGCCTGCCGCTTCGCTGACGATCAACACATCATCGCCCGGCTTTAGCGCGGCCAGTCGTGGGCTGAGTTTGCCTTCCGGAACGGTGACCAGGTAGAACTCGAGATCGGGATTGCTGGGGGCATTAACATAGGAGTAGGCGCGCTGTACGCGTTCGCCGTCGACGTCTAACGCCAGCTTGGCAAATTGCCCGGCGGTAAACGGTTGAACCGGCGCGTGAACGGTGAGGCTAAACAGTGCGTCGGTCCAGTTGTGCACCTTGACTACTTTGCCTGTAATCCAGTCTGCCATGGCTTTTCTCCTCTCAATCTCATTGTCTTATCTTCACAGCGACGAGAGAAGATTTCCAGCCCGAAAGGGCTGGAAAGCTCTATTGATCAAATGATTTACAGAATGTGGCGTTGGATTTCAGTGTCTTTGCGATCCAGGTAGTGAATCGACTGAATGCGGCGGATGGTGCGTGATTTACCGCGAATCAGCAGTGTCTCGGTGGTCGCAATATTGCCCTTGCGAGTGATGCCGTCCAACAGGTCGCCTTTGGTGATACCGGTGGCGGAGAAGATAACGTTATCGCTGCGCGCCATATCGTCCAGCGTCAGGACTACGCCGGCTTCAATGCCCATCTCTTTGCAACGAGCCAGCTCGTTTTCCCCGATACGACGGTTCTCTTCGCTGTCGCCTTTAACGTGGTGACGCGCCAGCAGACGACCGTGCATATCACCATCAAGCGCGCGAATGACGGCGGCTGAAACCACGCCCTCTGGCGCGCCACCGATACCGTACATCACGTCGACTTCGCTGTCCGGCATGCAGGTCAGAATGGAGGCCGCTACGTCGCCGTCAGGGATGGCGAATACGCGCATGCCCAGTTTTTGCAGCTCAACAATCACGTCGTCGTGGCGCGGCTTGGCCAGAATAGTGACCGTCAGTTCGCTCAGCGGCTTGTCCAGCGCACGAGCGATATTGCGTAGGTTCTCTTCCAGCGGTTTGTTCAGGTCGATAGTGCCTTTCGCGCCTGGGCCGACAATCAGCTTTTCCATGTACATGTCAGGTGCGTTCAGGAAGCAGCCTTTGTCGCCGACGGCGAGAACGGCCAGGGCATTGGCCTGGCCCATGGCGATCATACGGGTGCCTTCGATAGGATCGACCGCGATATCCACCGCGTCGCCGTTGCCGGTACCGACAGATTCACCGATATAAAGCATTGGTGCTTCGTCGATTTCACCTTCGCCAATGACGATAGTACCGTCAATATTGACCTTATTGAGCATAATGCGCATGGCGTTGACCGCTGCGCCGTCGGCGGTGTTTTTATCGCCGCGACCCAGCCATTTGTAGCCTGCCAGCGCCGCCGCTTCGGTGACGCGCGAAAATTCGATAGCCAGTTCTCGTCTCATTACAAACTCGTCCAGGAAGTAAAATTGTGCGAAGTTTAGCACAGCCCTACGCGGGCTGCGGGTATCGCTACGCGTTGGAATAGCGTTCGGTTTCCGGCATCCAACGCTCAATAAGGGCATTGGCCTGCTGCGGATAACGTTCGTGAATATGACGGGCCAGGCGCTGTACTTCGGGGATCATGGCCTGATCGCGCAGTAAATCCGCCACTTTAAATTCGGCGTTACCGGTCTGACGCGTGCCAAGCAGTTCACCCGGGCCGCGAATCTCGAGATCTTTTTGCGCAATGACAAAGCCGTCGTTGCTGTCGCGAAGCACCTGTAGGCGCAGCTGCGCGGTTTTCGATAGCGGTGACTTGTACAGCAGCACGCAGTGGGAAGCCACCGCGCCACGGCCTACGCGGCCGCGTAGCTGGTGGAGCTGTGCCAGTCCAAGACGTTCGGGGTTTTCGATGATCATCAGGCTGGCGTTGGGGACATCGACGCCAACTTCAATCACCGTAGTGGCAATCAACAGATGCAGCTCGCCCTGCTTGAAGGATTGCATGACGGCCTGCTTCTCGGCGGGCTTCATGCGGCCGTGAACCAGGCCGACGTTGAGCTCCGGCAGAGCCAGTTTTAGCTCTTCCCAGGTGGCTTCTGCCGCCTGCGCTTCCAGCAGTTCAGACTCTTCAATCAGCGTGCAGACCCAGTAGGCCTGGCGGCCTTCGGTGGTACAGGCGTTGCGTACCCGGTTAATGATGTCGGGACGACGAGTATCCGGGATGGCGACGGTGGTTACCGGCGTCCTGCCCGGCGGCAGTTCGTCAATTACCGAGGTATCAAGATCGGCATAGGCCGTCATCGCCAGGGTACGTGGAATCGGGGTTGCGGTCATGATCAGCTGATGCGGATGGAAGCCCT
This sequence comes from Kluyvera intermedia, assembly GCF_021440345.1. Taxonomy (GTDB): domain Bacteria; phylum Pseudomonadota; class Gammaproteobacteria; order Enterobacterales; family Enterobacteriaceae; genus Kluyvera; species Kluyvera intermedia_A. The sequence goes on from NZ_JAKCNS010000024.1 coordinate 21,199, forward strand.
GCTGCTGGCCTTTCTCCCACAGCGCCAGACGCTGGTGGACGCCGAAGCGGTGCTGCTCATCAATGATGACCAGCGCCAGACCGTTAAACTGCACCTGCTCCTGGAAGATGGCGTGGGTACCGACAATCATCTGTACCTGACCGCTGGCGATGGCGTCCTGCTGTACCTGACGCGCTTTGCCTTTCTGCTTACCGGCAAGCCAGCCGACTTCAATACCGAGCGGTTCAAACCAGCTGCGGAAGTTGTTGGCATGCTGCTCGGCGAGCAGCTCGGTCGGCGCCATTAGCGCCACCTGTTTGCCGTGAGCAATGGCGCGCAGCGCGGCAAGGGCTGCGACCAGCGTTTTACCGGAGCCGACATCGCCTTGTACCAACCGCATCATCGGCACATCAAGCGCCATGTCGTGTTCGATTTCCGCCACGACGCGCGTTTGTGCGCCGGTAGGTTTAAATGGCAGAGAATCAAGAAAGCGGTTTTTTAGTTCGCCCTGAGCGTTGAGGGGCAGAGCGTGATAGCGCTGCGCGCCAGCGCGCAGTGCCAGCATGCTGAGATTATGCGCTAATAGTTCTTCAAGGATCAGGCGCTGCTGTGCCGGATGTTTACCGGTTTCTAAATCGACGAGCTGCAAAGACGGCGGTGGGCGATGCAGCGTGCGCAGCGCCTCCGGCAGGCTCATCATGCCCTGCGACAGCTCTGGGGGCAGCAGTTCGCTAATAGCGCAGGTATCCAGCAGGTCCAGTGCCTGGTCGGTGAGCTTGCGCAGCGTCGCCTGTTTAATGCCTTCGGTGGTGGGGTAGACCGGGGTTAAGGTCTCCTGCAAATCTGGAGTGCTGAGATCGCCCTGCACGCGGTATTCCGGGTGGATCATCTCCGCGCCGTACTTCCCACGCTTGGCTTCGCCGTAGGCCAGCACGCGCTTGCCGGTAGCAAGGCTATTTTTCATCGCCGCGTTGAAGTTGAAAAAGCGCATCGTCAGGATGCCGGTGCCGTCGCTTATCTGACAGGTCATCATCCGGCGGCCGCCGAACGTGATGTTGCTGTTCAGGACTTCGCCTTCAACGCTGGCATACACCCCGGGAAGCAGTTCACCGATAGGGTAGAGATGGGTGCGGTCTTCGTAACGTAATGGCAGATGCAGGAGGAGGTCCTGAACCGTGTGAAGGCCAATTTTTGCCAGCCGGCTGCTCTGCGCGGCACCGACGCCGGTCAATGTGTTGAGCGGAACGGCATCCAGCAGACGGCTTTGCATAGCGTTTACCCCTTGGCCTGCATGGTGGCCCACCACGAGGCATCGGCCTCGACTTCACCCAATTCGTTGACACGAGGGTAGGGCAGGCCTTTACGTTTAGCGACGTTTGCCAGCACCGGGTAGCCACCTTCAAACAGCAGGCGCTGCTGTTCTTCATCGGGCAGCATGCTGTTATCGCGGCGATACATGCCGGCGTTTTGCCGCTGGCGCTGGGCTTCATAGAGGATGAGTGCGGAAGCAACGGAGACGTTCAGCGACTGCACCATCCCAATCATTGGGATGATAATGTCCTGATCTGCCAGGTCTAACGCTTCCTGAGTGATACCGGTTTTTTCCTGACCCATTAAAATACAGGTCGGGCGAGTGTAGTCGATTTCGCGGAAATCTACTGCTTTATCAGAGAGGTGAGTTGCCAGGATCTGCATGCCCTGACCCTTCAGGTGGCTGACGGCGTCGCTGATGGTGGGATGCGTTTTTACCTGAACCCAGCTGTTGCTGCCTGCTGCCGCAGAGACCATCGTGCGCATACGGCTGCCAGGCCAGACGGCGTGAACTTCGTGTACGCCGACCGCATCAGCGGTGCGAACGATCGCCGAGACATTATGAGGTTTGTGGACCTGCTCCATGCAGACCGTCAGATCAGGCTGGCGCCTGGCGAGCATCTCACAAATTCGCGCATAACGCTGTGGATTCATTGGCACTTCATCCTTCAAATTACCTCGGCGTTAGCTGCACTCACCCCGGAAACGCACCGCTGTACGTCCCGGGGAAATCATTCCTCTGCCGCCTTACGCAGTGGGAATGACGTTGTGTCTAAAACTAGTTACGGTTACGGGTGACTTTGATGACGTCTGGCATGACGCGGATTTTGCGCATGATATTAGCCAGATGCACGCGGTCGCGAGCGGTCAGACGGATAAAGGCGCTGTAGACGCGGCCGTCTTTTTCTTCCGTATTCAAACTCTGAATATTGGATGTCGCGGTGTTGATGGCGGCAGTCAGGTTGGCTAACGCCCCCTGATGGTTGAACATATCGACCTTAATCTCGGTGATAAATTCCTGTGCCGTCTCTTTGTCCCACTCTACCGCCATGAATTTCTCAGGTTCTTTCTGATAGCCGCGAATGTTGCGGCAGGATTCATGGTGGATGACCAACCCTTTACCCGGGCTGACGTGAGCAATGATCGGGTCGCCTGGAATTGGACGACAGCATTTCGCAAAGGTGATCAGCACGCCATCTGCGCCTTTAATCGGCAGATGGGTAAGCCCAGAGGCTCCCGGCGCCAGCGGCGTGGGGGGGGCCGGGGGGGGGGTGGGGGCGCGGCCTCGCGCGCCGCCCGCCCCCGGGGGGGCGCCCCCCCCCCCCCCCCCCGCGGGGGCGCCCCCCCCCGGCCGCTGAGGTTCATAAACAGCGTCGATTTTCCACAGCCGTTGGCCCCCACCAGACCGGTGACGGCCTGGCGGGAGAAATCCAGCGTCAGCCCTTTGAGCGTCGGTTCATCCTGGTAACGAAACCAGAGATCGCGGGTCGCCAGCATGGTAGTCCTTACAGGTGAAAATCACCCTGATACAGTTTGATATCAAGCGAAGTGCTCATCTGTTGATAACGCATAAGCACGCGGGTAAACAGCAGCCCAACCAGCATCGACAGCGAGCGGTAGCCCAGGCGGACATTGCGGTAGCCAAAACGCAGCGTTTGCGCCCGGTGAATGGCCATCGCCTCATCAAGCAGAATAAAGATAAAACGCCAGGTCAGCAGGATTTGCTCGGTGAGCAGGCGCGGCACGCGCGCCCGTTTGAGCAGTACGATAAGCTGCGGAAACGGCAGGTTCAGCACCAGCCAAAAGGTGGCCGATAGCGCCGCCAGGCTACGCCAAAAGGTCTCATTGGCGGTGGTCAGCCCAACCTGAGTGATGCCCAGGTGAAACCCGCCGAGCGACACACTCGCCAGCAGCGTATGCGCATCCCGGCTCACGCTAAACACGATAGTCAGCACGCCCACCAGCAGAAATCCCAGCGGCAGCGCCATCCAGCGACACCAGCGCCAAAAGGAGATACGCAGCAGCCAGCAGGTCAGCGCCGCCGTGACCGCCATCAGCAGAGCCTGCCCCAGCGGCGGCAGGCTAAAGGCCAGAATCATCAGCAGCAGCCAGAACAGGAATTTCCGTTCTGGCGCGATGTGAAACCAACGGCTTTGGTAGCTGAGTCGGTCAAGCCCGGTCATCATTGCGCTGACGGCCTTTGTAGTAGCCCAGAATGTAGAAAATCACCGCCGCCCCCAGCGATCCCTGCAGGGTAAACAGCAGGCTTTCAATCTCCCCGCTCGCCGGTTCATACAGCGGCTGGAACCACGGTTCATAGTGCGGCGCCACCGCTTGGATCTGATTTTCCGCTTCGCCGTCGGAGCCCCCGTATTCACCGCCGTGATTGATAAAGAACGGCAGGACCACCAGGCCAATCACCATCGCCAGTAGAATCAGTGTCTTTTTCATCTTAATGCCCTCGTGCAGGGATCAGCTGACGCTTGGTCAACTGGTCGTAGATCATCACCGTCAGCAGCCCTTCGGCAATGGCGATCGGGATCTGCGTCAGACAGAAGATCCCCATAAATTTCAGGCTCGATCCGGTAAACCCGCTTTGCGGATCCGGGAAAGCGGCCCCCAGCTGGAGCGAGGTGACAAAATAGGTAGCTAGATCCGCCAGCATGGCGCAGAGGAATACCGACACATCGCGACGGAATCCGGCCTTACAGGCCATTTTCCACACCAGATAGCCGACGATAGGCCCAATAACCGCCATCGACATACCGTTAGCACCCAGCGTCGTTAATCCGCCGTGCGCCAACAGCAGCGCCTGGAATAACAGTACGATGGCGCCAAGGATCGCTACCACGCCTGGCCCAAACAGGATCACCGCCAGCCCTACGCCCGTCGGGTGTGAGCAGCTTCCGGTAACAGACGGAATCTTCAGCGCTGAAAGGACAAAAATAAACGCTCCGCACAGCGCCAGCAGCACCTTCTGGTTACTGTCGTCCTGCACAATACGGCGCAGACGCACCAGCCCGTACCACAGGCACGGCAGAAACAGCAGCCACCACGCCAGCGCCCACATTGGCGGCAAAAAGCCTTCCATAATGTGCATCGCAAAGGCCTGCTCCGGCACCACCAGCAGAAGCAGCGCTGCCGCCGCACCGCTCAACGAAAGCTTTTTAAGCTGTTGTTCTAAATTCACTGTCCTTGCCCCCACTGTTTATTCACCAGAATGGTTGAGAAATAAGGCAGCGGCTGGTCGTCGCTCACCTCCGCCAGATTTCGCCAGCACTGTTCACCAGGCAGCGTCGCCTCGGCCATCAACACGGCATGGTCCAATAGCCCTGCTCTGGCCAGCAGCGCTTTGATGCGCGGGAAACGCCCGTAAACCTTCATCAGCACCAGGCTGTCGTGCTGCGCCAGCGCGCGTTCAATCTCTGCCTCCGGTGCGGTGCAGGCGACCACGGCCAGTGACTGCTGTTCCATGGCCAGCGGCATCTGCGCACGGGCGGCAATCGCCGCAAATGAGGTCACGCCGGGCACAATCTCCAGCCACTCCGGGCTGCCAATCCGTTGCAGTAAAAAGACCCAGGTGCTGAAGAGCATGGCATCACCGAGGGTGATAAATCCCACCCGTTTTCCGGCTTCCACTTCGTGCACCAGCGCACGGGAAACGTCATCCCACACCGCCTCTTTTTCCGCGCTGTCGGCGCTCATCGGGAAATGGCAGCAGCGCACTTCGGTATGCTCGCCTAAATATTCACGCACGATAGAGAGCGCGAGGCTGTCGCCGCCTTTACGCCCCGCCGGAGCATAAAGGATATCGAGCGAGCCCAGAATGCGCGCCGCGCGCACGGTAATCAGATCTGCAGCGCCAGGCCCGGTGCTCAGGGCATACAGTTTTCCGCTCATGCGACCTCCAGCGACTGTTGCAGGTGTTCCACAAACATCGCCCGCACCGCCGGGTTCTCACCCAGCCCTTGCAGCCACGGCGTTGCCGCGATGCCGGCGGCGGTAAATAGCGTTTTCCACGAGTCCTCTTCATCGGAGGCCATATCGTTAATCGCATGGTCACCCGCGACCAGCATTAGCGGCATCAGGTGCACACCGCGCACGCCTTCCTGATTCAGGCTTTCAATCAGCACGTCAACTTCCGGGTAGCTCTCAACTGCCCCCACCCGCGCCGGGAAGCGCTGGACGCTCATCATATGGTCAAGGCAGGCGTAGGCGGCAAAGGCATGGTGGCTGGCACCGTGGCCCATAAACACCACTTTTTCGTCGGCGTTCAGCGCCGGCATCTGCTGCTCCAGCGCCTGCATTAAACACACATAGTCGTCATGGCCGCTCAACAGCGGCGTGCCGATCGTCAGACGACGAAACAGCGGGCGCAGGCTTTGCACTTCGCGGGCAATCTTCTCGTACTCATCGCCGTTGATAATGTGCAGCGACTGTACCGCGACGTCTTCGTAGCCCTGCTCGGCCAGCTTTTGCAGCGCCTCCAGCGGCGTGTCGGTTTCGATGCCGTCACGCTGTTTCAGCTTGCGAATAATCATGCCGGAGGTGAAGGCGCGAAACAGGTCGCGGTCGGGACAGCTTGCCGCCAGTTCACGTTCGCAGGCGACGATGTTCTTCTCACAGGTATCGTGATAGCTGGTGCCGAAGCTCACCACTAAAAGCGCTTTTTTCATTGTTGTTTCCTTGATTCCGTGGCCTGCCAGCGCGCTAAACGCTCGGCAAACGCAGTCAAACTATCCAGTCGTTCGTCGCCGGTCACCAGCGGTGCCGGACGGGTAATCACCACGCAGGGAATGCCAGCATCGAGGCAAGGCTGAACCTTTTCCCGATAGCCGCCTTCCGCACCGGAAGCCTTGGTGACCATCACATCAGCGCGGCAGTGGCGGTAGAACGCCGCGTTAAACTCGGCGCTAAACGGCGCGCAAATCGCAAAAATTTCCCCGACGCCAAAACCTAATTCAGCGCACTGTTGCACCACCTCTGGGACCGGCAGCACGCGGGCAAGCAGCGTTTTTTCCGGCAGCCCTGCGCGCCACAGCGCCAGGTCTTTACTGCCGGTGGTTAGCAGGACGCGATCGCCCATCCCGCGAATTAACGCGCAGGCATCGTCGATGCTGGCTACGTAGTGCAGCAGCGGATGCGTCAGGGAGTCGAGCTGCTCCGGGCGCTGGTAGCGGCTGAGCAACACACCTGTCTGCTCGCAGGCCGCCTGCACGTTACGGCTCACTACTTCGGCGTACGGGTGCGAAGCATCAATCACCCAGCGAGTGTGCTGCTCGCGTAGCCAGGCGACCATCTCTGCTAGCTCAAGCCGCCCGCAGCGCACCTGGCCTGCAATATCACCGGCCAGCGCGGCACCGGTGGGCGTCGCCACCGACACGGTGTAGCGCACGCCTGCGGCATCCAGCTGCTGGCAAATCGCCCGCGCATCGCTGGTGCCGCCCACCACCAGAACATCGCCGTAATTCACAGCACGTAGCCTCTTGGGGTGATCATCAGGCCGTCCTGCACGTAGGTGGTTTTGTTGCCAACAATCACCAGGCTGGTCATATCCACCGGTGCAAAATCCATCTCGCCCAGCGTGGTCAGCCATTTCTCCTGTTTCTTCCGCCCGGCGGATTTCACCACCCCCACCGGCGTATCGGCGCTTTTACTGGCGGCGAGCAGTTCAAAGGCGCGCGCCAGATGCCCTTCGCGGCCGCGGCTGCGCGGGTTGTAGAAGCAAATAACAAAGTCCGCTTCTCCGGCGGCGATAATGCGTTTTTCAATCACCGGCCACGGCGTCAGCAGGTCGCTGAGGCTGATATGGCAAAAGTCGTGCATCAACGGCGCGCCAAGAAGCGACGCGGCAGCAATACTCGCGGTCATGCCGGGGATCAGGCGCACTTCGACGTCCAACTTCTGCTTGCTGACCAGCTCCAGTACCAGCCCCGCCATGCCGTAAATCCCGGCGTCGCCGCTGCTGATAAGCGCAACGTTGTGGCCCGCCTGCGCCAGCTCAATTGCCGCCTGGCAGCGCTCAATCTCTTTGCACATCCCGGTTTTGATAACCTGCTTGTCGCCGGTAAAGGCCTTCACCAGGTGGGTATAGGTTTTGTAGCCGACGACGATTTCTGCGGCCTGCAAGGCTTCGACGGCCTCCATGGTCATCATCGCCTGCGAGCCAGGGCCGATTCCAATTACGCTTAACATCAGTGTGTAACTCCCAAAGTGATAGTGACGCCCTGTTCTCGCAGGTTCTCGCCAATTAGATGTCCGTTGCTCAGCAGCCACGCCGCCGGGCCAGATACGCTGCCAACCCCTACCGTTTGCTTCACAAACAGCGAGGAGGGAAAGCGGTGTTCGTGCTCGCTAAGCGCGGCCACGCTAAAAATTTCAAACGGCACGTCGAAGTCGCTCGCCAGCTGGATTAGCCCCAGTTCATCCTGCTTCACCACGATGCTGCCGATGGCTTTCAGAGCTAGCGGGTCCAGCCGCTGAGCAGCCAGCTGGCGCAACAGCAGATCGGTGATAACGCCGCAGTCGGTGCCGCGTCGGCAGCCAATACCGGCGACAATGCGTCGCGGTACCAGCTTCCAGTGGGGAAGCGGCAGTTCAGGTAATTCATCGCGCAGCGTGATACACACCAGCGCGTCAAGTTCCGGCAGTTGCTGAAGATTGCCGACGGTGATAAACCCGCGACGATCGCAGCGGCTGACCTCTTCGGCCAGCGACTCGTCCCACCACAGCCCTACCCGCTTCTGGCTCACCAGCATCTGGTTAACGGTTTTCACCGCCTGACGAAAACCCGTCATTCGTGCATCAAGCTGGCAGGCCAGGGTATCGAGCGCCGCCACCTCGTTAACGTCGGTGGCGGTCGTTATCACCGGGTCTACGCCGAGAAGGCCCGCCAGATGACGCGCCAGCGCGTTGGCGCCGCCAATGTGACCGGAGAGCAGGCTGATAACATGCTGGCCGCGCTCGTCGATAACCACTACCGCCGGGTCGAGGAATTTATCCACCAGCAGCGGTGCCAGCACCCGCACCGCAATGCCGGTCGCACCAATAAAAATCAGCGCAGAGTAACGCGTAAACGCCTGCTGCACGCTATGGGCAAAGCTGCCGTCAAACGCCACGAAACCGTCTTCAACCAGCGTTTCGCGGGTCAGACAGGTCATCGGCAGCGCCGTGCTCAGCCGTTTGGCCAGCGCCACGCCGCCGGGCGTCAGGCAGAACAGCGCAATGCCGTCAGGCTTTACGGTATTCATGGCTGAAATCCGCCGCATACAGCCGCGAGTAGTGGTATTCATCGCCCAGGAAATTGCCGACCAGAATCAGCGCCGTTTTACGAATGTTCGCGTCGCGCACCTTGTCAGCGATATCCGCCAGCGTGCCGCGCACCGTCTGGCTTTCCGGCCAGGTGGCCTTATAGATCACCGCCACCGGCGTGGTGGCGGGATAGCCGCCGTCAATCAGTCGCTCCGCCACTTTATGGATGCGCTGTACCGAGAGGTAAATCGCCATTGAAGTTTGGTGCTGAGCAAAAGATTCCAGCTGTTCGCGCTCGGGCACCGGCGTGCGTCCTTCCAGACGAGTGATGATCAAACTCTGCGACACTTCCGGAACGGTGTACTCGACGCCCAGCTCCGCCGCCGCGCCCAGAAAAGCGCTGACGCCGGGCACCACCTGATAGGAGATGCCGCGACGGGTCAGCTCTTCGCCTTGTTCACGCACCGAACCGTACAGCGAAACATCACCCGTTTGCAGGCGCACCACCGTTTTTCCGGCTTTCACGCCCTCTTCCATTAGCGTGAGGATCTGCTCCAGATGCAGCTCGGCGCTGTCGTGGCATTCCGCTTCCGCCGGGCAGTATTCCAGCAGCTCAGTATTAATTAACGATCCGGCGTAAATCACCACCTGCGCCTGTTGCAGCAGGCGATAGCCCTTGAGGGTAATCAGGTCGCGGTCGCCGGGCCCGGCGCCAACGAACCAAACGCAGCGAGAGTCAAAGGCTTCAGCCATGGTTTTCTTCCTTCTGGCAGGCAATAACAAAAACGGGGTTATGCGGTTTGAAATAGTGGCCGCTGCCCAGCGCAGTCAGCGCCGAGACGTTGAGCTGCTGGCAGTCCACGCTTCTGATGCCCGACTGACGCAAATGGTCGAGGGCGCAATGCAGGTTCTCCTGCAAAATAAAGGTCATCACCAGCCGTCCGCCGGGATGCAGCTGGCGCAAAGACCAGTCAATCAGTTCGCACAGATGACCGCCGCTGCCGCCCATAAACACCGCGTCGGCGGCTTCCTCAACGGCCAGCGGGGCCACACCCTCAACGATGCGCACATTGTCGCAGGCAAAATGCCGGCAATTTTCTGCCAGCAGCCGCAGCGCCGCGGGATTGCGCTCGATGGCGGTTATCCTAAGCGTCGGGTTTTGCAGCGCCGCCTCAATCGAGACGCTGCCGGTTCCGGCACCGATATCAATCAGGTGGCGCGCCTGGTGCAGCTCAAGCTTCGACAGCGCCAGCGCCCGTACGGCCTCTTTGGTCATCGGCACCTTTTCGCCGCGTAAAAACAGCTCATCTTTCATCGAGGATCACCACCGTGTTCATCTCATAGTCCTGCTCCACCGCGCTGACCGGCAGCCAGTGGATGCGTTCGTCGTCCTGCGCCAGGTTCTCGCCAATCACCATCCAGCGATGTCCCTTGCCGCGCGCCATCAGTTCAGCGGCAATGGCTTTTGGCCCGCAGCGTTTGTCAGTGACCATCGCCACTTTGCGATGCGCGGCGAGGGCGTCAAAGTCGACCTCACGCCCGTGGCTGCTGGTGAGCCACATATCATTCATGTCGACGCCCGCCCGCGCGCACAGGTACTGCACGGCGCTGACGCCGGGGATCACCTGCACATTATCGCGGCCGAAATGGGCGATAAGCCGCGTGCCGATGCCGTAAAACAGCGGGTCGCCGGACGCCAGCACCACCACGTTTTGCCCCTGACGCTCGCCAATCCACGCCAGCACTTCGGCAATGTTGGCGCCCAGCGCACAGCGTTCGCCGGAAAACTCCGCGAACTGCGCCAGATGTCGCGCGCCGCCCACCAGCGCATCGGCGCGTTGTACCGCTTCTTTGGCCAGCGGCGTCATCAGCAGTACGCCCGCCGGGCCCATCCCCACCACCGTCAGCATTGCATCGCCTCCACAATCTCACTTACCGGGCGGTTGCTGCCGAGGATCTGGTTATCAAACGAGAACATAATGGCGTCGCAGATCGGCGGCGTTTTAGTAAAGCGCAGGCGCTGCATCACGCGCTGGCAGATACGTTCGGCGAGGTGGTTGTAGATACGCTGGAAACCAAACGCATCGATGTGCTCCATCGCGGCTTCGGTGGTGTCGCAGTCGCTGACCAGCGTCAGAAGCTCCAGCGGCGCCCCAAGCAGCGCCAAATGAGCAACAAGCGTTTCCATACGCGCATCGGCGATATGGCTATGGGTGTGGAAAATCCCGGCGGCGATTTTAATCAGCTTGCCCGGATGCCCAATCAGCACAATCTGGCGGAAACCAAGACGCACGGACTCTTCAATCATGTAGCCCACGAAGTTGCTCATGGTGACCACCACCTGCGAGTCGATGCCCATCTGCTCGCGTACAAAGCGTTCGCCGTGATTACCGGGAACCAGCACCACGCGTTCCAGCCCCGCGGCGCGTTTCATCTCCAGCTCCAGCGCCAGCGAGCGTTTCCAGCTCTCTTCCGACATCGGCGTGACGATACCGGTGGTGCCGATTATCGAAATGCCGCCCAGAATACCGAGCCGTGAGTTATAAGTTTTCTGCGCCCGCTCTTCGCCTTCCGGGGCAAAGATTTCCACCTCCGCGCCGCGCGCCGGGCCAATGGCTTCGCGGACGGCGGTTTCAATGGTGTGGCGCGGAGTGCGGTTAATGGCCGAACTCCCGATTGGCAAGCCGATACCTTTGCGGGTGACGGTGCCCACCCCCTCGCCGCCGCGCAGCGTAATATCGCCGTTGTCGGTTAAGGTCACGCGGGCGAAAATCAGCATTCCGTGGGTCGCATCGACATCGTCGCCGCCGTCTTTACGAATCGCGGCAATCCCCTGCTGCCCCTCGACGTGCGGCGATTCAACGTTCAGATTCAGCGTCACGCCGGAAGGGGTAACGATCGACACCTGGTGAATCAGGTGCTGGCGCATCACCATCAGCGCGGCGACTTTGGCCGCTGCCGTGGCGCAGGAGCCGGTGGTGTAGCCTTTACGCAGCGCCTTGCCGTTATGCCACACCGGGGCGTCGAAGGAGGGTTCACTCATTGGCCGGCCTGCAGCTGATAGAGAATGGCGTTGACGATGGCCGCCGCCACGTTGCTGCCGCCTTTGCGCCCCAGCGCGGCAATGCCCGGCAGGCCGCTGTGGCTCAGCGCTTCTTTCGACTCTGCCGCGCCGACAAAACCGACCGGCACGCCAATCACGCCGCTTACTTCCAGCTCTTTGTGCTCCAGCAGGCGGAACAGCGCCGTCGGCGCATTACCGAAGACAAACACCTTATCGCCTTCCTCTTTTGCGGCGATATCCACCGCCGCCATCGAACGGGTAATGCCCTGAGCTTTGGCCTCGCGCACCACGCGCGGGTCGCTGATATAGCAGCGGCATTCGCCGCCAAAGGTCGCCAGCAGATTTTTATTGATCCCCGAGAGCGCCATGGTGGTGTCGGTATACAACGTGCACGGGCGGCTTAACGCCGCGCTCAGACGGGCAAGTGCATCCGGGGCGAACCACAAAATATCCAGCCATTCAAAGTCGGCGGTGGTGTGGATCACCCGTTTGATAATGGCCTCGTGCAGCGGGCTGTCGAAGCGGTACTCCGGGCGAGTTTCCGCGATAATCTCGCTGATGATTTCAAAGCTTTTGCGCTCAATCGCCTGCGGTTGCTGGATATAGTTCATTACTGCTCTCCTTAGGCCGCGCCAATCAGCCAGAACCTGACCGCCATAAACAGCAGCAGGGCCAGCGTTGACGCCACCCACATCAGTCGAATCGTTCGGGAAATATCATCAATGGCGATATCGCGTCTGGCGTCACCAATCCACGGCTTGTCCACGCGCTGGCCAAAATAGTCGTTCGGGCCGCCAAGGCGGATCCCCAGCGCACCGGCCACCGCCGCCTCCGACCAGGCGCAGTTGGGGCTGCTGTGGTTATAGCGGTCACGCCAGCCGATACGCAGCGCACGCGCGGCATCGAGACGGCAAAGCCAGGCGGCAGCGCTTATCAGCAGCCAGCTCAGGCGGGCGGGAATAAAGTTAGCGGCATCATCCAGGCGGGCGCTGACCATGCCGATGGCGCGGTATTTTTCGTGCTTATAGCCGACCATCGAATCGAGGGTATTCACCGCTTTGTAGGCCATCGCCAGCGGCGCGCCGCCGAGCAGCAGGAAGAACAGCGGCGCGATAATGCCGTCGACGGTGTTTTCCGCCACCGTTTCCACCACCGCGCGGTTGATCTGCTCGGGTTGAAGCGCGGAGGTATCGCGCCCCACAATCCATGACAGCTTGATGCGGCTTTCAGCAAGGTCATTTTCCCGCAGCGGACGCGCGACATCTTCGGCAGAGCGCGCCAGGCAGCGCCCGGCGAGCACGGTGAAAATCATCCACACTTCAACGCCCCACCCCAGCCACGGATGCACCCATGCCGCGAGCCTGAGTGCGCCCCAGGCCACGCCATAGGTCAGCCCCACCACCGCCAGCCACATCACGCCGCCACCAATGCGCAGCGCGCGATCGCTGTGGCATCGGCGCCGAACCGCACGCTGTACAACGTTAATCAGATTGCCAATCCAGCGCACCGGATGCGGCCAGCGCTGCGGGTCGCCGATGACAAAATCAATCAGCCACGCCAGACACCAGGCGAGCAGCGTCATTGCGCACTCCTTGCGGCAGCAAACCAGTGGTTGAGCATGGCCGGACGCTGGGCAAAATGCAGGTGCAGGTAGCTGGCGAAGGTATTGCCTATCTGCCAACCGCCTTGCCATTGCTGGAGAACCGCGCCGTCGCGGGTTTTGCGGCAGGCCATCGTCGCCGGAAGCTGTGCGGTAAAATCGGAGTAGTGGAATTCATGCCCGCGCAGCACCTCACCGGGCGCGGCCAGCAGAGTCTGGCGCTCAGCCTGCGCTTCGCAGTAGCCAAAACGGGTCAGTCGTTTGCCCATTTTGCTCGCGCCGGGAAGAATATCGGCCATTGCGTGGATGTCGCCCTGAGCGTCCTCAAGCGTGCTGCCGAGGTACATCAACCCGCCGCATTCCGCGTAAATTGGCACGCCACGCCGATGCGCAGCGCGCAGTTGTTCCAGCATGGGCGTATTAGCCGCCAGCGCGCGGGCGTGCAGTTCAGGGTAGCCGCCGCCCAGCCACAGCATCTGACAATCCGGCAGTACGCTATCGTGCAGTGGGCTAAAACGAACAATCGTTACCCCGGCTCGTTCCAGCAGCACCAGATTGTCCGGGTAGTAGAAATTGAAGGCTTCGTCATCGGCCAGCGCCAGCGTGAGCCCGTTGCCGTGAAGCGGCGCGGCGGGCCATTCACCTGCCGGCAGCTCCGCCAGCTCGCTCAGCGCTAACAGCCTGTCGATATCGAGTGTGCGTTCAAGACCGGCGGCAAAATCCAGCCACGGCTGGCTATCCAGCGTCGATTCACGGGCGGTGACCAGCCCCAGGTGACGCTCAGGTAGCGATACGCCTTCGGCGCGCGGAACATAGCCCAGCACCGGCAGGTTGCAGTAGCGCTCGATGGCGCTTTTCAGCAGCTGAAAATGGCTGTCGCTGTTGACCCGGTTGACGATGACTCCGGCAATATTGAGACTCGGGTCAAAGTGCTGAAATCCCATTACCGTGGCGGCAATCGAGGTAGAAACGGCTTTGCCATCCACCAGCAAAATCACCGGGCAGCCCAGCTGTTTCGCCATCGCCGCGCTGCTGCAATAGTTTGGGTCGGTGCCGTAGCCGTCGTACAGGCCCATTACGCCTTCAATGACGGCGATATCAGCCTGCTGCATATGTTCGCAGAACAGCGCATTGAGAATGGCAGGGGGCAGCATAAAGCTGTCGAGGTTACGTGAGGGGACGCCGCACAGCGCGGTATGCCAGCCGGTATCGAGGTAGTCAGGGCCAACCTTGTACGGCTGAACCCGCAGCCCGCGCTGCTGAAGCAGTTTGAGCAGGCCGAGCGTCACCGTGGTTTTACCACAGCCGCTGCCGGTACCTGCGAGAACAAATGCGTGCTGTCTGGCTGCCATACCCTGACCCTTTTCAGGCAGGATCGGGGATAGCCGCACGTCTGCCCGGCCAAATGACCGTGCATCGCAAAGCAACCCACTTCCCACCGAAGTTGTTGTTAATGGCCAACAGGCAGGTCTTCTGGCTTAGCGTCATCCTCGCCCGTCCTTCCCGATCTGGCGATCAGTGGTGTTTACGGGGTCGTCAGCATCACAGCAGCGGGGGCTGCGGAGGATTTATACACGGGTGTATTCACCTCCTTCCCTGACACATAATGTGTCAAACCTATTGGTTGCAGATTTATGCCGGCGCAGCGCCCGCATAAAATAAGAGCACTTTACTCTAGCGCCGTGGATGAATGATTTCGTTGCGCTATGACAATACCGGTATATTTATTTACGCTAGTTATATTTCGTTCGACAAGACAAGGATAATCATGAGCGTGGCACGCTGTCCCGGCTCCTGCGGGGAACTCATTCAGGGCTGGATCCTGGGCAGTGAAAAACTCATCTCCTGCCCGATAGACTGGTACAGCACGGTGGAAGTGCGCGACGGCGCGCCGTTGGCAAACGAGCGTCCGCTCACGCGGGCGATGGTTGAAGCGCTGCTCGCCTACTTCGGCTATCCGCTGGGAATGAGCGCAACGCTGCGCATTGAGGTCGATTCGACGCTGCCGATTGCCAAAGGGATGGCCAGCAGCACCGCCGATATCGCCGCCACCGCCGTGGCCGCCGCCCACCACCTCGGTCATTCGCTGGATGAAACCACGCTTGCCGCGCTGTGCGTGGCGCTGGAGCCGACCGACAGCACGCTGTTTCGCCAGCTGACGCTGTTCGATCACCATCACGCGGGCACGCAGATTGCCTGCGCGCCCGCGCCGCATTTTGACCTGCTGGTGCTGGAAAGCCCGGTGATTTTGCGCACCGCAGATTATCACCGACTTCCCCGTGAGGCCGCGCTAAAAGCGCATGCCGGAGAGTTGCAACAAGCCTGGAAAAAGGTGCAGAGCGCCTGCATTCAGCAGGATGCCAGCCTGCTCGGCGAGGCGGCGACCCTCAGCGCTATCGCCAGCCAGACGCTGCTGCCCAAACCGGGTTTTTCGGCGCTGATGGCGCTGGTCGAATCCTGTGACTTATACGGCCTGAACGTGGCGCACAGCGGCAGCGTGGTTGGGCTGATGCTCGACCCGCGTCGCCATGATGTGGAGTATGTGAAGTGGGCGCTGACGCAGAAAAAGCTGACCGACCACTGGCCGAAGCAGCACTTGCTCCGCGCAGTGCCCGGCGGGGTTCAGCTAAGCACCTGACGCAGAGCCGCCAGCAGCCGCTGGTTTTCTGCTTCGCTACGCACCGCCACGCGGAAATAGCGCCCATCAAGACCTGGGTAGTTGGCGCAGCTGCGGATCAGCACCCTCTGTTGCAGCAGCGCATATTGCAGTTCGATATCCGCACGTTCGCAGCGTAAAAACAGATAGTTCGCGCGCCCCGGATAAACGCTCAGACCGTCAATTTCGCCCAGCGCCTGATACAAACGCTGACCTTCGCGCGCCAGCCAGCGCAGAGTCGCCTGCTGATAATCGCGGTCGTTAAGCACGCACTCGCCGGCCAGCGCGGCAAAGGCGTTGATTGACCACGGCATCTGATGCTTGCGCAGACGCGCTACCGCCTGTTCGTCACCGTTGAGCACATAGCCCAGCCGCAGACCGGGAATGGCATAAAACTTAGTCAGCGATCGCAGCACCCAGATATGTGGGTTGTGTTGAAGCTCGCCAATAAAACCCTGCTCATCGGCAATAAAGTCGATAAATGCTTCATCGAGAATCAGTGCGATCCCAAGCGTTCGGCAGCGCGCCGCGATGGCTTCCAGCAGCGCGCGTTCCGGCAGCAGCCCGGTCGGGTTGTTCGGTGTACATAAAAACAGGCAGTCGAGATCCGCCGTCAGCGCCGACAAAATGTGCTCGGTGAGCTGCCAGCCGTCTTCCTCGCGCAGCGCGTAGGTTTCTATTTCACAATCGATCGTTTCCAGCGCCCGGCGATATTCAGCAAAGCCCGGCGCCACCACCATTGCCCGGCGCGGCTTCAGGCCGTGAACGAGAGTAAAAATAGACTCGGTTTCGCCGTTACCCGCCAGTATCCACGACGCGGGTACGCCGTGATGCGCCGCCAGCGCCTGATGCAGCTGCTGATACTCAACATCGGGATAACGCTCGGCGCAGGCGAGATTATCAATGATCGCCTGCTTGAGGCTTTCCGGCATGCCCAGCGGATTAATATTGGCGCTGAAATCCAACAGCGTATCGGCACTGATGCCCATTAAGGCTGCCGCTTCGCGGATATTGCCGCCGTGGGCGCTTTTTAGCCGTGACATGTCTGATTACCCGCGTCTTGCCAGCGTTGCGCCGTCGGCAAAATAGGCTTTAATCCCGGCAAGGATCGACTCGGCAACCTCCTGCTGGAACTTGGCGGTTTTCAGCTTACGTTCCTCTTCAACGTTACTGATAAACGCCGTTTCGACGAGGATCGACGGAATGTCCGGGGCTTTAAGCACCGCAAAGCCGGCCTGCTCGACCTGGTTTTTATGCAGGTTGTTGACCTGTCCCAGGCGTTTCAGCACCGCTTTGCCAAATTTCAGGCTGTCGGTGATGGTCAGCGACTGCACCATGTCGAACATGGTGTGGTCGACGTAGCGGTCGCCGCTCTTACTCACGCCACCCACTAAGTCGGCGGCGTTCTGCGTTTGCGCAAGGTATTTGGCCGCCGTACTGGTGGCCCCTTTGGTCGACAGCGCAAACACTGACGAACCGCTTGGCTGACGGCTGGTAAAGGCGTCGGCGTGAATTGAGACGAACAGGTCGGCGCGCTGCTTTTGCGCTTTCGCCACCCGAACTTTGAGCGGAATAAAAATATCTTCGTTGCGCGTCATGTAGGCTTTCATATTGCCTTCTTTCTCAATCAGCGTGCGCAGGCGGCGGGCGATTTGCAGCACCACGTCCTTCTCCCGCGTTTTATACAGCCCAACCGCACCGGAGTCTTCGCCGCCGTGTCCTGGGTCGAGCATGATAACAATCGGCCGGTCGCGCCCGGCTTTGCCAGGCTGCGGGCCGCTTTGAGCAGGTGGCACCTGCTTTTCGAGGCCGTCTTTGTTGTACTCTTCCAGCAGCGCCAGGAGCGGATCCTGCACATCCTGGCTGCTGGCGGGATAGAGATCCATCACCAGACGTTCTTTAAACCCGGCAACCGGCGCCAGCGCAAACAGCTGCGGTTTGACGTCTTGCTTTAGCTCAAACACCATGCGCACAGTTTGCGGATCAAACTGCCCCACACGGGCCGATTTAATATAGGGATCGTCACCGCGAATTTGCGCTCCCATGCCTTTAAGCACCGAGTTCAGATTGACCCCTTCGAGATCGACCACCAGACGGTCAGGATTGCTCAACGCAAACTGTCGATAATTAATCACACGGTTGGACTCCACCGTGACGCGCGTGTAGCTGGACGCCGGCCAGATGCGCACTGCCACCACCTGACTAACGGCGGCAAGACCAACCTGACTCACGCTCAATAACCACATGGCGCCCGCCCCTTTTAACAAGCGACGACGACTTAACGACTGACTTCCCGACATGCTCCATCCCAGGCAAAAAAAGATAATTTTGGTTCACGCATAATACGATTGACCGAAAACTTTAACCAAAGGCGAATAAACTGTCATCTATAAAAGGGTAAACATTCGTAGGATCAACGAAATTGGCCGCAAGCTTTTCCGTTATTTAGGCAAATTCCGGCTTGCGTTTCCGGCAAAAACAGAATAAAAATACACTAATTACGAATAATCATGCATTGAGGGTTGTGCCGTGGTGAAGGAACGTAGAACCGAACTGGTAGAGGGGTTTCGTCATTCTGTCCCCTATATTAATGCCCACCGGGGGAAGACGTTTGTCATCATGCTTGGCGGCGAAGCCATTGAGCATGAAAACTTTTCCAGTATCGTCAGCGATATTGGCCTGCTCCACAGCTTAGGTATTCGCCTGGTGCTGGTCTACGGCGCGCGTCCGCAAATTGATGCCAATCTGGCGGAGCATAACCACGAACCGACTTACCACAAGCATATCCGCGTAACGGATAGTAAAACGCTTGAACTGGTCAAGCAGGCGGCCGGTCTGCTGCAGCTGGATATTACCGCCAGACTGTCGATGAGCCTCAACAACACTCCGCTTCAGGGTGCGCACATCAACGTGGTGAGCGGGAACTTTATTATTGCTCAGCCGCTCGGCGTGGACGATGGTATCGACTACTGCCACAGCGGGCGTATTCGTCGTATTGATGAAGAGGCGATCCATCGCCAGCTCGACAACGGCGCAATTGTGCTGATGGGGCCGGTGGCGGTGTCGGTGACCGGCGAAAGCTTTAACCTGACCTCAGAAGAGATTGCTACCCAGCTGGCGATTAAGCTCAAAGCCGAGAAGATGATCGGTTTTTGCTCCTCGCAAGGGGTGTACAACGAGAACGGCGATATTGTTCCTGAACTGTTCCCGAACGAAGCGCAGGCGCGCATCGAAGAGCTGGAGCAGGAAGGCGACTACCTTTCCGGCACCGCGCGTTTCCTGCGCGGCGCGGTGAAAGCCTGCCGCAGCGGTGTGCGTCGTAGCCACCTGATAAGCTACCAGGAAGACGGCGCGCTGTTGCAGGAGCTGTTCTCGCGCGACGGTATCGGGACGCAGATTGTGATGGAAAGCGCCGAGCAAATTCGCCGCGCGACCATTAACGATATCGGGGGGATTCTGGATCTTATTGCGCCGCTGGAGCAACAAGGGATTCTGGTGCGCCGCTCTCGCGAGCAGCTAGAGATGGAGATCGACAAGTTCACCATTATTCAGCGGGATAACACCACCATCGCCTGCGCCGCGCTCTATCCCTTCCCGGAAGAGAAGATTGGCGAGATGGCCTGCGTGGCGGTCCACCCGGACTACCGCAGCTCATCGCGAGGTGAAGTGCTGCTGGAGCGCATCGCCGCTCAGGCGAAGCAGATGGGGTTAAATCACCTGTTTGTGCTGACTACCCGCAGCATTCACTGGTTCCAGGAGCGCGGCTTTAAACCGGTGGATGTGGAGCTGCTGCCAGAGAGTAAGAAGCAGCTGTATAACTATCAGCGTCGGTCTAAGGTGCTGATGACGGACCTGGCGTAACGCCGGGGTCGGAGTCAAACCCTCACCCCAGCCCTCTCCCTTAAAAAGGGAGAGGGAGCACAACGAGCCCGTACTCATATCTGAATTCCGCTTTGGCACCGAGGCACCAGCGGTCCCCTCGCCCCTTTGGGGAGAGGGTTAGGGTGAGGGGTATTTCGAGCTACGCCATTTCGGCGAAAATCGCCGTTAGCCCGCTGCGTCGTTCAGTGCGGGTCGCGATGGCCTGCGTCAGCAGATGTTCATCGGCATACAGCGACAGTCTGGATTTTGCACGTGTGATAGCGGTGTAGATAAGCTCGCGGCTCACCACCGGGACAATCTGCGTCGGCAGCACCAGCGCCGCGTGGGTGAACTCTGAGCCCTGAGATTTGTGTACCGTCATCACCCATGCGGTGTCGTGCTCCGGCAGGCGGCTGGGCTGCACGGATTTAATGGTACCGTCCGGCATCGGGAACCAGACGCGCGTCCCCTGCCCGCGATCCAATGCGATGCCGATATCACCGTTAAACAGCCCCAGCGCGCTATCGTTGCGGGTGATCATCACCGGCCGCCCTTCATACCAGCGCGAATGGCGCTGCGGCACAATCTGTCGATGGCGCGTCAATATCTGTTCGAATTGCGTATTCAGCCCCGCGACGCCCCACGGCCCCTCGCGCAGCGCACACAGCAGCTGATATTCACCAAAGGCGGCCAGTATCACCGCCGGCTCAGCCTGTTCACGCAGCAGCTGGAGATAATGCCCATAGCCGGCGCGCGCATCGTCGAGCATCGCGCCGTAATCTTCCGTTGTGCGCAGCGGCTTGAGTTCGATATCGCTAAATCCACGAGCAAAAACATCAGCAACGGCTTTTTTGTCGCCACGGTTTACCACGCTGGCAAGCTGCCCAATGCCGGAATCGCTGCCGAAACGGTAGCTGGTACGCAGCAGGCACAGGCTGTCACGCAGCGCGCTCGCCGCGTTGCCCTCTCCGGCAGGAACCGGCGCGCCGACTAAACGACTCAGCTCATGCGCACGTTCTTCGGTATAACCCGCGCTCACCCAGCCACAGATATCGCCCAGCACCGCTCCGGCTTCCACCGACGCCAGCTGGTCACGGTCGCCGAGGAAAATCACCCGCCCATGCGGCGGCAGCGCGTCAATCAGCCGCGCCATCATCGGCAGGTCAATCATTGAGGCTTCATCTACCACCAGCACATCAAGGTGCAGCGGGTTATCCGCGTGGTAACGTAGCCTTTGGCTGCCGGGCTGCGCGCCCAGCAGGCGGTGCAGCGTGCTGGCATCCGTTGGCAGCATCGCCTTTTGTTCATCGCTCAGATCCAGCTTGCGCAGCGCGGCACCGAGTGATTCGGTTAATCGGGCCGCCGCTTTTCCGGTCGGCGCCGCCAGACGAATTCGGCACTTTTCCGTACCGGACATCTGCACCAGCGCCGCCAGCAGTTTGGCGACAGTCGTCGTTTTCCCGGTACCCGGACCACCGGAGATCACCGAAATTCGCCGCGTCAGCGCAACGGCGGCGGCAACTTTCTGCCAGTCCACCGTATCACTTGCCGGGAACAGCGCATTCAGCGTCGTCGCCAGCTGTCCCTCATCAACGGCAAACGGTGCCTGGGTATCACTAAAGAAACGCGCGACGGTCAGTTCGTTGTGCCACATGCGGTTTAAGTAGAGGCGCTCGCGGCTTAAAATCAGCGGTGACGGGCGCTCTCCGTTGCTGACCGCCTGCGAATCCCGCAGCAACGTTTCCCAGTTCTCAGGCGCACCGGCGTCCGCGAACAGCTGTTGCCACAGCTCACGCGCGCGGCCTTTCGCCTGCATCGCTGGATTCAGGTGGGAAAGCGGCAGACAGACGTGCCCTTCCCCGGTATCGCGGCTCAGCATCGCAGCCGCCAGCATCACCGCCGGATGTTCGTTCTGCGCCACCATTAGCGCAAACTGCACGTCCAGCGGGCGCAGCAACTTCAATTCGGCAGCCTCGAGTAGGCGTTGTTCGAGCGTCATGCTTTTACATCCTCTCCCGCAAACAGTGCATCCATTGCCGTAATCAGCGCTGGGTCAGGTCGGGTGGTGAAAATCCCCTGCTGTCCGGCCTCGCCGTCTACACCACGCAGGAACAGATAAATGACGCCACCAAAGTGCCGCTCGTAATCATAATCCGCAATGCGGTGGCGCAGATAGCGGTGCAGCGCCAGGGTATAGAGCTGATATTGCAGGTCATAGCGGTGCGCCTGCATGGCTTGCGCCATTGCCTGCGGGGTGTAGGCTTCACCGTTTTCCCCCAGATAGTTGGACTTGTAGTCCAGCAGGTAATAGCGCCCATCGTGACGGAAGACCAGGTCGATAAAGCCCTTCAGCATGCCGCGAACCTGGCGGAAATCCAGCTCTGGGCAGCCCGCGGATAACGGATCATAGCGGCGGGTTAAGGCGTCCAGCGCGCGCGCATCGAGCGCTTTGGTAATCGGTAGATAAAATTCCATCTCGACCTGTTTTTGCCGGGCGCTGAGCTGATTGAGTGCAATCCCGCTTTCTGCCAGCGGGGCTGCCAGCACCTGCGAAATCCACTCGGTTAACACCGGCTCCCACTCTTCGCCGAAGCCATTGCTTTGCAGCTTTTCACGCATCCATGCCGGGTCAATCGGCTGGGTGAAGTCGAGATCTTCAAACAGACTATGCAGGAAAGTCCCCGGTGAAGCCCCGCGCGGGAAGTTGTGCGGCGTCATCGCCGGCTCCGGCTGAGCATCACCGGTACCCACGGCATCGATATCCAGGCGCGGCAGCAAATCCTGCGCCACGCTGTGCCCGCTTTGCTGCAGGCCGGAATAGCTGGTCACCCGCCAGTCATCGAATACCCGGCGAAGCACCTGCCGCGCCGCCAGTTCAGGCATCCCGGCCTGCTCCGGCTGCCAGCGGCTATCGTCCGGCGGCGTGACGGGTGTTAGCGCAATATGTTCGTCGCACAACGCGCGTAGACAGGCTTCAAGGCCAGCGGCGGTCAGCACCTCGCCTTTTTGCAGCAGCCGCCCCGGCGCGCTGTGATGTAATTCGGTATCAGTCGGTTTATCGCTACGCCGCGCGGTTAACGGCGCAATGCCAAGGCTACAGTGCCAGACGGCGCGGGTTAAGGCCACGTACAGCAGGCGCAGATCCTCCGCCAGGCGTTCGGCTTCCGCCAGCTCAAGGCTCTCATCGCTTTCGTTGAGATCGAGTACCGCAGCAAAGGATTCCCGGTCGTGATAAAACGCCTGCTTCTCTTTACGGAAACGGGCGATAAACGGCAGCCAGACCAGCGGATACTCCAGCCCTTTCGATTTGTGTATGGTGACAATCTGCACCAGGTGTTTGTCGCTCTCCAGACGCATCTGCTGGCTGGAAGCGTTGGTGTCCGGCTCAGCCACCTGTTGGTTCAGCCAGCGCACCAGCGCATGCTCGCTTTCAAGCTGGGTCGCCGCTTCTTGCAGCAGCTCACTGAGATGCAGGATATCGGTTAAACGCCGCTCGCCGCCGTGGGTGGCCAGCAGGTTTTCCGCCAGCGAGCGCGCACTCATCAGGGCGCGAATCATCGGCATCACGCCGCGGCGCTGCCAGATATTACGGTACTCGGTAAATTCTTCCACCAGCGTATCCCAGGCGTTCTCGTCCAGGTTTAGCCGTTCGATATCCCGCGCATTGAGGCCAAACATTGATGTTGCCAGCGCACTGCGCAGGGTATTTTCGCGCTCCGGCGTCAACACCGCCTGCAGCACCCACAGCAGCTCCTGCGCTTCCGGGGTTTCAAATACGCTGTCGCGGTTTGACAGATACACCGACGGGATTGCCAGCGCATTCAACGCATCGCGAATCAGCGACGCTTCCTGGCGATTACGCACCAGCACCGTGATATCAGAAGCCTGAACCGGGTGAGCTTTATCACCACGCCACAGCAGCGCCGTGCCGCGCTGGCCAGCGGTGAGCCAGTCACGAATTTGCGCCGCGCACTGCTGGGCCATCACGTTTTGGTAATCCCCCGCGCTGACCCCTTCACCGGGCATCAACCACAGGTTCATTGCCGGCTGTTTTTCACCGTCGATCTCAAAGCGCAGCGAGGCGTTTTTATCCGCCGATTGGACCGGCAGGAACGGAATATCGCGGAACATAAAGGGGTTATCAACCAGCCCAAACAGGCGGTTGACGCTCTCAACCATCCCCGGCGCCGAACGCCAGTTGGTGTCGAGCGTGTAATGCGCGGCCACGTCGCTGCGCGCGCGCATGTAGGTGAAGATATCGGCGCCGCGGAAGGCGTAGATGGCCTGTTTTGGGTCGCCAATCAGCAGCAGCGCGGTCTCCGGCTGCTGTCGCCAGATACGGCGGAAAATACGGTACTGCTGCGGGTCGGTATCCTGGAATTCATCAATCATCGCCACCGGGAAACGCTGGCGAATGGCGGCCGCCAGCGCATCACCGCTGTCGCCGTGCAGGGCTTCATCGAGACGGCTCAGCATATCATCAAAGCCCAGCTCACCGCGACGGCGCTTCTCACGCGCCACCGCATCACGTATTTCCGTCATCGCCTGGGCAATAACCAGATCGTTAAGAGTCAGCGGCGAATCCAGCAGCCGTTCGATAGCGCTGAATAAGGGGTGCGTTGGTACTTCCCCGCCCGCTTTGGTGCGTTCGACGAGGAACGGCTGGCTGAATTTTTCCAGCGCATCGGGCAACTGGTAGTTTTGCGTCTCTTCCTGCGCCCAGCTGCTGATTTTGTCGATCCACTTGCCCTGATTGCCCCGGTTAAACTTACGCCTATCAATACCTGAGTTTTCCAGCAGCGCATCCAGCTCGCCTACGTGCGTTAGCCACAGCTGTTTGATCTCCCCGATCTGCGCGAGGATCTTTTGATGGCGGGATTCCAGCGTTTCCGCATCGCTTATCGGCATTTTGAGCTGCGGCGCTTCGCCCTGCAGGTAGCGATCGATGGACTTCAGCAGATCCTGCGGCCCTTTCCAGGACTCGACAATCACCTGTGCGATCTCGCGGTTCAACGGATAGCAGTGGCGTCGCCAGAAGTCAGCGCAGGCCTGGTAGCGCAGCTGAGATTCGTCTTCGATCAGCTGCTGTTCAAACAGCATGCCGGATTCAAAAGCGTTAAGGCTGAGCATCCGCTGGCAGAAGCCGTGAATGGTAAAGACCGCCGCATCGTCCATCTGACGCTCGGCCAGCAGCAGCACGCTCGCCGCCTGCTGGAGATCGTCGATTTCTGCCAGCAAGCTGGCATAGAGGGGATTATCGGTGGCGTTACGCAGGCAGGCGACGCGCAGTTCGTGGATGTTGCTACGAATGCGCCCGCGCAGCTCTTCGGTGGCGGCCTCGGTGAAGGTCACCACCAGCAGTTCTTCAACGTTGACCGGCCGGGGATAGGCAGCCTCGCCGCCAAGCCCCAGCAGAAGCCGCAGGTAGAGTGCGGCGATGGTGAAGGTTTTTCCGGTGCCCGCTGAGGCTTCAATCAGGCGCTCGCCAAGAAGGGGTAAGCGCAGGGGATCAAGGGACTCGGCGGTATCGGTCATTCGTTCTCTCGTCTTAAGGGTAAGGATTGCTGCAACGCGGTGATGCTCTGCCACACCTTCCAGCCTTCAGGGTGCGCATAGTCAACTTTGCCGTTCTGGCTGCCGGAAACCTGTGACAGTACCGTCATCCCCTGCGGCGCAACCACCGCCTGGTGGAAGAAGTCGGCCAGCTTTTGCGGCGTTAACAGCTTAATTTGGGCCACTACTTTAGCACGTGAATCAAAAGCCATATTACCGCGATCGAAATCTTTGCTCAGCTGCGAGGCTTCATCGCCGAGGGTTTGCGGCGCTTGCAGCATGTCGGCAATCACCGCCTGTTGGATTTGGGCAAACTCTTCCGGTTTCATCGTCCGCAGCTTCTGTTCCGCAGTCGGGAAGAAGGCCTTAAAGCGTTCCCACAGGAAGGCCGGCTGTTTTTCGTTACTTTGCAGCAGGAAGCCCATGCCCCACTGGCGACCAATGTTCATGGAGAAGGCAAACACCGCATAGCCCAGCTGCTCTTCGGTACGCAGTTGGGTGTAGAACCACGGCTGGATGATTTGCGCCAGCATTGCGCTTGCCGCCGAACTTGAGAATTCATCGACATTTGCTGGAACGAACACCGCCGCCAGCGCCGAGTCAGTGCTGCTACCCGTTTTCTCAAAGATGGCGTTCTGCTGTTTATCGACCAGTACGTCTTTGTTACGACACCATTCGTTGCCGTGAGCGCCAAGCTGCAACTGCACGTTACGTGCAAGCGTTGTCGACTGCTCGCGGCTCAGGTTGCCAATCACCATAAATTCAGGACGCCCGCCCGCTTTAAGCTGGTCGCGATAATCCATCACCTCTTTTAAGGTGATGGACGGCAGCAGCGCTTTGCGTTCGTCGCGCTGGAAATACGGCACCTGGGAGACCATCTGAATCGGCATAATGGCCTGTTCGTAGGCTTTGCCCTTCTCCGCCGAATCCATCATCTGCTTGTACCAGGACTTGGCCTGCTCAAGCTGTTCTTCGGTTGCCGTGTAGCTGAAATAGCCCTGCAGCAGCGCATCGAAAAGCTGCGGCAGACGCTGGGTGTAGCCGTTGGCGTTGAGCATCAAACCATTGTTGGCACCGGTTGAGAAGCTGATCCCGCCGACGGCGGCCTGATTGCTGAGCTGATCCAGCGCAATGCCCGCCAGATAATCATTGAGGGCAAACATCACCTGACTTTTGGCGCTATCCATCGCCTGCGGGTTACGCAAGATCATGGTGATATCAGCCTTCGGTTCGAGGCCGAAATAGCGGCTTGGCATGTACACCAGACGCAGTTCGGGCTCATCAACGATAAGCTGCGGATGATCGGCGCTTTTCTCAGGCTTAATCAGCGTGAAGTCGTCCGGAATATACGGGTTCAGTTGCGGCAGGCTAAGGTCAATAGCACCAGACTCTTTCTGCCATTTGGCGAAGGTATCGGCGCTGATTTTGTCGACCTGATACGGTGCATCAACGAAGTAGGCCACTTTGTTATGCGGCTCTTTCGGGCTGATGTACCAGATACGGGCATTCTGTGGGGTCATCATCGCCAGACGCTCTTTTACCGCCTGCGGGTCATAGCGGTCAGCGATGTTGACGACATCCAGTGTGTGCTGCACCGGCACGCGGATCATCGTGTCAGCCAGCCACTCAACGTAGTCCATGTTGCGGTTAATCGATGGATAGCGGAAGTCGAGATCCAGCACATGGGCCAGTTCGTCGAAGTAGCTCTTGTCGATACCTTTGTCACGCATCACATCAAGGTAGCGGAAAATAGCGGCGACAACTTCGTCGCGATGGGCAAGGCCTTTGTCGGTCAGAGTCGCAGAGATCGCCAGCACGCCGCTGTTGCCGTTCACTACCGGATCGGAGTCGGCGCGAATACCTTCCACCAGCCCCTGCTTTTGCAACCAGTCGGATAAGGTTCCCGGCGTACGGTTGCCGATCATATAGGTGATCAATTCATCGGTTTTACTGCGGAATTGGGCGGAGTTGTTGTCGATACGAAACTCGACGCGCAGCACTTTGCGCGGCAGCGCCGGCACGTAGTGAATGACGATGCCCTTTTGCGCATCGGTGACGACAGGAACGGTGATTTCCGGGCGTTCAATGTCTTTATTTGGTACGCGGCCATAGGTCTGTGCAGCCATTTTTGCCAGCTCAGGCAGCGGCTTATTGCTGTAAATCACCGCCTTCATCAGGTTGGCGGAGTAGTACTTGTCACGGAATGCCAGCAGCGCATCGTAGACCGGGCTATTAGGTTTGTCGCTCAGCGTTTCCAGATTGCCGCCAGAGAAGCGCGCGCCGGGGTGCGCCGGGTTGATGGTTTCGGCACTCACCTGCGCCATGCGCATACCGTCACGGGTACGCGCCATGGTCAGCTCGGCATTCACCGCGTTGCGCTCGCGGTCGACGTATTTTTTATCCAGCAGCGGCGCAGCAATGGCATCGGCAAGCCGGTCGACCGCGCCTTGAAGAGCATCGTTCTCCACTTCCAGATAGAAAGCGGTGCGGTACGGCGCGGTACTCGCATTGTGGCTGCCGCCGTGCATTTTTAAGAATTCGGCAAGATTGTCAGGCTGCGGGTAGTTTTTTGAGCCCATCAGCGTCATGTGCTCAAGATAGTGCGCCAGACCCGGATGAGAGTCAGGATCTTCCAGCGAGCCGATTGGCACCACCAGCGCCGACAGTGATTTCACCGCCTGCGGGTCGGAGACCAGCAGAACAACCATGTTGTTATCCAGCGTAATCGCCTGATACTGGCGAGTATCCTTTTCGCTCTTACGGATGGTTTCCTTAATCGGTTGCCACCCGGTGTCTGCCTGACCGACGGTCGCCCAAAGGGCAGTGACTAAAACAACAATACTCAACCAGATACTGCGGGGCATTCACGGACCTCACCATTAACAAATACTGCTAACAAATCTTAATGCTTGTGCAGGTAGCCCGGTCAGCGCACCTTACCGGGGGCGTCCCGGAACAGGGCAAACAGCCTGGTCCGGGCTACCTCTCATCAGTCCGTGACGCGTTGCGCATAGTAATTCAACGGCTAGATTTGCGCAATTTTTATACAATCATGTTGACTGATTAAAGCGAAATACGGGAAGCAAGTACGGCGTCGTTTGTTCGATAACAGCCTCATACTGCGCGGGTTCCAGGGTACGCCACAGGCGTTGATACCAGACATCGGCCCCTTCGCCGCTTACCACCATATTGCCTTCGTACGCTTGCAAAAATTTACTGCGCGCTTTTTGCAGCGTCTCTGTATCTCTTAAGATGGCATCATTTTCGGCATCGTAACAGGCTTTTATCCACGCCCCGCCGCTCTCAGGTAAAAACAGCAGCGGCTGGCACATCCCCTGACGATAGCCTTTAACCAACTGGGCCAGATAGGCGTTAGCCTCATCAACCGCCAGCGGAGGGAAGCACCATTCACCCTCTTTTCTCAGCAGCAGCCGGCTTTCACCCTTGCCGCCGCTAGCACAGTAGACAAGGTGTTCCAGCCAAAGTTGCATCCCTTGTGAAACGCTAAGCAAAGATGGCCGCCAGCGCAACAGCCCATTCTCCTGAACCTGCGGCAACCATCCGGTTATGTTAACCCCGTCGCATTCGAGATCGATTTCCATACTCTGCCCTGCCCGGCGGTATTCAATTACCCGGCTGGCTAGCGCACTCATCTCCTGATGCTGTGCCTGCCAGGCTATTTCACCAAACGGGCCGTAGGGCAACTCACCTGCCGCACGATAACGACGGTACATCCGATCCGGCTCCTGCTGTTCAATCAGGGTATTCAGCAGTTGCTGGTTAAGCTGATAACGCGTCAGCCCTTCAAGAGTGAACGGTTCAGTATCGGGGATATCGCTCTCTTCGCTGCGGAAATTGACCTGAAGCCGTAGCTGGAAGAACGCCCGCACCGGGTGACGCCAGAAGCGCTGCAGCTGCTCCAGCGGCAGCGTGGGGAGATCCTGCGGTGCCAGCGGCTGGATAAAGTCGGCGTGGGCCTCTCCCTGCTGGCTGGCCGCCGCCAGCCACTCCCGGGCATAGCTTTGCTGTTCATCGGCCTGATAGTTTTCGGCGTCGAACGGCATACGGCTGTGCTGGTGCATAATGTGCTTCTTGACCCGCTGTTCGCTTTCGTCGCAGTTCAGCGTTTCATCACCCGCCAGGCAGTGGCTCTGACCGATGTAGTCTAAGAGTTCCTGAACCAGCACCGACGGATA
Organism: Kluyvera intermedia; assembly: GCF_021440345.1. Taxonomy (GTDB): domain Bacteria; phylum Pseudomonadota; class Gammaproteobacteria; order Enterobacterales; family Enterobacteriaceae; genus Kluyvera; species Kluyvera intermedia_A. Next base: position 50,670 of record NZ_JAKCNS010000024.1, read on the forward strand.
GCGTTCACTGTTGTCCTGGATGGAACGGCCGATGTAGCTAATATAGAGCGCTTTCTCTGCCGACATCATCGCTTCAAGGAACAGGTAGCGGTCATCGTCACGGCGGCTACGGTCACCACGCACCGGCTTTTGGCTCATCAGGTCAAAGCCGAGCGGCGCCAGCGCACGCGGGTAAATACCGTCGTTCATCCCCAGCAGGCACACCACTTTGAAGGGGATTGAACGCATTGGCATCAGGGTACAAATATTGATAGGCCCGGCGAGGAAGCGCTGGCTGATGCGCTCCTGGTCAAGACGCTGCCCCAGTTCATCACGCAGCAGCGACAGCGGCACTTCACCAGCGTACTGCGACTGAACGCCCTGAGCGATTATCGCCTGCCACTGCTGCTCAATCAGCGTCAGCGCCGCTTCCGTGTCCTGATCCGGTAAGAAGAAATCATTGAGCATTTCACGGCACACCGGCAGCCACTCTTCCAGCGAACGCGCCTGCGTCAGCACCTGCCGCCAGCGGTTAAGCTGCATCAGCAATGAGGCCAGATGGCCTACCAGTTCGGCAATCAGGCCGCTGGATTCGTCGTACGGCAAAACATCCTGCCATTCGCCCTGACTGCTCTCCATGGCATAGCCCAGTAACATACGCGTCAGGCCAAAGCGCCAGGTGTGTTGCCCGGTGGCTGGCAGATCCAGTTCGCGGACGTTATCGTCGTCCATCCCCCAGCGCACGCCGGATTCGTTAACCCACTGACGAAGATACAAAAGCCCCGCTTCATCAATATTAAAGCGCACGGCCAGTACCGGAACGTCGAGCAGCGCCAGCACATCTTCACTGGTAAAGCGGCTATCCGGCAGCGACAGCAGGGTGATAAAGGCCTGCATCGCCGGGTGCGCCTGGCGGGCGCGGCGGTCAGAAATCGCGTACGGCAAATAGCGCTCGCCGGTAGCGCTGCCGAATACGGCCTGGATGAACGGGCTGTAGCTGTCGATATCCGCCACCATCACGATGATGTCGCGCGGCGTCAGCGTAGGGTCTGCTTCCAGCATTGCGAGCAGACGATCGTGCAGAATTTCCACCTCGCGCTGCGGGCTATGGCAGACATGAACGGTCAGGCTACGGTCATCCAACGCCAGCGGGCGTTTGTTGCCGCTGTGGGCAAACTCTTCGGCTGTCCGCCCGGCGATAGCGCTATTTTTCAGCTCCAGTACGTCGTACTGGAGGTTGTGTAGCAGATTATCCGGTTCGATATCGACAAACGCATCCAGCTCCTGATAGCGCTCAAGCTCCGCCAGCAGGTAGATATAGTCGCGCCCCAACTTGCCCCAGGAGGCCAGCATCGGGTTGCCCACATCCTGTTCACCGTCGTCGTTAAATAGCCCCGGCGCGCTTTGAGAGTCCTGGAACAGCGGCAGTTCCCGCTGTTCGCGGTAGTGGCGACGCTGACGCGCCATTAATCGGGCCAGAAACGCAGGATCTTTAATATCGCCCCAGTAATAGCGGCATGGGTTGGTGAACAGCACGTAGATATCGATGTGCTTGCCGAGCGCCTGTAGCGCGTGCAGATACACCGGCGGCAGCGCGGAGATACCGCAAATAAACACCCGTGGCGGCAAACCGGCCGGCGGCTCGCTGCTGTTTTCCAGCGTATCGATAAAGCGTTGATAGAGGTTGGCACGGTGCCACAGCGGTTGTCCGAGCGCCGCGGTGTGCTCCACCAGCGCTTTCCACAGCGGCGCCTGCCACTGCTGGGCTTCACCCACGCCGTCAACCAATTGCCCAGCCTCCCACTCGGTCAGCCACTGAGGACGGTAAACCAGATATTGGTCGTAGAGATCCGCTACGCGCGAAGCCAACTGGAACAGTTTGCGCTTGTCGGCGTCATCGGTCAGATAATGGCGCAATGGCGTAAAAGCTTCGTTATCAAGCATCCCCGGCAGCAGCGTCATCAGCTTCCAGCTCATACTCTGCTTGTTAAAGGCGCTTTCGCCGGGGATCTCGGGCAACACGCGGGTGAACATGTCCCAGATAAAACTCGCAGGAAGCGGGAAGTCGATGTTGGCAGCAATACCGAAACGCTGCGATAGCGTCATCTGTAGCCACTGCGCCATCCCGGTACTTTGCACGAGGATCATTTCAGGCTCGAAAGGGTCAGCCAGCCGGTCCTGCTCAACGATAAATTCCATCAATGCTTCCAGCACATCCAGACGGTTGGAGTGGTAGACCCGTAACATATTCGCTCCTGACTACTGACTGACCGGACAATGCAGACGCGTCATGCGTCCCTGCTTGCCCATGGGGGTGATAATAGTAGCATTGATGCTGACACAAGATGCTGATGATGTCTGTAGCCGCTGGCTGTGCCAACCTTCTGGTAATGCCGCTGCCTGCTGCTGGGTCTGCCCCCAGGCATAACGCCACAGCTGGCGATACTGGTTAAGCTGTACGCTAGTGGTCGCCAGCGCACGATAGTAACCGCCCAGCGCCGTCACTACGCTAACCATCAGGAACATCGCCAGCATCACTTCTGGCAGACTGAACCCTCGCGATTTTAAAGCGGCTGACATAATGACACCTCCTTTAAAGGGCAGAAGTCGCTCCAGCTGTGCGCAGAAAAGTGAATGTGACCCAAAGTCCAGATTCCGGATTGCCAGAGGCGCAGCGCTTCGCTTTGAGCAATCAACAATAGGGTACCGTCGGCAAATAACCGCAGACAAACCCGACTGACTTCGTCATATCCCCGACATTGCTGCCCTGCCGCCACATTCCATGACTGCATTTTCCCCCACTGTAGCGCCGAATGGACGCTCGCTGTTTTTCGCAACGCGCGGGTTTCATCGTTTACCATTGCCAGCTGTTGCCGCTGAATCTGATTAAGCCCTTGCAGCATCAGGCTACCCAACAGCAAAAGCATCAACACCATCGCCAGCGAAGAGATGCCCCGTTGACGATTCATAGGTTATAGCCCGTCACGCTGTACTGCGCGCTGGCTGTTTCACCTCGCCCGGTAGCCGCCGTAAGCGCAATGGAAAATTCCGGCGGGAAACTATTGTGCGTTTTACGTATCACCTGAAAACCGGTAACGGTCATGGTCGCCGGGTCACTCATTTTGTACCAGCCATTACCCTCACAGTTCATCGCGCCACGCAGCGTTTCCAGTACGCCTGACTTCAGGCGAAAACCAATGCTGTCCGCTTCATCCGCAGGCGATATTTCCCAGCGGCCGTTACTGTTACTGTCCCAGCGGGCAATGAGACATTCGCCTTGCGCCGAAAGATGCAGCGGCTCACCGCTACAGCTATCTCCCCCGCAATATCCTGTACGCTGCAAATGTTTGGCTACCGTAAATAGCTGCTGCCAGAGATCGTCCTCCAGCGCCTGCTGACGCATCTGCTGCATAATGCCGAACTGCAAAGCGGGCAAAAAGCGCGAGGCCCCCAACAGCAAAATGCTGCTAATCGCCATGGCAATCAGGACTTCTAACAGTGAAAAACCGCGCATTAGCATGCTGCCTCCTCGCATAAACGAACGCGCCCCCAGCCTGAAACCACTATGCTCCAGCTGCCCGCCGCGCTTGCCAGCATGATGCTCCCCGCCCATGCGGTGTTTCGCAGGCCGAAGAAGGCCAGGTTGGGGGTTATTTTGCTAATGGCGACTTCCGTCCATAGCGGGCTGAAGACGGCGGGATTCCCTGATGGGCAACCTACCAACACCGTATCATCCGCCACCACGCACCAGTGCTGCGCCGTCCGGTTAATCCGCAACCGACGGTCGATATTGTGCCAGTTAGCGTCGTTTCGGAGATAAATCATGTAATCCTTTAGCGCGCTGGCGGTTTGCCACAACCGCTGTGATTGCTGCCAGCGTTGCCAGCCATTCAGGCCGGAAACGCTGAGGATAAGCACCAGCGTCATTGCCACTAAGGTTTCGATCAGGGTGTAACCGCGTTCTCTGTTCATGTCGGCGAGTATGCCGGGAAGGAGACGGCCTCACGAGCGTAGATTCTGCGTTTCACGTTGCGCAGCGAGAGAAGAAGTAAGGCTTGCTGTAACGGCTGAGACAGACTGGAATCCGTTACGCAAAATTGAAAGTGGAGTCTGGAACGACGTCGCTTTGCCGGGCTACAGGGCACAAAAAAACCGGCGCTCAGTGCGCCGGTTTGCGATGGGTGCTCGGTTAAATGGCCACCGGCGCTTTGATACCCGGGTACGGGTCGTAACCTTCGATTTCGAAGTCATCAAAGCGGTAGTCAAAAATCGACTCGGGTTTGCGCTTAATCACCAGCTTCGGCAGCGCGCGTGGTTCACGGGTTAACTGCAGCGCCGTCTGTTCCATGTGGTTGCTGTAGAGGTGGGTATCACCACCGGTCCAGACAAAGTCGCCCACTTCCAGGTCACACTGCTGCGCCATCATGTGCACCAGCAGCGCATAGCTGGCGATGTTAAACGGCAGACCGAGGAACACGTCGCAGGAGCGCTGGTAAAGCTGGCAGGACAGCTTGCCGTCCGCTACGTAGAACTGGAAGAACGCGTGGCATGGAGCCAGCGCCATTTTATCCAGCTCGCCAACGTTCCACGCGGAAACGATGATGCGGCGCGAGTCCGGGTCATTTTTCAGCTGGTTGACGACGGTGGTGATCTGGTCAATATGGCGGCCATCCGGCGTCGGCCATGCGCGCCATTGTTTACCGTATACCGGGCCCAGGTTGCCATTTTCATCAGCCCACTCGTCCCAGATACTGACGTTGTTTTCCTTCAGGTAGGCGATGTTGGTGTCGCCCTGCAGGAACCACAGCAGTTCATGGATGATGGAGCGCAAATGGCAGCGCTTAGTGGTCACTAGCGGGAAACCGTCTTTCAGGTTAAAGCGCATCTGGTGGCCAAAAATGGAGACCGTGCCAGTGCCGGTGCGGTCATTCTTCGGGGTGCCCTCATCGAGCACCTTTTGCATCAGTTCGAGATACTGTTTCATGCTTCCTCAGGAAATCTGTTTCTGCGGACGGCGAAACGCCCAGACCATCATAATGATACCCGCAAGTACCATCGGCAGGGAAAGGATCTGGCCCATGCTGATGAACTGAACCCATTCGCCGGTGAACTGCGCATCCGGCTGGCGGAAGAATTCACAGATGATACGGAACATACCGTAGCCAATCAGGAACAGGCCAGAGACCGAGCCCGCCGGGCGAGGTTTGCGGATAAAGAAGTTCAGGATCAGGAACAGAACGATGCCTTCCAGCGCCAGTTCATACAGCTGAGAAGCATGACGCGGCAGCGAGCCGTAGGTGTCAAACAGCGTTTGCCATTCCGGGTGAGACGGCAGCAGCGCGATATCTTCCGCACGGGAACCCGGGAACAGCATGGTGTAGTGGAAACCAGGGTCGACGCGGCCCCACAGCTCACCGTTGATAAAGTTGCCCAGACGCCCGCAGCCTAAGCCAAACGGGATCAGCGGCGCAATGAAATCAGAGACCTGGAAGAAGGTTCGCTTGGTGCGTTTGGCGAAGATAATCATCACCACGATCACCCCAATCAGGCCGCCGTGGAAGGACATCCCCCCGTCCCAAACGCGGAACAGATAAAGCGGGTCCTGTAAGAACAGGTCAAAGTTGTAGAACATGACGTAGCCGATGCGCCCGCCGAGGAAGACCCCGAGGAAGCCCGCATACAGCAGGTTTTCAACTTCGTTTTTGGTCCAGCCACTGTTCGGGCGATTGGCGCGACGCGTAGCCAGCCACATTGCGAAGATAAAACCTACAAGGTACATCATGCCATACCAATGCAGGGAGACCGGTCCGATGGAAAAAATTACCGGATCAATGTCCGGGAAACGCAGATAACCACTATTCATCTGTCACCACAAATGCTTGTTATTCCGCCGAAAGTGGACAGCGGTAGAGATGCGCGCCGAAAGCTTCAGACGCTCCAAAGGTGCGAATAATAGCACAAGGGCGATGAGAGATGATGCGTGGAAGATGTAAAAGATATGTATAGCGCGTAGACCCCCTCTCCCGCAAGGGAGAGGGAATCATCAGAGTCCGCCGCGAATCAGCCCGCCGAGACCACGGCGCTCCATAAACGCCGCCACCTGATGGCGCACTTCGGTCGCCATTTGCGCGTCGAGGCTGCGCTGTGCCAGCGTTTGCGCATCCTGAAGTTCGATATGGCGCAGCAGGTATTTCACACGCGGAACCGAACGGCCGTTCATCGAAAGATGGCGGAAACCGAGGCCAATCAGAATAGTGACACACATGGGATCACCGGCCATTTCGCCGCACAGACGCAAATCGATCCCGTGGCGTTCCGTTTCCTGCACGATCATCGACAGCACCCGGAGCATGCCTGGGTGCAGGCTGTCATAAATACTGGCAACCCGGGTATTGTTGCGATCCACCGCCAGTACGTACTGGGTCAGGTCATTGGTGCCAACCGAGATAAAATCGACGCGGCTTGCCAGATTTGGCAGCATGAACACCATTGATGGGACTTCAAGCATAATCCCCAGACGCGGCTTCGGAATGGCGTAGCCGATCATCTCTTCAACTTCACGACCGGCGCGATCGATAAGCCTACGGGCTTCGTCTACCTCTTCGAGGCTGGTGATCATCGGCAGCAGAATGCTCAGGTTGCCGGTCGCCGCATTGGCACGCAGCATGGCGCGAACCTGCACCAGAAAGATTTCCGGCTGGTCGAGCGTAATACGGATACCGCGCCAACCCAAACAAGGGTTTTCTTCGCTGATCGGCATATACGGCAGCTGCTTATCGGCCCCAACATCCAGCGTTCGCAGCGTAACCGGCTTATCGTTAAACATCTGCAGCATGCCCTGATACTGCGCAACCTGCTCCTCTTCAGAAGGGAAGCCGCTTTGCAGCATGAAGGGTATTTCGGTGCGGTACAGGCCGATGCCGTCGATACGACGCCCCAGCATTTGTTCGTGTTCCGGACTTAAACCCGCGTTAAGCATCACTTTAACGCGCTCGCCGCTCTTAAGCTCGGCCGGGCGTTCAACGTCCCCTTCCGCCAGGCGGCTGAGTTCATTCTCTTCACTGATGAGCCGCTGGTATTCCTGGACGAGGATCTGTTCTGGATCGACCAACAGTTCGCCACGATAGCCGTCCACCACCAGCGTCCGCCCGTGAAGGACTGACGGCTGGATATCCGCGCCCATTACCGTTGGGATGCCTAAGGCCCGAACCATGATAGCCGCGTGGGAGTTGGCCGCGCCATCGCGCACCACCACGCCAGCTAAACGATCCTGCGGCAGTTCAGCGAGCGTTGCCGCGGAGAGTTCGTCCGCCACCAGAATAAAGCGCTCAGGCCAGGCGTTGGCGCCCGTGGTAGTGTCATCAAGATGAAACAGCAGGCGCTGCCCCAGCGTGCGGAGATCGCCCGCGCGTTCTTTTAAGTAGCCGTCACGCAATGCGGCAAACTGTTCGGCAAACTTCTCGACTATCTTTTTTACCGCCCATTCGGCCACCGCGCCTTTGTCGACCTCAGCAAACAGTTCACGGCGCAGGCTGGCGTCGGACAACAGGTGCGAGTAGAGGTCGAAAATGGCCGCCGTCTCTTTTTGTGCCCCAGCGGCGAAGCGCTTGCTGTAACGACGAAATTCGTTAGCGGCTTCTTCCAGCGCACCGGTCAGGCGTTCGCGTTCAAGCGCGGTGTCGAGCGATGACGCTTCATACACCTGCTCCATCAGCGGCAGCGTGGCGTCCATCCAACCTTCGGCAATCGCCACGCCCGGTGATGCTGGCAGCGCACGCACGCGCGTCTGGCGGTATTGTCCGAACAACGCGGTGAGCTGAGACTGGGAGAGGATCGCCGCCATCTGCGTGGCCAGCGTGACCAGGAATGACTCTTCGCTTTCATCAAACTGACGTAATTCACGCTGCTGTACCACCAGCACGCCCAGCAGCTGGCGGCGCTGGATAATCGGTACGCCAAGGAAAGCGCGGAAACGCTCTTCTTTTACGGAAGGGATGTATTTATAGCTGGGGTGTTTTTGCGCATCGGCCAGGTTGATAGGTTCAGCCAGGCGGCCAACCAGGCCGACGATGCCTTCATCAAAGGCGAGCGTAATGCTACGACCGCGCGGTTTTTTGAGGCCGCGGGTCGCCATCAGGTAAAAGCAGCGTCGATCGTTGTCGGCAAGATAGACCGAGCAAACCTCTGTCTCCATCGCGTGGCAGACGTCGGTGACCAGAATATCCAGCGCCTCGTTCAGCCGAGGCGCACTCGCGACCTTCTCAACAATTTCGCGTAAGCGAGTGAGCATAATGTGCGTGGCTTAACCTCTTTTGCGTCGATAAGCAGGCGCGCTTTGCGGTTTTGGCGCACTCTCCGCAAGCGCCATGACTACACTGGCGAACTCTTTCATCACCCGGCGGTAGACGTCACGTTTAAAGGAAACAACCTGACGCACCGGATACCAGTAACTCACCCAGCGCCAGCCATCAAACTCCGGCGTGCTGCTGGTCTGCATATTGATATCCGCATCATTGCCGATCAACTGCAAGAGAAACCACTTTTGTTTCTGGCCGATACAAACCGGCTTTGTGTCCCAACGCACCAAACGTTTTGGCAACTTGTAACGCAACCAGTTTCGGGTCGAAGCGAGGATCCGTACATCCTTACGGCTTAATCCTACTTCTTCAAACAGTTCCCGATACATCGCCTGTTCTGCTGTCTCACCGGGGTTTATGCCCCCTTGCGGGAATTGCCAGGAGTGCTGACCATAGCGCCGGGCCCACATAACCTGGCCCTGACGATTGCAAATTACAATACCAACATTTGGGCGGTAGCCATCGTCATCAATCACCGGACTACCTCAAAATAAGCTTCAATGTGAATGATTGTTTCACACTCGCTGGAAACGGTAAACCACTCTATTGCACTGCCTCATCCCGAATAACATTTGAATAACTCACAGTAATCATCATAGTTATAAACAGCAGAGCGCGCTCGCGGCCGATTTTATTCACTTTTTCTGTGGATAGAGTTGTGAAGAAGTAGGGGTTTACCCAGGGAAAACCCAGAGTACTCTGAATAATCGCACGCCAGCCCTTTCCAGTAAAACGCTATTTTTCATTATGTTATTAGCACTAATCCGCTTACATGAGTCTATAACGTGATGATCGTCACATAGGCGATCCTTCAATTGATGAAAGATCGAACAACGTCGGTTTTATCCACAGATTGTGCCAACATCTTAGGCACCTTTTGCGCAAAAATTGGATTTTCGTCGCACGTCAAGGCTGTAAATTGAAACAGTAGTCAGGCTTTTCCCCAGTTATCCCATTTTTCTGTGGATAACATGGTGTAAGATCCTGTTCATTGTCAGTGACCAGAATTGGAAAACCTTTTTTTTCATCGTTTTTTGCCGGTGAATAATTTTAAAAAACCTATAATAATCATTGGATTGATATATTTACTCAGAAAAAGTTAAACTCTATCCACACCCGGTGAAATTGTCGTTCATTTTTTAAGCAAAAGGCGCATTATCATGTCAACCCTCGCTCCACTCCCCACATCGCCGAAAACCCAGGCCGAACTTCTCGCTCAGGCGCAGCGGCTGGCCGGCTATTCGCTGGGTGAACTCGCGGCCATGGCAGGTATCGTGACGCCGAAAGATTTAAAGCGCGACAAAGGCTGGATTGGCATTCTGCTGGAAATCTGGCTCGGTGCGAGCGCGGGCAGCAAGCCGGAGCAAGATTTCGCTGCGCTGGGCGTGGAGCTGAAAACTATTCCTATTGATACCGAAGGTCGGCCGCTGGAAACCACCTTTGTCTGCGTGGCCCCACTCACCGGCAATTCTGGCGTCACGTGGGAGAACAGCCACGTTCGCCATAAGCTCAAGCGGGTGCTGTGGGTCCCCGTCGAGGGTGAACGGGCAATCCCGCTGGCGGAGCGCCGGGTGGGTTCTCCCCTGCTGTGGACCCCAAGCGCCGAAGAGGAGCATCAGCTCAGAATGGACTGGGAGGAACTGATGGATCTCATCGTGCTGGGCCAGGTCGAGCGCATCACCGCGCGCCACGGCGAGGTGTTGCAGCTGCGTCCAAAGGCTGCGAACAGTAAAGCACTGACCGAGGCCATCGGTGCCCAGGGCGAGCGCATCATGACGCTGCCGCGCGGTTTCTATCTGAAGAAGAACTTTACCGCCGCCCTGCTCGCCCGCCACTTTATGCCTTCGGCGCATTAATTTTTTGTCCTGCCGCGCTGCGGGCTTATAATCACCCGGCTGTTCGCCATCAGTTCGCAGGCTTTCCTATACTCTCCCCCGGCTCAACAGGGATCTGTTTCTGGGGATTGTATTGCCTGCGTTCCGGTAAATAGCCATTCAACGTACATCAATTAACGCTTCGTTTTTTTGGCAGGACTTATCTAATGTTATTTGCATGGATCACCGACCCCAACGCCTGGCTCGCGCTCGGCACGCTGACGCTGTTAGAAATCGTTCTGGGGATCGATAATATTATTTTTCTCTCTCTGGTTGTTGCCAAGCTCCCGACCGCACAGCGTGCCCATGCCCGTCGTATTGGGTTAATGGGAGCAATGATCATGCGACTGGCGCTGTTGGCCTCTATCGCCTGGGTTGTCAGACTGACCCATCCGCTGTTCACCGTGTTCGATCAGGCGATTTCGATTCGCGACATGATCTTGCTGCTCGGTGGACTATTCCTTATCTGGAAAGCCAGTAAGGAGATTCACGAGTCGATTGAAGGCGACGAAGAAGGCATAAAAACCAACGTGCATTCGTTTATCGGCGCTATCGTGCAAATTATGCTGCTGGATATCATCTTCAGCCTCGATTCAGTGATAACAGCCGTTGGCCTCTCCGACCATCTGTTCATCATGATGGCAGCCGTAGTCATTGCGGTAGGCGTGATGATGTTTGCGGCACGTTCGATTGGCGAATTCGTTGACCGCCATCCATCCGTGAAAATGCTGGCCCTGTCATTCCTGATTCTGGTCGGCTTTACGTTGATTCTGGAAAGTTTCGACGTACACGTACCGAAAGGTTACATCTATTTTGCAATGTTCTTCTCAATCGCGGTTGAAAGCCTCAATCTCCTGAGAAATAAGAAAAACCCGCTTTAAACTGTCGCCCATAGCCTCCTTTTGGGGGCTATGTCTGATTTTTTTAAGATTTTCCTGCTTTATGCTGCCCTCTGAGTCGGTTATTACTAAACTATTGAGAGTGCGGCGATGAAGGGGATAACGATGACAAAATGGGCAGTATTGATTTCCGCAGTGGGTTTAGCTTTCGCAGTATCCGGCTGTAGCAGCGATTACGTGATGGCGACCAAAGATGGCCGGATGATCCTCACCGACGGTAAACCGGAAGTCGACGATGATACCGGGCTTATCAGCTATGAAGATCAGCAGGGTAATCAGATGCAGATCAACCGTGACGACGTATCGCAGATCATTAAACGATAAGCGTATATACTCGTCATACTTCAAGTTGCATGTGCGTTGGCTACGATCGTTCACCCGAATCACTGACTCGAGTAAGGTCATCGGGATTCTCAAACTTGCCGCCTTCCTGCAACTCGAATTATTTTGTGTATAGGTCAGCCGCTTGCTGGCCTTTTTTATTTTTTACTTCCCCTTTTTCTTCCCCTCTGCCATTTTTATATTCCTTTGTCAGGACTCTTTCCTGACGCTGTTGATAAAAGGAAGCCGGCTTATGCAGTACCACCGTATCCCCCACAGCTCGCTTGAGATAAGCACTCTTGGGCTGGGCACAATGACGTTTGGTGAACAGAATAGCGAAGCCGACGCCCATGCACAGCTTGATTACGCCGTAAGCCAGGGCATCAATCTGATTGATGTCGCTGAGATGTACCCCGTTCCGCCGCGCCCGGAAACTCAGGGGCTGACCGAGACCTACGTCGGTAACTGGCTGGCAAAACATGGCAATCGCGAAAAGCTGATTATTGCCTCTAAGGTCAGCGGTCCATCACGTAATAACGACAGCGGCATCCGACCAAACCAGGCGCTCGACCGTAAGAACATTCGTGATGCGCTGCATAACAGTCTCAAGCGCCTACAAACCGACTATCTCGACCTCTATCAGGTACACTGGCCGCAGCGCCCAACCAACTGTTTTGGCAAGCTGGGCTACACCTGGGCCGATTCCGCACCGCCCGTTTCGCTGCTGGAAACGCTGGAGGCGCTCACCGAGTATCAACGCGCCGGTAAGATTCGCTATATCGGCGTTTCCAACGAAACGGCCTTTGGCGTGATGCGCTATCTGCACCTGGCCGACAAACACGACCTACCGCGCATCGTGACTATCCAGAACCCGTACAGCCTGGTAAACCGCAGCTACGAAGTGGCGCTGGCGGAAGTGAGCCAATTTGAAGGCGTGGAGCTGCTGGCCTATTCCTGCCTGGCGTTTGGCACGCTGACCGGTAAATACCTGAACGGAGCAAAACCAGCAGGAGCGCGTAATACGCTGTTTAGCCGCTTCACTCGTTACAGCGGTGAACAGACGCAGAAAGCGGTCGCCGCCTATGTCGATATCGCCAAACGTCATAATCTTGATCCAGCGCAGATGGCGCTGGCTTTCGTGCGTCGTCAGCCGTTTGTCGCCAGCACCCTGCTGGGGGCAACGACCATGGAGCAGCTCAAAACCAACGTCGAGAGTTTGTATCTGGAATTAAGTGAAGAGGTATTAGCGGAAATTGAAGCGGTGCATCAGGTTTATACCTATCCTGCACCGTAAAATCGTTCGTTACCTTTCAGGGGCGCATCTGCGCCCCTGAGTTTTATTAGCGCCGTTTTCCCCACAGCCACAGCACGATAATCGCCAGCGCAAACAGCACGCCAAAGCCGACACCCACGCCAACCACCGGAATACCCACCGCGACAGCCAGCGAATACAGCCCCAGCATAATCAGCATGGCGCTGTTTTCACCGAGATTCTGCACGGCAATCGCATTGCCAGACCCTACGGTTTTCTTACCGCGATCCTGTAGCAGCGCATTCAGCGGTACGATAAAGAAACCGCCGCAGATACCAATAATGAACAGCGTAACGTAGGCAGGCAGGATGGCGTGCTGCAGGGCAAATATTGCTACCACCACGCCAATCAAAACGCCGGCAGGCATACAGCGGGCCACCGTATCCAGCGTCACCAGCTTCGCCGCCGCCCCTGCCCCCACTACAATCCCAACCGCCACCATCGCGTTGAGATAGGTTGGCGTGGCGTTATCGGTTAACCCCAACACCAGCGGCACCCACAGCACCAGCAGGAAGCGCAGAGTCACACCCGCGCCCCAGAACAGGCTCGTCCCCAGCAGCGAGAAGCGGGTTTCGCCGTCGCGCCACAGCACATTGCAGGCATTGAAAAAACTCGCGGTCATGGGGCGAAAACGCCAGGATTGCCCCGGACGCGCGGCGGGCAGTTTGGGAATAAAGATATTCGCTACGACGGCGCCACCATAAACTACCGCACAGAGCGCCAGCGCCCCAACGACGCTCATATCGGCAACGATACCGCCAGCCACCGAGCCCAGCAGAATTGCCGCAATGGTCGAGGCTTCCATCAGGCCGTTAGCTTTAACCAGCTTATCGCCGGTAGTAATTTCACCCAGAATGCCGTATTTCGCCGGCGAGTAGGCGGCCGCGCCAATCCCCACCAGCGTGTAGCCGATAAACGGATTCATCCCCACGCAAATGGCCGCCGCGCCCACCAATTTGAGGCCGTTGGCGAACATCATCACCCGGCCTTTACCAAAGCTATCCGCCACCTGGCCGACAAACGGCGCAAAAATGATGTAAGCACCCACAAACACCATCTGCAGCACCGGCTGGCTCCAGTCGGGATAGAACTGCTGCTTCATCAGCGCCAGCGTCGCAAACAGCAGCGCGTTGTCGCCAAAGGCCGAGAGGAACTGGGCAAAAATAACCGCCATCATGCCTTTCGACCAGATGGATGGGTTAGTGTGTACTGACTCACTCATTCGGGTGTTCCGTCTCTGCAATCATGCTTTTGAGGGTGACGAAGTCCGGTTTACCGCTGCCCAAAAGCGGCAGCTGTTTCAGATGGCGGATATCGCGTGGCACCGCCAGCTCCGGTACGCCGTTAGCCCGCGCATACTGCAGCAGCTTATCGCGGGTCAGTTCATTATCGGTGGTAAACAGCACCAGCGCCTCGCCTTTATTGGCGTCGGTTTTTACCGCAGTGCCGTGCATTTTTTCCGGCGATACGCCAAGCGCCATCAGCTCAACCATCTCCAGCGAAATCATCTCACCGGCAATTTTGGCAAAGCGCTTAGCACGCCCCTGGATTTGTACGAAGCCCTGCGCATCAAACGCCACGATATCGCCGGTGTCATACCAGCCGGTTTCCAGCTCGCCATGCTGATTTTCCGCCGTCGGCACTTCCAGCACGCCAGGGTTTTCGACGCGCAGATAGCCCGACATGACGTTTGGCCCCTTCACCTGTAGACGACCGCCCTGCTCAATCCCAGGGATCTCCAGCAGCCGCGCATCCATACCCGGCAAAATGCGCCCTACGGTGCCGGGTTTCGCCGCCATCGGCACGTTGATGGAAACCACCGGCGCACATTCCGTCACACCGTAGCCTTCCAGAATGCGCAGGCCGAATTTGTCCTGCCAGAGCTCTTTTGTGCTCTGCTGAAGCTTTTCCGCCCCGGCCACCACATAGCGTAGACGATAAAAATCGTACGGATTCGCAAAGCGGGCGTAGTTGCCTAAGAACGTCGACGTACCAAACAGGACGGTGCAGTTACGGTCATAGACCAGCTCCGGCACCACGCGATAGTGCAACGGGCTTGGGTAGAGGAATACTTCCGCCCCGGTCAGTAACGGGGTGAACAGCCCAACCGTCAGGCCAAATGAGTGGAACAGCGGCAGCGCCGACATAAAGCGGTCGTTGGCGGTAAAGTCGGCGATGGTTTTAATCTGCTCGACGTTGGCCAGAATGCTTTTGTGGCTGTGCACCACCCCTTTCGGGTGACCTTCCGAGCCGGAGGTGAAGAGAACAATCGCTGGGTCTTCCGGTTTTTGGGGCACCTGCGCCAGATGCGGCATCAGTACGCGGGAGAAGATCCACAGCTTATCGGCGGTGGTGACATCGCCTTTTAAGTCTTCAAGGAACACCCAGCGCACCTGGGTCAACTGCTCCGTCAAATGCCAAAGCTTGCCTTTATCGAGGAAGGTGCGGGAGGTGAAAATGGTGCCAATCTGCGCCGCGGTGATGGCGCTGGTCAGGCCTTTCACCCCGGCGGTGTAGTTCATCATTGCCGGAATACGTCCGCGGGCGATAGCACCGAAAATGACCGCCGCGCTGATACCGGCGTTAGGCAGCATTAAACCGATCTTTTCACCCTTCTGGCTGTATTTTTCCAGAATTCGCGCCACAAACAGCGTCTTGGTCAGTAATTTTCGATAGTTGTCCGGCTGGAAGTTAATGTCTTCTATGCACGGTTTTTTCTCACCGTAACGACGCATTGCCGACAGCAGCGATTCATACAGCGTTTCGCGCGGGCGCACCGCCATCCGCGCTTCCATCATAATCTGATGCAGCATTTCACCGGCGATCTTACGCCGGTCGCGGGCGCGCGGCGCTTCCGGCATCGGCAGCGTCGTTGGCGGCAGCAGGTGTAATTGAATACGCGGGAACAAACGGCGTTTGACCAGCCCTTTCAGGCGGCTGAAGTAGGTCAATTCAGCCCCTTCGATACGCACTGGAATAATCGTGGCCCCGGATTTCGCCGCCACAAAAGCCGCGCCGTCATAGATTTTCATCAGCGAGCCGGAAACCGAAATGCGCCCTTCGGGGAAAATCACCACCGGACGGCCTTTTTCAATCAGGCGAACCAGGTGTTTGATTGACATCGGTTTAGTCGGGTCAAGCGGCACGAAATCAATGATTGGCGTCAGCCAGCGCATAAACCATTTTTCAGAAATCGAGCTGTAAACGGCAAATACTGGACGAACAGGAAGAAACAGCGCCAGAAGCACACCGTCGAGAAACGAAACGTGATTGGGCGTAATCAGCACTTTGGGCTGATGTAGCGCCTCGGTGTTGCCGGTCATCCTTACACGGAATAACACCTTAAAAATCTGTCGGAAGAACCCCAGAAGCATACCAACTCCATTTGCCGTCATTTTGTCTTTGCAGGATACACAAGAAAACCGGGGAAATGCAGCAAACGGGCGGATTGTGGCAAAAAAAAACCTGCGCATCTGCGCAGGTCGGTGTAAGTGATGGAGTGTGCAAAGCACACCTTAAAAAATTCACCAATCAATACCTCTGGGACCCTAATTGTCTCTTTCAAGGCAGCCAGCAACCAGCAGAAAAACGCAAATGAATAAGCGGAAATGCAACGAGGTATTGCGATGTTCGGTAACTGTTACAGGGCAAAAAAAAACAAAAAAAAACCTGCGCATCTGCGCAGGTTGGTGTAATCAAGTGGTCAACCTTTAGGGGGCGACTTCACCTATCAATACCTCTGGGATAACCAGATTAGCAATTCGGCCAACGCGTTCTCCAGCAGACATTCGCAACAGCTTCTCGCAAAGTGTAAGCAAACGTTTGAAAATTCTCATTCGGTTGCATAACCGTGGTGTAACTCATCAATAAAACGTCATTCATGCCGCAATATTGTGCATTTCCCCACAGACTCATCCTTGAATACAACAGGGATTTCCGTAACACTGTTATGGTGTAAGCGTTTACCCACCAAAAGATCATTAAGGTATATTATGGCGACAATTAAAGATGTGGCCCGGCTTGCAGGCGTCTCCGTCGCTACCGTCTCCCGCGTTATCAACAACTCTCCCAAAGCCAGTGATGCTTCGCGTCAGGCCGTCTCCTCCGCCATGGAGGCGTTAAACTATCATCCCAACGCCAATGCGCGCGCACTCGCGCAGCAGTCGACGGAAACCGTCGGTCTGGTCGTGGGCGATGTTTCCGATCCGTTTTTTGGTGCCATGGTGAAGGCCGTGGAGCAGGTGGCCTACAACACCGGCAATTTTTTGCTGATTGGTAACGGCTACCATAATGAAGAAAAAGAGCGTCAGGCGATTGAGCAACTGATCCGCCATCGCTGCGCGGCGTTAGTCGTCCACGCCAAGCTGATTCCCGATGCGGAGCTGGCAGATTTGATGAAACAGATCCCCGGCATGGTGTTAATCAACCGCATTCTTCCTGGTTTTGAAAAGCGCTGCGTGGCGCTCGACGACCGTTATGGTGCCTGGCTGGCCACCCGTCATCTGATTCAGCAAGGGCATAGCCGAATTGGCTATATCTGTTCGAATCACGCCATTTCGGATGCAGAAGACCGCCTGCAGGGCTATTACGATGCGCTAAAAGAGCATGGTCTGCCGTGTAATGACCGTCTTGTCACCTTCGCGGAGCCGGACGAAAGCGGCGGCGAGCTGGCAATGACCGAGCTGCTGGGGCGCGGGAAGCAGTTTACCGCCGTTGCCTGCTATAACGATTCGATGGCGGCTGGCGCGATGGGGGTACTCAACGACAATGGTATCGACGTCCCGCAAGAGATTTCGCTGATGGGGTTTGATGACGTGCTGGTGTCGCGCTATGTGCGTCCGCGTTTGACCACTATCCGCTACCCGATTGTCACCATGGCAACTCAGGCCGCTGAGCTGGCACTCGCGCTGGCGGATAACCGCCCGTTACCGGATATCACTCACCTGTTTAGCCCTACTCTGGTGCGCCGTCATTCGGTGATTTCGCCGAGCGAAGCACCAAAAGCATAACGGTATAAATGCACGGTGGTGTCCGGATAATCCAGGGCGTCACCGATGTACTGCCAGCCAAAACGCTCATAAAAATCACGACAGGCCGAATAGAGATACAGCTCGTTAAAGCCCTGCGCTTTGGCATAGTCCATCACGTGCTGCTGAAGTTTGCCCGCCAGCCCGCGCCCTCGCGCGGGTTCATCCACGTACAGCGCCGCCATCCACGGCCACAGGTCCTGACGCGTGATTAAATCGCAGCGCCACAGGCCCACCGTCCCTATCAGTCTGTCGCCGTCGGTGGCGACGAAAGTGACCGGCAGCGCGCCCGGCGTCATGCTGTGGTTGATGACGCTGGCAAAAAATGCCGCCGGTAACCCTTCGCCAAACTCCTGCCACAGCCAGCGGCTGACCTGCTCCGCATGCTGCGGAACGGCGTAAAGGGGCTGAATAATCAAATGATTTACCTCTGCAAGATAAAGACAACTACCGGTAAGTGAACCGACATCAGCAGTCATTTTAGGTGCCCTCCCACGATATCACTTGCACGTTATGCTCATTCCTCTCGCTCAATGCAAACTGCACTTTTCGCTTCATATCGCGCATTGCAGCATATACACAATGACATCTGGCGTTTTAGGGCAGGATACTGCAAAAGCGTGATCGCGATAGGTCTTTTACCCCCCTGGCAGTTCGCTTAACCCAGCGGCGTCTGTGATAAACTGCGATGTATTATGGAGTCTCAGGAAATAATCATGGCAACGATGCTGGATGTCTCAATACACGCGGGAGTTTCGAAAGCGACGGTATCCCGCGTGCTCAATGGTACTGGTCAGGTTAAAGAGAGCACCCGTCAACAGGTGTTCAAAGCGATGGAAGAGCTAGGCTACCGCCCAAACTTTTTGGCGCGATCGCTGGCAAACCGGACCAGCAACAGCATCGGTCTTGTGGTTTCGACCTTCGATGGTTTCTACTTTGGTCGCTTACTCCAGCAGGCTTCACGCCAGACGGAAGCCTGGGGCAAACAGCTTATCGTCACCGACGGCCACGACACGCCAGAGCGTGAAGAACAGGCGGTGCAAATGCTCGCCGACCGCCAGTGCGATGCCATCGTGCTCTACACTCGCCATATGAGCGAGAAAGCGATTATGTCGCTGGTGAATAACACACCGATGCCGCTGGTAGTTATCAACCGCGACGTCAGCCAGGCGCGCGATCGCTGCGTGTTCTTCGAACAGCAAGATGCGGCGTTCCAGGCGGTCGAGTATTTGATTTCCCAGGGGCACCGCGATATTGCCTGCATTACCGTTCCTATCCATACGCCAACCGGTAAAGCGCGTTTGCAGGGCTATCGCCGGGCGCTGGAGCAAAACGGCATCAAGTGGGATCCGGCAAAGGTGAAGCACGGTGATTCGACCATGAACTGTGGCTATGACATGTGTAACGCGTTGCTGACTGAGAAAGTGAAGTTTAGCGCGCTGTTCGCCTGTAACGACGATATGGCGCTCGGCGCGTCGAAAGCTCTGCATCAGGCGGGGCTGCGTATTCCGCAGGATATTTCGCTGTTTGGCTTTGATGATGCGCCAAGCGCTAAGTGGCTGGAGCCTGGGCTGTCTACCGTTTATCTGCCGATCGACAACATGATCGTTACCGCTATCGACCAGGCCATTAAGCTGGCCAGCGGTGAAGAGATTGAAACCATTCCGCCGTTTACCGGCACCCTGGTGCTGCGCGACTCGGTGACTACCGGGCCGTATTACGGATCGTAGTTCTACATCCCGGGAGCCTTACGCCCCCGGGATCGTCGCTTTAGATTAATTCCAGCGCTAACAGCTCTTCAATCGTCTGGCGACGGCGAATCAGTCTCGCCACGCCGTTATCAAACAGCACTTCCGGCAGCAGTGGACGACTATTGTAGTTCGACGACATCGACGCGCCGTAGGCGCCGGTATCATGCAGGACCAGATAATCGCCCGGCACCACCGCAGGCAGCAGGCGCGTTTCCACTTTACCGCCCTCCTGCTGGGTAAATACATCACCCGATTCGCACAGCGGGCCTGCAACCACCGTTTCCAGCGGTGGCGCTTGTTCCAGAGAACGGCCATCGCCCGCCAGCGCCGAGATATGGTGATAGCTGCCGTACATCGCCGGACGCATCAGATCATTAAAACCGGCGTCGATCAACACAAAGTGACGGCTGCCCATCTCTTTAACGCTACGTACCTGCGCCACCAGCACACCCGCTTCTGCCACCAGAAAACGCCCAGGTTCGATTTCCAGCTTCACCGGGTGCCCCAGGTGTTTGGCTATCTGCTCACGCGCACTGTTCCACAGGCCGAAGTAGTGATCGGTGTTGATCGACTCTTCTCCTTCACGATACGGGATAGATAATCCGCCGCCCGCCGAGATCGCTTCCAGATCCTGGCCGAATTCCACCACCTGACGCACCATCGCGCCGCAGACCTGCTCCAGATGACCGTAATCCACGCCAGAACCGATATGCATATGAATACCGACCAGTTTCAGCTGATAGCGCTGGATAACTTCCAGCGCCGCCGGCAGGTCGCTATACCAGATGCCGTGCTTGCTGTTTTCGCCGCCGGTGTTGGTTTTCTGGCTGTGCCCGTGGCCAAACCCAGGGTTCACCCGCAGCCATACGCGATGGCCCGGTGAAACCTGGCCCAGTTGTTCGAGCATATCCACCGAACCGGCATTCACCGGGATCTGCAGTTCATGCACTCTTGCGAGCGTTGCGCCATCAATCATATCGGCAGTGAAGACTATCTCATCTTTACCCGGCACATAGCCCGCCGCGATGGCGCGTTCAATCTCACCTAATGATACCGAATCCACCTTCACGCCCTGCTCGCGCATCAGCCGCAGAATATGAATATTCGAGCAGGCCTTCTGGGCAAAACGGATAACATCAAACTGATTGAGCTTGGCAATCTGCGCGCGAATAATCTGTGCGTCGTAGACCCACACCGGGCAGCCAAATTCGGCCGGCAGGCGCAGCAGGTTGTCGGCGGTCAGGTCGGTATCGGTGTTGTTGAGCGGGCGTGGCATAGCGAACTCCGGTTATCATTTTTTTATGATTACGCCACAGCCGATAGAGAATAAAAAATATCGTTTTATCGCGAGTCTATGCAAAAATGATATGGACTCATTGATTCAAGGAACGCTGATGCCCGCCGTTAACCTGCGCCACATCGAAATCTTTCACGCCGTGATGACGGCGGGCAACCTGACGGAAGCCGCGCGGTTGCTCAATACCTCACAGCCGACCGTCAGCCGCGAGCTGGCGCGCTTTGAACAGGTGCTGGGATTGAAGCTATTTGAGCGTAGCCGCGGGCGTTTGCATCCGACCGTACAGGGGCTGCGATTATTTGAAGAGGTCCAGCGCTCGTGGTACGGCCTTGACCGCATCGTCAGCGCCGCAGAAAGCCTGCGCGAATTTCGTCAGGGCGAGCTGTCGATTGTCTGCCTGCCGGTGTTTTCGCAATCTTTTTTACCGCTCCTACTCCAACCGTTTCTGGCACGCTACCCGCAGGTAAATATCCAGATAGTGCCGCAGGAATCGCCGTTGCTGGAAGAGTGGCTGTCGGCACAGCGCCACGATCTGGGGCTGACGGAGACAATGCACACGCCCGCTGGAACCGAGCGAATGCCGCTGTTAACCCTGAATGAAGTTTGCGTACTGCCGGCGACGCATCCGCTGGCGGAGAAAGCGGTGCTGACCCCCGCCGATTTCCAGGGCGAGAACTATATTAGCCTGTCGCGCACCGACAGCTATCGCCAACTGCTCGACACGCTGTTTAGCGAGCACCAGATTAAGCGGCGGATGGTGGTTGAAACCCACAGCGCAGCGTCAATTTGCGCGATGGTGAAAGCGGGTGTCGGCATTTCCATCGTCAACCCGCTGACCGCGCTCGACTACGTGAACAGCGGGGTCGTCATTCGCCGTTTCAGCATTGACGTCCCCTTCACCGTCAGCCTGGTGCGCCCGCTGCATCGCCCAACCTCCGCGCTCATCGAAACCTTTAGCGCCCATCTGCAGCAAAACCTCGCGCGCATTACCGAGCCGCTGGATGCGGTGCTTAATCCCGCTAAGAGAGCATGAACTCCACCGCATCGGCGGCGTGGATAGCGGCAGTATCAAATACCGGCAGCGGGCTCATCTCAACCGGAACCAACAGGCCAATTTCGGTACAACCGAAGATAACCCCTTGTGCCCCCTGCTGCGCCAGTGACTCAATCACGCTCAGGTAATAGTCGCGCGAGGCTTCGCTGAACTCACCCAGGCACAGCTCGTCAAAAATTATCTGGTTGATCCGCTGGCGGTCAGCCGCTTCTGGGATCAGCGTGCTAATGCCAAATTCTTCCTGTAGCCGTCCACGGTAGAAATCCTGCTCCATGGTGTAGCGCGTACCCAGCAGCGCCACGTTGCTCATATTGTGCTGGCTAATGGCGCGGCCCGTCGCATCGGCAATATGCAAGAACGGCACGTCGCAGGCGGTTTCAATGGCGTCGGCCACTTTATGCATGGTGTTGGTGCACAGCACAATACCTTCCGCCCCGGCTTGCTGTAGGCCGAGCGCTGCCTGCGCCAGAATTTCTCCCGCCAGCTTCCAGTCCCCACGCGACTGACAGGCTTCAATCTCATGGAAATCAACGCTGTGCAGCAGAATTTTCGCCGAGTGCAGGCCGCCCAATTGCTGCTTTACCCCTTCGTTTATCAAGCGGTAGTAGGGAATGGTGGATTCCCAGCTCATGCCACCCAGCAGGCCGATCGTTTTCATGCTCATGTCCTTGTTCGTTGTCGTCCCCCCAGTGAACCAAAGTTGTGATCAACTTTCCACATCTGCGGGTAGAGATTTCTTTTTGTTGGTTTCTGAGATAAATTTAATGAAACACCGTTTCAACAAACAACAGGACTGCCGGATGTTTATTTTTCATAAAGAAACCACCCTTGAAGATCTGGGCAATGGAGTTACCCGCCGTATTCTCGCCCATGATGGCAAAATGATGGCGGTCGAAGTTAACTTCGAAGCAGGCGCTATTGGCCCAATGCACAATCACCCGCACGAGCAGCTGACCTATGTGCTGTCCGGGGAATTTGAATTCACCATCGGCGATGAGAAACACGTCGTCGGCGCAGGTGATACCCTGTACAAACAGCCGAACATCATGCACGGCTGCGTGTGTCTGAAAGCAGGAACACTGCTGGATACCTTCACCCCGGTACGTCAGGATTTCCTGAAAGCATAATGCCGTACAAAGCCGCTTTTCTCCCAGGGAAGCGGTTTTTATTTTGCCCGACCTCCCCCTTGGCAATCGCTTAAATAATCAAGAGCGCCGCAGAATGCTAAAACCCATATTCGTCAACGGCTAATAAAAATAAACAGCGATATTCTATCGGCCATTCATCCGAATAAGCGCAGGGCTTAAAACAGTTATTTAACGCCACGGGGTGTGGTGGTGGTTGAGTCATCGTCCTGTGCGCTGAAACCAAAAATTAAAACAAGCAAAATCTCATCAAATTTTCTGAAGGTTTTTTATTTCTATCACCGCTTGAAAGATTAGCCAGTTAATCATTTGAAGGATTAATGATACTGCTATTTATAGTGGTTTTCAGCCCGTCAACTTCCATACCAGATGCCGCGCCAACCGCCGCCAGATGGGCAAAAACGCCATCGCCGTCACTATAATGAAACATCGTTTCGACTTCGATCACACTTTCATGATTAATCGAATGACGCAGAAATAAATCGCAATAAAATAAATTTAAAACGGTGTTTTATAAAATGATTGTGACAAAGCATGAGATTTTAAAACGCAACAACACCGACCAAAGGATAGCGTTTAAATTTTTATATTACATCTACTTACAGGGAAGGCTTCATGACTGACACCAAGCTAACACTTTAATGCCCCTGGCGCCAGATGGCGCGAGGGATGTAACAGACACCCAATCCGTTTGACACACTTGTTTGCCAGGTAGGTATGTATGAATGAAAACAGAATGCTGGGATTGGCCTGGATTTCGCCCTATATAATCGGGTTGATAATCTTTACGGCCTTCCCATTCGTTTCATCTTTCTTCCTCAGTTTTACTGAGTATGACTTGATGAGTCCGCCGGTATTTAACGGCATTGAGAACTATCGCTACATGCTGACAGAAGATTCTCTCTTCTGGAAATCCATGGGCGTGACGTTCGCCTACGTATTTTTGACAATCCCATTAAAACTGGCATTTGCTTTAGGGATTGCGTTTGTTCTTAACTTTAAATTACGCGGTATTGGCTTCTTCCGTACTGCTTACTATATCCCATCTATCCTCGGTAGCTCAGTGGCTATCGCGGTACTTTGGCGTGCTCTCTTCGCCATCGATGGCCTGCTGAACAGCTTCATCGGCGTATTAGGTTTTGACCCGGTTAACTGGTTGGGCGAACCGTCACTGGCGCTGATGTCCGTTACCCTGCTGCGCGTTTGGCAGTTCGGTTCCGCGATGGTCATCTTCCTCGCCGCGCTGCAAAACGTACCGCAGTCTCAGTACGAAGCGGCAATGATTGATGGCGCATCCAAATGGCAGATGTTTATGAAAGTCACCGTGCCGTTGATTACGCCGGTTATCTTCTTCAACTTCATCATGCAGACCACCCAGGCATTCCAGGAGTTTACCGGTCCGTACGTCATCACCGGCGGTGGCCCAACCTACTCTACGTACCTGTTCTCGCTGTACATCTACGACACCGCGTTCAAGTACTTCGATATGGGTTATGGCGCAGCGTTGGCGTGGGTTCTGTTCCTGGTCGTTGCGGTCTTTGCCGGCATCGCCTTTAAGTCTTCAAAATACTGGGTGTTCTACTCCGCCGATAAGGGAGGCAAAAATGGCTGATATCCAACAAATCTCA
The DNA here is from genome assembly GCF_021440345.1 of Kluyvera intermedia. Lineage (GTDB taxonomy): Bacteria > Pseudomonadota > Gammaproteobacteria > Enterobacterales > Enterobacteriaceae > Kluyvera > Kluyvera intermedia_A. The sequence goes on from NZ_JAKCNS010000024.1 coordinate 75,314, forward strand.
GAAGCAAGAAGCATCGCTGAACGTGAGGTTGCCCGTACCCTTAGACGCGAAAAGATCAACGCCTGGATTCGTTACGTCATCCTGCTGTTCGTCGGTCTGTTAATGCTTTATCCGCTGGCGTGGATGTTCTCGGCGTCGTTCAAACCGAACCACGAGATCTTCACCACGCTGGGCCTGTGGCCAACGCATGCAACCTGGGATGGTTTCATCAACGGCTGGAAAACCGGTACCGAATACACCTTCGGTCATTACATGCTGAACACCTTTAAGTATGTGATCCCGAAAGTAATTCTGACCATTATCTCATCCACTATCGTGGCGTACGGCTTTGCCCGCTTCGAGATTCCATGGAAGAAATTCTGGTTTGCAACGCTTATCACCACCATGTTGCTGCCAAGCACCGTACTGCTGATTCCTCAGTACCTGATGTTCCGTGAAATGGGCATGCTCAACAGCTACATGCCGCTGTACCTGCCGCTGGCATTTGCCACGCAAGGGTTCTTCGTCTTCATGCTGATTCAGTTCCTGCGCGGCGTACCGCGTGACATGGAAGAAGCAGCGCAGATTGACGGCTGTAACTCCATCCAGGTGCTGTGGTACGTGGTGGTACCGATTCTGAAGCCGGCGATTATCTCCGTCGCCCTGTTCCAGTTCATGTGGTCCATGAACGACTTTATCGGCCCGCTGATCTACGTCTATAGCGTTGATAAGTATCCGATTGCACTGGCACTGAAAATGTCCATCGACGTCACCGAAGGGGCGCCGTGGAACGAAATTCTGGCAATGGCGAGCATCTCCATTCTGCCATCTATCATTGTGTTCTTCCTGGCGCAGCGCTACTTCGTACAGGGCGTTACCAGCAGCGGAATTAAAGGTTAAGAGGGATATATCATGGCTGAAGTTATTTTCAACAAACTGGAAAAAGTGTACTCCAACGGCTTCAAAGCGGTACATGGTATCGACCTGAAAATTGCAGAAGGGGAATTCATGGTGATTGTCGGGCCATCCGGCTGCGCCAAATCCACCACCCTGCGTATGCTGGCCGGTCTGGAAACCATCAGCGGCGGTGAAGTCCGTATCGGCGAGAAGATAGTCAACAACCTCGCACCGAAAGAGCGTGGCATTGCGATGGTGTTCCAGAACTATGCGCTGTACCCGCACATGACCGTCCGCGAAAACCTCGCGTTCGGCCTGAAGCTGAGCAAAATGCCGAAAGCGCAGATCGACGCTCAGGTAAACGAAGCGGCGAAAATCCTCGAGCTGGAAGAACTGCTGGAACGCCTGCCGCGCCAGCTTTCCGGTGGTCAGGCGCAGCGTGTGGCCGTAGGCCGTGCGATTGTGAAAAAGCCGGACGTGTTCCTGTTCGATGAACCGCTGTCGAACCTGGACGCCAAGCTGCGTGCTTCCATGCGTATCCGTATTTCCGACCTGCACAAGCAGTTGAAGAAATCCGGCAAGCCAGCCACCACCGTATACGTTACCCACGATCAGACCGAAGCGATGACCATGGGCGACCGTATCTGCGTGATGAAGCTGGGTCATATCATGCAGGTTGATACCCCGGATAACCTGTACCACAAACCGAAAAACATGTTCGTGGCGGGCTTTATCGGCGCCCCGGAAATGAATATTCGCTCCAGTAAACTGGTGAACAAAGAAGGCCGCCTGAACCTCAGCATCGGCGATGAATTTATGCCGCTGTGCGACAGCCTGCACCAGAAACTGACCGGTCATGAAAACGAAGAAGTGTTCTACGGCATTCGTCCGGAATTCGTCGCGCTCTCCGACGAACCATTCGCGGAAGGCGGCTGCAGCGGTGAAATGGTTCGCGTTGAAAACATGGGCCACGAATTCTTCGTTTACCTGAAAGTAGCAAACTACGAACTGACGGCACGAATCCCTTCAGATGAAGCTAAGCCAATGATTGATAAGGGGCTTCATCGTAAGGTGTACTTTAAGTTTGACATGGATAAATGTCATATTTTTGACGCTAAAACTGAACAGAACCTCTCTATCTAATCTGGAGTCATAAAATGAAAAAAGTGCTTTTAAGCGCAGCAATCTCCGCCACCCTGGGCCTCACGGCCCTCCCATCGATGGCAAAGGATGTCGACCTTCGCATGTCCTGGTGGGGCGGTAACGGTCGCCATCAGGTGACGTTGAAGGCGCTGGAAGAGTTCCATAAGCAGAACCCGGATATTAACGTCAAAGCAGAGTACACCGGCTGGGACGGCCACCTGTCCCGTCTGACCACCCAGATTGCAGGCGGCACAGAGCCTGATGTAATGCAGACTAACTGGAACTGGCTGCCAATTTTCTCTAAAAACGGCGACGGTTTTTACGACCTGAACAAAATGAAGGACGTTATCGACTTAAGCCAGTTTGATGCCAAAGAACTGCAGTCCACCACGGTGAACGGCAAGCTGAACGGGATCCCAATCTCCGTGACCGCGCGTGTGTTCTACTTCAACGATGAAACCTGGAAACAAGCGGGCGTCACTTACCCGAAAACCTGGGATGAGTTGATGGCGGCGGGTAAAACCTTCGAAAGCAAACTGGGCAAACAGTATTACCCAGTGGTTCTGGAGCACCAGGATACCCTGGCGCTGCTGAACTCCTATATGACGCAGAAGTACAATATTCCAGCTATCGACCCGCAATCGAAAAAATTCTCCTACAGCAAAGAGCAGTGGGTTGAGTTCTTCCAGATGTACAAAAAGCTGGTCGACAGCCACGTGATGCCGGACACCAAATACTATGCGTCATTTGGTAAGAGCAACATGTATGAAATGAAGCCGTGGATTCAGGGTGAATGGGGTGGTACCTACATGTGGAACTCCACCATTAACAAGTACTCCGACAACCTGAAGCCACCAGCCAAACTGGAACTGGGTAACTACCCAATGCTGGCGGGCGCAACGGATGCGGGCCTGTTCTTCAAACCGGCACAGATGCTCTCTATCGGTAAATCCACCAAAAACCCTGAAGCGGCTGCGAAGGTCATTAACTTCCTGCTGAACAGCAAAGAAGGTGTGGATACCTTAGGGCTTGAGCGCGGCGTGCCGCTGAGCAAAGTTGCGGTGAAATACCTGACCGAAGACGGCATTCTGAAAGAAAACGATCCATCAGTAGCCGGTCTGCGTCTGGCGCAGTCTCTGCCAGCGAAGCTGAGCGTGTCTCCGTACTTTGACGATCCGCAGATCGTTGCTCAGTTCGGTACCACTCTGCAGTACATCGACTACGGCCAGAAAACCGTGGAAGAAGCAGCCGCTGACTTCCAGCGCCAGGGTGAACGTATCCTGAAACGCGCAATGCGCTAATCGCTATAAATGCGTTAATACCCTGCAACTTCCGGTTGCGGGGTATTTTTTTATTTAAGGAGAGAGCACATGAAAGGCAAAATCATCCCGCTGAATTTCCGCCATCAGAAAGACAGCGAAACCGGTCATGAGGTGATCCGGATGACGCCACCGCACATTATTTGCCACCGTAACTACTTCTACCAAAAATGCTTTACCCGCGACGGCGGCAAGCTGATTTTTGGCGGCGCGTTCGAGGGGCACTGGAACTACTATTTACTGGATATTGCCGCCCAACAGGCAACTCAGTTGACCGACGGCCCGGGAGATAATACCTTCGGCGGCTTCCTTTCTGATGACGACCAGTCACTGTGGTACGTCAAAGACACCCGCCAGCTAAGACGCGTTGATCTATCGACGCTGGAAGAATACGTGGTGTATGAAGTCGACGATGAGTGGGTCGCTTATGGCACGTGGGTCGCCAACTCCGACTGTACGCAGCTTGTCGGTATCGAGATTAAAAAGAGCGACTGGCAGCCGCTAACCGATTGGTCGAAATTCCGCGCCTTCTATTTTACCGAGCCGGAATGCCGCTTAATCAATATTGACCTGAAAACCGGTGAACAGCGGACTATTTTGCAGGAGAAACGCTGGCTCGGGCATCCTATCTACCGTCCATTCGACGACAATACGGTGGCGTTTTGCCATGAAGGGCCGCGCGATGCGATTGACGCCCGCATGTGGCTTATCGACGCCGATGGCAGCAACCTGCGCTGCGTGCGTCAGCACCAGACCGGTGAGAGTTTTACCCACGAGTTCTGGGTGCCGGATGGTTCCGCCCTCTACTACGTCGCTCACGAGGAAAACAGCCCGCACCGTTACCTCTACAGCGCCTCACCGCTCACGCTGGAAAACCGCCAACTGATGGCGATACCGCCCTGCTCCCACCTGATGAGCAACCATGATGGCTCCCTGGTGGTGGGCGACGGTTCGCCGCACAATACCGGCGATATCAGTCTGAATGACCCGTTTATCTGGGTCTTTGATTTGCAAACCGGCGCTAAGAAAGCGATTTGCCAACATAACAGTAGCTGGAAAGTGTTGGACGGCGACCGCCAGGTCACCCACCCGCATCCATCGTTTACTCCGGACGGCGAGTGGGTGCTGTATACATCAGACGTTGAGGGCATGCCGGCGCTGTATTTAGCGAAGGTGTAGACCCGGAGCCTCCCGGCGGCGCAGCGCCGCCGGGAATACGTCACACGCCGATGTTCCGCAGTTTTTCCCCTTTCATCAGCTTGCGCTCAATATGTTCCAGCGTGACCCCTTTGGTCTCTGGGATCAGCCAGAAGGTGACGCCGATAAACGCCACGTTCAGCGCTGTGTAGAGCCAGAACGTCCCCGCTGCGCCGATGGAGTCCAGCAGCGTCAGGAAAGTGGCCCCGATAATCATATTCGATACCCAGTTGGTGGTCGTCGAGCAGGTGATGCCGAAATCGCGGCATTTCAGCGGCTGAATCTCTGAACATAGGATCCACACCACCGGCGCCGCGCTCATGGCGTAACCGGCAATACACATCATCGTCATCCCCACCGACAGCCAGGACAGACCGCTGGAGGCCGTGCCGTTATCAAATTGCATCAGGCAGTAGCCCAGCACCAGCGTCCCCAGCGCCATAATGGTGAAGCCAATTTTCAGCGCCGGTTTACGCCCGGCTTTATCGACGGTAAACACGGCGATAAAGGTGGCGAACATAAAGGTCAGCCCCACCACCAACGTGGCGATCATCTGCTGTTCGGTGGTGGTAAAGCCCGCCATTTTGAAGATGCGCGGCGCGTAATACATGATGATGTTCATCCCGGTAAACTGCTGCATGGCCTGCAAAAGCATCCCGAGGAACACAGCCCGTCGCACGTTGCGATTAATTTTAAACAGCGCCCAACCGCCCTGTTTGAGCTTCAGGCTTTCACGAATTTCGTTAAGCTCATCGCGCGCTTTTTCTGACGTGTCGCGCAACATGCGCAGCACTTCTTCGGCCTCAACATGGCGGCCTTTTTCAGCCAACCAACGCGGGCTGTTCGGCAAGAAAATCACCAGAATAATCAACAGCACCGCCGGCAGCGCCAGCACGCCCAACATCGCCCGCCAGTTACCGCTATAGCTAAACGCGGTATCGGAGAGAAACGCCATCACAATTCCCAGCGTGACCATCAACTGATACATGCTGATCATCTTCCCACGGACGTTTTCACTCGCCATTTCGGACAGATACAGCGGCGCGGTATAAGAGGCGATACCCACCGCCACACCCAGGATAACCCTCGCGATTAGCAGCATTTCAACGCTGCTGGCAAACGCGGAACCAAAAGAACCGGCGACGAAGAGAATAGCACCGACCATCAGGCTGTATTTACGCCCCAGACGGAAAGAGAGCCAGCCGTTGAATAACGCACCAATCGCCGCGCCGAGCATCATGCTGCTCACTACCCACTCCTGCTGGCGGCTGGATAACATAAAATGATCGGTGATAAAGGGCAGCGCGCCCGCAATCACGCCAATATCAAGACCAAAAAGCAGCCCGGCCACCGCGGCGGCGATCGAAACAAACTGGTTCATACGCCGGGTATCACGCTGCGTACGTGGCATTAACCTAGGATCGTTACTGATTGAAGTCATTTTTTCCTGCCTGGCAAAGTAAGACGTGTCATGAAAGTAAGGGATTGCGGGGCGAAGGTGTCAGGGAGGACAAGTTAATAATATGGACTTTATTGCTGCGAGATATCGTTTTGTGATGGACGTTTGAATTTAAGATGGTAGAAAAATACGTTACATGTCGTTTAAACACCCTATTAAACCAGCGTTACTATTTCAGAGCGGATATATCAGCATGGATTATCCGAATATTAAGATATGGATATTTTACATACAGCCGAATACGGTAACGCTCGATTTGCACAGACAAAAAAACCTGCCGAAGCAGGTTTCTGACGAAAAAATCGGAAACTTAGCGAGCCAGCCAGCCGCCGTCTACGGCAACGGTATAACCGTTGATGTAGTCAGATGCCGGAGAAGCCAGGAACACAATCGGCCCCATCAGGTCGCTTGGCAGACCCCAACGGCCAGCCGGGATACGGTCGAGAATAGCCGCGCTACGCTCTTCGTCAGCGCGCAGCTGCTGGGTGTTGTTGGTGGCCATGTAGCCCGGTGCAATCGCGTTCACGTTGATACCGTGTTTCGCCCACTCGTTGGCCATCAGGCGGGTTACGCCCATTACGCCGCTTTTTGATGCGGTGTAAGACGGAACGCGGATGCCGCCCTGGAAGGAGAGCATAGACGCGATGTTGATGATTTTGCCGCCTTTACCCTGCGCAATGAAGTGCTTAGCCGCAGCCTGGGACATGAAGAACACGCTCTTGATGTTCAGGTTCATGACGTCGTCCCAGTCTTTTTCGCTGAAGTCGATAGCGTCTTCGCGACGAATCAGACCGGCGTTGTTGACCAGAATATCGATATGGCCGAATTCAGCCACCGCGCGCTCCAGCAGCGCCGGGATACCATCAATCTGACGCAGGTCAGCGGTCAGGCTCAGGAAACGGCGGCCCAGAGCGGTGACACGTTCGATGGTTTCAGTCGGTTCAACAATGTTGATACCCACAATGTCGCAGCCAGCTTCCGCCAGACCCAGCGCCATACCCTGGCCCAGACCAGTGTCACAACCTGTTACGACGGCGACTTTACCTTGCAGAGAGAATGAATCCAAAATCATTTTATATTCCTTGTTGTTAGCGCCTGTACCGGACAGGCATTGTTAATCTAATGCTGTCCGCGACTAGCGCAGATCCTTCACTGCAACATGATCCATGTCATCAAAGACCTGGTTCTCACCGACCATTCCCCAGATGAAGGTATACGCCTTAGTACCTACGCCTGAATGGATTGACCAGCTCGGTGAAATCACCGCCTGCTCATTGTGCATCACCACGTGACGCGTTTCCTGCGGCTGCCCCATCATGTGGAACACGCAGCTGTCTTCATCCATATTGAAATAGAAGTAGACTTCCATGCGACGCTCATGGGTATGGCACGGCATGGTATTCCACAGGTTGCCCGGCGCCAGTTCGGTCAGGCCCATGCTGAGCTGACAGGTTTCCAGCACATCAGGAACAAAATATTTATTGATGGTACGACGGTTACTGGTGAGGTTATCCCCCAGAGTGACCGGTGAAACGTCAGCAGGTGTGACTTTTTTCGTTGGGTAAGTGGTGTGAGCCGGTGCGCAGTTGTAGTAAAACTTCGCCGGTTTCGCCGCATCTACGCTGGCGAAGACCACTTCTTTCGCGCCTTTGCCTACATACAGCGCATCGCGATGACCGATTTCATAGCACTGACCGTCAACGGTAATCGTACCGGCGCCGCCAATGTTGATAACGCCCAGCTCGCGGCGCTCCAGGAAGAAGCTAACGCCAAGCTGTTTGCCCACTTCACCGCCCACCGATACCGTTTTCGCGACCGGCATAATGCCGCCTACGATAATACGGTCGATATGGCTGTACACCATGGTGTACTCATCCGCGACAAAAACCTGTTCAACTAAAAACTCGTCACGAAGTCCTTGTGTATCCAGCGTCTTGGCATGCGCGCTGTGAATGCTCTGTCTTACTTCCACCTTAACCTCCAGGAAAATGTGGTTTGATCCTATTTAGCAGAACAAAACTCTATTCCACTTTGTTTATGCATACATCTTAGCTCTGATGAAATGGGTTTTCAATTACAAATAAAACGTCGTTTCATTTTTTCTGTGAATTAATGTCAAAAATGAAAATGGGATCACGAATATGCTATTGCACGCCGCTGTGACAAACTAAAAAACACTATTATTCATTTAGTTACATGTTTCTTTGAAAACAGACCCGAAATGGGTAAATACTGGCGTAAAAATGAAGGCGGACTTGACAAGCGGTGGGATGAGACGTCAAAAAAAGTAGCAGAAATACTGATTTTTCGTATAAAGTGCGTCAGACATCACAAACAATGAAACGTCGTTTTGATAAATTAACACCATATTTTTAAAATAACATCCACATCGGCCAGCGAGGAAGATAGACCCCGCGACCGCTGGAGTATAAGGAGAGCATCATGGCTAAAGGCATGCGGGTAAAATTGAATTATGAGGTCAGCCGCGACCCGGACACTGGCGCGGAAGTCACCCGCTTAACTCCACCGGAAGTAACATGTCATCGTAACTACTTCTATCAGAAGTGCTTCTTTAACGATGGCAGCCATCTGTTATTCGCCGGTGAGTTCGATGGTCATTGGAACTACTATTTACTGGATGTGGCGAATGCCGAAGCCGTTCAGCTAACCGAAGGCGCTGGCGACAATACCTTTGGTGGCTTCCTGTCTCCGGACGACAAATCCCTCTACTACGTTAAGAATGACCGTACCCTGCTGGAAGTGAACCTGAAAACCCTGGTTGAGCGTGAAGTTTACCGCGTTCCAGAGGAGTGGGTTGGTTACGGTACCTGGGTTTCTAACAGCGACTGCACCAAACTGGTTGGCATCGAAATCGCCAAAAGCGACTGGACGCCGCTGAATGACTGGCAGTTGTTCCACGACTTCTTCCATAAAGGCCCACACTGCCGTCTGCTGCGTGTCGATCTGAAAACCGGCGCAAGCGCGGTGATCCACGAAGAGAAAAACTGGCTCGGCCACCCAATCTATCGTCCGTTTGATGACAACACCGTTGCCTTCTGCCATGAAGGTCCGCACGACCTGGTGGACGCGCGTATGTGGCTGGTCAACGAAGATGGCAGCAACGTGCGTAAAGTGAAAGAGCACGCCGAAGGCGAAAGCTGCACCCACGAATTCTGGGTCCCGAACGGTTCCGCTCTGGTGTATGTCTCTTACCTGAAAGGCAAACAGGGTCGTACCATTTATCGTTTCAACCCGGACACCAACGTCAACGAAGCGCTGATGCAGATGCCAGCCTGTTCTCACCTGATGAGCAACTTCGACGGTACCCTGCTGGTCGGCGATGGCTCCGGTACGCCGGTTGATGTGAAAGATACCAGCGGCTACACCATCGATAACGACCCGTATCTGTATGCATTCGACGTCGCCAAACAGTCTTACTTCCGCGTTGCCCGCCACGACACCTCGTGGGCAACGGTACAAAACAGCCGTCAGGTAACTCACCCGCATCCATCCTTTACCCCGGATGATAGCGCGGTGCTGTTTAGCTCTGACAAAGATGGCAAACCGGCGCTCTATATCGCCAAACTGCCAGCCGAGCGTGTATTAGTGAAAGCATAATTAATTCTGAGTTTTGTGTTTCTGTAACTGGCCTTGCCCTCCTTTCGGAGGGCCTTTTTTTTGCCTGCGATACCGTATTTCTGTCTGCAATCCGTTTTAACACTGGGTCACTATCGGTTTCTTCCCCCTTTTAGGGAAGCGGCGCGCAATGTGCCATTACCCTATTTGAGATCCGCAATAACACCGGGGCATTATGGATCCCCTCGCCCCTCTGGGGAGAGGGTTAGGGTGAGGAGCACCGGATGAAGGCAAAATAACAACCAGCAGATAAAGATATTTACGGGGGGCATAAAACGAAAACCCCCGGCCAAAAGCTCCGGGGGGAAAACGGATGAGGGTCCGAATTTATTTAGAAGGAGTAAGCGACACCTACACGCAGACGGGTCTGACGTTCGTCGGTTGATTTCACGCCCACATTGCCCACTTCAAAGTATGGGGACCAGTTTTTATCCCACTTGTAAGCCAGCTTAGCGTTATATTCGGTGCTGTATGGCTTGTTATCATTACGGTACAGGCTCTTATGCTGATCGTCAGCAATAGTACTGCGCGCATAAACATAGTTCAGCTCCGCACGCCAGTCACCCATTGCCCAACCCACCCAGGTATCCACTTTATTCACTTTATCGTCCACACCACCGCCGTTGCTCGAAGTCGCCGGTACGCGGGTATATTCATAACGATAGCGAGCCGCTACATAGAAGCCGTTATCAAAGCTGTATTGCGCATGCAGATACGGTTTGTAAATGGAGGAGCTATCTTTACTTTCAATATTAAAGCCCGGGGTCAGGGCAATATTATCGGTAGCCTTCCAGCGCCAGTTAATCGATTCTTCGTGACCGTTACCGACGATTTCGTTAAATGGACGATCCTGTTTATCAGTATCACCGCCCGTCTTCCACTTCGCTTCGACGCCAAAACCAAGACCATTATCAAAACGGTGTGAAACCGCAACACGGTCTGCGTTGGAGCCACTGTCGATATATTCATGACGTAAGTCAACGGTGACTGCCGAAGCAGCGAAAGACATACCGGATAATATAGCCAGGGCCAGAGTTTTCTTAAGCATTTGCCATCCCTCAATTGAAATAATGTTTCTTTATTATGGAATTGGATTTTATTTTTTCCGGATTTGCATTTTAGTGATCAAGATCGTAATTATTTGTTTCATAAAATCCGGCACAAAGAGGACGTGACAAAGCTCAACAAAAAACAGATTCCGGCTCTAAAAATTACAACATGGATCACAACTATTTATTTATCTGGACAGGTTGTTTATATATTTAACTTGAATTACAGATAGTTGCCACGAAACAAATAACGTAGGTTATTTTTATAAAGAGTAATTATTTGTGTTTAATTAATGATCAGGCTAAGACTTAACCAACAGGCAAC
>NZ_JAKCNS010000175.1 GCF_021440345.1 Kluyvera intermedia
GGTTCAATCTCCACTATCTTATTTAATCTTGTAGTGAATAAAGATCCATTCAAAATTGATTCCGATAGTATTTCAGCCTTGGCTAACGTTGGAACTTTTTTAGTTGCGTTGATTGCTGCATTACAAGTTAATAAATGGTTGAATAGTAAAATTAATGACACTGCATTTAAACAGACTGTAAGTATTTTGGAAATCATTGAAGGATTTCATGGTAAACTTCACCCACTTACATCATCAATAAGCGACATAATGAGTTTGGAATATCCAAAACAAGAACACGACAAAATAAAAATAGAGAAAGCTAAAATATGCATAAATGAAATGCACAGTTTAGGAACAGCATTTATCATGAAGATAAGAACCCTCCGACATTGGAAAGTTAATTTAACTAATAATGCACATCTATATCTATCATCACTTGAAAAAGAATTGATAGAATTAATGAAAAACAGTCAACTGGTTTTAGAACACGTACAAAATAATAACACCCCAGTAAGTGATGAGCTTACAATGAACATCAACACTAACTATTTAAAAATAAGTGCAACGATTATACAGCTTACTTCATTCTCATACGATGAGATTTTCGACAAAGATAGTTTACATCACCCGTAAAAAAGGATGATGAGTAGTAGAAATCATTTCTTCATAAATCGATATCATACTATCCAAATATTCAATACTGACGGTTTCAGTGAAGCCGTCTTTCATTTCTTGCTTGCTGATATAGCCTACTGGTAATTCACGTTTTACACGCGTCTCTATAGCTGCTGCTAAGTCATAATCCATACGAACTTCTAAGAATATCTTGTGATTGTATATACTGAAACTATCAGTGTAATTCTTTCTGACGTTACCCGGCATTGATGTAATGCCTACCTTATAGGCTACAATCGTTCCTGTATTATCATGAATGGACTGAATGTATAGTGACTGATGTTTAAAAGTCCAGTCCTCATACTCACATCTACAGTGGATTAAAGGCATGTTTTCAACTATTTGATGTATCTCTTTATTGCACACATTACACTTCCACTTCTGTTCATCAGTAGAAATCGTGCCGGATACTTTAATTATTTTGAGTCTACTATTAAGACTGTTTAACACCTGTGGTGTATAAAAGAAAGATAATACTTTTGGGTTTATTGTTATCATATAAAAATCCTTGATGAAAAAAGCCGCCACAAGGACGGCTATTAATTTACGGAATTAAACAAAGGGATTATAAAATTAATTACAATCCAGAATTGTACAAACTACGTTTTCTACACCATCAATTAAGTGTTCAAAAGCATCAGCGTGTTCTGCTGCAACATCTTCATCATCAAGCATCTTGATAATAAAGGTTCCTACTGTACCTATAACCAAATAGGTTTTACGTAGTGTTGCGAGATGTGATACTACTTGCCCGACTCTTTTAAGGACGTTGAGGATCGTTTTATTAGTCATAATGATTTCCTCCTGTAAGATGACAATAAAAGAAA
>NZ_JAKCNS010000176.1 GCF_021440345.1 Kluyvera intermedia
AACTCACATGTTATTGAAGCGCATCTGCATAATATTCCAAGCTTAGCTGAGCATTTTATTTATTTTAATGATGATGTATTTGTCGCCAGACCTCTTCCGGCTGGACATTTTTTCAAGGGAAATGGCCTAGCCTCTATTTTTTTATCGAGAAAAAGTTTGGTGAGAATGCATGGAAAAGGTATTGTCACACCAACGTTGAGTGCATCAATGAATGTTCGGGAGATAATTAATAATGATTTCTCGTTGAGTATAGATATACCATTGGTTCATACCTATGTACCGCTAAGGAAAAGTGTTTTCGATTTTATTTGGCAAAATTATGAGGAAAATATTGCTGGTTTTTTAGTGAATAAATTCAGAACTAACTCTGATTTAAATATGGCAACTTTTATGGTTCCATGGTTTACATATATAAAAGGGTTAGCAACGCCAGAACGAGATATATGTCATTATTTTAATGTTAGATCTGTTTCTGCAAAGAAGAATTATTCATTGTTAACAAAAATAAAGCATGAGGGCGGTGGCCCACATTCTTTTTGTGCAAATGATTTTACGACAACAAAATCCGAATTTCAGGATTATCAGTTAGCGCTACTATCGATGTTAGATTTTTTTTATGAAAAAGGGAAG